>NZ_JBIMEY010000004.1:0-255148 GCF_051262655.1 Nesterenkonia maliinae | reverse complement strand
GGCGGCCGCCGGGGACCTCGCCGCGGGAGGGTTTGCGCAGCTCGCGTCCGAGGTTGACGTGGCCGACCCCGGGAGCGGCGGGCACCGCCACTGCGCCGTCGCGGACCAGGGAGTCCAGTCGGCGCAGGATCAGGCCCTCGCGCAGCGCCCAGGGGCAGATCTGCAGCGTCTCGATGCCGAAGATCTTCATCGCCTGCTCGGCGACCAGGGCTCCGGCGAAGACCTGCCGGGCGCGCAGCGCTGAGACGCCGGGCAGCTCGGCGCGTTCGGCGGCGGTCATCGTGGCGAGCTTCTTCACCAGCGGCTTCAGCTCGGCGTAGGCCAGGCTGCGCGGCACGTAGGGGCCCTCGGCGGAGGGCGCGGCGCCGGTCATCCGGGCGAGCGAGCGGAAGGTCTTGGAGGTGGCGAGCACCTCGGTATGACCGCTGAGCGTCGGGAACTCGCGGCGCGCGGCCTCGAGCTCTTCGCGCACATAGCCCTTCAGCGTCTTGACCTGGTCCTTGGTGGGCGGGTCCTCCCCGAGCCAGTCCCGGGTGAGCCGGCCTGCACCGAGCGGCAGCGAGACCGCGGTGGCGGGCAGCTCGTCGCGTCCATAGGCGATCTCGAAGGAGCCGCCGCCGATATCGAAGTTCAGGATGTCCCCGGCGCTCCAGCCGCGCCAGCGTCGGGCGGCGAAGAAGGTCATCGCGGACTCCTGGGCGCCGGCGAGCTCGGTGAGCTCCACCCCGGTCTCGGCGACGACCCGCTGCAGGACCGCCTCCCCGTTGGCGGCCTCACGCAGGGCGGAGGTGCAGAAGGAGAGCAGGTCCTCGGCGCGGTGCCGTGCGGCGAACCGGGCCGCCTCAGCGATGAAGCCGATCAGCTCGCGCTGACCCTCGTCGGTGATCGCTCCGGCCTCGTCGAGATGCTTGACCAGGGAGAGCGGTCGCTTGTGGGAGGCGAATGCCTCTGGTTTGGCCCCGAGATGAGCATCCACCAGTAACAGGTGCACGGTGTTCGAACCGATATCCAGCACGCCGAGACGCATCAGGTGACTCCTTGACTAGGATCCAGTCTTCGCGGTGGTCTTCTTGGCTGGAGCCTTCTTCTTGGCCGGTGCCTTCTTCGCAGCGGGCTTCTTCGCCGGAGGCTTCTTAGGTCCGGCGGCACGCTTCTCCGCCAGCAGCGAGTAGGCGTGCTCCTTGGTCAGCGTCTCAAGCGAGACGCTGCGCGGCACGGTCACGTTGGTCTCGCCGTCGGTGACGTAGGGGCCGAAGCGGCCGTCCTTGACCACCACCTGCTTCTCCGAGGTGGGGTCGGCGCCGAACTCGGCCAGCGGCGGAACCGCCGCCCGGCGTCCCCGCTGCTTGGGCTGGGCGTAGATCGCCTTCGCCTCATCCAGGGTGATGGTGAACATCTGCTCTTCGGTCTCCAGGGAGCGGGAGTCCGAGCCCTTCTTCAGATACGGCCCGAAGCGGCCGTTCTGCGCGGTGATCTCTTCGCCGTCTTCATCGGCGCCGACCACGCGGGGCAGCGAGAGCAGCCGCAGCGCCTGTTCCAGCGTCACGGTCTCCAGGGTCATGTCGGAGAGCAGCGAGCCGGTGCGGGGCTTCTCCTTCGCCGGCTTCTTCTTCGGCTTGGGCTTGCCGTTCTTGTAGTACTCGGTGGGCAGCGACTTCAGGTGCTCTTCGAGCTGCGCCTCGGTCATCTCTTCGATGAGCTCGGTGACGTAGGGGCCGTAGCGGCCGTCCTTCGCGACGATCTCCCGACCGGTCTCTCGGTCGGTGCCGAGCACGCGTCCGGAGTACTGGGCCTGTTCGAAGAGCTCCTCGGCCTTGGCCGCGGTGAGCTCATCGGGTGCCAGGTCCTGCGGCAGGTTGGCGCGCTGGGGTTCCAGCTCGCCCTCGGCGTTGACCACCCCGTCGGGGTTGGGACGTTCCAGGTAGGGGCCGTAGCGGCCCACCCGCAGGTTCACCCCGGGGGTGATCTCGATGGAGTTGATAGCCCGGGCGTCGATCTCGCCGAGGTTCTCCACCACGTGCTTGAGCCCATCGACGCCGTCCTTGGCGCCGAAGTAGAACCCCTGCAGCCAGGCTTCGCGCTGCAGCTCGCCGCGCGCGATCTGGTCGAGGTCCTCTTCCATCCGGGCGGTGAAGTCGTAGTTGACGTACTTGCCGAAGTGCTCCTCCAGCAGCCGGATCACGCTGAACGCGGTCCAGGAGGGGATCAGCGCGGAGCCGCGTTTGGTGACATAGCCGCGGTCCATGATGGTCGAGATGGTCGGCGCGTAGGTCGAGGGCCGGCCGATCTCGCGCTTCTCCAGCTCGGCGACGATCGTGGCTTCGGTGTAGCGCGCGGGCGGGGTCGTCTCGTGACCCTTGGCCTGGACGTCGCGGCCGGTCAGCCGCTCTCCGGTCTCGATCTTGGGGAGTCGCTTATCAGCCTTGCCGGCCTTCGCGTCGTCGTCCTCCGAGGTGTTCTCGCGGACCTCCTCGTAGGCGGCGAGGAAGCCGGGGAAGGTGATCACGGTGCCGGAGGCGCCGAAGGTGGCGGTGGTCCCGGCCTGGGGTCCCTGGGCGACTGTCGCGCTGAGCCGGACGGAGGCGGTGAAGCCCTTGGCGTCCTCCATCTGGGACGCCACGGTGCGCTTCCAGATCAGTTCGTAGAGCTTGAACTCGTCCTTCGAGAGCTCGTTGGCGACCTGCCCGGGTGTGCGGAAGTGGTCGCCGGAGGGGCGGATCGCCTCGTGGGCCTCCTGCGCGGTCTCGCTCTTCTTGGAATAGAGGCGCGGGCTGGCGGGGACGTGGTCGGCCCCATAGAGCTCGGTGATCTGCCGGCGCGCGGCGGTGATCGCCTCGTTGGACAGCGTGACCGAGTCGGTACGCATATAGGTGATGTAGCCGTTCTCATACAGCCGCTGCGCGACCTGCATGGTGGCCCGAGAGGAGAAGCGCAGCCGGCGCGAGGCCTCCTGCTGCAGGGTGGAGGTGATGAACGGCGGCTGCGGGCGGCGCGAGTAGGGCTTGTCCTCGACCGAGTCCACGGTGAACTCCGCGTCGGTCAGGTTCGCGGACAGCTCTTCGGCGGCCTGCCGGTCCAGGACGCTGACCTCGGTCTTGGATCGGGTGGACTTCAGTTCGCCGCGGTCGTTGAAGTCGGAGCCGGTGGCCACTCGGGCGCCGTCGACGGCGTTGAGCTTGGCGGTGAACTCGTCGCCGGCGGCGGTGGCGAAGCTTCCGGAGAGGTCCCAGTAGCCGGCCGGGATGAAGGCCATGCGCTCGCGTTCGCGCTCGACGACCAGGCGGGTGGCGACGGACTGCACTCGGCCTGCGGAGAGGCCCTTGCCGACCTTGCGCCAGAGCACCGGGGAGATCTCGTAGCCATAGAGCCGGTCCAGGATGCGTCGGGTCTCCTGGGCGTCGACGAGGTCGTCGTCGATCTGGCGCACGTTATGCAGCGCGCGGGTGATGCCCTCGTTGGTGATCTCGGTGAAGGTCATCCGGTAGACCGGGACCTTGGGCTTGAGCACCTGCAGCAGGTGCCAGGCGATCGCTTCACCTTCACGGTCGGCGTCCGTGGCGAGATAGAGCTCCGAGGCGTCTTTGAGCGCCCGCTTGAGCTCAGTGACCTTCTTCTTCTTGGAGTCAGAGATCACGTAATAGGGCGCGAAGCCGTCGTCGGGGTTCACCGCGAACCGGCCGAACGGGCCCTTCTTCATGTCGGTGGGCAGCTCGGAGGGCTGTGGCAGGTCACGGATATGCCCGGCGGAAGCGTCCACGATGAAGTCATCGCCGAGATACTTGGCGATGGACTTGGACTTCGCCGGGGACTCGACGATGACGAGTTTCTTGCCTTCGGGCACTGATCTCCTTGAGGGAATTCTTGCGCTGCGTTCTCGGGCGCTCAGCAGTGGGCTGGCCGTCGAGTGCTCAATATATCAGCGAGCAGAACACGTCGAGTCCGGTGGAATCAAGACTCACTGAGGTATCCCTCGACGTAGAGCTCCAGGACTTCGCCGCGCAGCGCCTGCTCGAGATCCTCCTGATCTGTGGACTCATCGGCCATCAGCGCCGCGACCGCGGTGATCAGCGCGGCGACCTGATACTCCCCGTCGGCGGCGCCCAAGAGTCCCGCGGCGGCGCTGGAGACTGCGCGGCTGCGACGCAGCCCAGCTCCCTGACGAGCGAGGATGACCTCCGGGTGGACGGCGCCGAAACGCTGGTGGCGCTCCTCGGTGACGTCGGGGGCGACGGCGAGGACCGTGTCGAACACCGCCTGCCGGTCGCGGGCGACGCTCTCTGCCCGGGCCGCGGTGGCACCGAGGACCGGCCCCAGGGGCTGCTCCACGGCACCGGTGAGCTCTTCGAACCTCCGCCAAGGCGTGATCGCGTGCGCCTCGGGGCTGCGGCGGCGCAGGAAGATCATCCCGAATCCCACCGCGAGCACCGCCCGGGAGGCGAAGTCCTCGAGGTAGTCGGCGTAGCGCCGGCGGTAGCTCTCCGGGTCGCGCTGGGTGGAGGCGTCGCGCAGCCATGTCTCGGCGTACTGGGCGCTGTCCTGCCGGTCGCGCTGGATGAACCAGGCGTCGACCTCGGCGGGGAACCCCGCGCACCAGAGGCGCGGGCGGGCGTCCCAGGCGTCCTGGTCCTGGATCTCCCAGTTGCCCAGCAGCTGCGCGGTCCCGGAGTCGGCCAGGTGCTCGGGCAGGGCACTGATCAGCTCTGCCATGAGTTCATCCCCCGCCCGGCCGCCGTCGCGGTAGGTGTAGCGGGCCTGAATCTGCTCGTCCCTGGGGCGTGGGGTGATGACGAAGGGCGGATTGGAGATGATCAGGTCGAATCTCTGTCCGGCGACGGGTTCCAGCAGGCTGCCCTGCACCAGCTCCACCCGGGCCCCGAGGTCACGGGGATCCAGGCGCAGCGCGGGGGCGTTGAGGCCTAGGTTGAACTCGGTGAAGTCCAGGGCGCGCCGGCTGAGATCGGTGGCCACCACGTGCTCGGCATGATCGAGCAGGTGCATCAGCTGGATCCCGCAGCCGGTGCCGATCTCCAGGGCGCGCTGCACCGGGGTGCGGTGGATGCTCGCGGCCAGGGTCAGGCTGGCCCCGCCGATGCCGAGGACGTGCTCGGGGTGTAGCGGGCCCTGCAGCTGCGCGGCGGGGAGGTCGCTGGCCACCCAGAGGTCGGCCAGACCCTGTTCCTGCTCCGCCTGGTAGGGGCGAAGGTCCACGCTGGGGCGGTACAGCTCGACGTCGTCGGCGGCCCGCTGAGTCTCAGCTGCCGGGTGCACCAGGTTGAGCCGGCGCAGACCCTCCACACCGAGGCGGGGCAGCGCGGCCCGCAGCGCTCCGGCCGAGATCTCGAGCCCGAGCAGCCACAGTCCGGCGAGCACGGCGCAGGGATCAGGAGCGGGTTCCGCGGAGAGCAGCTCCGAGATGCGCAGCATGCCCGGGATCAGCTGATCGCGCTCCATGGCGGCGAGCGCGTCCGCGCCGAGCAGCTGGGCGACCCGCTCGTTGGTGAACTCTGCGGCGAGCAGGTCCTGGCGCAGGGCGGCGATGAGTTCCGGGTCGGCGGCCGGGGCGGGCAGCTCGGTGGGGCTCATCCGCGGCGCACCTTCCCCAGGGCGCCGGCATTGGGGTCGGAGGGATCCTGCTCGAGCCGGGCGCGGCAGTTCTCACAGCTTGTGGTCTCGGGGATGTGGCGGTGGTCCTCGCAGTAGAGCTGCAGCGTGGAGCATCCCCGATCCATACAGTTATAGAAGGTGCTCGTGGGGTTGGAGCAGCAGACGCATTGCCCGATGGTCTTCGCCTCCGGGGAGAAGCGGGTGTTCATCCGGGAGTCGAAGACGTAGAGCTCACCCTCCCAGAGGCCCTCGTCGCCGAAGGTCTCCCCGTAGCGGACGATCCCGCCGTCGATCTGGTAGACCTCTTCGAAGCCGCGCCGACGCATCAGCGCCGAGAGGACCTCGCAGCGGATCCCGCCGGTGCAGTAGGTCACCACCGGCTGGTCCTTGAGATGGTCGTATCTGCCGGAATCCAGCTCGGCGATGAAGTCCCGGGTGGTCTCGGTCTCGGGAACCACCGCGTTCTTGAACTTGCCGATCTGCGCCTCCATGGCGTTGCGGCCGTCGAAGAACGCGACCTCCACGCCCTGGGCTCGCTTCGACTCGACCAGCTCATGGACCTGCTGTGGCTGCAGATGCTCACCGCCGCCGACGACGCCGTGCTGATCGACCTCGATCTCCTCGGGCACCCCGAAGGCCACCAGCTCGGGGCGGACCTTGACCGAGAGCCGCGGGAAGTCCTCCGCCCCGCCGTCGGACCATTTGAAGGCCATCTCCCGGAACGGGGCGTAGGCCCTGGTCTGCTTCACATACTGTTTGACCGCCTTGAGCTCACCGCCCACGGTGCCGTTGATCCCCTGCGGGGAGATCAGGATCCGGCCCTTGAGGCCGAGCTCCCGGCAGAGCGTGTGCTGCCAGAGCTTCACCGCCTCGGGATCCGAGAGAGGGGTGAAGGCGTAATAGAGGACGATCCGGGACATGCTCACCTCTCAAGGGTAGTTCTGAACAACATCTTTATGAACTCGTTGTCCCGTCCTCTCACGGTGCGCTGCTTTTTCTTTGTATGGTCGGACTATGACTTCTGAGCTGAGCGATGACCTTGTCCGCCACTGGGTAACCGGATGGGCGCGGACTCACGACTACGACGTCCAGCACGAGGGCAACGTCCACTCAGCTCTGCGCTCCGGAGATTCCGACGAATGGGAGTACGTGCTGTACGCCCCGCGGGAGACCGATCTGCGCAAGATCGCCTCCGCCGTCACGAAGGACTCCGCTCGGCTGCTGACCGTGATCGCCGAGCCCGGGGCCGAGTCGCTGAGCCAGGGCACGATCGAGGGGCTGCAGCTCATCAGCGATGAGGAGAAGCTCATGGTGGTGGACATGGACACCCAGGACGTCGAGGATCCGATCACGCCAGAGGGCTACACCACCACGCGCGAGGACCACGACGGCTGGACCCGCTTCACAGTGCGCGACGGTGACAAGGTCGCCGCCCGCGGCCGGGTCGCCACCGTCGACCACTACGCGATCCTGGACCGGATCTACACGAACAACGACTACCGCCGCCAGGGCCTGGGCACCTACGTGACCCGCGCGCTGATCGCCATCGCCCACGAGCACGACGTCGAAGAGGGCCTGCTCGTGGCCACCGGCGACGGTCGCGAGCTCTACGAGTTCTTGGGCTGGACCCTGCTGGGCGACGTCCATGTCTACGGCGCCACCTCCGGTGGACGACTGCGGCCCAGCCACTCGCAGTTCGATGACCTCAACGGCTAGGCCGGGCACCGCTCCTGCGGTATGATCGGCAAACTCGCTGCGTTAAGTTCAATTGTTCACACCCCAGTGAATGTTGAGGCAGCGCCACTCTGCCGCTGAAGGAGCGCCCATGGCCACCAACCCCCTGACCGATCGCCTTGATGCTGGACCCGTCATCTGCGCCGAAGGGTTCCTCTTCGAGCTCGAACGCCGCGGGTACCTCACTGCAGGAGAGTTCGTTCCCGAGGTGGCGCTGGAGGATCCCGAGGCGCTGCGTGCCCTGCACCGGGACTTCCAGCGCGCCGGCTCCGACATCGTCGAGGCGTTCACCTATAACGGACACCGCGAGAAGATGCGGGTCATCGGCAAGGAGGATCTGCTTGAGCCGCTGAACCGCTCGGCCCTGCAGATCGCCCGTGAGGTCGCCGATGCGCGACCTGGGGACCTGATGGCCGGCAACATCTCCAACACCAACATCTGGGATCCGACCGACGTCCAGCGCCAGAACGAGGTGCGCTCAATGTTCGACGAGATGGTCGGCTGGGCGGTGGAGGAGGGCGCAGACCTGATCATCGGCGAGACGTTCTACTACGCGGGCGAGGCGCTCGCGGCCCTCGAGGCGGCACGGTCCTCCGGACTCCCGGTGGTGCTCACCCTTGCGCCCATGGCCTTCGAAGACATGGCCGATGGGCTCGGCGTCGTCGAGACCTGCCAGCGCCTGGAGCAGGCCGGAGCCGACGTCGTCGGGCTCAACTGCTTCCGCGGGCCGGACACGATGATGCCCTGGCTGCGTCAGATCCGGGAGGCCGTCTCCTGCCATGTGGCCGCGCTGCCCGTGCCCTACCGCACCACAGCGAGCGAACCCACCTTCTTCAACCTCTCGGATGTCCGCGCCAGCGTGCCGTCCCCGCACGGCAGGGCCTTCCCCACCGCGCTGGATCCATTGTTCACCAACCGCTACGAGATCGGCGCGTTCGCCAAGGAGGCCTACGGCCTGGGCATCAATTACCTCGGAGTCTGCTGCGGCGCCTCACCGATGCACATCCGCGAGACCTCCGAAGCGGTGGGCCGCAGCACCGAAGCCAGCCGCTACTCCGAGCGCATGGAGAATCACTTCATGTACGGCTCCCATGATCGGCTGCCCGCACACATCCGGTCCCTGGGCGAACGGGCCTGAGCGCCATCGGTTCCTGACGTAGCCTGAGGGTGATGTCCGACCAGGAACCCTTTGAGCTGCTGCGCCGTGCAGGTCTGACGGCTGAGATCGGCGACGCCGGTCCGCTGCGCCACGTCCGCACCCTCCCGGCGCGGCAGGCCCACACCACCGACTGGCCCGACTGGGTTCCCACCGAGCTGCGCGCGGGCTACCGCCAGCTGGGCGTCTCGGGGCTCTACACCCACCAGGTGCACGCGGCCGAGGCGCTGCATGCCGGGCGGCACACGATCCTGGCCACCGGCACGGCTTCGGGCAAGTCCCTGGGCACCCAGCTGCCCGGCCTCGCGGAGATCTGCGGGGGCCCGCGCGGGACGCTGCCGAGGTCAGCACACGGAACCGGCGGAACCGTTGGAACCGGCAAGGATCGCGGCGCCGGCGGCGACGCGCCCGGCGGTGGGGCAGAAGCGGGTGCGGCGGGGGACGCCGCCGCTCCGCGCATCGCCGGGTCGGCCTTCGGAAGCGTTGGTCCCCCGTCCAGCGTGGGCACCACTATGCTCTACCTCTCCCCCACCAAGGCGCTGGCGGCCGACCAGCTGGACGCGCTGACCCAGCTCGCCGAGGCCACAGGGCCTGCCGGGACCCAGGGCGGCATCCGTCCGGCATCCTATGACGGGGACACCGATCCGGCCGAGCGTCGCTGGATCCGCCAGCACGCCAATGTGGTGCTGAGCAACCCCGACATGCTCAACGTCGGAATACTGCCCAACCACCGGGCCTGGGCCCGGTTCTTCGCGCGGCTGCGCTACGTGATCATCGACGAGGCGCACAGCTGCCGCGGGATCTTCGGCTCCCACATCGCGCTGCTGCTGCGCCGGCTGCGGCGGATCTGCGCGCACTACGGGGCCCACCCGGTCTTCACCGGAGCCTCTGCCACCAGCGGTGACCCCGCGACGTCGTTCTCCCGGCTCATCGGCCACCCCGACAGCGCGGTCCAGGCCATCACCGAGGACACCTCCCCCCACGGAGCCGTGGACGTCTACCTCTGGGAGGCCTCGTACTCCTCGCTGACCGGTGACAACGCGGCGCCGCTCAAGCGCAGCCTCACCGTGGAGGCGGCTGACATCCTCACCGACCTGGTGGTCGCCGGCCATCGGACACTCGCGTTCATCAAGTCCCGCCGTGGCGCCGAGACCATCGCGCAGATCGCCGCCGACTCACTCGCCGACGTGGACCGCGACCTGCGCGGGCGGGTGGCGGCCTACCGCTCCGGGTACCTCAAGGAGGAGCGCCGCGAGCTCGAGGACGCGCTGCGCGAGGGGCGGCTGCTCGGTGTCGCATCCACGCCTGCTCTGGAGCTGGGGATCGACATCTCGGGCCTGGACGCGGTGATCATCGCCGGCTGGCCCGGCACCCGGGCCTCGTTCTTCCAGCAGCTGGGCCGCGCGGGGCGCTCGGGGCAGCGTGGAGCGGCGTTCTTCATCGCTGGAGATGACCCGTTGGACTCCTATCTGCTGGACCATCCCGAGGCGATCTTCGACACCGCGGTCGAGGATGCGGTCACCGATCCCACCAACCCGCATGTGGCCGCGCCGCATATCCTCGCCGCAGCGCAGGAGCTCCCGCTGACCACGTCTGACCTTGAGCTGTTCGAGGCCTGGCTGATCGAGTCGCTCACCGAGCAGGGGCATCTGCGACGTCGGCCGCGCGGCTGGTTCTTCGCCCACGACGACGTCTCGGCCGCCGCCTGGGTGAAGCTGCGCTCCGACGGCGGCGGTCCCTATACGATCGTGAACTCGGAAGACGGCACCGTGATCGGAGACATGGGCTCCGCCCAGGCGCAGCCGCAGGCCCATCCGGGGGCCGTGTACGTCCACCAGGGGCGCAGCTACATCGTCGAAGAGCTGGACCGCCAGAACAGCGCCGTGCTGGTCTTCCCCGCCACTCCGCCTTATTACACCCAGGCCCGGGAGACCACCTCGATCGAGGTGCTGCTGGTCGAGGAAGCCGCTGACTGGGGCCGCTATCGTCTGCACTCCGGGATGGTGGAGGTGACCAGCACCGTGGTCGGCTTCCAGCGCAAGGCGCTGGGCTCCTCGGAGGTGCTCTCCGACGAGCCGCTGGACCTGCCGCCCTCCTCTCTGCGGACCCAGGCCATGTGGATCACCGCCCCGGAGACGGAGCTCGCGGACGCCGGAGTGATCCCCGAGCATGTGCCCGGCGCGCTGCATGCCGCGGAGCATGCCATGATCGGGCTGCTGCCGCTGCTGACCTCTGGGGACCGCTGGGACATCGGCGGTGTCTCCACCGCGCTGCACCGAGACACGGAGCTGCCCACGATCTTCGTCTATGACGGTCACCCCGGTGGGGCGGGGTTCGCGCGGCGCGGCTTCGAGCTGGCCGCCGAATGGATCGGCGCCACTGCTGAGACCATCGCCGGCTGTGACTGCGCCACGGGCTGCCCCTCCTGCGTGCAGTCCCCGAAGTGCGGCAACAAGAACAACCCGCTTCAGAAGCAGCCGGCGCTGAACCTGCTGCGCGCGATCCTCGCCGCTCGGCCGGAGAGATCCGCCCCCGCTCCGGGGCCCACTCAGGGATCCCTTCCGGGGCCAGCTCTCGACTCCCCGGCGGCACAGAACTGAACACACCCGGCTCCGTGACGGAATATGAATGCGCGCAGTGCGACGCTGAAACGTGAGCTACGATTGAACCTGCTTCAAGAGAAGTGACCTGGAGATCCGCGCACGCGCGGTGATCCGACGATCCGTTCACGGTCACTCACCAACCCCATGTTCAAGGGTGGTCCCGGATCACGAAGCGGCTTGTTCTCACCATAGGTGGAGCCCACGAGGCTCAGCCGTGGTGCTGACTGGGACAGGCAAGAGCAGCGTCGAAAGGACATCACCCGCACCCGCACTCATCGGTGCACCCTCTGTTCGCGCGTGAACATTCGCGAGCGCCCCAGGCATATCTCCCTGGGCACCCCTGTCATTTTTTCGGGCAAAGATCTGCCCGCACACCGCATAAGGATCACTCATGACTCACCAGCAGATCCCCTCCGGGCCCACCGCCGGCCGCCGTCGTCGTCGCGGGCTGAACACCCTGGCCGTGAGCGCCACGCTCGCCCTCGCGCTGAGCAGCTGCAGCGCCTTCGACCGCGGGGGTGACGAGACCGAGGCCGCGCCGGAGGATCAGCAGGAGTTCACCATCGGCGTCGTCGGCGCCAACGAGAGCCACCGCGAGGTCGAGCGGATCGCCGAGGAGGAGCTGGGCTACGAGATCGAACTCGTCGAGTTCACCGAGTACACCCAGCCCAACCCCGCGCTGACCAGCGGCGACATCGACGCCAACTGGTTCCAGCACATCGCCTACCTCGCGGACTACAACGTCAGCTCCGGCGAGGACCTGCAGCCCATCGGCTCCACCGCCGCGGTGCCGCTGACCCTGTACTCCAACCAGTACACCGATGTCAGTGAATTCGCCGATGGGGACACCGTCGCGATCCCGAACGACGCCGTGAACCAGGGGCGCGCCATCAACACCCTGGTGGCCGCTGGACTGCTGGAGCTCTCCGAGGAGACTCGCCAGCCTGAGCCGCGCCACATCGACGAGGAGGCCTCCACCGTGACGGTGCAGCCGGTGGCCGCCCAGCAGACGGTCAACGCGCTGGAATCGGTGGCGGGCTCAATCATCAACAACAACTTCGCCCAGGACGCCGAGCTCGACCCCGAGGGTGACGGCATCTTCGCCGATGACCCCACCGACGCCTCCGCGTTCCCCTACATCAACGCCTTCGTCGCCCGCGCCGAAGACAGCGACAACGAGGCGCTGCGCGAGATCGCAGCGGTCTACCACGATGAGCGGGTGCTCGAGATCGATGCGGAGCTCTCCGCGGACACCTCGGTCCCCGCCACGGACGTCACCGCCGAGCAGCTCCAGGAAGCCCTGGTCGACTACGAGGACTCGCTGCGCAGCGCCGAGGGCGAGACCCCCGATGAAGGTGCTGACGAGGAAGCGGACGACGACGCGTGAGCACAGCTCCACTCATCGAGTTCAACAACGTCTCGCGCACCTTCGGCACGCGAGACAAGACCGTCACCGCGGTCGACGACGTGAGCCTGCGCGTCGACCGCGGTGAGGTCTATGGCGTCATCGGGTTCTCCGGGGCGGGGAAGTCCACGCTGATCAGGCTGATCAACGGGCTCGAACGCCCCACTGCAGGGTCCGTCCACGTGCTGGGCCAGGAGATCTCCGCGATGCGGGAGGGGCAGCTGACCAAGGTCCGCTCCCGGATCGGCATGGTCTTCCAACAGTTCAACCTGTTCCACTCCCGGAATGTCGCCGGCAATGTCGCATACCCGCTGAAGGTGGCCGGGTGGAAGAAGTCCGAGCGCGCGGCCCGGGTGGAGGAGCTGCTGGAGTTCGTGGGGCTCACCGACAAGGCCACCCAGTACCCGGAGCAGCTCTCCGGCGGGCAGAAGCAGCGAGTCGGGATCGCCCGTGCGCTCGCCGCCAAGCCGGACATCCTCCTGGCCGATGAGTCCACCTCCGCGCTGGACCCCAACACCACCGGAGAGGTCCTGCGGCTGCTGCGCCGCGCCAATGAGGAGCTCGGCATCACCATCGTGGCGATCACGCACGAGATGGAGGTCATCCGCTCCATCGCGGACCGGGTGGCGGTGATGGACCAGGGCCGGATCGTGGAGTCCGGGCTGGTCTATGACGTCTTCTCCAGCCCGCGCGAGTCCAAGGACGCCAGCTTCGTCGGAGCGGCGTTGAAGAACCGTCCGACCGCGGAGGACGTGCGGCGGATCCGCGGGCACGCCAGCGGGCGGCTCGTGGTGGTCTCACTGCAGAACGCCGCCGCGGTCAGCGCCGTGCTGGGCGAGGCGGCCTCACACGGAGTCTCCTTCGAGATCGTGCACGGCGGCATGAACACGACCAAGAACGCGTCCTACGGACTGCTGACCCTCGCCATTCAGGGCGCGGTCAGCGCGGTGGAAACCTTCGTCGCAACGCTGAACTCCGCCGGAGAGGTCCAGGAGGTGCACGAATGATCGACACATACCGAGCTCTGGACTGGAGCTACTACGGGCCCGAGCTGCTCTCGGCCATCGTCGACACCATCTATATGGTCGCCTGGGCCTTCCTCCTCGGCGGGTTCATCGGCCTGGCCATCGGGCTCACGCTCTACACCACGCGCGACGGCGGGCTGCTCTCCAACAGGCCTGCCTACCTGGCGATGAACTTCGTGGTGAACCTGATCCGGCCGATCCCCTTCGTGATCCTGATCGCCGCGCTGCAGCCTGTGACCATCTACGTGATCGGTTCCGGGATCGGCAACGATGCGGTGATCTTCGTGATGATCTGGGCCTCCACCTTCGCAATCGCCAGGATCGTGGAGCAGAACCTGGTCTCGATCGACCCCGGGGTGATCGAGGCGGCCCGGGCGATGGGCGCTTCCAGGCTGCGCATCATTCTCACGGTGCTGCTGCCGGAGGCGCTGGGTCCGCTGATCCTGGGGTATACCTTTGTGATCATCGCGCTCACCGACATGTCGGCGCTGGCGGGCATCATCGGCGGCGGCGGCATCGGCAACTTCGCCATCGTCGAGGGCTACAACCGGTTCAATCCGGAAGTGACCTGGTTGGCGGTGATCGTGGTGATCATCTTCGTCCAGTCGCTGCAGCTGGTGGGCAACTGGGCGGCGCGCAAGGTCATGCGGCGCTGACCCGTTGGTTCGGGCGCCCGCCGCACCGCCGTCGTCCCAGTTCCCGGCTGAAGGTTCTGTCCATGCACTACGGAAGGATCCATCCATGACCCTGCGCTCCATCACCCTGGGAACCGGCCAGCATCAGCTCGAGACTTCGGCGCTCGGCTATGGCGCGATGTCACTGGCCGGAGCCTATGGGGCCATCAGTGAGGCGGATTCGCTTCAGCTGCTGGACCACGTGGCCCGATGTGAGGTCACCTTCCTGGACACCGCGAACATCTACGGCGACGGCGAGAGCGAGCGGGTGCTGGGGGCCTTTCTGAAGCACCGGCGCGAGGAGTTCCTGCTGGCGACCAAGGTCGGCATCGAGAAGGGCGCAGGGGTCGGCAAACGGCGCGCCCGTGGCGACGCGGCGTACATCAAGGAACAGATCGATCAGAGCCTGCGCCGGCTGGGCACCGACCATGTGGATCTGTACTACCTGCACCGGGTGGACCCCGACACGCCGATCGAGGAGAGCGTCGAGGCACTGGGCGAGCTGGTCACCGCCGGCAAGGTGCGTGCCATCGGACTCTCGGAGGCCACCGGGGAGGAGATCGCCCGCGGCCACGCGGTGCACCCGATCACGGCGGTGCAGAGCGAATGGAGCATCTTCGCCCGGGACGTGGAGGCCCACGTGCTCCCAACCTGTGCCCGGCTGGGGATCGGCTTCGTGCCGTACTCGCCAGTGGGCCGGGGACTGCTCACTGACTCCTTCGATGCCCAGGCCCTCCCGGCCGAGGACATCCGGCAGAACTTCCCGTGGTTCATGCCGGAGAACCTCCCGCACAACGCCTCCCTCCTCGAGCAGCTGCGCGCTGTCGCCGCGCGGCTGGACCTCCCCACCGCGGGACTGGCCCTGGCCTGGCTGTATCAGCAGGCCACCGCCCTGGGCGTGAACATCTCCCCGATTCCGGGCACGCGCACGGCTGCGCACTGGGACGAGCTGCAGCGCGGGGTGGACGTCACGATTCCCGAGGACGCAATGGCGGAGCTGGACTCGCTGGCCGGTCAGGTCTCCGGTGACCGCAGCTTCGACCCGCGCTGGGTCTCCGGCGGGCGCGAGGGGCTTCTCCCGCGCAGCTGAGCCAACAGGGGAGCGAAGGGGACGACGGGACGACACGCTGATGCTCGGCGGCGATCCGCCAGCGAGCATCAGCGTGCCCGGGCGGCAGTGTTTGCCCCAGCTACGAGGATCGCCCGTCCGTTCGTCACGCCTCTCCACAGTGTGACCCTCCACGGCGAATGTGGCGTCCGAACGGCCAAGACTGATGAGGACCTGCAGACAGCAGGCATCCTCTGTCACGGAAGGCTCGGTCATGGAACGCATGGTCATGGAAGGCATCGTCACCGCACGCATCATCAAGGGGAAGACTCCGACGCGCACCGCTCCGAAGAAGTCCGACCATCTGGCGCAGCAGATCCATCAGGAGGAGGCGGGCCTCGCGACGGCCGAATACGGGATCGTGATGCTCGCGGCGGTCGGGTTCGCCGGACTGCTGGTGGCGGTGCTGAGCTCGAGCACCGCCCAAGCGATGCTGACCGGCGTCGTCGAACGTGCGCTCTCATTCTGAGCGCGGGTCGATCACCGCGGAGTTCGCGCTCGCGCTGCCGTCGGTGGTGCTCGCGCTGCTGCTGGTGCTCTCCCTCGGTCTCCACGGGGCCGCCCAGGTCAGCCTGGAGACGGGGGCTCGGGCCGCGGCGCGGGAGCTGGCCCGCGGGGAGGACCCCGCCTCGGCGGAGGCCGCGGCCCGGCGGGTCGCTGGCGAGGAGGTGTCGGTCCGGCTCAGTCAGGAGCAGGACTACGTCACCGTGACGCTCTTCCGGCCGGTGCGGGTCCTGGGCTGGGTCGAGGTCACGATGACCCAGGACGCTGCGGCCACGGCCCGAGTCGAGGAGCTGCCGTGAGACCCCGGGAGTCGATCCGAGGCGACCGAGGTTCAGGCACCGTGCTGGCCCTGGGCCTGATCATGGCGCTGCTCGTGCTGCTCGCCGCGACGCAGGTCCTGAGCATGGTCGCGGTCTCCTCCGCACAGGCGGCCCGGGGCGCGGACCTGGCCGCACTCGCCGGCGCCGATGCGGTGCGCGGGATCAGCACCGGGAGTCCGTGCGCCGTGGCGGAGGCGGTGGCCTCCCGCAATGACGTGAAGCTCATCAGCTGCACCGTGATCGGTGAGGACAGCACGGAGGTGCTCGTTCACACGGCGGCGCCGATCCTGCCAGACCGGTTGATCCACGCCGGGGGCCTTGACCTGTCCGGACTGCTCAGCCGCGGGTCCGCCCGCGCCGGGCCTCCCACCTCAGGCTGACTCAGAGCCGGGCGAGCAGCGCCGCCAGCAGGGCGATCCGCTCTGGGATCGATTCCAGCCGGACCTGCTCGTGATCAGCGTGGGCTCCCGCGCCGTCGGGTCCGAGACCATCGAGCGTGGGCAGGCTGGATCCCAGGAAGTTGGTGTCTCCCGCTCCGGCCGCGGGTCGACCGCCGACCGCAGGAAGTCCAGCGTCGGTGGCAGCGTCCTCCACGGCCGCGAGCAGCGCTTCATCGGCGGGGTCGGCCTGCCAGGCGGGACGCTGGGACAAGGTGTGGACGTCGAGCCGGGCGTCGGTGCGGACCGGGGTGAGCTCGCGGATCGAGGCCAGCACCTGATTCTCGACCTCCGGGGTGCGGAACCTCAGCCCCACTTCCACCGAGGCCGCGGCCGGCACCACGTTGGTCTTGCCGCCTCCGGTGATGGTGCCGACGTTGCAGAGCACATCTCCCGGAGCGGCCTCCTGGGCTGACCCGATGATCTCGCGAAGGGCCAGGATCTGGTCCACCAGCTCCTCGATCGCGTTGACACCCCCTTCGGGGTCCAGCGCCGCGTGCGAGGCGCGGCCGGTGACCTCGAGCCGGAGCCGGGTGCTGCCGAGACGGCCGACCTTGAGCGCCCCGCCGGGATGGGGAGACTCGAAGCCCAGCGCGGCGCTGGTCCCTTCGGCGCTGGCCAGCAGCAGCTCCCGCGAGCTCGGTGAGCCGATCTCCTCGTCCCCGACCACGATCACGCGCACCGGCGGCCGGGACAGTCCCAGCTCGGTGCTCACGCTCAGCCCCTGGTGCATGATCAGCAGACCTGACTTCATGTCGAAGATCCCGGGCCCGTAGGCCATGCCCCCTTCGATCCGGAACGGCATCTTCTCCAGGGTCCCGGTGGGCCACACCGTGTCCGAGTGTCCGATGAAGAGCACCGGTGCCGCATCGCGCTTCGACCCCGACCCGGGAATCTCCAGCACCAGGTGGGTCCCCCACTCCCCCGTGCTGACGGAGATCTCGGCGTCATGCTCGGCGAAGAGCTCGCGCACCTGATCGGCGACGGCGGTGACGCCCCCGGCGTCTCCGGTGGGAGACTCGGTCACCACCATCCGTTCCAGAAGTTCCAGGGTGCGGTCATAGCGCTTCCTCGCCAGATCAAGCAGGGCAGTGGGAGAAGAGGTATCCATGGGACTATGATACGCAACGTAAGAACATAGACCAGGCTTCGAGAGGACCGCATGAGACATCAGGATGCCGTCGCACCCGCTTCCCCCGCCATGCCGGAATCGATCAGCCTGGCTGATGGGGTTGTGGTCCGGGGCCTGACCGAGGTCGCCGAGCTCGAAGCCGCCTCCCGGCTCTACCGCGAGGTCTTCTCCTACAGCGGGGAGGACCAGGGCATCAACCCCCGCCTGCTGAAGAACCTGCTCACCTACGGTGGCACCGTGATCGGCGCAGTCGACGCCGTCGGCGCCGTCCGCGGCATGGCCTTCGGCTGGACCGCGGTGGAGACCGATCAGGACGACCCGCACATCTACCACTTCTCCCAGGCCGCAGTAGTCGCTCAGGACCTTCAGGGCCAGGGCGTGGGCCGCGCGCTGAAGAACGTCCAGGCCGCGGTCGCCCACCGGCAGGGCTCAAGCCGGATGCGCTGGACCTACAACCCGATGATCAGCCGCAACGCGCACTTCAACCTCGATGTGCTCGGCGCACAGGGCCGCTGGTTCACCCGCGACGCCCTCGCCGGTCCAGGCACAGACCGCATCACCGTGGAATGGCGACTCGGCGAGGCCTCCTCCCCGCCGCGCAGCCTGCGCAACCTACCCGGCGAGGAGTTCGAGGCGCAGCTGGCCGCGCAGCCGCTCACCGCTCCCGGGCAGATCCATACCGGTGCAGACGCGATCGCGTTCGCTGTCCCCGCCCAGCAGCCCACCGATCCGAGCGTCATCGAGCTGCTCCGCTCACGATTCAGCGAGATCTTCGACCAGGGGTTCGTGGCGGTCTCCTGCCGCCGGGTCGATGGAGACCTCGCGCTCTACAGCTTCACCAGGCCGGCATCGGCAGCATGAGCAGCGCAGAGCTTCCCGACCAGCGTGCAAGTGGTGAACCTGGGGCCGCCACGCAGGACCAGCGCGGCCTGGACAATCCGGCCGCCCGCTTCGGCGCCAGCATGTCTCCGCGCGCCTCGGCCAAGACCCTGCAGGCGCGGCTGATCCGCAAGGAGCGGGAGAACCTCGAGCGGGTCTTCGCCAGCTTCGAGACCGAGGACTCCGTCGCCCGGGCCGCGGCGCTGATCGCCGGGGCCCGACGTCGGTTCATCGTGGGCCACGGCCGTTCCGCGGCCTTCGCGCACCTGTTGGACCTGGACCTCTCCCACGGGGTCAGCCAAGTCTCGCTCATCGACGGCCACAGCACCCGCAGCATCGATGTGCTCACCGACGTGCGAGGCACCGACGTCCTGGTGGCGTTCTCGATGCGCCGCTACCGCCGAGAGACCGCCGAGCTGGTGCACGCCTTCGCCCAGCGCGGCGGCACGGTCGTCGCCGTCACCGACTCGGCCGAGTCACCGCTGGTGGAGCCGGCCAGCGAGGTCGTCATCGTGCCCACCGACTCCGCCTCGGTCACCGACTCCGCCACCGGCATCGCCGCGGTGATCCACCTGCTCACTGCGCTGACCACAGCAAGTGCCAAGGGAAGCCGCCGACGGCTGACCGATA
Organism: Nesterenkonia maliinae; assembly: GCF_051262655.1. Lineage (NCBI taxonomy): Bacteria > Bacillati > Actinomycetota > Actinomycetes > Micrococcales > Micrococcaceae > Nesterenkonia > Nesterenkonia maliinae. The sequence continues at coordinate 235,937 of NZ_JBIMEY010000004.1, read as the reverse complement.
GAGAATCACTGATCCAAGAGATGGGACTGTATATCTGATGCGCGCCACAGAGATCGTGCTCCACGACGTCGAGCTGCCCCTGCGCCACGCCTTCGAGACCAGCTCGCACCGAAAGTCCTCGCTGCGCCACCTGTTGGTGGAGATGATCGCCGAGGACGGCACCACTGGCTGGGGCGAGATCGCCTCCCCGGCGGGCCCCTTCTACGCCCCCGAGACGACGACGACGGCCTGGCAGACCGCCGTCGAGCATCTGATCCCCGCCGTCCTCGGCGCCGAATGGGAGCACCCCGACGATATCGCTGGGCTCTACGCCAAGGTGCGCGGAAACTTCTTCGCCAAGGCCGGGATCGAGATGGCCGCCTGGACCCTGTGGACGCAGGCACAGAAGGTGCCGCTGGCGCGGGCCCTCGGCGGGGACCGTGACTCGGTCATCGCGGGAGTCTCGCTGGGCATCGAACCCAGCATCGAGGCGCTGCTCACCGAGGTGACCCGCCACGTCGAGTCGGGGTATCCCCGGGTGAAGCTGAAGATCGCCCCGGGCTGGGATGTGGAGCCGGTGCGCGCGGTGCGTGAGGCCTTCCCCGATCTCGATGTCCATGTGGACGCCAACGGGGCCTACCCGGGCTCCACCGAACCCGGCGGTGAGGCGGCCTTCGAGGTGCTGCGCGCGCTGGATCCGTTCCGGCTGACCATGATCGAGCAGCCCTTCGCACCGAAGAACTTCCTGGACCACGCCCGGCTGACCGCGGCGCTCACAACCCCGGTCTGCCTGGACGAATCGGTGGAGACCCTCGATGATCTGCGCACCGCGCTGGCCCTGAAGGCCGGAAACGTGCTCAACATCAAGGTCTCCCGGATGGGTGGGCTCAGCGCGGCCCGCGATGCTCACGCGATCGCCGCGGCCGCCGGTTGGCCGGTCTGGTGCGGAGGCATGCATGAATTCGGCGTCGGCCGGCTGGCGAATGTGGCACTCTCCTCACTGCCGGGCTTCACGCTGCCCTCGGACGTGTCCGCCTCGGGGAAGTACTACGCCGAAGACATCATCGATCCGCCGGTCACCGCCGACCAGGGCGTGGTGCAGGTCCCGACGACACCGGGGCTGGGCCACGGGGTGCGCACCGAGGTCATCGCCGCCCACGCGACCCGTCAGCAGCGCTTCCAGGTCTGAACCCGCGTCCGCGGCGCAGTATCCTGACATGACCTGACATCGAGCAGTGCTCGAGACGTCTCACCGGCTGAGAGGCAGCGATTAGCATGGTCACCGCATTCGTGATGATGAAGACCGATCCGCACCGGATCCCCGAGTCCGCGCAGGACATCGCCAACATCGAAGAGGTCCAGGCCGTCTACTCGGTCACCGGCAAGTGGGACCTGGTGGCCATGGTGAAGACTCCGAACCTGGAGGACCTCAGCGACCTGGTCCCGGCGAAGATCTCCAAGGTGGCCACGGTCCACGACACCGAGACCATGGTCGCATTCCGCACCTACTCGGACCAGGAGCTGGAAGCAAGCTTCAGCCTCGGCGGAGAATAGCGGCGGTCGACCTCGGCGCGAGGCGGCAGGCCGCACGACGGGCCGCCAACCCGATCAGACACTGAGGGCCCGACCGGATTCCGGTCGGGCCCTCAGTGTTCTCGCGCCTCAGGGGCGCGACGCCCCCTCAGACTCGGGTCGACTCACGCCATCCCAGGTGCTGGATTCTCCACGGAATCGCCACCCCGGGAGGTGACATGGGCGCCGTCGTCGTCGGGTTCGGTCTTCTCAGAAGCCCCATCCCCGCGGCCGCGGCGTGCCAGCTGCAGCACCACTGCCACCACCAGGATCGCGATACCGATCATGGAGATGAGCAGATCCGGGTAGATCAGCAGCAGACCGCCTGCGATCAGGAGCACCCGCTCGATGACCGTGGCCCGAAGGAACAGATACCCCGCCAAGCCCGAGGCGAGCGCGATCATCCCCACGATCACGGTCAGCAGGGAGATCGTGAGCTCGTCCCAGGTGCCCTGCAGCAGCAGCGCCGGCTGCAGGATGAAGACATACGGTATGAGGAAGCCGGCCAGGGCGATCTTCACCGCAGCCACCCCTGCCCGCATCGGATTCGCACCTGCGATGCCCGCGCCCGCGTAGGCGGCGAGACACACCGGCGGGGTGATGTCGGCGAGGATGCCGAAGAAGAACACGAACATGTGGGCCGCGATCAGCGGGACGTCGAAGTTGTTGTACAAAATCGGCGCCGCCACCGATGCGGTGACCACGTAGTTCGCGGTGGTCGGCAGGCCCATGCCCAAGATGATGCAGGCGATCATCACGAAGAAGAGCACCAGCAGGAAGTTGCCGCCAGCGATCGCGACGAGGCCTCGACCGAGCTGGCCGCCCAGGCCGGTAGCCGTGACGGTGCCCGCCACGATTCCCGCGGTGGCGCAGGCCGCGATCACCGGGAGCGCGGTGCGCGCGGCTGCGACGAAGAGCTCCATGAAGCCACGCAGGTTCAGCCTCGTCGAGGAGCGGAAGAAGCTCAACACGATCGCCGTTGCGATGCCCAGCAGCGCCGCCCGTGTGGGGGTCAGGCCGGAGAGCAGAGTGCCCACGATGACCACCAGTGGCAGCAGCAGATCGATCCGCGTGATCAACCCGCGGATGCTGGGCAACTCGTCCACCGGGATGCCGCGGATGTGCTGCCGCTTCGCCTCGAAGTGCACCGAGAGGAAGGCTCCCAGGAAGTAGAGCAGCGAGGGAATGATCGCGATGACGATCAGCTCGTTGTACTCCACGTCGGGCACGTTCTGCGCCATGATGAACGCCGCGGCGCCCATGATCGGGGGCATCAGCTGCCCGCCGGTCGAGGCCGTGGCCTCGGTGGCGGCGGCGAAATGAGGCTTGAAGCCGGCCTTCTTCATGATCGGAATCGTGAATGAGCCCGAGGCCACGGTGTTCGCCACCGAGGAGCCCGAGACCATGCCCTGGAGTCCGGACGCGGCGACGGCGGCCTTGGCAGGTCCGCCGGTGTATTTGCCTGCCGCCCGGAAGGCCAGGTCATTGAAGAACTGACCGATGTTTGTGCGCAGCAGCACCACGGCGAAGAGCAGGAACAGGAAGATGAAATCTGCAGAGACCTGCAGCGGAGTGCCGAAGATCGACCTGGTGGAGAGGAAGGTCTCGGTCGCAAAGGCATCCCAGGACCGGCCGCGGTGCGGGAAGAGCGGGCTCAGATTGCCGAAGATCCCGTAGGCGATGGCCACGCTGGCGATGATGACGATGGGCAGACCCACGCAGCGGCGGGTCGCCTCCAGCACCAGCAGGGTACCGGCTACCGCGACGGTGTAATCGAGGTTGCTGAAGCCCAGGATCTGCACGGCGTTGCCGACGAGGTACTCGTAGCGGAAGACGATGTAGAGGTTGACCGCGATGCCGGCGGCGGCGAGGAGGACGTCGTACCAAGCGATGCCACGTCCACGTCCGAGCAGCAGATCTTTCCAGAGGACTCCGCTGGGTTCTGCGTTGAGCAGCCGCTTGCTCGCCGGGTAGAGCAGGAAGACCAGGGAGGTGGCGCCGCCCAGATGGATGGCGCCGTGGATCCAACTGGTGAACGGCCGTTCCAGCGCGTAGTAGAGGTGGTAGAGCGTGAAAGCGACGGAGATGCCGCCCACGATCCACGTCCAGAACCCCAGATCCGTGCGGAACCGACTGGAGGTGTCGTGCTTCCGCAGGACTTCGGCCGCCCTCTCCTCGGCGCCGACCCCCGGCTCCTGCTGGTCAGCAGGAGCCGGGGAACGCTTTTCAGCAGTGCTGCGTGTCACGGCAGGTCAATGCCCTGCTCTTCGAAGTAACGCTCCGCACCGGGGTGCAGCGGCACATCACCGATGCCGGTGAGTGCGTTCTCCTCGGTGATGTTCTCGCCGACCTCGAGCGTGATGTCTCCGGCGTTCTCGAAGGTGGCGGCGGTGATCTCGTAGGCGAGGTCCTCGCTGACCTGGGTGGTGGAGGCCACCAGGGCCGCGAACACCGAGACGGTGGTGACGTCCTCCTCGAGGAAGTCATAGGCGTCTGCGGAGATGTCGTAGGACTCTGCACCGGACTCACCGGAGATTGCCTCGGTCATATCGTCTTCGATGCCCAGAAGCCGGACGTCGGTGGAGGCTGCCAGCTGCGTCAGACCGGCCACCGGGGTGCCCACCACGAAGATGGAGGCGTCGATCTGGCTGTCGGCGAGCATATCGGTAGAGGATCCGAAGTCCGCGACCTCGGCGGTGTAGTCACCCTCCTCGATGCCGTGGGCAGCGAGGATGGCGTCGGAGATCGCGCGGGTGCCGGAGCCGGCATCGCCGACCGCGATGGTCTGACCCTCAAGGTCCTCGATGGACTCGATGCCGGAGTCCTCGCGGACGATGATGTGCGCGGCCTCCGGGTACAGGTTCGAGATCCAGCCGAAGTTGTCCAGCTCCACGTCTTCGAGGTCCGGGATCTCCCCGGCGACGCCGCTTGCCGCAGTGTCGTTCTGGGTCAGGCCCAGCTGCATCTCTTCCTGGTAGATCCCACCCAGGTTGTCGCCGGAGCCGGAGGTCTCGATGGCGGTGACCGAGACGTCCTCGATGTTGTCCTCGTAGATGGCGGCAAGCTCATCTCCGAGTGGGAAGTAGGTGCCGGCGGTGCTGCCAGTGCCGAAGGTCAGCTCATTGGTGAAGCTGTCCTCGTCTCCGGTCTGGACGTCTTCGTCTCCACCCTCTTCTTCACCCCCGCCACATGCCGACAGGGCCAGGGCGGCAGCGGCGGTGGCTGCAATTGCTGTTCGACGCATTTTCATGAGTCTTCTCCTCAGTCGAGTGATTTCAAGGTGCGTTGAGTATTGATCGGATTCAGTACACGGTGCGATGTGTAGTCAGCCACTTTACCGTGGTGCAAGACACTTTTGTGGCTCCACCCACGGCCTCTCTAGACTGTCCTATAAGGATGAGCAGGGTGTTTCATGATTTCCGCAGGATGAAATCGGACACGAGGGCGGAAAGTGTGGAGGTGGAAGGATGACCATCTACATCGACCCACCCACCTGGCCCGCCCACGGCACACATTTCTCCCACCTGATCTCGGACCACTCGCTCGAGGAGCTGCACCAGATCGCCGGCGCCGCCGGGGTCAGCCGCCGAGCCTTCGACCGGGATCACTACGACGTCCCGGCCCAGCTGTTCGAGGATCTCACCGCGCTGGGGGCGGTGCCGGTCTCAGGCGGTGAGCTGACGAGGATCCTCCTGGGCTGCGGGCTGCGGATCCCCGCGGCGCAGCGCCCGGAGAAGCTTCACCGCAACCTCCAGCGCGCCTGGGCTCGACTGGGCGTCCAATGGAGCGCCGCCGAAGACAACAGCGCGGCCGACGACGAGGCCCGGCGGTCCTCCTGGCTCGCCCCCGACGGGGCGTGGCTGACACTCGGCGAGGAGCTGCTCACCCGGTGGTCTGAGCCGCACCGGAACTACCACGCACCGACCCACCTCAGCGCGGTGCTGCGCGGAGTCGGCACCCTGGAACGAGCCGGCGAGCTGGAACCGGGGCAGCGTCCGGTCGTGACCCTGGCCGCGTGGTTCCACGATGCCGTCTACGCCGGAGTCGCCGGATCTGACGAGGAGGAGTCGGCGACCCTCGCCGAGAATCGACTGGAGCCCCTGCTCCCCGAGCACGTGGTGGAAGAGACGGCGCGGCTGGTCCGACTCACGACGCACCACGATCCTGACCCTGACGATCACGCGGGCGCCGTCCTGGTGGACGCTGACCTCGAGGTCCTCGCCCACTCTCCGGAGAGCTATGCCCGCTACACCGCAGCGGTGCGCGCTGACTACCGCCACGTTGCGGAGGAGGATTTCCGGCGCGGCCGGGCGCAGGTGCTGGAGCGGCTGCTCGACGCACCCTCGCTGTTCCGCACCGCCACAGGCATCCAGCGCTGGGAGCCCCAGGCGCGGGTCAACCTGGCCCGCGAGCTCGAACAGCTCAGTCTTCGCTGAGCCGCTCTTCGAGCCGGGTCACGTTCTCGGTGAGCTGGTCCGTGAATCCGGGCCGGATATCGGCCTTGACCACCAGGCTGACCCGCGGACTGACCGCCGCCACCGCCTCCGTGGCGCGTCGGATGACGTCGAAGACCTCATCCCAGTCGCCTTCGATCGTGGTGAACATCGAGGTCGTCTCGTGCGGAAGTCCTGAATCTCGCACCACGCGGACGGCTTCGGCCACGGCTGCGCTGAGCGAACCATCGGGAGTGTCTGGGGCGACGGGCGCGACGGAGAAGGCTGCCAACATGGGTCACAGGTTACGTCAGTTCCTGCACGAGTCCCAGCACCACCGGAATCACTCCCAGCAGGATGAAGCCCGGCAGGAAGCAGAGTCCCAGCGGCAGCACCATCTGCACCGACAGTCGGGCGGCCTGCTCTTCCACCGCCGCGCGGCGACGACGGCGCGCCTGGGCCGCGGTCAGCTCCAACAGCTCCGCCGTGGGGGCGCCGGTGGCATGGGCGAATGCCAGCTCTGCGCCGAATTCGCGCAGCTGGGAGTGGCCGTCCACGCAGACCCAGGCTTCTCTCCATGGCCGTCCCGTCAGGAGCCCGCGGTGCACCCGGCCAAGCGGGGCGCAGCCTGGCACGTCCTTGGAGAGTCGTTGCACGGCAGACTCGATGCCCACCCCGGCCCGCAGCATCGCCGCCGTGAGGTCCAGCAGGGTCGCCGCATCCGGTGCGTGTGGTGGGGCGGTGCGCCGAGCACGCGAGTGGGGTGAGGTGACCCGCTGCGGGACGCCCCTGCCGGCTGCGCCCGGTCCGAACGTGCCCGCTCCGGACGCGCGCCGCGGTGTCTGCGGCGGCGACGAGGCGACCGAGAGCACCAGCACGAGGATCCCCGTCAGCAGGGCGCAGCCGAGGGCCGGGAGCACCTGTGCCTCAGCCATGCCGTTCCACGGCGCGGATCAGTCGGGTGCTCCAGCGCCAGCCGAGCAGCAGGCATCCCAGCCCCGCCACCAGGCATCCCCATCCCAGCGTCGAACCGAACAGCACTGCTAGAGGTTGGGCTCCCATCAGTGCGCCCATGGCCACTCCCCCGAGTGGCAGGGCCGCCAGGATGAGCTGAGTCATGCGCGGGCCGGCAGCTGCGGTTCGCACGGCGGCATCCAGCGCGGCCGAGTCCTCCAGTGAGTCGGCCGCCTTGCGGCAGAGCCGCGAGAGTGGCGCCCCGGTGGACTGCGACAGCGCGTGGATGCTGATCAGTCGTTGGAGCACCTCGATGAGGACAATGGTGGCGCCGGGGAGTGCACGGGAGACTGGGGGAACGACGGCAGCAGGGTCGGCGACGGTCTCGACGCGGGTCGCCGGGATGTTCCTGGAGAAAGGGCCGGCCCTGGGGCGGTCTTGCGCGCTGAATGAGGCGAGGCTGCGCCGGAGACCGACCACGGCACCGAGACCTGCCTGCTCTGCGGAGGCCGTCCGTTCACAGATCTGGGCGAGCGGGTGCGAGTCCTCCCGCGAGCGCCAATGGGCGCTCAAGTCAGTCCATGCCTGTGCCTGGGACCGTCCCGACTGCAGCAACGCGGCGTGCTGGTGCAGCAGCGACACCGCATTGGACCGCAGATCACCCACGTCACCTCCGTTGCGCGATCTCCACCTCACCGGCAGCTTGCTGAGCCAGGCCCACCCGAGCGGCGGCGCAGTGCGCACCGGCTCAGCGAGCTGCGGCCCGGGCCGGCGCGGCGTGCTGGGAGCCTCCCGACGCGGGGCGATTCCGAGCAGACCGGCGATGACCATGGTGGCGCTGACGCAGGTCAGCACGAGCAGCGGTGTGGGATCGGTCATCGCAGGCCGATCCGTCGGGACAGCTCATCCCAGCCGACCTGGGTCTGCACGTCGGGACGATCCCCCGCGTCGAGGTCTCCGGCGAGCAGCGCCGGCACCATCTGAAGCCTGCGCTCCACGCAGCGGACCAGGGAGATCGCCACCGGCATCCGCCGGCCTCGCCGACGTTCCATGTGGATCACCGCGTCCAGGGCGGCACCGGCTTGCAGCGCCACGGATTCCGGCGGCAGCTCGGCAAGCGCTCCCATCGCGATGAGCCTGGCCGGCACGGCATGGGGTGAATTGGCGTGGATCGTCCCGACCGCTCCCTGGTGTCCGGTGTTCATCGCGGTGAGGAAGTCCTTGAGCTCGCTGCCCCTGCACTCCCCGACGATCAGCCTGTCGGGCCGCATCCGCAAGGTCTCACGGACCAGCTGGCCCATCCCGAGCTGACCGGCTCCCTCCACGTTGCCTCTGCGCTGCTGCAGGTGCAGCACATGGGGATGGTCTGGCCGCAGCTCCGTGATGTCCTCCACGATGATGATCCGCTCCCGATGGGGACACTCGGAGAGCATGGAGCCCAGCAGACTGGTCTTCCCCGAGCCGGTGGCTCCGGAGATCAGACAGTTCAGCCGAGCGGCCACGACCCCGCGGAGGACGGGGAGCCACACTTCGGGCGCGTCCCATTGAAGGGCAAGCTGTTCCAACGTCTCCGCTGAGCCGCCGGAGATGCGCACCGAGATCATCGTCCCCTCCACCGCGACCGGCGGTATCAACGCATGGATCCGACAGTCGCCGATCCGACCGTCGGCGCAGGGCTGTCCCTCATCGAGCCTCCCCCCGGACAGCGCGATCAGTCGTCGAGCCAGACCACGCACCTGTTCCTCCGTGGAGAAACGCACCTGCGTCCTGATCAGCCCCTCCGGACCGTCTGTCCACACCTGACGGTGACCGTCGATGAGCACATCAGTGACGCCTGGCTGCTCGATCAGCGGCTGCAGCGGACCAAGCCCGACCAGCTCATCCCGCAGCGTCCGGACCAGTTCCCCGGTGGTGCGCGACCCCAGCGCCAGCCCCGAGGCGCGGACCGCTTCGGCGATCCGGGCAGCGGTCACCGGCTCGGCGGAGCTGGTCAGCGTCTCGCGCAGCGAATGAAGCTGCTGGTCACTCATGCCGCACCGTGCTCCGGGACGTCCAGACCCTCCAGCAGCGTCCCGATGAACGCTGCGCCGCGGCGAGATCGGAGCAGCTCGTAGGCGGCGCCGATCGACTCTTCCCGACGCAGCCAGCGCTGCTCCGGAATATCACCGGCCAAGGGGATATCCGTGGCCGCCGCCAGCTCCGGCGGACTCCAGCCGGCGAGCGACGCGCCGTTGGCCACCAGTCTCAACGGCACCCCCGCCTCGGACTGACTGAGCTGGAGAGCGGCTGCGGCTCCCCGCGCGCTGTAGGGTGTCACCAGCAGCAGCTGATCCAGGTGCTCGCGCACCAGCGTGAGGGCCTCGGCATCGCGCCCGACGTCGATGACCACCGTGTCGAAGACCCGTCGGGCCGAGCGCACCACTGGTTCCAGCATGCGCCGACGCACCTCGACGCCGGGGGCTCCGGTGAGTACATGAACCCCGTCGCGAACCGGCAGTGCGGCCGCGAGCTGCGGGGAGGCGAGCTCACCTTCGAGAGCGGCGAGCTCCGCCCATCCGAGCTCCTCCCCGGATCCAGCCTCCGCGTCGCCGCGGCGGGCCGACCTGACGCGCCCATTCCGAACTCCGGACTGGCCCTCCCCAGCGTTCAACAGCCCAGAGATGCCAGACCCGGGAGCCGGGTCGGCATCGACGAGCAGCACGGAGGCGCCTCTCACAGCCTGTTCGGCGGCGAGCAGGTACGCCACCGTGCTGGCCCCGACGCCACCGAGCACACCGGCTACCGCCAGCACCCGACCCGGGCTCCGATCCAGCACCCGTTCCCCCAGATGCCGGGCCAACCAGGGTTCCGCCTCGGGCAGCGGAACCGGCTGCAACCCGGAGTGCTCCGCCGCGAGCCTCCAGAGCTGCTGCCCCTCACCCGAACCTTGCCCGGTGTCACCGAGCAAGAGCGCTCCGCGCCCCAGCCGCGGAAGTGGAGGCGGGCGGTCGGTCCCACACATCAGGACCGCCCACTCCCGCGGCTCCACCGCCTCCCAGTTGGGGCGAGACTCGAGCGCGGCGCCCACCGTGGCGGCGATCAGTGCGACGTCGTCGCGCAGCGCCCGATCTTCGGTGATCAGCAGCAGTCGGGGTTCAACGTCCATATCCATACCCTGCCGAGATCGGCTGCTGACGTGCGCAGAGAGGGTCCAGCTGTGGAAAGCCGACTCCCAGGATGGAGTTCTTCCCGAGGTGGGGAAAACTCTGGGGAAAACCAGGCGGGAGATTCTCGGACTCTCCAAGAATCCTGCGGCGACGGGCGACGGACGATCCTTCAGCCCTGAGCTGCGACCCCACCCGTGATGAAGAAGTGCGCCGATTCCGAGGCGAGCTGAACAGCTGCCACATCGCCGCTGACAGAACTGCCGTCGCCGCTCCCAGGATCAGCATCCATGGCATATGCCCAGCCGTGATCGAGAGGACGGTGAGGATCACGTTCCCCAGGGTGATCGCCCCCAGTGCCAGCAGTGTGGCGGTCCGCTTCCATCCTTCGGCAGGCCCCCGGAGCACCGCGGCTGCGGCGAGAGCCCACACCGCCGCTGGCGGAAGCACCACGGCAGTGGCGAACACACGCGCACCCGACGTGCTCACCGTCTCCGTCCCCGGATCCTGGGGTCCGATCCCACCGGCGAAGACCATCGAGATCACGTATAACCCGAGGATCGCGAGTGCTTCTCCTGCCAGCACCACCACGGCGAGGACACGAACAACAGCAGACATGCGATCGAACGATCCCTGCGTCATGTGCTTCCCTCGGGCCCGGTCACCCGCAAGGCGACATCCACTGGTGCGACAGGGGCATCCTACGTCCCGGGTGGTCTTCTGGTGGTCAAGGCACCGCCGTCGCCCACTCCCGCTCTGTCCGGACTGCGCTCCCCGCCCTAGACTGACACGATGAGCAGCGCCTCCTCTCCCCTTCCGACGTATCAGGACGCGGACCTGCGCCGGGTCCTGGGCGTCGTGGCCCATCCCGATGACATGGAGTACGGAGGCTCGGCGGCCGTGGCTCGGTGGACGGCCCAGGGCGCGGAGGTGTCCTATCTGCTGCTCACCGCTGGTGAAGCGGGGATGCGCAGCCGCAGCCCCGAGGAGGCGGCAGACATCCGAGCCGAGGAGCAGCGCCGTGCCTGTGAGCTGGTCGGCGTCTCTGACCTGGTGATCCTGGATCTCCCCGACGGAACGCTGGAGGCCTCCCTGGACGCCCGGCGCCAGATCGCGCGACGGATCCGGCAGCTGCGCCCCGAGGTCGTGCTGACCCAGACCTGGGAGCTGAAGGTCAGCTGGGGACTCAACCATGCCGACCACCGAGCCACCGGACTCGCCACGCTGGACGCCGTCCGCGATGCCGACAACCCGTGGGTCTTCCCCGAGCTCCTCGACCAGGAGCTCCTCGAACCCTGGGCGGTGGGAGAGTTGCTGGTCTTCGGCTCCGCACCGACCCATGTCATCGATATCAGCGGGGAGCCGCTGCAACAGGGGCTCGCCTCGTTGGAGGCCCACGAGCAGTACCTGGCCGAGCTGGGCGGCGCCGCCGAGACCCGCCAGATGCTTGAGTCCATGGCCGCGGAACAGGCCGCGGACCTTCCGGGAGTCGACCACGCCCTCGGCGTCGCAGTCCACCGGATGAACTGACTCGTTCCTAGAGGCCCGGCAGGTAGTCTCCCGGGTCCACGTTGCGTCCGGCGTCCCAGGGCTCTTCCCAGCCGAGCCGGTTGATCACCCGATCCACCAGAATCCCGGTGAAGCCCCAGATCAGAGTCCCATCCACGAGAAACGCCGGGGCCTTGAACACTGTCCCGGCGCGACGCAGCACGGTCATCCGGCGGTTCTCCGGGCGGATGAGCGCATCCAACCTCACCGGCAGCACGCGTTCCACCTCGCCGGACTGCGGGCGCAGCAGCCCGGTGTGCCCGGCCATGGCGATCACCGGGGTGACCATGAAGCCGCTGATCGGCACCGGAGCCGGCGGCAGGGTGCCGAGCACTCGGACGCGGCCAGGGTCGAGCCCCACCTCCTCCTGGGCCTCACGCACCGCCGCGGCAGACGGGTCGCGATCGGACTTCTCCTGAGCGCCGCCGGGGAAGGAGATCTGACCAGGGTGCTTCTTCAGCCCCGGCGAGCGCTCGGTCAGCAGCAGATGGGCCTCGTCGTCGTCGGGAGTGGGGGCGCAGAAGAGCATCAGCACAGCCGCCTGCCGGGCGTTCTCCATTCCTGCCGGGGTCTTCCTCGGCGCCGTGGTGGCCGGGCGCTGATTCCACCAGCCGCCGGAGCCTGCGGATTCAGGGTGCTCCAGCGCGTAGTCACGCCCCTGCTGCAGCAGCGCCTCGAGCCGGGTCGGAAATGCGGCGCCGGTCAGCGAGAACCCGGCTGGCGCCTCGGCATCGGGCGCCCCCGGCCTCAGCGGGTTGGAGTCGGCGTCACGCACTGAGCGGGTATCCCTGCGCGCGCAGCTCTCGGCGCGTGTGCCCGGCCTGCATCTTCGCCAGAAGCTCCTCGCGCCCCGGCGCCAGCTCGTACTTCAACAGCGTGGCGGCCGTCTCAGGGTCGACCTCACCGGCGCCGAAGGAGGGGCACAGCGAGGCGATCGGGCAGGCGCCGCAGGCCGGGCGGCGGGCATGACAGATGCGCCGGCCGTGGAACACCAGCCGGTGGGACAGGTCGGTCCAGTCACGCCGCTCGAAGAGCTCCGCGACCTCATGCTCCACCTTCACCGGATCCTGCTGCTCGGTCATCCCCAGCCGCCGAGCCAGCCGGCCGAAGTGCGTGTCAACGGTCAGCCCAGGTTTGCCGAAGGCGTCTCCGAGCACCACGAACGCGGTCTTGCGCCCGACGCCGGGCAGCTTGACCAGCGCGTCCAAGGAGCCGGGCACCTCGCCGTCGTGCTCACTGACCAGCGCATTCGAGAGCCCCAGCAGCGAGCGGGTCTTGGCGCGGTAGAAGCCGGTGGACCGGATCACCTCCGCAAGCTCGTCCTCCTCGGCGTGGGCCATCGCGTGCGCGTCCGGCCAGCGCCGGAACAGCTCGGGCGTGATCGCGTTGACCCGCACATCAGTGGTCTGCGCGGAGAGCACGGTGGCGATCAGCAGCTCGAAGGCGTTGGTGAAGTCCAGCTCGGCCACCGCGTAGGAGTAGACCTCCCCCAGGACACGATTGATCCGGCGCACGCGGCGCTTCTTTCCCAACAGGGTCTCTTGACTCATTGCAGACCATTCTACGGAGCACCCGAACAGGGTGTCCGCTATGTGATATCCACCTCAGGCTCAGGGGCGGAAAAGATGTATTGTGAGCGGGAACACAGGAGTATCCAAGGAGGAGCCGCATGACCCAGAATCCCCAGCAAGAGAACAAATTGGACTCGATGCAGAAGTCGGGTCAGGTCTTCCCCCCGAGCGAGACGTTCGCGAAGAACGCCGTCGCCACCCAGGAGCGGTACGACAAGGCCGCCGAGGATCGCCTCGGCTACTGGGCGGAGCAGGCCCGCTCCGTGCTGAGCTGGGACAAAGACTTCACCGAAGTGCTGGACTGGTCCGAGGCACCGGTGGCCAAGTGGTTCGTCGGCGGCGAGGTGAACGCGGCCTACAACGCAGTGGACCGCCACGTCGAAGCCGGCCATGGCAGCCGCGTCGCCCTGCACTTCGAGGGTGAGCCCGGCGATTCCCGCAGCATCACCTATCAGGAGCTGGCCGACGACGTCGCCCGCGCCTCCAACGCCTTCGAGTCCCTCGGCCTCACCAAGGGTGACCGGGTGGCCATCTACATGCCGATGATCCCCGAGACGATCGTGACCATGCTGGCCTGTGCCCGCATCGGCGCCATCCACTCCGTGGTCTTCGGCGGATTCTCCTCCGACGCGCTGCGCTCCCGCATCGACGACGCCGAGGCGAAGCTCGTGGTCACCGCCGACGGCTCCTACCGCCGCGGCAAGCCCTCCACGCTGAAGCCAGCCGTCGACGACGCGCTCGCCGAGCCCGGGCACACCGTGGAGCACGTGGTCGTGGTCAAGCGCAACGGCGAAGAGGTCGCCTTCAACGAGGACCTCGACGTCTGGTGGCACGATGTGGTGCCGCAGCAGTCCACCGAGCACACCTATGTGGCCCATGACTCCGAGCACCCGCTGTTCATCCTCTACACCTCCGGCACCACCGGGAAGCCCAAGGGCATCCTGCACACCACCGGCGGCTACCTGACCCAGACAGCAGTGACCCACCGGGACACCTTCGACCTGCGACCGGAGACCGACGTCTACTGGTGCACCGCCGACGTCGGCTGGGTCACCGGGCACTCCTACATCGTCTACGGCCCGCTGGTCAACGGCTCCACCCAGGTGATCTACGAGGGGACCCCCGACTCCCCGCACAAGGGACGGCTCTGGGAGATCGTGCAGAAGTACGGCGTCACGCAGTTCTACACCGCGCCGACGCTGATCCGCACCTGCATGAAGTGGGGCCGGGAGATCCCGGACCAGTTCGACCTCTCCACCCTGCGCGTGCTCGGCACCGTGGGTGAGGCGATCAACCCCGAGGCGTGGCTGTGGTTCCGCGACGTGATCGGCGCGAACAACGGCGTCGGCAAGGCTCCCAAGGAGGAGCCCGCTCCGATCGTGGACACCTGGTGGCAGACCGAGACCGGCGCGCACATGATCGCTCCGCTCCCCGGCGTCACCGCCACCAAGCCGGGCTCCGCGCAGACCGCGGTGCCCGGGGTCTCCATCGGCATCGTCGACGAGATGGGCACCCCCCTGGAGAAGGGCGAGGCCGGCCTGCTCGTCATCAAGGAGCCCTGGCCCGCCATGCTGCGCGGGATCTGGAAGAACCCGGAGCGCTACCAGGAGACCTACTGGTCCCGCTTCGGCGATGTCTACTTCGCCGGCGACGGCGCCCGCACCGATGAGGACGGCGACGTCTGGCTCATGGGACGCGTGGATGACGTCATGAACGTCTCCGGACACCGGCTCTCCACCACCGAGATCGAATCCGCGCTGGTCTCCCACCCGTCGGTCGCCGAGGCAGCCGTTGTCGGGGCCAAGGATGCGACCACCGGTGAGGCTGTCGTGGCGTTCGTGATCCTGCGCGGCGATTCCGAGGGGGGCGACAAGGAACAGATGGAGCAGGATCTCCGCACCCACGTGGGCAAGGAGATCGGCCCGATCGCCAAGCCGCGCAACGTGCTGGTGGTGCCCGAGCTTCCGAAGACCCGCTCGGGCAAGATCATGCGCCGCCTGCTCAAGGATGTGGCCGAGGGCCGCGAGGCCGGAGACGCCTCCACCCTGGCCGATCCCACGGTCATGCTGCAGATCGCCGAAGACATGCGGGCCAAGCACGGCGCCGCCTAGCCTCTAGCCCCACCCCAGCGTTGAGGGGCGGATTCTGCGGACATTTCACCCCATGACGGGGTCGAATGCTCGTGGAATCCGCCCCTCAACGCGTGGTGAGGGTTTCAGAGGGCCGCTAGGCTGTGGGCATGCCCTCTGAGACTCCCCGCCTGCTGATCATCAACGGACCCAACCTGAACATGTTGGGGACCCGTGAGCCCGGGATCTACGGCGCCTCCAGGCTGGCCGACATCGAGGCGCTGTGCCGCGACGCCGCCGCCGCGCTCGGCTTCGAGGCGGAGCTGCTGCAGTCCAACCACGAGGGCACCATCATCGACGCGATCCAGGCCGCGAAGGACAGCGCCGCGGGCATCGTGATCAACCCGGCGGCCTATACCCACACCTCGGTGGCGATCGCGGACGCGCTGCGCGCGGTGGACCTGCCGGTGGTGGAGGTGCACATCTCCAACGTGCATGCCCGTGAGGAGTTCCGCCGGCATTCCTACGTCTCCCCCGCCGCCGCGGCGGTGATCGCCGGCGCCGGGCTCAACGGCTACCGCTACGCCATCGATCATCTGGCGTCGCTGCTGAAGCCGAGCTGAGCCGCTCAGGCGCCCATGGAGCTGCGCCACGCGGCGTCGAGCTTGGCGTAGTACCCGCCCTGGGCCGCCAGATCGGCCGGAGCGCCGTCCTCGACCACTCGGCCGTCATCGATCACCAGGACCCGGTCGGCGATCGCGACCGTGGAGAGCCGGTGCGCGATGATCAGCGCCGTGCGGTTGCCCAGCAGCCGCTCGAGCCCCTGCTGCACCAGCGCCTCACTGGGCAGGTCCAGCGATGAGGTCGCCTCGTCGAGGATCAGCACGGCGGGGTCGGCCAGGAAGGCGCGGGCGAAGGAGATCAGCTGACGCTGACCGGCCGAGAGCCTGCCGCCGCGCTTGTTGACATCGGTGTCGTAGCCCTCGGGGAGCTCCATGATCAGGTCATGGCAGCCAACGGCCTTGGCCGCGTCGATGATCTCCTGCTCGGAGGCCTCCGGGCGGCCCAGCGCGATGTTGCCGCGGATGGTGCCGGAGAAGAGGAACGCCTCCTGGGTCACCATGGCCACGTGCCGGTGATGATCGGCCACGGCGAGCTCGCGCAGGTCCACCCCGTCCAGGCTCACCGAGCCGCCGCTGACGTCGTAGAACCGAGCCAGCAGCTTCGCCAGGGTGGACTTTCCGGCTCCGGTGCGTCCCACCACGGCCACGGTCTGGCCGGCGGGGATGTGGAGATCCAGGGCATGGAGCACCACCGGGCCGTCCTCGACGTAGCGGAATGAGGCCTGTGTGAACTGAAGCTCTCCCCGGGCCTCGGGCAGGTGGCGCGGGTCATGGGCTTCGGTGACCGTGGGGCTCTCCTCCAGCAGCCCGGAGACCTTCTCCAGCGCCGCGGTGGCCGACTGCAGCGAGTTGTAGAACATCGCGATCATGTCCAGCGGCTGGAAGACCCGCTTGGTCGCGAGCACCAGGGCGACCAGCACCCCGATGCCGAGATCGCCCTCGAGCACCCGGTATCCGCCCCAGAGCAGGACCACGGTGACGGTGATGTTGCCGATGAGCATCAGCGAGGGCTGGAGCACCCCGAACAGCGAGATCGAACGCACCATGTCCTCGCGGTAGTCCGCCGCCAGGCGACGGTACTGCCGGGACCGGGAGTCCTCGCGGCGGAAGGCCTGCACGGCACGGATGCCGGTCATGGACTCCACGAAGTGCACGATCATCTTCGCCGAGGAGACCCGGGTCCGTCGGTACGCCACCTCGGAGTTGCGCTGGTACCAGCGGCCGAGCACGGCGATCGGGATCAGCGCCGCCAGCAGCACGAGTCCGGATTGAAAGTCCATGATCAGGATGGTGACGGCAGTGAAGAACATGAACATGATGCCCTGGACCAGGGAGTTGATCCCGCCGTCGAGGAGCTCGCGCAGCGATTCCAGGTCAGAGGTCTGCCGGGAGATCACCTTGCCGGAGGTGTAGTCCTCGTGGAAGTCCAGGCTCAGCGCCTGGGTCTTGCGGAACACCTCTCCGCGGAGGGTGAAGAGCATCTCTTGGGAGGCTTCGGCGGTCATCCGGGTGTAGTGGAAGATCAGCACCCCCGCGATCACGGCGCAGGCGATGTAGGACAGGCCGGGGAGCCACATGCCGGAGCTCTGCCCCTCGGTCATCCGGGGCAGGCCCCAGTCGATGGCCCAGGCGACGATGAGCGGGATGGAGGCCTGCGCGGCCTGGGCGATCACCACGAAGATCGCGGTGATCAGCAGCTTGCGGCGGACCCCGACGGAGAGCTGGACGAGCAGCTTCCAGGAGCGGCGCCGGATGAACTGGCGCTCCTCCTTGTCCATCTGGATCTGTTCCTCGCCGGCCGTGCCGCGCAGGTGGGAGAAGCGGTCCTCGGCGGAGTCGCCGGTGGCCTGTCCGTGGGACTCGCTGGTCGACTCGGTGCCATGGCTGCCGATCAGCTCCGCCGCGTCGTCGCCGAGCGGCTCACCGGTCGCCTGATCCGTGGTCCTGCCCCGGGGTTCGCTGGTGGCCTCACTCATGGCTGAGCACCTCCTCGGCACTGACGGGACGGACGCTGGCGCTCATGACCTCGCGGTAGGCGGGACTGCGCTGCAGCAGCTCGGAGTGGGTGCCGACGTCGCTGATCCGGCCGTGCTCGAGCAGCGCCACCCGGTCGGCCATCGCCACGGTGGAGGGGCGGTGCGCGACGATCAGCGTGGTGGTCCGGTTCAGCACCTCGCGCAGGCGGTGGGTCACGGCCTCCTCGGTGCGCACGTCCAGGGCGGAGAGCGGGTCGTCGAGCAGCAGCACCGAAGGGGCGGAGGCGATGGCACGGGCCAGCGCGAGGCGCTGACGCTGTCCGCCGGAGAGGCTCAGCCCCTCCTCCCCCACCGGGGTGTCCGCGCCGTCGGGCAGGGTCTCGACGAATTCGGCGTCGGCGGTGATCAGCGTCCGACGCAGCACCTCTTCGAGCTCCTCCGGCGCCGGCGCGGCGTCGCGGTGCGGGTTCTGTGGATCGTCGACGTCGCGCAGGTGGGAGGTGCCCAGCAGCACGTTGGACTTCACCGAGGTGGAGAACAGGATCGGATCCTCGAAGGCGACCCCGATACGGGAGCGCAGGTCAGCCAGGCTGAAGTCCTTGACGTCCACCCCGTCGACGCGGATCGCGCCGCCGGTGACCTCGTAGAGCCGGGGGATCAGGTTCAGCAGCGTGGAGGTGCCGCCGCCGGTGGCGGAGACCAGCGCCATGGTCTCACCCGGCCTGACCTGCAGCGTGACCCCGTCGATCAAGTCCCGTTCCCCGGCCTTGGTGTCGGGGTAGCGGAAGTGGACGTCGTCGAGCTCCAGCACCCCGCGCTCCGGGGCGAGAACGGGAGCGGAGGGTGAGGTGATCTCGGTGGCGGTGTCCATGACGTCGGCGTGCCGGTCGATGGCGGTCTTCGCGGTGAAGGTCATGCCCAGCATCATGCCCACGCCCTCGATCGGTCCCTTGAGCACGGCGGCAGTGGCGAAGAAGGCCGCGAGTGCTCCGATGGTCACGCCCGTGGTCTCCTGGTTGGCGACCTGCCAGATCCCGATCAGCAGGCACAGCCCGAGGATCCCCTCGGGCAGGATCACCATGGCCATCAGGAACTTCGCCAGGGTGCGGGCCTTGGAGACCTCGAGGTCGCGCAGCTCGTCGGCCTCTTCGGTGAAGCCGTCCAGAGCGTAGTCTCCGCGGCCGAAGGCCTTCAGGACGCGGATCCCGTGCACGGACTCCTCGACCTTGGTGGCGACGTCGCCGGCCTGGTCCTGGGAGGCGCGCGAGTAGTGCACGAACTTCTGCCGGAACCGCGGCCCGATCACCATGATCGGCAGCGCGGCACCGAGGAACACCACCGCCAGCAGCGGCGAGAGCGTGGCCATCAGGGTGAATCCGACCAGCAGGCTGACCACGGAGGTGATCAGCATCAGTGACCCGAAGGCGAACCAGCGACGCAGCAGGTTCAAATCAGCGATCGCGCGGGACTGCAGCTGTCCGGCACCCCAGGCGGAGTGGAAGGAGGCGGAGAGGTCTTGGAGCTTGTCGAAGAGCCCGGTCCGCATGGAGGTCTCGGCATCTGAGGCCGGCGGGATCACGAAGAATCGTCGCAGGTAGACCAGTCCGGCCTCCAGCACGCCCAGTCCGAGGATCACCGCGCCGGCCATCCACACGGCGCTCACCTGCGCGTCGTCGTCCAGCAGCGAGTTCACCAGGACCTGGAGCACCTGCGGGATGGACAGCGCGACGACGCCGGCGCCGATCGCCGCGATCAGGCCGAGGGTCCAGCGCAGCTTGAGGCCGTCGAGATAGGGCCTGAGTCGTGCCAGGGCCTGCCAGAGCGTGCGAGGGCGCTCGGGTGTCTCAGTCGTCTCGACTCCGGCCGCTCGTTGCATCAAGCAACTAACCTATGTCGTTTCGTCGTGAACTTCAATCAGTGTGGCCTCGGGAGGACAGAACAGCCGGACCGGGGCCGTGCGCGAGGTGCCGATGCCGGCCGAGACGTGCAGCGGGACCTCGCGGGCAGCCTCACCTTGTGGGTCCGTGAGCCGTCGGCCAGGCACCTGCTCGGCGGGGACCTGCTGCGCGGGAACCTGCACATAGCTCAGGCCCTTGGCCTGGGAGCGCGGCAGGTCGCAGTTGGTGACCAGCGCGCGGCCGCCGGGCAGGCAGACCTGTCCGCCGTGGGTGTGGCCCGCGAGGATCAGCTCGGCGCCGTTGCCGGCGAGCGTGTCCAGGGCGGCGGAGACGGGTGCGTGGGCGACCCCGATGCGCAGCGGACCGACCTCCGAACTGCGGTCCTGCGCCGAGCCTTGCGCGTGCGCCCGACTGCCGTCCGCGGGCCAGCCCTGGAAGTCGTCGCGGCCGATATGCGGGTCATCCACCCCGGAGAAGCTCAGCGGCTGTCCGGCGACGGTCATCGCCGCGGTCTGGTTGTTCAGGTTCTTCCAGCCACTGGACTCGAAGGCGCTGAAGAGTCGCGGCCAGTCCAGATCCTCAGGCTCAGCGTCCAGCTTGGAGGGACCGCGGAAGTAGCGCAGCGGGTTCTTCCACGTGGGCGCGAAGTAGTCGTTGGATCCACCGACGAACACTCCGGGGAACTGCCGCAGCGGCTCCAGGGCCTCGAGCACCTCGCCCACGGCGTCGGGGTCCGAGAGATTGTCCCCGGTGTTGATGACCAGGTCGGGCTTGAGCTCGGCCAGCGACTGCAGCCAGGCGAACTTCTTCCGCTGTCCCGGGACGTAGTGGATGTCGGAGATGTGCAGGATCCGAAGCCCTGCCCCCGCGCGAAGTGGCACGCCGACGTAGCGGATCCGGAAGTCAGTGACCCCCAGACCCACCACCTTCAGCGAGGTCGAGGCGCTCAGTCGTCGTCTCCGTCAGAACCGGTGTTGCCACCGTTGCCGCCACCCGTGTTGTTGTTGCTGTTGTTGTTGCCGCTGTTGCCACCGGTGTTGTTGCCGTCGTTGTTGGAATCTCCACCGTTGCGGTCGCCGGACTCAGGGCTGTCCACGGCGTCCCCGGTGTCGGGGTCGTCGCCCTCGGACACCGTGCCACCGTCGCGGTAGCGTGCCAGGTCGCGCCGGTCCTCGTAGGGAGAGTCATCGGCCTCGCGGAAGTCGGAGGTGTCATACTCTTCGCCCACGGCGGTCATGTAGTCGAGCCACATCGGGGCCGCCAGCGTGGACCCGTAGAAATCCTCATAGCGCTGCCCATTGACCGCCACCCTGTTGTTGTTATAGCCCTGCCCCGGGCCGACCCTCTCGGTATTGCCCACCCAGCTGGCGGTAGCGACGCCCGAGGAGTAGCCGACGAACCAGGTCGAGGAGGCGAAATCGTTGGTTCCGGTCTTCCCGGCCATTGGGAAGGGAGGATCTCCCGCGGCGACCGTGCCCTCCGCGATATTGATGGTGGTGTCGTTGACCTGCGCGACCACGTCCTCGTCGATGACCTGCTCGCAATCGGCCTCGGGGACGTCGTACTCGTTGCCGCGGGTGTCGGTGACCTCGAGGATGGCGCGCGGCTCGCAGAAGTTCCCGTCGTCGGCGAACGTTGCGTAGGCCGCCGCCTGGGTCAGCGGAGAGAGTCCCCCGGAACCCAAGACGAAAGCGGGGTTGGCGGGCGAGAGGCCCTCATTGTCGTTTGCCGTTCGGATGCCGAGCCGGTCCGTGACGTCGGTGATCGCGCAGAGATCCATCTCGGCTGCGGTGGCCAGCGTCGCGGTGTTGACGGAGAAATACATGCCGTAGTCGATCGTCATCCGCCGGTTGGAGTCTTCTTCGACGTTCGAGACGTCCCAGACATCTTCAGCGGTGGTGTAGCCGCGCTCGAGACAGCTGGCCTCCCACCGCTCCGTGTCGGCCCACTCGGCCACGGAGGCGTCGACGACGTCGTCGGTCTCACCACCCTCCTCGATCCAGGCCGCGACGACGAAGGGCTTCAACGAGGAGCCCGCCTGGAAACCACCGCCGCCTCCGGCGTCGGAGCCAACGTTGTAGTTCAGCGTGGTGCGCCCCTGCTGCGAGGTGTCGGGGTCGAAAACACGATTCTGCGCCATGGAGAGGATGTTGCCGGTGCCGGGCTCCACTGAGGTCAGCGTCGCTGCCGCTCCGGACTCGTCTGTCACGGGAACTGTGGACTCGACCTCGTCCTGCGCCACGGTCTGCGCATCTGGATCCAGGGTGGTCGTGATGCGGAGCCCGCCGCGATCCAGCAGCTCTGCACGGGCCGCCTCGTCGGGGCCGAAGGTGTCGCTGGCGAGGATCTCGCGGCGCACGTAGTCACAGAAGTACGGGGCCATGCTTGCCGAGACGCAGCCGACCTCTTCGCGGTTGATGTCCAGCCCGAGTCCCGAGCCGACGGCCTCGTCGTACTCTTCCTGGGTGATCACGTCTTCATTGAGCATGGCGCCGAGCACCACGTCGCGACGGCCCTGGGACGCCTCCGGGTTGACCTCGGGGTTATAGCCGTTGGGCGACTGCACCATGCCGGCCAGGACCGCGGACTGAGCCGCGTTCAGCTCCGACGCCGGGATGCCCCAGTAGTACTGGGCCGCGGCCTCCACACCGTAGGTCTGGCCTCCGAGGAGAACGATGTTCAGGTAGCCCTCCAGGATCTCGTCCTTGGTCATCTCCTGCTCGACGGCGACCGCGAGCTTCATCTCCCGCAGCTTGTCGGCGTAGGTCTTCTGGCCGGTGCCGGAGATGGTAAGCCGGCCCTCACCGGTGAGGACCACCGCGTTGATCAGCATGTTGTTCACGTACTGCTGGGTGATCGTCGAGGCGCCCTGCTGGGAGTCGGAGGTGGCGTTGTGCACCAGCGCGCGGGAGAGGCCTCGGGGATCGACACCGCCATGCTCGTAGAAGCGCTCGTCCTCGATGGCGATGATGGCGTCGATCATCTCCTGGGAGATGTCCTCCAGGGCCACCGGCTGCCGGTTCTCGGCGTAGAAGGTCGCCAGCTCGGTGCCGTCAGAGGCATAGATGTGGGAGGGCACGCTCAGCGGCTCCTCCGCCAGCTCGGCGGGGATGTCCTCGAGGATCTCCGTGCCGGCGGACGCGGCAGCACCGCCGGAGGCCGCGAGCGGGAAGATCAACCCTGCTGCCAGCAGGCCGCACAGAGCACTCACGCCCAGGAAGGACATGATCTTGCCGACCGTGGTGGCAGTATCAAACAGGGGAGATTTACGCGACGCCATAGGCTTCATCTTACCGGCAAGGACAAACCGGTCGCGGGAGGTGACGTCGCGCGCATCCGGGCGGACTCTTCTTGGTCCCGGCGAGCGTCCGTTAGTCTGAGGATATGAGTGCATCTGAGACCCAATGGGAATACGCCACGATTCCGCTGATCATCCACAACACCAAGGGCATCCTTGACCAGTGGGGCGAGGACGGCTGGGAGCTAGTCACCGTGCTGCCCGGCCCGGAGGGCAACGCCCCCGTCGCCTACCTCAAGCGTCCGCGGAACTGAGCCAGGCGATATGGCTGAGCAGATCTCTGCAGTTGAAGCGCGCCTGGCCGAACTCGGTCTGAGCGTCCCCGAGGTGGTCCCCCCGGTCGCGTCGTATCAGCCGGCGGTCATCGCCGACGGCGTGGTCTATGTCTCCGGACAGCTGCCCTTCGTCGATGGAGCCCTGCCGCTGACGGGCAAGGTCGGCGCGGAGGTCACCGAGGAGCAGGCCTATGAGCTTGCACGCCAGTGCGCACTGAACTGCATCGGCGCGCTGAAGTCTGCTGTGGGCGATCTCGATCGCATCACCCGCATCGCGAAGGTCGGCGGCTTCGTCGCCTCAGTCCCGAGCTTCACCGGTCAGCCCAAGGTGCTCAACGGCGCCTCGGAGCTTCTCGGCGCGGCCTTCGGCGACGCCGGACAGCACGCGCGCAGCGCTGTGGGCGTGCCCGTGCTGCCGCTGGACACTCCGGTGGAAGTCGACCTCATCGCCCATGTCCGCTGAGCCCTCCGCAGTCCTGACCCAGGACCGACGGTGGCAGGAGCAGGAGCGCCGCTGGGCGGAGGTCGGCTTCGCGCCGGTGATCATCGGCGGCGACGCCGGAGCCTACGGCGCCGCCCGGGCCTTCCACGAGGCCTACGGCATCACCTCGCTGGTGCTCTCGAAGCACCAGATGTGGATGATCAAGCATTCGAAGATCATCACGCACCTGGAGATCGAGAACGGCACCGTGATGGAGCACGTGCGCACCGGGCTGAACCTCGCCCCCGTTCGGCGACTTCGTGATCAGGGGATCCCGATCCTGCTGCTGGGCGCGATCGACTCCACCGTGCAGGCGATCATCGAGCTGCGTGAGGCTCACCCGGAGGACCTGGGCGACGACGTCGTCGTGCCCTATGTCGACCGGGCCCGTTTCGATGCCGCCACGGTCAAGGACAACTTCACGGCGCTGGCCGAGAAGCTCGGCGTGGACCACCCGGTCACCCGAGTGGTGGACTTCAGCGCCGCGCCGGACACCCAGCTCCCGCTGGATCTCAGCTTCCCCGTCTGGGCGAAGCCGGCCGATGTGACCGCCTGGTACTGGACCGAGTTCGAGGGCAAGCACAAGGTGCACCGGGTGCAGACCCCCGGGGAGCTCGCGGAGCTCTTCGGCAAGGTCCACGCCGCCGGGTACCGCGCGAGCTTCGTGGTGCAGGAGGAGGTCCCGGGCGATGACCAGAACATGCGGGTGCTCACCTGCTACGCCGATCAGAACTCGCGGATCCGCTTCGCCTCCTGGGGCGAGACTGTGGTGGAGGATCACTCCCCCGCCGCACTGGGCAACCCCTCGGTGATCCTCACGACGAAGAACTCCGAGGCCGTGGATCAGGCGCAGAAGCTGCTCACCGAGCTGAACTGGGTGGGCTACGCGAACTTTGACCTGAAATTCGACCCGCGCGACGGCAAGACCAAGTTCTTCGAGCTCAACCCGCGGCTGGGCCGCTCCAGCTACTACATCACCGGTGCGGGCAACAACCCGGTGGAGTACTACGTGAAGGACTTCATCCGTGGCGAGCTCTCGGCCGACGGCGGAACGTCGCGCGTGGAGGACCAGCAGGAGACGGTCTACACCGTGCTGCCGGGCTGGCTGGCCGGACGCTACGTCTCTGACCCGGAACGACGACGGAAGATCCAGCGGATCCTCCGCTCAGGCGGTGCGCGAAACCCGTTCTTCTACGCGGCCGACCGCAGTCCGCGCCGGGTCGCGCTGCTGCTCGCCGCGCAGGCCTCGCTGGTGCGCAAGTTCCTGCGGTTCTACCCGCCCTCGGCCGTCACCGGGGAGTAGCCTCCCTGGTCACCGCAGCGCATCCCCGCGGGCGCTCCGCGGGCGACCGGCGCAGCCATGCTGTGGACGGCCGCACACACAGAAGGAGCGCCCGGCAGTTCGCCGGGCGCTCCTTCTGTGTCTGTACTCAATGCTGGTCAGGACCAGCGGGCTCAGATCAGCGGGAGCGCTGGCGGATCCGCTGGATGTCCAGGATCACGACGGCGCGCGCCTCGAGGCGCAGCCAGCCGCGCTGCACGAACTCGGCCAGCGCCTTGTTCACGGTCTCGCGGGAGGCGCCGACCAGCTGGGCCAGCTCCTCCTGGGTGAGCTCGTGAGCCACGAGCACGCCGTCGGGAGCCGGGCGGCCGAAGCGGTCAGCCAGGTCCAGCAGCGCCTTGGCGACACGTCCGGGGACGTCCGAGAACACCAGGTCCGCAAGGGACTCGTTGGTGCGGGTCAGTCGCTTGGCGAGGGCCTGGAGCAGCTGGACCGAGACCTCGGGGTTGGTGGTGATGACGTTGCGCAGGCTGTCGTGGCGCAGGCCGGCCAGCCGGGTCTCCGAGACGGCGGTGGCCGTTGCGGTCCGTGGCGCAGGGTTGAACAGAGCCATCTCGCCGAAGATCTCGCCCGGGCCGAGCACGGCCAGCAGGTTCTCGCGACCGTCGGGGGTGGTGCGCCCCAGCTTGATCTTCCCGGAGATGATGAAGTACAGCTGATCACCCTGGTCGCCCTCGTGGAAGACAGACGACCCGCGGGAGAGATCAACTTCGGTCAGCTCTTTGATGAGGGCGCTGAAGACGTCGTCGTCGAGCGTGGCGAACAGCGGTGCGCGGCGCAGTACTTCAAGATCCATGGGCGATCCGTTCTTCCTGGATGTGTGAGATAACAGAGTCTCGTTGATTAGAAGTTACCAGTTCGCCTCGACGTGCGGAAACGTTCAGCAAGCGGCGAAGGATTCTATGTCATTCTTTGTGGAGCAATTTCGCCGTCCTAGCACTCGGCGCAGCAGCTCCGAGCGGTCCCGCCGACCGCAGCGGCGCGCCGTCGCGCGACGGACCACCATAAGCCTTAAGGAGCCCGCCACCCATGGGAAGCATCGCACTCGACGTGATCCTGGTGGTGGTGCTCCTCGGCTTCCTCATCTCCGGTCTGCGCAAGGGCGTCTGGGCCACCCTCGGCGGAGTGTTCGGATTCCTGGTCGGCGCCACGGCAGCCTTCTTTGCGATCCCTCTGGTCGCCTCGTGGGTGCCTGACCCGCTGTGGCGGGTGGTCGCGGTGATCGCGGCCGCCGTCGTCCTGGTGGCCGCCGGGCACGGACTCGGCGCCGCCGCAGGGGCCGAGGTCCAGCGGATGTTCAACTCCCGCGCGGTCCGGGGCCTGAGCTCCCTGGTGGGCGGCGTGGCCAACGTGGTGGTCGCGATGTTCGTCATCGCGCTGCTGTCCTTCTCGATCTCCGCCATGGGCTTCCCGACGGTGAACCAGGCGATGAAGCAGTCCACCGTGCTGACCACCATCGATTCCGCTGTGCCCGAACAGGCTGAGTCCTGGTTCGCTCAGGTCCGCTCGGCGGTGCTGGACTCCGACATCCCGGAGATCGCACGGCTGGTCCCCGAGCCCGCAGAGCTGCCGGAGGACCAGGACCTCAACGACGCCGGCCTCGCGTCCGCCGCCTCGGTGGGCCGGATCACCGGTGTCGCCGAGCAGTGCGGGCAGTCCCAGTCGGGCTCAGGGTTCGCCGTCTCCCCCACCCGGGTGCTGACCAACGCTCACGTGATCGCCGGGGTCGCCGAGCCTGCGGTGGAGATGCCCGACGGCGAGGTGCTCACCGGCCGTGCCGTGCACTTCGACCCGGCCTCGGACCTCGCCCTGATCGCCGTGGACGGCCTGGATGTGGCACCGCTGGAGATCAGCGAAGGGGTCGACGTCGGGGATTCCGGCTACGTGATGGGCTACCCCGCCGGCGGCCCGTTCTCCGCAGGCAGCGCAGTGGTGCAGGCGCAGGACGTCTCCCAGGTCAACAACATCTACGGCAGCTCCCCGACCTCGCTGGAGATCTTCCAGCTCGGCGCCGACGTCCAGCAGGGCAACTCGGGCGGACCGCTGATCGACACCTCAGGGGACGTGGCAGGCGTCGTCTTCGCCCGCGCCGTGGAGGGCAGCAACGTCGGCTTCGCGATCACCGCGGACCAGGCCGGGGACGTGCTCACCGACCCGGACCGCTACTCCGAGACCGTCTCCACCGGCCAGTGCACCGACCGCTAGTCAAAAAATCGTAGAGCTGTTGCGAAATCGTAGAGCTCTAGCCCGACGATTCCCGACAGCCCTACGATTTTTTGACCGAAGGGCCGAGCGGCTAGAGGAGCAGCTCGGTGCCGGTGAGGCGCTGGTAGGCGTCCAGATAGCGCTGACGCGTGGCCTCGACGACCTCCGGCGGCAGCACCGGCGGCGCCTGGTCTGAGCTGCGGTCCCAGCCGGATTCGGCCGAGGTCAGCCAGTCACGGACGAACTGCTTGTCGAAGGAGGGCTGCGCCGCGCCGGGCTCCCAGCTCTCGGCGGGCCAGAAGCGGGAGGAGTCCGGAGTGAGGACCTCATCGGCCACGGTGAGCGCACCGGCCGGGTCGAAGCCGAACTCGAGCTTGGTGTCGGCCAGGATCACTCCGGCGTCCCGGCAGATCTCCTCCGCGAGGACGTAGATCCGCAGCGTGGCCTCGCGCAGCCGGACCGCCAGCTCCGCACCGACGTTCTCGGTGAGCGTCTCGAAGCTGATGTTCTCATCATGGTCGCCCTGCGCGGCCTTCGAAGATGGGGTGAAGATCGGCTCAGGCAGCTGGGAACCGTCGGTGAGACCCTCCGGCAGCACCAGTCCGGTCACCGTGCCGGTCTGCCGGTACTCGGCCAGCCCGGACCCGGTGAGGTAGCCGCGCGCGATGCACTCGGCCTCGACCATCTGCAGGTTCCGGCAGATCATCGCGCGACCGGCCACGGCCTCGGGCACCTCGACCGAAACCACGTGGTGGGAGATCCCCGCGGCCTCGAGCTGGTCGAACCACCACAGGCTCAGCTGGGTCAGGATGATGCCCTTGTCCGGGATGGGACTGCTCAGCACATGGTCGTAGGCGCTGATCCGGTCGCTGGCGACCATCAGGACCACGTCCTGACCGTCCCAGGGAGACCCCGGTGCGGGCCGGTAGAGCTCGCGGACCTTCCCGGAGGACACGTGCACCCAGCCGGGCAGCTCCTCGACGGTCGCGCCGTGGAGCGGCATCTCTGCATCCGCCGGCATCTCGGCATCCGGCGTCTCGGCGCCGAGCCGGATCTCTCCGGCGAGCGCCTTGGCGGCGATGTCGGTGCGGTGCTGCTCGCCGGGCCAGGAGATCTCATGCACTCCGGCGTAGGCGCGCTGCACGGCGTCGGCCAGCGAGGCGCCGGTGCCGACGACGGCGAGCACCCGCCCTCCGCTGGTGACCAGCCGGCCCTGGTCGTCGGCGGCGGTGCCGGCGTGCAGCACTGCCACGCCGTCGAGGTTCTCGGCCTGCGCGGTCCCAGCGATCACGTCACCCTTGCGCGGGGACTCCGGGTAGTTCTCGGCGGCCATCACGACGTCGGCTGCGTAGCCCTGCGCCCACTCGAGGGTGCGCGCCGGGCCGAGCGATCCGGTGGAGCAGTCCAGCAGCAGCTGACCCAGCGGGGTTGCCAGGCGTTCGAGCACGGCCTGGGTCTCGGGGTCGCCGAAACGGGCGTTGAACTCGATGACCCGCACGCCCCGGGAGGTGACCGCCAGGCCGCAGTAGAGCACCCCGACGAAGGGGGTGCCGCGGCGGGACATCTCGGCCAGGGTCGGGGCGGCGACGGTGTCCACCACGATCTGCACGAAGTCGCGCTCGACTCCCGCGGCGTCGGTCTCGGTGTAGCCGGTCAACCAGTCCAGCGGGGTGTAGGCGCCCATGCCGCCGGTGTTGGGGCCGGCGTCGTCGTTGAAGATGCGTTTGAAGTCCTGTGCCGGGGAGAGGGGCACCAGGTTGACCCCGTCGGAGAGGACGAAGAGCGAGACCTCGGGTCCGTCGAGGAACTCCTCGATGACCACGGTGCCGCCGGCGGCGAAGCAGGCCTGGGCGTGGGCGAGTGCTTCGGCGCGGTCCTCGGTGACCACCACGCCTTTGCCGGCGGCGAGCCCATCGTCCTTGATGACGTAGGGCGCGCCGAACTCCTCGACGGCAGCCTGCGCCCCGGCGAGATCGCTGACGTGCACCGCTCCGGCGGTGGGGACCTGGGCGGCCGCCATGATCTCTTTGGCGAAGGCCTTCGAGGCTTCCAGCCGGGCTGCGGCGGCGGAGGGTCCGAAGGCGGGGATCCCGGCCTCGCGGACCGCGTCTGCGACTCCTGCGGCCAGCGGCGCCTCGGGACCGATGACCACCAGGTCGAAGCCTCCGGCGACGGCGAGCGCGGCGACCGCGGCCGGGTCCTGGGCGTCGACGCTGTGGCACCGGACCTGCGCCGCGATGCCGGCGTTGCCCGGCGCGGCCTCGACGGTGGTGACTGCTTCATCACGCAGCAGTGCTCGGACGATGGCGTGCTCGCGGCCTCCGGGGCCGACTACAAGTACCTTCACGCCGCTCAGCCTATCGAACGGCGCGCGGCCGTTGGTCCGACATGGCCGCTGGTTCGACATGGCCCCCGCTTGCCAGGTGCCCAGCTCCGCCACCCCTGCTCCGCGGCCGCGGCCCCAGCTCCGCCACGGCCGCAGCGCATCCAGTTCCGTAGACTGAGCCCATGACTGCTGCTCGCCGCTCTGCCGAAGCACCCTCGGTGCCGTCCCTCCCCGGATCCGCTGAATCCTCCTCCGGCTCCCCTGCCGGTTCAGCTGCCGATTCCGCTGCCCAGCCAGAGCTGCAGGCCGCCTCGGTCGCGGAATCCGCTGAGCTGGCCGTGGTGACCCGCGCCGGCGTCGTGGAGTCCCGGCACATCGGATCCGCGGTGCTGGTAGGCCCCGACGGCGCGGTGCTCGAGTCCATCGGCGCTCCCGAGCGGCTGATGTTCCCGCGCTCCACGCTGAAGCCATTCCAGGCCATCGCCTCGCTGCGCTCCGGCGCGCTGATCTCCCCGGAGGCAGTCGCTCTGGCCTGCGGGTCCCATGTGGGCTCGCGCAAGCACCAGGAGCTCGCCGCGAGCATCCTCGCCGCTGAGGGGCTGGATGAGTCGGCGCTGAAGTGCCCGGCGGCCTGGCCCGCCCGCAACCATGACCTGCGCGTACACCTCGAGGCCGGCAAGACCGAGACGCCGCTGGCCTTCAACTGCTCCGGGAAGCACGGCGCGTTCCTCGCCGCCACGCGGACCAACGGCTGGCGGCTCAACACCTATCTGGAGCGCTCACACCCGCTCCAGAAGGTGATCATGGACGTGATCACCGAGTACTGCGGCGAGGAGCCGACCGTGGTCGGCGTCGACGGCTGCGGGGCACCGGCTCCGGCGCTCTCGCTCACCGGGCTGGCGCGCGGGTTCTCCAAGCTGGCCGCCTCCACCTCGCGGCGCGACGCCGAGGTCCACGCCTTCACCGTGAACCAGGCGATGCTGGACTACCCCTGGGCGGTGCACGGCCGCGGTGAGGCCAACACCGTGGTGCTCGAGGAGCTGGGCCTGACCGCAAAGCTCGGCGCCGAGGGCGTCCTCGTGGTGGGCACCCCGGACGGCACCGCCGTCGCGGTCAAGGTGCTCGACGGCTCCTCCCGCGCCACGAACCTGGTCGCGCTGAGTCTGCTCGCGGCCCGTGGCGTGATCGACGTCGAAGCTCTGGGCCCGGTGCTGCGCAAGATCGTCAAGCCGATCACCGGCGGGGCGGGCGCCGAGCAGGTGGGCAGCATCCGGCTGGCACCGGCGCTGCTCGACCGGCTCTGAGGCGCCTCCTCCCGACTGCGGGAGTTCAGGCTGCTCATGCCCCTTGTAGCTGACATTCAGGTTGATGCCGTCCAACGAGGACCGCGTTCGTCGCCCCGCTCCACGGGCAGCCTATGACGACGCGCGACTGAGGAGGGGCCTGACGTGCCACGGCTGAAACGGGTGATGCCCGCGAAGGATCCCGGGATCGAGCGCGTCGTGGAGGAGTCGGGCCTCGGCTACCGCACCAGCTCCGGCGAGCCGCTTGACCCTGCTGACCTCGAGCGGATCGAGGCCCTGGTGATCCCGCCGGCCTGGACCGAGGTCTGGATCTGTTCGCTGCCCCATGGTCATGTCCAAGCCGTGGGCACCGATGTCTCAGGGCGCCGCCAGTACCTCTACCATCCCGACTGGACCTCGCGCCGAGACCGAGGGAAGTACGCCAAAGCGCTCACCTTGGCCTCGGCGCTGCCTCGAGCGCGCGCCAAGGTCACGCTCGCGCTGCGTGCCGAGACCGTGGACCGGGATCGGGTGCTGGCCACGCCATTCCGACTCCTGGACGTCTCGGCGCTGCGGGTGGGCTCCAAGCGGCACCTGGCCCGCACCGGCAGCCGTGGGCTGACCACCCTGCAGTGCCGGCATGTCAGCATCGAGGAGACCCGGATCTCGTTCAGCTTCCCCGGAAAGTCCGGCCAGCGTCAGTCCATCGTGGTGGAGGACCCGGACCTTCTCCTCTCGATCACCGCGCTGGCCGCGGCAGGCCAGCGCGCCCCGCTCTTGGCCTGGAAGGAGGGACGACGACGGATGGCCGTGTCCCCTCAGCTGGTCAACCGCTACGTCCGGGAGCTCACCGGTGGAGAGTTCACCGCCAAGGACTTCCGCACCCTGCGCGGCACGATCATCGCGGCGCAGACCCTGGCCGAGATCGGGGTCGGCAGCACCAAGCGAGAACGGGACCGGGCCGAACGAGAGGCCACTGCCGCCGTCGCAGAGGGGCTCGGCAACACGCCTGCGGTCGCGCGCAGCTCCTACATCGACCCTCGGGTGTTCGCCCGGTACCGCAGCGGGCAGCTGCTGGACACCTCCCGCGCACCGGAATCCGCGCTGCGTTCGTTGCTGCTCACCAGGTGACAGCACCAACCATGGTTTTTATTCCACACATCGGCCCGGTTTCGCGCATCGGTGAACTGCCCGACTCAGGGCCTGATCAGCTTGTGCGAGACCCCCTGGGGTCATAGCGTCGAGGAGTCGCCCGCTTGGGCGGACAGGTCCTTTTCGACCACTGATAAGCGAGGCATAGATTTCCATGGCCGACTACAAAGTCACCAACCCAGCCACCGGCGAGGTCGAGGCGGAATTCGCCACCCTCACCGACGATCAGCTGAGCGCGACGCTCGATCACGCAGCTGAGACCTTCACCAGCTGGTCACAGACCGAGCTCTCCGAGCGCGCCGATCTGCTCCGCCGCGCAGCAGCGATCTACGAAGAGCGCAAGGACGAGCTGGCCACGATCATCACCCGCGAGATGGGCAAGCCGATGAAGCAGGCCCGCTCCGAGCTCGACATCGTGATCTCGATCTTCCGCTACTACGCCGATCACGGCGCCGAGTTCCTCGCCGACGAGCCGATCACCGATGCCCCTGACGGCAGCGCCGTCATGCAGAGCCGCCCCTACGGCGTGCTGCTGGGGATCATGCCCTGGAACTTCCCGTACTACCAGGTGGCTCGCTTCGCGGTGCCGAACCTGATGATCGGCAACACGATCATGCTCAAGCACGCCTCCCAGTGCCCCGAGTCCGCCGCCGCGATGGAGCAGATCTTCCGCGACGCCGGCTTCCCGCAGCACGCCTACACCAACGTGTATGCCTCCAGCGGGCAGATCGCCGACATCGTGATTCCGGACCCCCGCGTCGCAGGCATCTCACTGACCGGCTCCGAGCGGGCCGGCACCAAGGTCGCAGCGTCCGCGGGCGAGAACCTCAAGAAGGTCGTGCTGGAGCTCGGCGGCAATGACCCGCTGCTGGTCCTCGACCGCGAGATCCTGCCCGCCGCGGTCAAGGGCGCGGTGCAGGGCCGGATGGCCAACGCCGGACAGGCCTGCAACGCTGCCAAGCGCGTGATCGTCCCGGCAGAGTTCTACGACGAGTTCCTCGAGCAGTTCCAGCAGGCGCTCTCAGAGATCGAGCTGCTCGACCCGCTCTCCGAGGAGGCCTTCATCGGCCCGATGTCCTCGGTCCAGGCCGCCGAGGATCTGCACGAGCAGGTCCAGGACGCCGTGGAGAAGGGCGCCACCCTGCACCTGGGCGGCGACTTCGATCAGCGCGGGGGCGCCTGGTACCAGCCCACCCTGCTGACCGGGATCACCCCGGAGATGCGCGCCTACGGCGAGGAGCTCTTCGGACCGGTGGCCATGGTCTACAAGGTCGCCGATGAGGACGAGGCCGTGAAGCTGGCCAACGACACCCAGTACGGGCTCTCCGCCTCGGTGTTCGCCACCGACGTCGAGCACGGCCAGCGGGTCGGCGAGCAGATCCACACCGGCATGATCTTCATCAACGAGCCGGCCGGCACCTCCGCCGAGCTTCCCTTCGGCGGCGTGAAGCGCTCCGGCGTCGGCCGCGAGCTGGGCCCCTACGGCATGGCGGAGTTCGTCAACAAGCGCCTGGTCAAGATCGCCGGATGATGAGCAGCTGAACATGGCACGACGTCGCATCACCGCCGACGACGGCAGGGCCGCGGTCCGCGGGTGGGAGTCAGGAGACTCTGACCGCCGGACCGTGGCCACTGCTGTGCGGTACTACCTCGAGGAGCTCGCCGAGGTCGCCCCGGGCAACTCGGTGGAGGTCCGGGTCCCGCCCTTCGGGGTGACCCAGTGCATCGAAGGTCTCTCCCACTCCCGGGGCACTCCCCCGAACGTGGTCGAGCTCGCCCCGCAGGACTGGCTTCAGCTCGCCACCGGAGCCACCGACTGGGAGACCGCGCGAGCCGCCGGGCGGATCTCCGCCTCGGGCACCCGCGCGGACCTCTCAGCGCTGCTCCCGCTGCAGCGGTGACCCGCACCGCCCGCAGCAGCTCTACTCATATCCGCCCTCACCAGGCACTCGTCCGCGAACCTGTCGACGTGACCGCTGAGCACCAGCTCCCACGTGCCCGGCACCCAGGCTGGGCCGGTAGCATGGTGGATATGTCTTCACGCGAGCAGACGGGCGAGCCGGAGCGTCGGCAGGTGACCGTTCGTCCCACCCCCCGGCTGAGCCCCTTCCTCATCGCAGGTGTGCTCGCGGCCGTGGTGGCCGCCGTCGTCGTCGTACTGGTCACCGGCCCCGCCGAGGACTATTCGCTCCGCGGCTCGCTGGGATATCTCACCGTCGCCTTCGCGATGCCCGGGCTCGCCCTGGGCGCTGTGACCTGGCTGTTCATCGACTGGCGCTCTCGGAAGCGCACCCGCACTTACGACCTGCAGAAGATCGACTCTGCAGAGAGGACCTCTGCGCATGACCCGGAATGATGGTCGGCTGAACTTCAATCTTCTCGACGAGGACCCGCTGCCCCAGGATGAATGCGGGGTCTTCGGCGTCTGGGCTCCCGGGGAGGAAGTCTCGAAACTGGCCTACTACGGGCTCTACGCGCTGCAGCACCGCGGCCAGGAGTCTGCCGGGATCGCCGCCTCCGACGGCAAGAGCATTCGGGTGTACAAGGACCTCGGCCTGGTTTCCCAGGTCTTCGACGAGTCCACGCTGAACTCGCTGACCGGGCACATCGCCGTCGGGCACTGCCGCTACTCCACCACCGGCGCCAGCCAGTGGTCCAACGCCCAGCCCACCCTCGGGGACACCCCGCACGGCACCGTCGCGCTGGGCCACAACGGCAACCTGACCAATTCCGCGGACCTTCGCGACCGCATCATCGAACGCCACGGGCGCGCCGACTTCGGCGAGCTGAACCAGGGCAACACCACCGACACCGCGCTGGTGACCGCGCTGCTGAAGGAACAGCCCGGGGACAGCCTCGAAGCGCAGGCGATGGCCCTGCTGCCCACACTCGAGGGCGCGTTCTGCCTGGTCTTCATGAACGAGAACACGCTCTACGCCGCCCGCGACCCGCACGGGGTGCGCCCGCTGGTGCTGGGACGCCTGGCCAGCGGCTGGGTCGTGGCCTCCGAGCAGTCGGCGCTGGCCACCGTGGGCGCCTCGGTGATCCGCGAGATCGAGCCCGGCGAGCTGATCGCCATCGACTCCGACGGCGTGCGCTCGCACCGCTTCTCCGCCGCCACCCCCTCGCGCTGCGTCTTCGAATATGTCTACCTGGCCCGCCCGGACGCCAACATCAACGGCCGCTCCGTCTATGAGTCCCGCGTCGAGATGGGCCGTCAGCTGGCCCGCGAGGACACCCACGACGCCGACATCGTCATCCCGGTCCCCGAATCCGGGACCCCGGCCGCAGTGGGCTACGCCGAGGCCTCCGGATTGCCCTTCGCGCAGGGGTTCATCAAGAACGCCTATGTCGGGCGGACCTTCATCGAGCCCTCGCAGACGCTGCGTCAGCTCGGGATCCGGCTCAAGCTCAACGTCCAGGACCACGTGGTCCGCGGCAAGCGGGTGGTGGTCGTGGACGACTCGATCGTGCGCGGCAACACCCAGCGCGCCATCGTGCGGATGCTCAAGGAGGCCGGCGCCGCCGAGATCCACGTGAAGATCTCCTCCCCACCGGTGAAGTGGCCCTGCTTCTACGGCATCGACTTCGCCTCCCGGGCCGAGCTGATCGCCAACGGCGCCACCATGGACGAGATCACCCAGGCGGTGGGCGCCGACTCGCTGGCCTACATCTCCGAGGACGGGATGATCGCCGCCACCCAGCAGCCGCGCTCCACCCTGTGCACCGCCTGCTTCTCCGGGGTCTACCCGATCAAGCTTCCCCCGGAGAGCCGCCGCGGGAAGATGCTGCTGGAGACGCCCGCCACCACCGCCGGTTCCACGCAGAACCCCGGCGGCGGCTGCGATCCAGGACCCGATGCCGAATTCGAACTCGACGAGATCCCCCTCGCGGAGGCCAAGAAGTGACCACTGAGAACACCAGCGCCGCAGCACGCTCCGGCGCCCCGATCACCTATGCCTCCGCCGGAGTCGACGTCGAAGCCGGTGACCGCGCCGTGGAGCTGATGAAGGCCCACATCGAGGCCACGCACACGCCCCAGGTCATCGGCGGTGTGGGCGGCTTCGCCGGGCTCTACGACGCGTCCGAGCTCAAGCGCCTGCCTCGCCCGCTGCTGGCCACCTCCACCGACGGAGTCGGCACCAAGGTGGCCATCGCCCAGGCCATGGACATCCACGACACCATCGGCTTCGACCTGGTCGGGATGGTCGTCGACGACATCGTGGTCATGGGCGCCAAGCCGCTGTTCATGACCGACTACATCGCCACCGGCAAGGTCGAGCCCGCCCGCATCGCCGCGGTGGTCTCCGGCATCGCCAAGGCCGCCGCCGAGACCGGCACCGCCCTGGTCGGAGGGGAGACCGCCGAACACCCCGGTCTGCTGGCCGAGGACGAGTACGACGTCGCAGGCGCAGCCACCGGCGTGGTGGACGCCTCCGCCGTGCTGGGCCCGGAGCGGGTCCGCGCCGGCGACGTGATCATCGGCATGGCCTCCTCCGGCATCCACTCCAACGGCTACTCGCTGGTCCGCCGCGTGGTCTCCTCCGCCGGCTGGGGCTACGAGCGCGAAGTCGAGGAGTTCGGCCGCACCCTGGGCCAGGAGCTGCTGGAACCCACCCGGCTCTACACCAGGCCCTGCCTGGACCTGGTCACCGCGCTCAACGGCGACCCAGCCGAGGCCGAGATATCTCCCAACGCCCCGGTGCGCGGCTTCAGCCACGTCACCGGCGGCGGACTCGCGGCCAACCTGGCGCGCGTGCTGCCCGCCGGCCTGATGGCCACCGTGGACCGCTCCACCTGGTCCTGGCCCGCCGTGTTCTCGCTGATCGCCCGGCTCGGCTCGGTCCCGCAGGCCGACTTGGAGCGCACGCTGAACCTCGGCGTGGGCATGATCGCCGTGGTCTCGGCCGAGAAGGCCGATGCCGCCGTGGCTCACCTCACCGCCTCGGGCCAGACCGCCTGGGTGATGGGCGAGGTCAGCGCCTACAGCACCGAGGAGCCCCGCGTGGCCGACGCCGGCCTGGACTTCGTCCAGGGTGCCAAGGGCGTCGACGGCGGCGGCGTGTTGCTGACCGGGAGATACGGCGCCTGAGCCGATTGCAGGAACTCGGCGCAGCCAGTCATCGCTGCCCGGTGTCCGCCTGACCCGCGCCCCGCTCTCCTGACCGTCTGAAAAATCCGCACGACCAACCATTGCAGTCTCCAAGACCAGTGTGGCAAAGTACTTTGCATTGCAAACCTCACCGATCATTGGAGCACCATGGCACGGACACCGGAGTCCCGCGATGCTTTTCCTCCCTCGGAGGCGTTCGACGCCTCGGAGAGCCTGCGGATCCTCGATGAGAGCGCGGCGCGGGTCCGCGAGCGCCTGCAGCCCGATGACCGTCAGCTCTATGCCGCCTGGGGGCTGAGCTGGACGCTCGGCTATGTCCTCCTGTGGCTGTCCGCTGACCCGTTCACCGCCCCGCCCACCTGGGCCTTCCTCGTCTTTGCGGCCCTGCTGGTCGGGGCCGGCGTCTTCAGCGGCGTGCACCTGACCCAGCGGACCACCGGCATCAGAGGTCCCAGCGCGGTCAGCGGCGCGATCTATGGGTGGTCCTGGGTGGTGAGCTTCCTGGCCGTGTTCGTGATCAGCTCCCACGTGGCACGCGCCGACCTCGACCCGGTGATCATCTCCCACGTCTCCTTCGCCCTGCCGGTGCTGGTCGTAGGGATCCTCTACATGACCGGCGCCGCGATCTTCCGTTCGATCCCCCAGTTCCTCCTCGGCGCCTGGATCATCCTGGTGCTGCTGGTGGCGCTGTTCTTCGACCTTCCCACTGCCTATGCGGTGATGGGCCTCGCCGGCGGCGGCGGCATGTTCGCCGTCGCCCTGGGCCTCCACCTGTACCGGTCGCGTCCAACGGCGAAGACCGCATGAGCTCCCTGGATCCCGTGATCCACGCGCCGGCGCGGCTGCAGATCATGGCCGCCCTGGCCCAGCTGCCCAGCGGGGACTCCGTGACGTTCCCCCGGCTGCAGAAGGAGCTGGAGATGACCGCGGGGAACCTCTCGACCCACGTGCTCAAGCTGGACAACGCCGGCTACGTGGACGTCACCAAGACCCACGAGCGCCGCTCCCCGGTCACCTACCTCTCGCTCAGCCCGACCGGGCGGATGGCGCTGGATGATTACACGCGGCATATGCGCAAGATCCTGGAGATGGGACCATCATGAAACAGTCCACGGCAGCCGCATCCCTGCGTGGCGTCACCCGCCGGTTCGGCTCGGTCACGGCACTCGAGGATGTGACCCTGGACCTGCAGCCCGGCGAGCTGGTCGGCATGCTCGGCCCCAACGGGGCAGGCAAGTCCACCCTGCTGCAGCTGATCTCCGGGATCCGCCGCCCCACCGCCGGGACCGTGGAGCTCTTCGGCGAGGATCCGCGACTGCCGCGAGCCAGGGTCCAGCTCGGGACCACCCCGCAGGAGACCGGGCTGCCGGCGACGCTGCGGGTCCGCGAGATCGTCGACTTCGTCGCCGGGCACTATCCGGATCCGATGCCGCGCAGCGAGGTCCTCGGCCGGTTCGGGATCGCAGATCTTCAACGGCGCCAGATCGGTGGGCTCTCCGGCGGGCAGAAGCGCCGGCTCGCGGTGGCGCTGTCCCTGGTGGGCCGCCCCCGACTGGTCCTGCTCGATGAACCCACCACTGGCCTCGACGTGGACGCCCGCCACGTGCTCTGGGACGCGGTGCGCGAGTACCACGACAGCGGCGCCTGCCTCGTGGTCACCAGCCACTACCTCGAAGAGATCCAAGCCCTCGCGGAGCGGGTGATCGTGATCGATTCGGGCCGCGTGCTCGCCGACGAGAATCTCGAGTCCGTGCTGGCCAAGGTGGACGTCCGGCAAGTGCGGCTGCGCCTGGATCGCGCTGACCCCTCAGCCGCGGCGGCCCTGGAGCGTCTGGACGGAGTGCTCAGCGTGGAGCACGGGGATCTCAGCACCCTGGTCACCCGCGACGCCGACGCCACGGTCCGGGCACTGGTCCACGCCCGGATCCCCTTCGCGGGCCTGGAGGTCCGCGGCGCCTCCCTCGAGGACGCCTTCCTCACCCTCACCCGTGCGAACCTTGGTTCAACTCAGCCCTCCGGAGTCTCCTCATGAGCACCGCCGTCCGTCAGGACACCCGACCCTTCCTGCGGCTCGCGCTGCTGCACGCGCGGGTCCAGCTGCTGGAGACGATCCGCATCCCGATCGCAGTCATCGGCAACTTCTTCTTCCCGGCGATCGCGCTGCTGTTCTTCGTCGTGCCCAACAGCGAAGTGGCGGGAGACCCCACCCTGGCGACCATCGCGGTCGCGCAGCTCGCGCTCTTCGCGGTGATGTCCACCGCGCTGTTCACCCACGGCACCGGCGTCGCCGAAGATCGGGCTCTGCCCTTCGACGCCTATCAGCGCACGCTGCCGGCGGCGGCGGCGCCGCGCACCGCCGGCCGGGTCGGCAACGGCCTGGTCTGGACCGCGGCGGCGCTGGTGCCGGTGGTGCTGATCGGGGCGCTGTTCACCGAGGCCAGCCTGCCGTGGTGGCGCTTCTGCCTCGGGTTTCTGGTCATCCTGGCACTTTCGGTGCCCTTCACGCTGCTCGGGCTGGCCATCGGGTACTCGCTGCCGTCGAAGGCGGCCCTCGCCGTCGTCCAGCTGACCCTGTTTCCGCTGGCCTTCGCCGGCGGACTGTTCCTGCCCCCGCAGATGTTCCCCGGCTGGCTCGATGCCCTGAGTCAGGGACTGCCCTCGCGCGCAGGTCGCGACCTGCTGGCCCAGGTGCTCACCGGAGAGCCTGCCGGAGCGGCGGCGCTCCCGGTGCTCCTCGGCTGGACGCTGCTGTTCGCCGCGCTGACCGTCTGGGCCTATCGCCGGGATGAGGGCAGACGGTTCCGCTGAGCCGGCGAACGGCTGAGCTGCGCGGACGGGTGCCGGCGCACAGGCAGGACGAGGGCCCGGGAGATCACTCCCGGGCCCTCGTCTGTGGTGACCGGCGTCCATCGGTGCTCACCGGTGGACGCCCATCAGTGGGTCACCGGGTGAAGCCGTCCCGGACATCCTTTGCGGCGTCCTTGGCCTTCTCGCCGGCCTGCTTCTTTTCGGCCTTGTTCTTCTGGGCGGCGCCATCAGCCTGGGTCTCACGGTCACCGGTGGCCTTGCCCACGGTCTCCTTCACGGCGCCGACGGCCTTCTCTGCTGCGTTGCTGATCTT
Organism: Nesterenkonia maliinae; assembly: GCF_051262655.1. NCBI lineage: Bacteria > Bacillati > Actinomycetota > Actinomycetes > Micrococcales > Micrococcaceae > Nesterenkonia > Nesterenkonia maliinae. The sequence goes on along the minus strand of NZ_JBIMEY010000004.1, from coordinate 195,575 downwards.
GTCTCCAACACTCATGATTCAGGTTCCTTTCGATTCATTCAGCTCTTGTTCACGATCCACTCTTGTGGTCTTCAGCTTCCGGCCAGCTCGACTTCCGCATCCTGGGACCTGCTGGAGTGGCGCACCGGATCGATGATGAGCCGCACTCCGCTCAGCGGGGCCTGCAGGGACTGTTCGACCTCGGCGCAGGTCTGGCGGTGGAGCCGCTCGACCGAGTCGCGGATGTTGCTGCGCTCGTCGATCTCGACCTTCATCAGCAGCCCGGGAGCTTTCGCGGTGCCTTCGAGCCGCACGGTGCTGGACACCACGCCGGGGACCGCCTCGGCGGACTCACCGATCGCGCGCTGCAGCACCGTGGTGTTGAGCCTGGTCACCCCGTCGCGTCCGTCGGCGTGGAGCTGGAACTCTCCGGCCCGATCCGTCCGCGGGACTGCCGTGATGATCCACCACAGACCCAGAACCACCAGGACGGCGCTGGCGGCCAGCACCGCACCTGGGAGCCAGGCGGGCAGTGCGTCTGCCGTGCCGAGAGAGTCTCCGGGCTGGGGCGCCTGCTGCCACTGACCTGAGAGCTGGTTCAGCAGGCCCATGGCCGCTGCGACCACGGCGCCGCCGACCAGCAGCAGCACCAGGCCCAGCAGGAACAGGATGGCCCGGTTCGGGGCCTTCGATACGGCGATCATCGCTTCTCCTTCTTCGTCGTGCGCACCGCGACCCGGGGGCTGCGGCGCAGACCCAGAGCGTCGTATCGCTCCTGGATCCGACCCGAGAGCACCTGTTCTACCTCGCGCCCGCTGGGGGCCACCGTGCCGACGCCGACCTGGACCCGGCCGGGCCTGGCGTCTGCTCGGGAGGAGACGGTGCCGTCGGTCCGATCGGCCTCGGCGGCGGCGATCCGCCCGAGCCCGCGAGTGGTGATCACCGTGGTGCGGGTGGCACCGAACTCGTCGAGGTTCATCTCGACCACGGAGGCCCGGCCGGGCTTCACGGCGAGCACCAGCAGGATCATCCCGATCAGAGCGGCCAGGATGCCGGCTGCCACCAGGAGTGGCGCACCCCAGGTGAGGCCTTCCAGGCCGTCCAGTCCGGCGAGGGTCTGACCCGCGGCGATCGCGGTGATCGACCACCACAGGCCCAGTGCTCCGAGGAGCACGATGGCGCTGGCCACGACCAGCGCCGGGATGCGCCGGTCCGGGCGTCGTCGAATCTTGGGGTTGCTCATTGCAGCGTCCTTTCCCCGGTGCCCACCAGCAGCTGGTCGATGCGCACGTCCACCCAGCCCACGCTGACGCCGGTCAGTCGCGTCACCTCGTCGCCGATGTGGCGGCGCGCGTCGTCGGTGAGCTTCTCCAGCGGAGCGGGATAGGGCAGCGCCAGGTGCACGGTGATGTTGGCGACCCCGCCGGTGATCTCGACGTCGGTCTTGGGCCGTGCCCGCGGGGTCGACCCGAGGCCGATCCCGGCGAATGTCATCCGCTCGGTGGCGGAGACCGAGTTCAGCTGACCGGCGATGTGCGCGGCGGTCTTCTGGACTGCGGCGTCCTTGACGATCAGTCGTCCACGGGTGTCAGCTGCCGCACTCATCGCCGTGACCGTTCTGCGCCGCTCAGCCGATTCAGGTCCACCTGACCTTCGATGACGAGGCCCACGAAGAGGCCCAGACCTCCGAGGAAGGCGACGCCGAGGAACGCCAGGAAGCCTTCCAGGATGGCGACGATGCCCAGGATCAGGCCGGTGAACAGTCCTACATACGATGCTTTCATGAGCTTTCTCTTTCACTCGATGGACGCGGACGTCCAGACGTAGATCGGGGCCTCAGGTCAGCTCGTGGCCGGATTCCCGGGGCTGCTCGTCGTCTTCGGGCAGGTGCACATCGGCGACGCTGATGTTGACCTCCACGACCTCCAGCCCGGTGCCGTGCTCGACGGCGCGGATCACGTTGCGGCGGATGTTCTCGGCGACCTCCACGATGGAGGCGCCGTACTCGACGATCACGGTGAGGTCGATGGCCGTCTGACGGTCACCCTTCTCCACGGAGACGCCGCCGCTGACCTGGGTGCGCGAGCCGGGGATCCGCTCGGAGATCGCGTCGAAGGTGCGACGGGCGATGTTGCCCATCGCGTAGACGCCGGGGACCTCGCGGGCGGCGATGCCGGAGAGCTTCTGGACCACGGTCTCTTCCACGGTGGTGGCGCCGTACTCGATGACCAGCGGGCTGTTCGCGGCGGCCGCGGCCTGCTTGCGGGTCAGCTCCGCGCTGTGATCGTTGCCGTTGCGGGCCGCGAGATCCGCAGACGCTGGGTTCTGACGTCCGGAGCCCGACGCGGCGTTGCCCTGGCCGGGCTTCTGGGCGGCGGAGTTGTTCTCAGTCATTGCGCTCTCCTTCAGATCGCTGAGCGCTCAGGAGCGCTCTATGCAGTGCAGATACGCTGACCGAGTTGGCCAGACATAAGCTAAGACGCGCTGGCTCGAGGATCCTCACGCAGATTCTTAAGATTTTTTCTGACCGCTTCCGGAGCGGCTCCCCGAGCCGCGCAGCGGACCGCCCGCCGGGCCGCTCACCGGGCCGCTCACGGGGCCTCCCGCTGGGTCGCCCGTCGCGGGGCTGGGCACCTTGCCGCGTGCGCTCTGCAGCTCCTGGATCATGCGCGTGGATTCTCTGCGCTCGGTGCGGCTCGGGCGCATCGCCAGCAGCGCCCAGAGGATGCAGGCGAGGTCGACGACCTCCTGCAGCCACGCCCCGACGATGGCAGGAAGCAGCCCCGCCGCGGCGATGAGCATCAGAAGCACGGACATGCCGACGCCGATCCAGATCGCCTGCCAGGCGATCCGCATGGTGCGCCGCCCGATATGGACGGCGCGCGCGGATCTGGCCAGGTCATCGACGGTGATCACGACATCGGCGGACTCGCTCGCGGCGCTGGAGCCGCGCGCCCCCATAGCGATCCCGACATCGGCAACTGCGAGCACCGGGGCGTCGTTGACGCCGTCGCCGACCATCATCACCGGGCGCGGCCGGGCAGCCTGCACCGCGGTGACCTTGTCCTGCGGGAGCAGGTCCGCGCGGACGTCGTCGATGCCTGCCTGCTGCGCGATGTGGTGGGCGACGTGCGCGCCGTCGCCGGTGAGCATCATCGTGGTGCTGACCCCGGCCCGGTGCAGCGAGGCCATCGTGGCGCGGGTCTCGAGACGCAGCTCATCGGCCAGCGCGATATAGCCCGCGTAGACACCGTCCACCGCGACATGGACGCCGCTGTGACCCGCCGGCGGCGTCGCCGGAGCCGTGGAGCTCTCCCGGGCGATGAATCGCGCGCTGCCGACGGCGACGGCGCGGCCCGCCACCCTTCCGCGGACTCCGTTGGCCGGCACCTCGGTCACCTCCTGGGCGCTCGGCACGCCGTCGGCCGGGGCGCTGGCGGCCTTGACCACCGCGGCGGCCAGCGGATGTGAGGAGTACTGCTCGAGAGCTGCGGCGAGGGTGAGCATCCGGTCCGCGTCGATCACCCTGTCGGTCCCCTCGTCGATCCCGACGGTGTGGACCTGGGTGACCTGGGGCGTGCTGTGGGTCAGGGTTCCGGTCTTGTCGAAGGCCGCGGTGCGGACTCGGGCGAGCTGCTCCAGCGTGCCGCTGCTCTTGACGATGATGCCGTTGCTGGCCGCTCGGGACATCCCGGCCATGAACGCCACAGGTGCCGCGATGATCAGCGGGCAGGGGGTCGCCACGACGAGCACCTCGGCCGCCCGGGAGGGGTCTCCGGAGAGGGCCCAGGCTCCGGCGGCGAGTCCGAGCGCGCCGAGGGTGAACGGGATCGCGACCCGGTCGGCGAGCCGGACGAAGGGAGCTTTGGACTCCTGGGCCTTGCGGACCAGTGCGATGATCCGCTGGTACTGGGATTCCGCGGCATTCGCGGTGGCGCGGACCTCGATGGCCTCACCGCCGTTGACCGCCCCGGAGAGCAGCTCCTCTCCATGGGTGCGCTCCACGGGAAGGGACTCGCCGGTCAGCGAGGATTCGTCGAAGGTGGCCGCCGCGGAGGTCAGCACGGCGTCCACCGGCACCACCTCGAAGGGCCGCACGAGCAGTCGGTCACCGACGTTGACCTGCTCCACCGGGACGTCCACGGGTCCACTCTCGGCGGTGCGTCGGTGCGCGGTGTGCGGGGCGTTCTCCAGCAGCCCGGTCAGCTCGCGGCGGGCCCGGCCTGCGGCGTAGTCTTCCAGGGCTTCGCCGCCGGAGAGCATCAGGCAGACCACCAGGGCGGCCCAGTACTCCCCCACCGCCACGGTGGAACCGATCGCGGTGATCGCCAGCAGGTCGATGCCGTAGGTGCCGGCGCGGAGATCCTTGACCATCCGGCGGGCCTGGAGCAGGGCGATGAGCACGGCGAAGCCGGAGATCACCCAATGCGCGGCCAGACCCTGACCGCTGAGCTCAAGGGCGCCGCCGAGGATTCCGATGGCCACGGTGGCGATGACCAGCGGGTAGCGCGCCATGCCCAGGACGGTCTTCCGCATGCCTCATTGATACGCCGGAATCCACCGGCTGTATAGAAAGGCGTCGCTGGCTCGATTACGGCCAGCGCTCAGGAACTAATCGGTGCCAGCTCCCAGCGGCGAGCCCCCTGCAGGGCGGGAGGTGATGCTCATCGCGGCGGGCCCCGCCGAGCAGGACTGGCAATCGGTGAAGGCCGGATAGAAGACTCCCACCCCCTGGACGGTGAGGTGGACCTGGGTACCCGGGGTCAGGGGCACCGCGTTGAGCTGACGCAGCCGCAGGGGTGATTCGACGCCGTCAAGCTGGACCAGCGCGGTGGTGTCATGGCCGAAGTACTGCGAGCTGAGCACGGTTCCGGCGACGCCGTGGTCGCTGAGCGTGATCTGCTCGGGGCGCAGCATCACCTGACCCGCTGCACCACTGACCGTCCGGTGGGCGCTGGCCAGGTTCGGGCAGACCAGCTCCACGTTCACGCTGCCCAGGGTCGTGGCAGAGGCCCATGTCGAGTCGGTCAGCTGGTCAGCGAGCTGGCCGGGCAGCAGCACGGCGTCGCCGAGGAACTGGGCGGTCTCCACGTCGCAGGGCCGGGTGTAGACCTCTTCGGGCGCACCGATCTGGCGCAGCCTCCCGTCCTTGAGCACCGCCACCTGATCGGCGAAGGACAGCGCCTCGTCCTGGTCGTGGGTGACCAGGATCGTGGTGGTCCCGGTGACCCGGAGGATGTCGCGGATCGCCTGGCGGGTGCTTTCGCGCAGCCCCGCATCGAGGGCGGAGAACGGCTCGTCGAGCAGGATCATCTCGGGCTGCCGGGCCAGCGCCCGGGCCAGTGCGACGCGCTGGCGCTGCCCGCCGGAGAGCTGGTCCGGCCGGCGAGCGGCGTGGTCACCGGTCAGGCTGACCAGCTCGAGCAGCTCCGCGACCCTGCGGTGCCGTTCGCGCCGGGGGGTGCCGCGCGGGAGTCCGAAGGCGATGTTGCCGGCGACGTCGAGGTGTGGGAACAGCGCTCCGTCCTGGGCGACCAGGCCGATGCTGCGCCGATGCGCCGGCACTGCGGTCACGTCGGCGCCGTGGAGCCGGACCTCCCCGTGTGCGGGCGCCAGGAATCCCGCGATGACCCGCAGCAGCGAGGTCTTGCCCGAGCCGGAGGGCCCGACGATCGCCGTCGTCGTCCCTGCTGGGACGCGCAGGTCGATGTCGTGCAGGACCGGCTGGTCGCCGAAACGCACCTCGATCCCTGAGACCTGGAGCATCGTGGTGTCGGGGTGAGTGGTGTCAGCGTCCACGGGGCGCAGTGTGGTTACGGTCATCGGACCTCCTTGAGCAGTCGCGAAATCATCATCCAGGCCGGGATCGCCGCGACGAGCACGAGCAGAGCGGCGAAGGGGGCGGCGGCGGCATAGGACTCCCCGCCGGTGTAGGTCCACAGCCGGGTGGCCAGGGTGTCGAAGCCGGTGGGGCGCAGCATCAGCGTGGCCGGGAGCTCCTTGATCGTGGTCAGCAGCACCAGCAGTGCGCCGGAGAGGATTCCGGGCAGCATCAGCGGCAGCGTCACGCGAAGGTAGCCCATGCCGGGGCTGCTGCCCAGGGACTGGGCGGCCTCTTCGAGCTCCGGGGGCGCCGAGAGCGCAGAGGCCAGCACCGGACCCAGGGCCAGCGGCAGCATCAGCGCACAGTAGGCCAGAGTCAGCATCCACATGGTCTGATACAGCGCCGGGAGCACCGCGATCCCAAGCATCACCACCGAGAGTCCGATGACCACGCCGGGCAGCGAGTGCGCCAGGTAGGCGGTGCGCTCCAGCAGCCGGGCGAGCCGGGAGGGGCGGCGCGCCAGCCACAGGGCCAGCGGGATCGCGATCGCGGTGGTGGCCAGCGCTGCGAGGCCGGCTGCCCACAGCGAGCTCAGCAGAGCAGAGCCGATCTCGGCCCAGGAGCCCGGCCGGGAGACCCCGCGCAGACTCCAGACCAGCAGCGCCGAGAGCGGGACCAGCAGCGCGATGAGCACCGGGGTCCAGGCCAGCGCGAGGACCGGGAAGGTCCAGCGGCCCATGCGGAAGCGGGCCGGGCGGGCGCGTCCCTCGCCGGACATCGTGGAGTAACGGGTGCCGGTGCGGCGCACCCGACCTTCGAGGATCAGCAGGCAGAGCGTGAAGACCAGCAGCACCGAGGACAGCGCGACCCCGCCGAGCCGGTCGAAGCCCATGGAGAAGCTGGTGAACACCGCCCGGGTGAAGGTGTCCACGCGCAGGATCGAGACGGCGCCGAAGTCCGCGATGACGTAGATGGCGCAGAGCAGGGTGCCTGCAGTGATCGCGGGGGCGGCCTGCCGGACGGTGACCGTGAAGAAGGTGTCGACGGGGCCGCGGCCCAGCGCGCGGGCGGCCTCCTCCTGGGCGGGGTCCACGGAGACCAGCGCGGCGACCACCGGGAGATAGATATAGGGGTAGGTCACCGAGGTGATCACGATCGCGGCGGCGAGGAAGCCCTCGAAGCTGGTGCCCGGGTTCACCAGGGCGTTCATCGACTGCCAGCCGAAGGCCGCGACGTAGCTGGGGACCGCCAGGGGCAGCGCCGCGGCGACGCCGAGGATCAGCCGTCCGGGGAGCTGGGTGCGGGTGACCAGGAACGCGAGGCCCACGCCGAGGACCAGGCAGAGCACGGTGACCGTGCCGGTGAGCGTCAGCGAGGTGTAGGCCAGTCGGGCGCTGCGCGCGCTGAACACCGTGTCCAGGAAGTCCGGGAGCGGGAACTGGGCCAGCCGGATCAGCAGGTAGAACAGCGGCAGCAGCGCCACCAGTGTGGCGATGACCGCAGCTGCTCGAAGCCACAGCGGCACCGCCACGCGTCCGTTCCCTGCGGAGACGGAGCGTGCGGCGGTGCGCGCTGGAGCTTGGAGCTGCGGGGAGATGGGTCAGCCCACCAGACCCGATTCGACGATGATCTCCACGGAGGTCTCCAGGTCTTCGAGCTGGTTCAGGTCGATGTCGGGGGCGTCGAGCTCCTCGAGGCTCGGCATGCCCTCGGGACCGTCGACACCCTCGATCATCGGGTACTCGGCGGTCTCTTCAGCGAAGTAGGTCTGACCCTCGCTGCTGAGCATGAACTCCGCCAGAGCGGCGGTGGCCTCGTTCTCGGAGTTCAGCACGCCGATGCCGGCCACGTTGACCAGGGATCCGACGTCGCCGTTGCTGAAGAGATGGTTCGCCACGTTCAGCTCGGAGGGCTCCTCGCCGAGCTCGTTGGCGCGGCTGTAGAGGTAGTAGTGGTTCACCAGGCCCATGTCGATCACGCCGTCGGCGACGTCGGTGACGATCTCCCCGTTGCCCTCACGGATCTGCGGGTCGTTCGCGGCGAGGTCGTCGAGGAAGGTCTGAGTCTCTTCCTCGCCCTGGACCTCGCGGTGCGCGGTGACGAAGGACTGGAAGGACGCGTTGGTGGGGGCGACGCCGACACGTCCGGCGTACTCGGACTGGGTCAGCTCATCCACACTCTCGGGCAGGTCAGCCTCATCGACGGTGTCGGTGTTGTAGATCAGGGTGCGGACACGTCCGGAGAGGCCCACCCACTGGTCCTCGGCGTCGCGGTAGGCCTCAGGCACCTGCTCGAGGAGCTCGGCGTCGAGCTCAGCGAAGAGGCCCTCCTCGGCCACGGCTCCGAGTGCTCCGGCGTCCTGGGCGAGGAAGACGTCGGCCGGTGAGCCCTCTCCCTCTTCCAGCAGCTGGGCGGCCAGCTCGGCGGTGTCGCCGTACCGGACATCGACCTCGATGCCGGTCTCCTCAGAGAAGGTGTCGATCAGCGGCTGGATCAGCTCTTCATTGCGACCTGAGTAGAGCACCAGGCTCTGCGCCTCGGCGGTGGTCTCCTCGCCGTTCGACTCCGGCTCGGTGGTGTCGCCGCAGGAGGTCGCGGTCAGCGCGACGATCGCGCCCAGAGTGACCGCCAGGGAAGTTCTGCGCATAGGTGATGTTCCTTCTTCTTGCATCGGAGGCCCGCCGATGCGGGGCCTGACTGATCTGATCCAAGGCTACCCTAAGATACGTAAGGCCGGTGTGCCTTAATTGAATAAGGCTCTATGTGTAGCGGCGGTCCCCGGGCGAACATCGCGGAAGATCACCTGCCGGCCGTGGCACAGGCGAAGTCAGCGCGAAGCTCAGGCAGTGACCTATTCAGCGCCGTGCAGGCGAGGTGGGCTGATCAGCCCGAGCCCTGATCCGGCGCAGTCGCAGTCCGACCCAGAGGTAGAAGAGGCCTCCTGCGATCAGCAATGGCCCGAGCGCCTGGCTGGTGTGGAGCCAGCCGTCGCCCGGCTCCGTGAAGAACCGCCAGGTGGCCATCGCTCCGTTGAAGAGAAATACCGCACTGATGCAGACGCAGAAGGTCACGCTCAGCTTCTCGAAGTCGCCCAGCAACCACCTGGACCATCGGGGCCATGGCTGAACGGCCTCCGCGTCTTCGTTCGTCCGGACTGAATCCGTCACATCATTCACCTCTTGTTCCACCCTAGGGACAGATCAACTGCCCTCGTCAAGGGCTGTTCAGCAGAAACCGGCACAATGGGACGGGTGATCCCTCTCTTCCTCGACTGTGACCCGGGCATCGACGATGCGCTCGCGCTGGGCTGGCTGTTCTGCCAGGACGACGTCGAGATCACCGGCATCGCTGCCAGCGGCGGCAACGTCTCCACCGCCCAGGTGCTGGCGAACACCCTGGGTTGGCTGCAGCTGGCCGGACGCACCAACCTCAGCGTCCACGCCGGAGCAGAGCACCCGCTGGCCGGGGTGTCCGAATACGCCGCAGAGACCCACGGGGACACCGGGGCCGGTTATGCCCAGCTGCCCTCTGGCGATTTCACCGCCGATGAGCTTCCCGCTGCGCAGGCCTGGGTGCGGGCCGCCCATGCCCATCCGGGTGAGCTGATCGGCGTGCTCACCGGACCGGCCACCAACCTCGCCCTGGCGCTGCAGCTGGAGCCTCGGCTTCCGACGCTGCTGAAGCGGCTCTTCATCATGGGCGGGGCCTTCAACTATCGGGGCAACACCCGGCCCACCACCGAGTGGAACGTCAGCTATGACCCCGAAGCCACCAAGTCCGTGCTTGATGCCTTCGGGGAATCGAGCCACCTGCCGGTGATCGGACCCATCGAGGCCACGGAGGCGGTGGCGCTGACTCCGGAGCGGCTGCAGCAGATCCTTGATCGCCCCCGCGCGGAGCCGTGGTCGGCGTGGCTGGCCCAGCTCGCGGAGGCGCTGCGGTTCTACTTCGAGTTCCACGCGGCCGACGGCCACGGCTATCTCGCCCATGTCCACGACCCCTATGTCACCGCCGCCGCCGTGGTCTGGGCGCGCCAACAGATCCGGGATCCCGACGAAAGCTCCTCCCCGGCGGAAGCCCCTGAGCGGGATTCGTCTGTGCGAGCGGCAGACGGGATAATTCCCTGGGCGCTCACGACCGAGAAGGCGGCGGTCGACGTCGAACTCATCGGCACGCTGACCCGTGGCGAGACCGTGGCCGACTGGCTCGGCCGCTGGGACCGCGCACCCAATGCGGAGATCATCCGAAGCCTGGACGCCGAAGCGTTCCTGGATCACCTGACCATCACCCTGAGAAGAGGACCACAACATCATGGCTCACACTGACCCGCACTCTGGGCAGGGGTCCGTCACTGCGGCGGATCCCGGAGAAACCCCGAAGACCCGAACTGAAACCCGCACCTCACCAGCGCCTGGGAGAGACCGCGCCGGCAACTACGTCCGGCCCGCTCCCCCGCTGTGGTCCATCCTGGCGCTCACCGCCGGGGCCGCCGTCATTCTCGGCACCTACCTCTGGGTGTTGACCTCCCAGCCCGCCACCCTCGGCGCTGACCTGGGCAACACCACGCTCGGGGTGATGGTCGGATACCTGCTCGGCGCCGTGCTCATCGCCGCCGGCACGCTCCCGCGGATCCCGCGCAGCGTGCTCGCCCTGATGCCGGTGATGATCGCGCTGAACATCGCCACCGGACAGATCGTGGGCACCATGACCGCGATCCCGCTGTACCTGGACTCCCTGGGCACCGTGATCATCGGTGTCGTCGCCGGCCCCGCCGCCGGCGCGCTCACCGGAATCCTCACCAACGTCATCTGGGGCGTGACGATCAACCCGACCGTCATCGCCTTCACCGCCGGCTCCGCCTTCATCGGTGCCGCCGCCGGCTGGGTCGCCCGGATCGGCGGCTTCCGCCGCATCTGGTGGGCCGTCATCGCCGGCGCCGTGGCCGGGATCCCCACCGGTCTGATCGCCACCCCCGTGGCCGCCTTCATCTACGGCGGTGGACTCGGCGTGGGCACCGGCAGCATCGTGGCCGCCCTGCAGGGCGCCGGCGCATCCATGCTCGGCGCCGCAACCATCCAGGGGCTGGGAAGCGACATCGCCGACAAGGCCATCATCTTCGCGCTGGCCTTCCTGGTGCTTGCCGCGCTGCCGAACCGGCTGCGCAGCCGATTCCCCTTCACCGAGCACTCCCGGGTGAAGCGTCGGAACCGGAAACCCGCGGAACCTGCGCATGCGGCTGCACCCAGCCACTGAGCTGGTCCTGCTCGGCTGCGCGCTGCTGCTCGTCTACGGAGTCCCCTCCCCGCTGATCCCGGCCGCCGTGCTTCTGAGCACGGTGGTCGGGGCGGCGGTCTCCCCACGAGTACGCTTCCGCAGCTGGGCACTGACCCTGGTGGTGCTCGCCGGACCCATGCTGGTCATGGTCGGGATCATCCAGGGACTCTTCTATCCCGGGGAGCAGGCCCAGGTCCTCGCCGAGTTCGGGCCCGCCGCGGTCACCGTGGAAGGCCTCGCGCTGGCGATCCAGCTCTGGCTCCGGGTCGCCGCGATGGTGGCGGTGTGCGCGCTGTTCGCGTTCGGCTCCGATCCCTCCCGGGCCTTCGACGGCCTGTTGACCCTGCGTCTGCCGCTGTCCCTGGCCTATGTGTGCGCCGCCGCGATGACCCTGATCCCGCTGGCCCAGCACCGAATCCGGGCAGCCCTGGCCGCCCGCTCCGCCCGCGGCTGGGACACCGACCGGCTGGGCGTCCGGCTGCGACTGCTCACCGGGGTGCTCACCGGCCTGCTGGTCACCGCCATCACTCAGCTGGATCAGCGCCATGACGCCCTGACCCAGCGCGGGTTCGGCCTGACGCCGCACCCCACCCCGGCCCGGTTCTATCCCGCAGGTGCCGGTGAGTCCGTGCTGCGCTGGGGCGCCGTCCTCGGCTCATGTCTTCTCGTGGGCGCCTCGCTGGCCGGGCTGCTCCCGCTGCCCACTGCCACCGACCTGCTCGGAGTCCACGATGCCTGATCACGCGCCGTCGCCTGAGCCTCGCCCGACAGCACCGCCGCCGGTCCTGCTGCGCCTGGCCGACTTCAGCTTCCAGTACCGCGGCGCCGAAACACTTGCCCTGGACGACGTTGACCTGGTGTTGCACAGCGGAGAGGCGGTCGCAGTGCTCGGTCCGCAGGGCGCTGGAACCTCCACCCTGGCCCGCGCAGCCGCCGGGCTGCTGGGCGAACACGGACACAGCAGCGGGGTGCGTGAGCTGCCCGACCACGACGGCCCCGGTCACGACAGTGATCCGGGCACCGGTCACATCCACCACGGCGTTGGAATGCTCGGCGATGACCCGGAGGCCCAGATCACCGGCTTAACCCGGACCGTCCGGGACGAGGCCGCACTGCCCGGCCGACTCTCCGGGCTGCCGCTCACCGATTGTCTGGAGCGCGCCGCGGCCAGCCTGCAGGCGCTGGGCATCGCCGGTCTGGCCGAGCGCCCGCTCGCCACGCTCTCCGGCGGGGAACGCCAGCTCACCGCTCTGGCCGGGCTGCTCACCCTGCGCCCGGGCGTGCTGGTGCTGGATCAGCCCTCCCAGGCGCTTGACGCCAGCGCACGACGGCGCCTGGCCCGGTCCCTGCGCGCGTTCCGCGACGCCGGGGGTGCGGTGCTGCTCACCGGACATCAGCACGACGACCTCACCGCTGCCTGTGGCCAGGTCTTGTTCCTCGACCAGGGCCAGCCGGCCGCTGCTGCGGGGACCGGTGAGCTGCCAGCGGAGGAGGACGTCCCGGAAGAGTCTGATCAGGTCCACGTGGATGAGGTGCAGCCGGACCTGATGCCGTGGGGTGAGCTTCAGCTGGATGACGCGCAGCTCGATCGGCACGGGATCTGGGATGCCCGGCGCGCACCGGCCCGGCAAGACGAGCACCCCGCCGGCCTCCCGCACCGCGACCGAGAGACGCAGCTGAGCGTGCGGAAGCTCTCCGTGCAGCGGGGGACCACTCGAGTGCTGGAGAACCTCACGCTCGACCTGCATGCCGGCGAGGTCACCGTGCTGCTCGGCGCCAACGGGTCGGGGAAGTCCACGCTGCTCAGCGCATTGGCGGGGCTTCTCCCCGCGGAACCTGGGGCCCGGATCACGGGGCCCGGTGGGGCGGAGCTCGCCGCGGCGCCCGCACATCGCCGGGCCAGCCACATCGCGTGGGTGGGGCAGGATCCCGGGGATCAGCTCTCCGCCTCGACGGTGCGGGCGGAGCTGATCCGTGCAGTCCCGCTGAGCCCAGGGGGACGTCGGCTGCGCCGGGAGGATCGTGCGCGCGCGCTGGCGCATCGAGAGCACCAGGTGCAGGAGGTGATGGAGATCGCCGGTCTCAGCGCGGAGGCCGAGGAACATCCCTATGACCTGGTGCCCGCGCAGCGCAAGGACTGCGTGATCGCCACGGCGCTGCTGCTGAAACCCTCCGTGCTGCTGCTCGATGAACCGACGCTGGGCCGCGATGCTGCGGGTATGGACCGGCTGAGCACCCTGGTCCGCGGGTTCACCTCCGCCGGGGGTGCGGTGCTCGTGGCCACCCACGATCAGCGCTGGGCCGCGGAGATCAGCGATCATCAGCTGCGCCTGGGCGGACAGCGGCCCTAGAGCGGCAGCGAGCTTCGAGCGGCAGTCAGCCTAGAGCGGCAGCGACTCCCAGGTGTCCACCATTGCAGGCACCACCGAGGCCACGAGCAGACCGGCCATGACCAGGTTGAAGATCAGCATGTGCTTGGGCTGGGAAATGATCCGGCCCGCGCCCACCCCGAGCAGGGTCCACGCGATGGTGAAGGGGGCTCCGAAGCTGCAGGCCACGAGCGCGATCACGGCGACCTCGAGCATGAAGGAGTCCCAGAAGCCGGTGAAGGTGCTCAGCGCGGCCACCGAGAGGGTCCAGGCCTTGGGGTTCACGAACTGGAACAGCGCCATCTGCACGAACCCCGGCGGCTTGGCACCAGGCTTCGGAGTGAGCGTGGTGGGGCCGGTGGCGATCTTGTAGGCGAGCCAGAGCAGGTAGAGGATCCCGATGGGGCGCAGGATGTCGAGGATCACCGGCCACTGCTCCAGCGCCTGGCCCAGCCCGATCCCGACCAGCAGGACCATCGACGGGAAGCCGACGTTGACTCCCAGGATGGCCGGCAGCGTCCGCTTGAAGCCGTAGGCGGCTCCGGAGGCCATCACGATGGTGTTGTTCGGCCCCGGGGTGCCGGCGCCGGCCACCACGAAGAACATCAGAGAGAGAATTGCCACTGGACGAGACTACTCTGCTGGCACGACGGCGCTCTGTGCGAGCGCGATGATCTCCTCGGTGACCCGTTCGCGCAGCCGAGGGTCCAGCCGCTCGGTGGAGAGCGCCTCGTAGAACCACAGTCCGTCGGCGGCGAGCCGCGCGATGAAGCGCTGGACCGCGGCGGCCTCCGCGGCGTCGTCGTCGGGTGCCTGGGTGTCTTGGTCGTCCGAGCGTTCCGGAACTGGAGGGGGCTGCGGGGCCCACCGGGCGAAGATCTCATCCCAGGCGGCGTTGGCCACCGGGTCTTCGGAGGCCTCGAGCATCAGCAGCAGCTCCGCGCGCTCGGGGTTCTGCGAGAGCCGCACGAAGGCCCGGAAGCGTTCGTCGCGACTGAGCTGCTGAGCGGTGCCGCCGGCCTGGGCCTCCAGCGCCAGCTCCCAGTTCTCCGCCACGTGCCGGTGCAGCCCGAGCAGCAGCTCCTCTCGGGACGGGAAGTGATAGAGCAGGCCGCCCTTGGTCATCCCGGCCTCGGCCGCGACTGATTCGTAGGTCAGCGTGGTCACGCCTTCGCGCTGGACCACGCGGGTGGCCGCGTCGAGGATCTCGCGGCGTTTGGAGGGTCGCACAGTGAAGGAACTCCGCTCAGTGGTTCTCAGTGATGCTCAGTGGTTTTCGGGGTAGGCCTGGGACTCGGTGCCCGGGGTGTAGCGGCGCAGCATCCAGGAGGACGCGACGGCGGCGAGCACCATCACCACGGCGACGCCGATCAGCACGCCCAGGTACGCGACGTCGAAGGCCTCTGCGGCGGCGGCCATCGCGGGGGCGTCCCCGGATTCGAGCACCGCGGCCGGGGCCTGGCCGGCGTACTGCTCGGCGCCGGCGGGGAGCACCAGCACCCGGGTGTAGACGAAGGTGAGCAGGCTGCCCAGCATCGCCACCCCGACCAGTCCGCCAAACTCGTAGGAGACCTCCTCGATGGAGGCGGCCATGCCGGCGCGGCGCGGCGGGACGTTGCCCATGATCGCGGTGGAGGCCACCGACATGGAGGCGCCCAGGCCGGCGCCGAGGACGCCGAAGCTGATCACCAGCAGCACCAGCGAGTCATCCATGACGGCGTAGATCGAGCCCAGCGCGCCGACTGCGGCAAGTGCCATGCCGCCACCGATCAGGGTGAGCAGCCCGGCGCGGTGCAGGATCGCGCCGCCGAAGAGTGCGAAGGGCAGCGAGCCGAGCGCCAGGGCGGAGACGATCAGTCCGGCGTCGAGCGGGGAGAAGCCCTCGACCAGCTGGAAGCGCTGGGTGGTGCCCAGCTGGACCCCGACGATGGCGAAGATGCTGGCACCGGCGGCGATCACGCCGCCGCTGAAGCCGCGGTTGCGGAAGATGGTGAAGTCCACCAGCGGTTCGGCGGTGCGGGTGAGCCGGATCTGGCGCCGGGCGAAGAAGGTGAGCATGACGGTGGCGACCAGGACGGAGATGACGAAGCGCACCCAGTCCACGGGGGTCTCCGCGATGGTCTTGATCGCCAGCACGGCGGCGGTCAGTCCGATCATCACCTGCGCGGAGGACAGCCAGTCCCAGTGCCGACCCGGGTTCGCGATGTTCGCCGGTCCGACCACGAGCATCAGCGCCAGGGCGGCGGCCACGATCGGGACGTTGACCAGGAACACCGACCCCCACCAGAAGAACTCCAGCAGCACGCCCGAGACGATCGGGCCCAGCGCCATGCCCACGGTGGCCACGGCGGCCCAGATCGCGATGGCCATGTTGCGCTCGCGCTCCACGGCGAAGGTCAGCCGGATCAGCGCCAGCGTGGCGGGCATCATCGCGGCGGCGCCCACGGCGAGCAGCGCGCGGGAGGCGATGAGCATCTCGGAGCTGCCGGAGAAGGCGGCCAGGATCGAGGCCACGCCGAAGATGCCCAGGCCCACCTGGAAGATCCGCTTGTGCCCGAACCGGTCCCCCAGTGCGCCGGAGCCGGGCAGCAGTCCGGCGATCACCAGCGGGTAGGCATTGATGATCCACAGCTGCTGGGAGGAGGAGGCGCCGAGCTCCGCGGTGAGCGTGGGCAGGGCGGTGTAGAGGATCGTGTTGTCCAGGGCGATCAGGAACAGCGCCGAGGAGACGATGGCGAGCATGGTCCAGCGCTGCCACGCGCTGAGGGCGTGTCGCTGATCAGCGTGCACGGAAGGAAGGGTCATCACCCGAGTAACTATACTATACGTCCGGTATAGTTACTGGTGAGCTTGCTCACCCAGCAGAGTGTGCAGCGTCTGCAGCGCCGGAGTGATCCGGGTGCGCCAGCGCCAGTCCGCCTTGGCGTCGGCGCGGGAGGGTCCACCATTGATGACGCCGATCTGGCGGTTCGACTGGTGCATGGTCAGCGCGATCTTGAATCCGCTCATCACTGCCATGGAGCTGCCCACCACCAGCAGGGCGGAGGATGCGGCGACGAGCGTCTCGACCGCGGCCTTGCGCTCGGCGGGAACCGATTCGCCGAAGTAGACCACGTCGGGCTTGAGCTTCTCCGAGCCGCAGACCAGGCAGGTGACCATGTGGAACTTCTCGATCCAGGACTGGTCCAGGGTGACGTCGCCGTCGGGGTTGACGTTCTCCGCGGCAGCGAAGGCCGCCTCCGCATATCCAGGGTTGGCCTCCTGCAGTCGAGCGTCCAGGGAAGACCGGTTCTCCTGATTGCCGCAGTTGAGGCAGATCACAGAGTCCATGTCGCCGTGCAGGTGGATCACCGGGTCTGCCCCGGCGGCGCGGTGGAGCCCGTCGACGTTCTGCGTGATCAGGCCGCTGAGCAGGCCGGATGACTGCCAGTCGGCGAGCAGCCGGTGGGCCTCGTTGGGCTCGGCCCGGTGCATCTGGCGCCAGCCGACGAAGCCGCGGGCCCAGTACCGACGGCGCGAGGCGGCGTCGTGCTGGAACTCCTGATAGGTCATCGGTCGGTGCCGATGCAGGGAGCCCTGAGGTCCGCGATAGTCCGGGATGCCGGAGTCGGTGGAGACGCCGGCGCCGGTGACCACGAGGACGTCGCCTCGCTGGAGCATCGCGCGGATGCCTTCACGCGCGATCTCCTCGGACTGAGGCTCGGCGGTGTCCTCGACCACGCGGGCTATGGAGCGGAGAGCTGCCTTATGGGCGTTCTCGACGGGCTTGGTGAAGGCCGACTGGGTGGGCTCTTCCACGGGTCAGCGCCCGTACTTATCCTCGTACGGGTCAAAGCCGCTGCTGCGCTCTTCGGTGTCCGGGCGCATTGAGCGGCTGGACGACTCTCGTTCACCACGGGTTTTGGCGAGCTCTCTCTCGAGAGCAGTCAGGTCGGTGTCCGGAGTGTAGTACTTGATCTCCCGAGCCTGCTTCGTAGCTTTCGCCTTCTGACGGCCACGCCCCATAAGCGAGACCCCCTCTGTCTTCTCGTGTCCCTTTGCGATGCCGGGCAGGGGCTATCGTGGGATTAGCTGTATATGAAGTAGTTCGTGATCCCTAGGTTAACATGACTGGCGCTGCGTCGTCGCCCGATCGATGCTCAGGGTCAGCACGATCACACGTTTCACGGATCTTCGCAACAGGTCAGTCACCTGGTACAACGCCGCGGGGGCGCAGTATGTTCCGCACCATCAACCCGGGCTCCAGGCAGGGCTGGACCTGTCTGGGCAGGCGGTGGAGAATTCGGATTATGACTGACGCACCGCCCCTTCCGGAGTCCCACCTGCCCGAGCTGCGCTGGTGCTCGGCCTCTCTGGAGGGGCTCGGCGCGATCGTGGTCATCTACTCCCCCGAAGACGACACCATCCGGGCCGCCTCGCTGGCCCAGGCCGCCGGAGACGAGCCGGAGGTCGCCGCGATCGGGCGGGTCCTGGAGCAGCTGATGGATCAGCTGGAGGTCCTGGCGCCGACCACCGCGGCCCGCGAGATGAAGCCGCTGCCGGCAGGTCGAGGCACGGTGCCCGAGGCGGTGGCCGCCTACGCCGACGGCAATCACACGGCGCTGGACGAGCTGACCGTGGTGCAGCCAGGCTCCGCGTACCGCCAGGAGGTCTGGGCGGCGATGCGTGAGATCCCCGCTGGGGAGACGGTCTCCTACGCGGAGCTCGCCCAGATGGCCGGCCGCCCGCTGGCGCACCGGGCCGCGGCCAGCGCCTGCGCGAACAACCTGGTGGCCTTCGCGGTGCCGTGCCACCGCGTGATCCGCTCGGACGGCGGGCTGGGCGGCTACGGCTTCGGCGGGATCGAGACGAAGCGCGCATTGCTGGCGCGCGAGGGCCTCCTCCTGAACCGCTGACCCTCCTGGGACTCACCCTTCCTGGGTGGTTGCAGATTCCGGTCGTGACGTTCCGACCAGAATCTGCAACTGACCCGGAGGATCGAAGTGGGTTCTGGCCCTTGAGTGGTGACACTCTGCTGATCGCTGGTGCAGACTCAGCCCTTTCGGCATTGGAGGATGCATGAGCAGGGAACTGGTGTGGACCGGGTTCATGACGCTTGACGGGGTCGTTGACTCCCCCGGCGACAGCAGCGAGGGGCACCGTAGCGGCGGGTGGGTGCTGGGCACAGAGTTCCTGCCGGAGGCGTTCGCACTCAAGGGCGAGGAGCTTCAAGAGACGACAGCCCTGATGTTCGGCCGGCGCAGCTATGAGGCCTTCGCTCCGATCTGGGCCGAATCCGAGGATCACGCGGCGTACAGGGACCTGCCGAAGTACGTGGCCTCGACGAGCCTGAGCGAGGACGCCCTGGTCGAGAACTGGGGGCCGATCACCCTGCTGCGCTCCACGAAGGACATAGCCGCGCTCAAGGACGACGGCGGCGGCGCGATCTTCATTCACGGCAGTGCCGAACTGGCGCGGAATCTGATGGACGCCGGCCTGATCGACCGATTCAACCTGCTGATCTTCCCGGTCCTGCTGGGGACCAGGAAGCGGCTCTTCCCAATGGAGGACCGCGACGCGACGAGGCTGACCCTGCGCGAGTCGGCCCACTATGCCAACGGGGTCCTCAAGGCCGTCTACGACATCCAGCGCTGACCCCGGGACGAAGCCCGCCCACCCTTCCTGGGTGGTTGCGTTCTCCGGCGGTTACGTTCCGACCGGAGAACTCAACTGCCTGGGAACAGACGGGGGTGAGGGCTTCTTGGTAACGGTCAGACCGTGCACGGACTCCCCTTCCAGAGAGAGCTCCTGCCGGTCCACGAGGACGGTGTCGCCGTCCTCGACCTCGCCGGAGAGCAGGGCGCGCGCCAGCTGGTCGCCGATCTCGCGCTGCACCAGCCGACGCAGCGGCCGGGCGCCGTAGGCGGGGTCGTAGCCGGTGAAGGCCAGCCAGTCCCGGGCGGCCTCGGTGACCTCCAGGGTCAGGCGGCGCGCCGCCATGCGCTCCTGGAGCAGCCCGATCTGCAGCTCCACGATCCCGCTGAGCTGCTCCATGCTGAGCGGATCGAACATCACGATGTCGTCGAGCCGGTTGAGGAACTCGGGCTTGAAGGAGGCGTGGACCACGTCCATGACCCGCTGGTGCTTGAACGTGGTCTCCAGGGTCTGATCCACGAGGAACTGCGAGCCCATGTTGGAGGTCAGGATCAGCACCGTATTGCGGAAGTCCACAGTGCGACCCTGCCCATCGGTGAGCCGGCCGTCGTCGAGGACCTGGAGCAGGATGTCGAAGACCTCCGGGTGGGCCTTCTCCACCTCGTCGAGCAGCACCACAGAATAGGGACGACGCCGGACCGCTTCAGTGAGCTGTCCGCCCTGGTCGAAGCCCACATACCCCGGGGGTGCCCCGACGAGACGGGCCACGGAGTGCTTCTCCGAGTACTCGGACATGTCGATCCGGATCATGGAGCGCTCGTCGTCGAAGAGGAACTCTGCGAGCGCCTTGGCCAGCTCGGTCTTGCCCACGCCGGTGGGGCCCAGGAAGAGGAAGGAGCCGGTGGGCCGGTCCGGGTCGGAGACTCCGGTACGGGCGCGGCGGACCGCGTCGGAGACCGCGCCGACGGCCTTGGTCTGTCCGATCAGGCGGGAGCCGATGAGCTCCTCCATCTGGAGCAGCTTCGCAGTCTCGCCCTGGAGCAGCCGCCCGGCGGGGATTCCGGTCCAGGCGGAGATCACTCCGGCGATCCCATCGGCGTCGACCTCATCGGCGACCATCTTCTTCTCCGGTGCCGGAGTGGAGGCATCCTCCTCCTCCGCCGCGGCCAGGTCCTTCTCCACCTGCGGGATCTCTCCGTAGAGCAGTCGGGAGGCCTCGGCGAGGTCACCGTCGCGCTGGGCGCGCTCGGCGGAGGACTTCAGCTCGTCGAGCTTCACGCGCAGCTCACCGGCGCGGTTGAGCTCGCCCTTCTCGGCCTCCCAGCGGGCGGTCAGCTCGGCGAGCTCCTCCTTGCGGTCGGCGAGGTCCTCGCGCAGGGTGATGAGCCGTTCGGCGGACCCGGCGTCGGACTCGTTCTGCAGCGCCAGCTCCTCCATGGTCATCCGGTCCACCACGCGGCGCAGCTCGTCGATCTCCACCGGGGCGGAGTCGATCTCCATGCGCAGCCTCGAGGCGGCTTCATCGATGAGGTCGATGGCCTTGTCCGGGAGCTGACGACCGCTGATGTAGCGGTCGGAGAGCGTCACCGCGGCGACCAGCGCGTTATCGGCGATGCCCACCTTGTGGTGCGCCTCGTAGCGCTCCTTGATCCCGCGCAGGATCGCGATCGCATCCGGCACCGAGGGCTCGCCGACGTAGACCTGCTGGAACCGGCGCTCCAGAGCGGCGTCGGCCTCGATGTTCTCGCGGTACTCATCCAGGGTGGTCGCCCCGATCAGGCGCAGCTCACCGCGGGCGAGCATCGGCTTGAGCATGTTGGACGCGTCCATGGAACCCTGGGAGGCGCCGGCGCCGACCACGGTGTGGATCTCGTCGATGAAAGTCACGATCCGACCCTCGGCGGCCTTGATCTCTTCGAGCACGGCCTTCAAGCGCTCCTCGAACTCCCCGCGGTACTTCGCGCCGGCGATCATCGCGCCGAGGTCGAGGGAGATCAGCGTCTTCTCACGCAGGGATTCGGGGACGTCACCGGCGACCATGCGCTGGGCCAGGCCTTCGACGACGGCGGTCTTGCCGACCCCGGGCTCACCGATCAGGACCGGGTTGTTCTTGGTGCGGCGGGAGAGCACCTGGACGACGCGCCGGATCTCGGAGTCGCGTCCGATGACCGGGTCGAGCTTGCCCGAGCGGGCGATCTCGGTCATGTCCGTGCCGTACTTCTCCAGCGCCTGGAAGGTGTTCTCCGGGTCCGGGGTGGTGACTTTGCGATCCCCGCGGAGCCCGGGCAGCTCAGCCTTGAGCGCCTGCAGGGTTGCGCCGGCATCGGCGAGCGCGCGGCCGACCGGGCCGCCGTCGGTGGCGGCGCCGATGAGCAGGTGCTCGGTTGAGACGAAGTCGTCGCCGAAGTCCTCGGCCTGGGCCTGGGCGGCCTTGATGACGTTGAGACCGGCGGGGGAGAACTGCGGAGCCGCGACGGAGTCCCCGCGGGTGGCGGGCAGGGACTTGATGATGGCGGAGGCACGGGTGCTCACGGCATCGGGATCAGCCCCGGCCGCCTTGAGCAGCGCGACGGCCATGGATTCGCGCTGATCCATCAGCGCCTTGAGGATGTGCGCTGGCTCCACCTGTGGATTGCTCGCGGTATTGGCGTTCATTGCGGCCGCGGAGACGACCTCCTGCGATTTGGTCGTGAGTTTGACGTCCATGTCTGCCCCTCCCAGTGCGTGGTGACGCCGATTGCACGATGGCGTCGAATAAACTTGAGCCCATCCTACTCAACTTTGGGGTGGGCGGAAGTATTCCGCAAGCACCTCCTGAAGTCCACGCAGCAGCTGTAGGATCCCGTCCAAGCTGGCCATTTCTCAATAAGTTGGCCACCGCGTGTCAGATCTCTCAGAAACCTGTCATACCGGCACACTAGAGGTGTGGGCGGACACGATGTGACCCTCCGATATTGCACAGTCGCCGGTGACGAAGTCGAGACGACTTGGGAACAGGCACGCGCCGACCTGATCGTTGACGGTCTTCCGTTCCGAATCCCACCCAGCTATGCGAGACAACGTAGCTATCCAGGCCTCTTCTGGGCATCAACGAATCGTCGCTCGCTGGTGTACGAGAGCCTCCTCGAGCTCGACCGTCTGTGGTTAGCCGACTTCGACCCCAAAGTCGCACATTTCGCAACACAGCCTTTCTGGATCAGCGGCTCTGATGGCGCCATACTCCGCAAGCACGTTCCTGACCTTCTCCTCGTCCACTCCGATCAAACGGTAACGCTGGTAGACGTCAAACCCAGATCTCTTCTAGACGATCCCAAAGTCGAAGCCCAGCTCAGCTGGACACGCGAGCTCTGTCGACGCAAAGGGTGGAACTACGAAGTCTTCAGCGGCGGGGACCCCACAATCCTGAGAAACCTCAAAGTGTTGGCCATAGGCCGGCGGCCTGAACGACTACCGGAATTCCAAGACCTGAGCGATCTCGTGACTGCGGGACTTGGTGCAGGCCAACTGACTCTCGATGAGATCCACGCACTCAAGCCTGGGTCTTGTGATCCCAATGCTTGGCAGGTAGCACTCGCCGCATGCGTATGGACGAGCCTCGTGGTCGCCGAACTGCGGCAACCGATCAACGGCCAGACCCTGTTCCGACTCGCGACTGGAGCGCACCATGGAATCTGACAGCCTAAATGTCTCGGTAGGCTCCCGCCTGTGGCACGACGGTGCAGTATGGACCGTCGCCGAACTCGAAGGCACCGTAGTCGTTCTTCACAGCAGGAACCAGTTCAAGCGTGTTCATGGTCCGTCATTAGTCGGCCGAGCACAAGCTTTGGACGATCTCCCTCCAGAGGACAACCCCCACTCAGAGCTCGACGCGGTGGTCCTCGCCGGACTAGACGCAGAGCAAAGACGTCGAGTTGAGAGAGAGGCTGAGGTCTATGAGCGCATCGTTCTGACACAAAATGCCTTGGGACTCGAAGCTCGATATGGCAAAGCCGCAGCGAGTCTCGATATCTCACCCCGATCTGCACGCCGGCGGGCGGTCCGATACGCCGAGCGTGGTCTCGCCGGTCTCGTCGATGCGCGCCTCATCCAACCGGCAAGAAGGTCCTTTACGAAGGAATGGGAACAGACTTGCCTTGAGGTCCTTGCATCATTCACTGACCTATCGAATCCGACTCGACAGGCGGTCATTCAAAAAACGAACGCGGTCTACCTGGAACGCAACCCGGGCGGCAGAGTGCCGTCTAGATCAGTGGCATACACACGTCTGCAGGAACTGGATCGGGGCCGGTACACATTCGGGGCGGCGAAACACAGACGGTCCGTGGCTGCGCGTCCGCAGGGGGCGATGGGGCGACTCCGCGCAGATCGTCCTGGGCAGTACGTTGTTTTGGACACCACGAAATTGGACGTTTTCGCTCGGGAACCAATCACCGGTAAGTGGCTCAACACTGAACTCACTGTGGCGATGGACCTATACTCTCGGTGCGTTATGGGATTGGTGCTACGTCCAGTCTCAACCACGGCACAGGACGTATCCTCGGTGCTGTATCAAGTCGTCACGCCGCAGCACTGGGGCCCACCCCCAGATGCCAATCCTCCGCCCTATCGTGACGTACCGGAAGTCCTCCATGCTCAATCAACGGGCGCGCTACCTGACACGATTGTGGTCGACCACGGCAAGGTCTACCTTTCTGCCAGGACCAAGGCTGTGTGTCACCGCCTTGGAATCAATATTCAACCGGCGATCCCCCACAAGCCAACGGACAAACCTACTATCGAACGGTTTTTCCGCACCCTACGACAACAGCTTCTCGAACATCTCCCCGCTTACAAGGGACCAGATGTGTCTTCGCGAGGCAAAAATGTAGAGGACACAGCCTTCTACTACGTGTCCGAACTCCAGACCATCATCCGTGACTGGATAGGCATTTACCACCAAACAGCGCATAGAGGCCTCTGCGACCCAGTCCTTCCAGACGTCGATCTGTCACCCATGGAGATGTTCACCCGAGGCATGACAGCCGCCGGAGTACTGAGGCTTCCAGCGCGCCAAGACCTTCGCATGGAATTCCTGGATGTTGCGTGGCGCACAATCCAGCATTACGGCGTTGAGATCGATCAACGTCGCTATGACGGTCCCGCCTTGAACCCTTACCGAGGTACCAAATCCGCGCACACGGGCGCGCATCCTGGACTATGGCCCATCATGATCGATCGCGACGACGTGAGATCAGTTTTCTTTCAGGACCCAGACAGCCAGACCTGGCACACGTTGGAGTGGGAACACGCCCCCGGTCTTAATGCCCCGTTCTCAGCTGCCGCGGCCGCGTACACCCGGCGAGAGAGCCTGGTGGAGCACCGACACATTAACGCGGGGGAGGCGACTGACGATCTTCTCAAGCGTCACAGTAAAAGCGCCACCGCAGAAAGGCGCAAACGTGAACTGGCACGCCTGCTGGCGACCCAGCCAGACACTGACACCGCTCCAAGTCAAGCCACCGCCGATCAACCACACGCGGACAGCGTAATCGACATGTTTGCGCACCTAGACCGACGCCGCGAACAGTCGGCAGTAGAAGACGATCTCGATGATGTCTTTTCCAAGTACGTCGCTGAGAATCCCGAAGGAACTACGGAGGTGTTCGACCCATGAGGAACGAATTCTCACGCTGGCTGGTCGACAACGGTGCTAGAGACTTCAACATGGCGTCAAAAGCTGGGTGGTTCGATTTCTGCAAGTCAGGACCTCGACCGGCACCGCCTGTTGTCACGGCGGAGAGTTATGCACAGCTCAGCAATGAGGAACGACAGGATTTCAATTCGGTCCGAGCTGTCTGGAACGCCAATCCGCCTCCGATGAGAACCGCCCAGCTCTCTCACGCGTTCGACATCTTGGACCAAGTCATGGCCTCGAACCACCGCGACAGCAACCGTCTACGAGGTTCAGCCGTCATCGATGCCGCCCCCGCTTTGGGAAAAACGACGATCGCCACTCACTACGCCCGCAACTTTCACCTTGACAATCTCGAGGAGTACGGCAGGGAGACGGCTGACGGTAGCCAGAGAATCCCAGTCGCCTTCATACCGCTGGGATCTGCAGTCACGTTGAAGAGCCTCAACCAAAAAATTCTCAGCTTCTACGGTCACCCCGGTGTCTACAAGGCAACCACATCGCGATTGGCTGACCTGGCCGTCGACTGTGTTCGCACCTGTCAGACCCGGCTCATCGTGATCGATGACCTCCACTTCGTCGACTTTCGGCGCCAACGAGGGCAAGAAGTCAGCAACCATCTCAAAGGGCTCGCCAATGAGATGCCTGCGACGTTCCTCTACGTCGGAGTAAACCTCAGATCCAAACGATTCTTTGACGAGGGGCTGCTGGGTGAAGACGCCGCCTACGCTCAGACCTCCCGTCGTGCCACGCGAGTTCCAGTGTCTCCGTTCACCAACTTGACGACCGACGGGATGAGAGCCTGGTGTGACCTCCTGGAGGCCTTAGAGAACCACATTCTTCTGCTCAAGAAGAAGCCACACATGTTGGTACAACTCGCCAAAGAGCTATTCATGAGGACACAAGGCAACATCGGCTCACTGACATTCTTGCTGGATCACGCGAGTTACCTGGCCATCCACTCAGGCGTCGAAAACATCGATGCCGAAGTTCTAGCCGCCGCGAAAGCAGACAATGCCGCCGAAACCAGCCGCCGGAAGACCTGAGCGGCCCAGCGCCGGTCGCCCACGAACGCGTGAGAGTCCGGGCGGTCCTGACGTTGACGCGTGGCCCTTCAAGGTCACTCTGCGACCGGGAGAAACGCTCATCGGTTGGTGGGTGCGACTGGCCCACCGGTACGGGGTTACACCCGGAGGGTTATTCCGGGAGTTCTCTCTGGGGAGCAACCCTCACTCACCCAGTGGTGTAGACGACATGCTCAGCTCTTCGCGACAAGCACTTAGCCGCATGACAGGAGTCAGTGACGACGAAAGACGCGCAGCGGCGGACTACCGTCGAAGGGTCCAGAGCATCCAGGGCCAAGTGCTCCTGCCGTTTGCCGGCCAGCGTCGCCTGGCCCCCCTGGCCGGCACCAGGTTCTGTCCGCTGTGCCTGAAGGAACAACAGATATGGCGACCTGAGTGGAGCGACCCTCTTCGTGTGACATGTCTCCACCACAATGCGGTACTCATAGACCACTGCCCGTCTTGCGGAAAGCGGCCCTTCAGTTCAGCAGCCTGGATTGGCGACGGCCGCGCTCCCACCGTATGCAGAGAGCACCGCGAGAAGACTAACCCCCGACCAAATCGACATCGACGACGCTGCAACACCGACCTCGCGAAGCTACTGCCTACTCCAGCATCCCCTGAACTCATACGTGCGGCCCAGATCATCGAGAACTCGAACACCGACGGAACACTGGTGCGCGAATACGCCGGTCTGCCAGCCAGCCCTCTTGAGGCCGCCAGATCCCTCACCCTGCTGACATTGGAAGCGCTGGACGTACGCAAGGGCGGTCAGATCGCGCCAAGCTCTCATATGATCGCCGAGGCGTTGCAAAAGGCAGTGGCTGTACTCGATGCGCCGTCCCTCATCGCCGCTGGCAGGATGTCAGACGTCCATGGCCTTCTCCCAGTCACTGGGCGGATGGCCCCGATCGGACCTGCAGCAACTATTAGATCCCTCCCCTTGGACCCGATCTTGCACGCCATCAGGCTGCAGAGTCTCCATGCCCACCTCCCTCCGACCTCTCAGCTTGCATTCCAGATCGGATCCGACTGGCCACGAGCTCCGCTTGCTCTCCGACACCCCCACACACCGGCGCCTACTTACTGTCCCACTTGGGAAACCCCGCCCGCTGCGTTTTCAGCGATCCCCCAACTTTGGTGGCCCGCGGCTGTGCCCGGCTTTGACCTCTCAAACGACGAACGAGCGCAGTTTGCGATCAGCATCGCCGGAGCGTGCGTAGGCCGCAACATCACCGTCGCTTCCGCAGCCAAACGCCTCGGCGCACCCAAAGCGTCGTCAGCGCGCATCACGAGCAGCTGGAAGCGCCTCGCCGGACTGAACGGCTGGCCTGCTCTGCGAGGAACCATTCTGACATTGGCTGACCAACTGGTCCAAGCACCGCCTCCAATCGACTATGAATCGCGGCGAGAAAAATTCGCCACCAACACGGCTTTCCGAGCTCTGATGTCTCGCGGCAAGGTTCACCCCGGAGTTCACCCTCCCGAGCGGCTGTGGCTCTGGTGTCATTTCACGAGTGGGGGAGCCCAATGGAGCCCCGCCCAGTGGGGGGCGCTGCGGATGCCCGATGTGACGCCCCAACTCCCACGCGCATCAGTTATTGAGAAAACGGCGCGGGCAGTTCGAAAGCATCCCGATGAACCCGACCAGTGGGAGCCTCCATGAAGGGACGTGTCAGGAACGCCATTCAGGACTCTGCGCACGACGATCTCAGTCGAATCCAGAGTCCTCGATGAGCAACTCAAGTACGGGGAAACAGCAGCCGCCCTCGTTCTCGCACCAGGGGCTCAGCACGATGACCGTTGGGAAGACTTCATGACTCGCAACTGGGAGAAGAACCAAAGGGCTGGCCCTGTAGCTGATTACCGGGTTTTGGGCGAACCACCACCATTCTGAGTCAGCAACGACCTGGAAGGGCTCCGGCACATCCCCTGGCCCTTTCGTGGTGAGGCCCACTTCTGTGCCGAAGTTGCCCTTATCCGTGGACGGCAGGTGCACGGCGGGGCTTATTGCCACCGCTGGTCTCGACGTGGACGAGGAGGAAGGCCTGGAGTGGTACTGGCCGCCGCCGGCGCCGATCAACTACCGCGGACACCCCGAACGGGTCTCACCAGCCGCGAGGGTCCGGCCGCTGATGACCTTCCCGCGCCCGGCCCCTTGGATCGTGCCGTCCAGGATCACCGGTGCTGGCGGCTCACGGAGGGTGGACTACGGCGGAGCTCTCGCCCAGGAGCCCGGGCTCTCGGGGCAGTCGCTCGACGAGGCATCGCTGCTGGCTGACCTTGAACGTATCTAGTGGTGGCCAATGATCGTCGCCGGAGGCGCAGCAGCTCCGGGCGGAGCGAGTCCTGAGTGCCGCCACCGCTTGGACGCGGAACAATCACTACCTCGGGACCACAACCACCGCGCCTTACGGCAGCCGCACGGACGAGACCAGGACGCTCCGGGGACTTCCGCGTGACCAGCGCCCGCTCGGGAACCTCGATGCGCGGTACCTGCTCATCGACGCCGAGGAGTGGGCTTCAGCTGTGCGCACCGCTCGGCCCGCGGGGCTGGGTGACCTGGAAGGGCTCATAGTTCAGCAAGGTCAGCTGCTGCCTTGGCCATGAAATCCGGATCACCGGTGTGCACCGCCGGGGTGTCACGGCCGAAGCGCGGAGACGGCGTCGCGGCCCACAGCGTGAAGGACCTACCTGTGATGTCCTCGTCCTCCATGATCCTCGCCATGGTCGAGACCCAATCCCACGGTTTTCGATGCACCGGGTCGATCTGGAAGGCGGGGTAGTAGGTCTCCTCATCGTGCCTGACTGCGATCAGGCGCCCGTCGCGCGCTGCCTCTGAGGGCCAGCTGCGGTTCCTATCGGCGTACTCCGCCATCTCATCCGCGGTGAGCAGTCGAGTCTGCGGGTCTTGGTTCAGACGATCCAGTGTCTTCCGAGCCGAGGCCATGGCGGCGTCCTTGGGGCTCATTTCCACCATGTCCCGCACCTTCCATTGCGACCGGACAATCCAGTCAATAAATTCTAGTCCTCAATCGGCACGCTCACGAGGTCTGCTCGTCGCTGCTGAGGCATGGGCTACGAACCCGCGATCACGCAGAAGTCCCTTGAGACCGTCGTTCTCACCGAAGAGGTAGGCACGAGCCAGGAGATCGCTGAACCTCTCGCTGAGCTCAACCCCGTCCACCACGCCTAGAGGCACGGTGAGCATCACTCCGCTGCTCTCCTGGAGCAGCAGCGCGTTGGCCGCGAAGATCGCAGTGCGCTTATTGCCGTCCTCGAACGGCTGGGCCTTGGCGATCGCACCGAACAGGCTCAGCGCCTGCTCCCGCACCGACCCTGACTCCAGTGCACGGGTGATGAGGCCCTGCAGCTCAGCGTCTCCGATGGCCGGCGGCGCGTGGATCCCGTAGTGGGTGCTCACGCCGATGCGCTGGTCTTCGCGCCGGAGCTGTCCCGGATGTAGGGGGCCACTGCGCGTGATGGAGGCGTTCAGATCGCACACGAACTCAGTGTCGAGGCCTACCCCTGCGTTGGTGTGGTCGAGGGTCCGCTGGGCAATATCCCGGAGATCTTCCAGCAGCACGAGATCCGCCGGTGACCCTACGAACCCCGAGCTTCCTGCCTGGAGGAACTCCTCGGTGGCCGCACTGGTCGCGGACAGGTCGTCGAAGACCCTGCCTGCGGAATAGATGACCGGGTTGAGCTCGGCAACGGTCAGGCTCTGATCTTGGTGTGGGTCCACACCCTCATACTCTCGACCATTCGCGGCGCGGTCCCGATCGCTGCCTGCCACCCGGATCATCCGGAGAAGCGGTCCTCGATCATTGCCGTCGCCACTGTCATCACTTCCCGGGTGTGCAGCAGACGGATCGCCGTGAGCGGTGTGGTGTCCCCTAGCCAGGGGTTCGCCCCGAGGAACCAGAGGCGGGCTAGGTCTTCCTCCTCGACCTCGGAGACCGTGCGCCAAGCACGGTGGGCCAAACGCAGCCGCTCCTGTTCCTCTGGGGTGGGTGTAGATCCGTCGACGCTTACCCATTGGAGGGGGATGCGTGTGTCCTGGTTTCCCGCGAGGGTCGCGACGAGTGTGGGGCCCAGGGCGTTCTTGAGCTGGCGCGCTAGCTCGCGGATATTCTGCAGCTCCGCGCTCTCGGTGGTCGTCATGAGGCCATTCTCCCCTGCGAGGTGCCTGGCGTGTAGCTCTCAGCACCGGCGTCAGAGGGTTCCACCGGAACCGGGTATCAGCGATAATTAGGGGCATGCCATCAGCAGATCAGAAGTCCCCCGAAGAGCCCGCCGAACCGAGCCTCGCTTGGCAAGCCTTCGACTTCATGCGCCGTGACATCATCAAGTGCCGTTCAGAGATGGAGCGAAACGACATCCTCGGTCTTGCCACAGAACCCGACGTACGTCGCACCGCCTCTATGAAGATCCCGACCTACACCGAGATGATGGAAGCGGCCGCTATACCGGATGACCCGGCGCCCCGCACCCCGAACCCTGCCGGCGTTCGGGCGCTGCTGCAGCACATCAGAACCCTCAATCTCCCCAACAACCCCTACTGAGCTCCCGAATTGGGGCCAGTGACCGTCCGAGGAAAAGCCCTGGGCGCAGCGATTGTCGGGATCTGCGCGGGGTGGCGGCACCCCTCGCATCCCCCTCGCGCGGCGGACGACAGCCTGTCACGACAACCCGCAGACGGCTACGGTGAATGGAGCGAGAGA
This sequence comes from Nesterenkonia maliinae, assembly GCF_051262655.1. Classification (NCBI taxonomy): domain Bacteria; kingdom Bacillati; phylum Actinomycetota; class Actinomycetes; order Micrococcales; family Micrococcaceae; genus Nesterenkonia; species Nesterenkonia maliinae. Next base: position 165,036 of record NZ_JBIMEY010000004.1, on the reverse strand, counting down.
ATTCATAGTTCCCACGCACGTCCAAAAGGGAGGCTTCCATGCCGATCGAAATGGGTGTGTGGCGCCTCGATGGCGCCACTCCGCGGCGACTGCCCGCGGGTCGCCTGCCCACCGAGGCCGAACTCGAGAACTTCCTGGGATAGGACTCCTCGTTGCTGGGCCAGCAGCTGCTGGTCATCGGACGACAAGTCCGGACCCCACACGGCAAATGGATTGATCTCCTCGCCATGAACTACGAAGGCAACCTCCACGTCCTGGAACTCAAACGCGACCGCACGCCGCGGGAAGTTGTCGCCCAGATCCTCGACTACGGCTCCTGGATCTCCACGCTGGACCGAGACTCCGTCATCGAGATCGCCAACACACACTTCGCCGCGACACGGGCCGATCCCGAGTTCGAGCAGGCGTTCACGGAGATATTCGAGGCCCCCGCACCGGATGAGCTGAACGAGGAGACCACGATGACGATCGTGGCCACAAGCCTCGACGACAGTTCAGAGCGCATCGTCACCTACCTGCGCGAGTTCGGCGTCCCTATCAATGCTGTCTTTTTCTCCTATTTGGAAGATGAGGAACGGCGCTACTTGGCACGGTCCTGGATGGCATCCGAAGCATCGTCTTCCGCGCCGATATCGACTCGCCGGGCGAGTAAGCGCGCCGAGTGGAACGGCCGGGATTGGTTCGTCACCTTTGGTGACGGGGACCACCGGGACTGGGAGGACGCCCGACGGTATGGATTCGCTTCCGCTGGCGGGGGCGAATGGTACTCACGGACGCTGCGCAGCCTCCCGGTAGGCGCCAGAATCTTTGTGCACATCCCCAAGCACGGGTACGTCGGAGTCGGCGTGACGATAGGGGAAGCTATAGCTTTCGCAGAGGCTGAAGTCGAGTCCGATGGGCAGCGGGTCCTTCTCTGCCAGCAGCCTCTTGCGGCGGATTACGAGCACAGTGATCAGAAGCCGTCTTTGGACGCGGATCTTGCTGAATACGTGGTGCCAGTTCAATGGGAGACCACGGTTTCCAAGTCGGAGGCGTATTGGGTGAAGGGCATGTTCGCGAATCAGAACAGTGCTGGGAAACTGCGCCAGGAATTCACGCTAGAGAGACTCTTGAGCCATTTCGGAATCGAAGACGAATAAGCTCTAGGACTAGGACCGTCGAGACTCCGGGTGGCACCCTGTGCCGCGAAGCCAAAGCGATGGGGCGAGGTGTGGAGATGCACCATTCGCGGAACCCGAAGGCATGGCGCCACCGTATATCCAGCTCCCCGGCGAGAATGGCGAGAACTACATACGGTTGGCAGGTAACCTGAGCATCGCCCAAGCCAGCAGTGCGAGGCCGCTCCCGAGCGAAAAGGGCCCAATCTTGACTGTCAATGGGGCCCCGAGGCTCTCGCGGAGCGCACCCGAGACGTAGAGAACATTCTCACCCATTGGTCGGCTGATCGTCGGAGTCTTTGGCTCAAGAACTTCGACGGCCACCGCGTGCGCGTTGATGCGCCTGGCACGTGATGGTCTCAGTGATCTGGTCGGGCTGCCGGGCTCACGCACAATCGCGCGACGTCAAGTTTCGGCGCGGAAGACCATCTGTCACCAGTCCCTGCCGCAGACCCTCGGGGACTACACTTGGCTCACAAGATGAACCTCGAGGGAGGTGGAGCATGGCTGGATCAGGGGAACATTTCAAAGCGCTCGTACGAAGCCATGCAAGTGGCAACGATGAGGCTTTCTACTCAGTAGCGCTTCAAGTTGCTGCACAGGCAGCTCGTCGGGGCCACCACAATCTTGCCACTGACTTGAAGACGGCGGTAGAAAGCTCGCGCGCCGGTAGCCCTGCCAAAGTGACTTCAATCGCACAACCCCGAGGTGAGCTCTCGGAACTGGTCGTCGCGTCACACCCAACGGTGAGCCTTAAGGAACTTGTTGCGCCGGGACACCTCGGGGAACAAATTAAGCGCGTCTTGACGGAGCAGCGCCAGAGTAAGCGTCTGCTCGACCATGGATTTGAACCGGTTCATCGCCTGCTCTTGGAAGGCCCCCCAGGTACCGGTAAGACTATGACAGCCTCGGTCCTGGCTCACGAACTCTCCCTCCCACTCCTGACAATCCGCCTCGACAGCATCATGAGCAAGTTCATGGGTGAAACCGCCAGCAAAATCCGCCAGGTTTTCGAAGCAGCAGAGATCCAGCGCGGTATATACCTTTTTGACGAATTTGACGCCCTCGGCGGTGACCGTACGGGGAATGATGTGGGTGAAGCCCGTAGAATATTGAACTCATTCTTAGTGTTCTTGGAAAACAGCTCCAGCGAGAGCATCATTGTGGCGGCCACTAACCATCGTTCAATTCTTGACAAGGCTTTATTTAGACGTTTTGACATGGTGCTCGATTACGATCTTCCCGATCCGAAGCAGGCTGCTGCTGTCATGCGGGGTCGGCTTGGGTCTATCGCCAAGGGCGTACGGTGGTCTGCCTTGAGCGAGTTCGTTGATGGCCTCTCCCACGCCGATTTAGTTCGGGCAGCTGAAGATGCAGCCAAAACCGCCATACTGACAGGCAACTCCAGCGTAGGAACGGACGAACTCCGCTCGGCCCTCCAATCTCGACGGACCGCAAGCATTGGATAGTCCGGATCGACATCGTAGTCATTTATTCTTAAAGGGCCGGTCACACTACAAGGATTTCCACCGGGCTGGCAGATCTAGCTCGAAGACGAGACCGATAGAGGATCGGGCGAGTCACGGAGTTGCGCGCCGCGGGGAGTTAGCCGCTGCACTAGATGCCGGTGAAGCAGTGCGCCAAGACCACGTCCTCGACGATGAACTGCGCGCCCTGGGAACGATCGTTACCCTTGAGGGCCATGAAGCCGCGTATCCCCTGAAGCTGGATAGCTTGCAAAGCCTTACACAGCACCGGGACTCTACGAAGAAACGACCCAAATGGCTTCTTTTATCGGTGCTCCCGGGCGCTTCTGGGACCAGCACCCCAGAACGGGCGGTCGTATGGGTCAGCGATGACTATCGACCCGAATTTCTCAAACGGTTCGATGACTACTTGCACCATGAGACAAAAACGGGAAAACCTCGCCACGAGGAACTTGTAGCCAACATAGGTCGGATTCGTGCCACGATCCTGGATGATCTTTGGCAGTCCAAAGGAAGCCCGCCACAACACAAAATCGTCTGGTGGGAGGTCTGGCTCCGCAAGAGCGAAGATGGACCGACACTTCTACGACAGTTCGCGAAGTCCTGGGATCTCACGGTGTCTCCTCGACTTCTTCGGTTGCTAGATCGCGACGTTATGTGGATCCAGGCCTCGTGGGCGCGCTTGGCACCGTTGCCGTTCACTGCGGTACCCCTTGCCGAAATTCGTCAACCCGAGTTTATTGACTCTGTTGAAGATCTCGGGACGGAAGAGCAGATCGACTATGTTGAGGATCTGGTTAGCCGATTAGAGCCGGCGGGGGACCTTCAACCTGCTGTTTGCCATCTCGACACCGGCGTGGCGCGCACGCATCAATTGCTTAGGGAATCGTTCCGCCCCGAAGACCTCCACACCGTTATAGGGACGAGTGGGTTTGACTCGCAAGGGCACGGAACCAAGATGGCGGGCCTGGCGCTGTACGGAGCTCACCTGGAGGAGGTTCTCCTAGCCACCAGCCCAGTCCGTCTGCAACACAGGCTTGAATCTGTCAGGTTGCTGCCCAATGAGGATGAGAAAGACCACGATCCGGTCGCTTATGGAGATGTGACTGCTCAGGCGGTTTCACTCCCGGAGATTGCCTCAGCGAGGCCTCGCGTCTTCTGTATGCCGATTAGCACTTCGCCCGATGCATCGGCACTAGGGGAACCAACGCTCTGGTCCTCAACTGTCGATGCACTGGCCGCAGGGGTCGAAGTTGTCCGAAACGGCAATGAGTTGCTTGTGCTGTCGGCCCCAGACCCGGCTGCAGCGCGACTATTTGTGATTGCCGCAGGAAACACAAAAAAGCTCTCCCTCGAGCACCTGGATGAGTCCGATACCTCTGCAGTTGTGGACCCAGGACAAGCGTGGAATGCACTCACGGTCGGTGCGTACACGGATCTAACTCGCACACCCACGGACGTAGCATTCGCGGGTTGGGAACCTCTCGCCGAGCAAGGCGAGCTATCACCTCATAGCCGAACTTCGTTGCTCTTCGGCCCACGGCCATGGCCGGTCAAACCTGATGTCGTTATGGAAGGGGGCAATGTTCTGCATGATGGAGCCGGGATGTTTGATGCCGAGCGTCCAACTTTGAATCTCCGCACCACGGGCCACACCAATGATCAGTCACTTACTTCCGCAAACGCTACTAGTGCAGCCACAGCTCAAGTGTCCCGACTCGCTGCGTTGGTCATGGCAACTTACCCCCACTACTGGCCGGAAACCGTAAGAGCACTGATAGTGCACGGCGCCGAATGGACTCCCCCGATGCGTCGAGCGATCGATAATGCGAGGAAATCGAGTCTCCAGTCTCAACAGCGCATGCTAAGGCGTTACGGATGGGGCGTTCCAACCGAAGACAACGTCCTGTACTCCTCTAACCAGGCCGTCACGCTCATAGTTCAAGACGAATTCGCGCCGTTCGAGGGCAAAGACTTGAAGATTCCACATCTTCGGCTGCACGACCTCCCTTGGCCTCGAGAAACTCTCCAGCAGATGGGAGGAGCGGAGGTCAAACTGCGTGTCACAATCTCCTATTTCGTCGAACCCGCTGCGTCCAGGCGCGGGTGGCGTCGGAGGTACAGCTACGCTTCCCACGGTCTTCGCTTCGAGATGCAGGACCCACTCGAAACAGAGACGGATTTTATTGACCGTGTCAATCGTGCAGCGCGCACTGAAGACGGTGGCGGTCGACCTCAAGGGGGCCGTGTCGACTGGCTCGTCGGCGTAAATCAACGCAACTATGGATCACTCCATCAAGATGTTTGGGAAACTTCCGCTGGTGGGCTCGCGGATACTGGAAAGATCGCCGTGTACCCGGTCGGGGGGTGGTGGAAGAACAATGTGAGGCGGGACCGAATGGATCAACCTGTGAGGTACTCTCTTGTCGTTTCTCTCAAGACCTCCGAGACGGATGTGGATCTTTACAGCCCGGTATCGACTCTTCTGGCAGGCTCCGTTGAGGTCTCCGAGAGAACCGAGATAGAGGTATAGCTTCCAGGTTGGCTTGGCACGATTCGGGTCATCCGTCGTAGGGGACCTCCACTAGCGCTTTCCTGCCCGTTGCTCAGCCTTAAACTCTGCGATCTCTCCCCAGAATAGGGCTTGGTCACAAGTTCATCCTTCCAGGCCGACCGCAGGCAAGCCAGATCAGATGTCACCTATCAGTGCGGCAGACCCGTACGCCGTATATGGGTTGATCATGCACTTGAAGTCGAGCATGAGTGATTGCCCCATCGCGGCCGTGGCCATATAGCTATGGGGCAACCCAGCAGCGCAGACGAACGTGACGACCTTGTCGAACCACGCGGATCTTCTACCGTCCTGACCCGTGGCGCCAGTGGCCTCGATCAATGACTTCACGGTCGCCGCAGGGGCCCAGTTATAGATAGGGAACGCAAGCACGACGCCATCGGCACCGCTGAGGATCTCGTGCAGCGCAGTGAAGGAGGTGCTCTCGAACACTTGGGCGTTGTCGAAGGCGGGAAGCTCGTACTCGGCCAGATCCACGACTTCAGATCGATACCCATGCCTCCGAAGTAGTTCAGAGCTCATGAATGCGAGGTCCCGGCTTCGACTTGCCGGGTCGAGGCTGCAGGAAAACACCGGGAGGTTCAGGGCAGACATCCACCCAAAGTATCTGGTTCTGTTGATCACAGCAGTCGCGATTAGGTGTCTCCGTCGCAGAACAGCACGGCCCCGTCCGGTCCCGCCTCACCCCGGAATTGGTTATTGTCTTGCCCATGGGTAGAAGAAACTTCCTCATTGAAGGCAGTTCAGGATCCGGGAAGACCTCGGTGTGTGAGGAGCTGGTTCGGCGTGGCTACCACGCCATACACGGTGACCGAGAACTGGCGTATCAAGGTGATCCGAACACCGGTGAAGAAGTAGTCACCTCGGGGTTAGAGGTCCACCACCATCAGATCTGGCACCTCGGGAAGGTCAGCGCCCTCATTCAGGACCGTCGGGAGGAGATGACGTTCTTCTGTGGAGGTTCTCGCAATCTCAAGAAGTTTGTGGATCTGTTCGACGCTGCTTTCGTGCTCGACGTCGACGTCGAGACCCTCACGAGGAGGTTAGATGCGCGCGCGGACGACGAGTGGGGTGGCCGTGGTCGGCACACGGAACGAGATCTCATACTCCGGCTGCATCGCACGAAAGAAGATATGCCCCGGCAGAGCATTCTGATCGACGCCACTGCGCCATTGACGGAGGTTGTCGACGAGATACTGAAGAGAAGCCGAGCGGCTGGAGCAGCAGACCGATAGTCAATGGTCTAGCGAGCGACCCGCACAACAGCAATCTTGCGCTCGAGTGAATCAGTTTTGGAGCAGTGAAACGGTGTCTACGACGGTGGCGAACTCGCCATCTAGGTTCGTCGAGGTCACCATCGATAACGTCGTCGCCGACACGGTAGTACCGTCGGGATGGCTGCGGTCGAAGGTATGTGTCGCATCGATCGCGAAGTAGGTTTCGTAGCCAAGATTCCCCGCCATACGAGCGGTTGTCTCACAACAGTGGTTGGTCGTGATCCCACAGATCACCACCTGGCTTACTCGCTCCGCTCGCAGCCACGCATCCAGGTCCGGGGTTCCGTAGAAGCTCGAGTTCACCTTCTTGCGCACTAGAAGATCCGGGGCGCCGGTGATGAAGTCTTTGAACTCCCCGCCGGGGGCCCCCGACGCAAGTGGCGACTCTTGGTTGTCTGACTCGTGTTGAACGAACACCAGTGGCCACTGCCTGATTCTCCAATGCTCCACAAGGCTCACGATGTTGATTTCACATGCGAGGTTGTCCCGTGGCCCCCAGAATTCGGAATCGTCGAAGCCCTTCTGGACGTCGATGACGATCAGGGCAGGACGTATGAGCTCTTGTGCTGAAGGCGACATGTCGCCATCGTAGCTAGGCGCCCCTCTGTTGCAGGGACACACCCGGTCCAATGGCCGGTCCCCCGGCTTTCGTGCACTCAAACTCCGAGAGGTCGATGCACGGTGAGGGATCCCTTACCGTGCACTCCCTCGGCATCCCCGCGCTACGGTGGAGAGATGAGTGTTGCACGGATCCGACACAGCGCCATCGCCGCGGTCGCTGGGGCAGGTGCCCTCCTGCTCACGGCCTGCGGCAGCGAAGAACCGGCGCCCCAACCCTCCATGTCTCCGACCCATGACAGCTTTGACTCGGCAGAGGATTATTGGCAGACCGCAGAGATGTTGGGTGAGCAAGTCTTGCGCGGTGAGGTCCAGGAGCCCGTCGAAGTGCTTTTCTCCCGACGCTATGTGGAGTGGGGAGACTACGAGGAAATCGAGGACGATGTCCTGCGATTCCATTTCTATATGGGCAACTTCGCTTGCAACGGGGTGCAGTACAGGGTGGAGGAGACCGAGGACGAGGTGGCCCTCGCGGTGATCACTGGTACGCGTGAGGGCGTGGATGGATGTTCGGAGGAGGCCGTGCTGGGTGCCGTTGACGTCGCACTCGATGACCCCGTGGGTGACCGCGAGGTCGTGGACCTCAGCGGGCGCCTCTAAACACCGCCCGCCAATCGGTTCGACCTCGGTTGTTTCGCAACCCTTGGGTTCCAAGACGCATCTCCGTATCCTCGCGGACCCTGCGCACGGAACGGCGAGACCGTTGGGACGTGGTGAAACAAGCAAAACAAGGCCATCTCAGCGATGGGTGACGTGTCCCCAATCGAGAGCGTCGTTGAGAGCCCGGTCCTCGAACCCGGGAAAGTCCCTGCGCAGCGCGGCCATGTTGGGTTCCTTGTCCCAGGAGCCGGCACCCCTGCGGATGCCCTCTTCGATCAACGCATCAGATCGGCGCACCTCCTCGTCGATCTGCCCACGAAGGAACCGACTCCCCAACGCGTCGACAAGGTCGATCTGGCCCAGTCCATACTCTCCAATATGCCCGGAGTAGCGGCGGTTGTAATAGTGGAGGGCAAAGACTGCATTGAGCGCGTCCATCTCATGCGCTTGAGCCACGAGCGCCGCGCGGCGAGCCCACACCTCCGCCCTGTGCCCATGGATCCGGGTAAGGGCTTCGTCAAGCGCGAGTTCGTAACGCTCCAGAGGTAGGTCTGGGATGGTGTCTGACATCTGCTTCAGCGCCCCAGCACGGTCCGATTGCCCTACAACCATCCGGCGGCCGTTGTGCCAGGCGGCCACGCGCAGCCTGGTGTTGCGCTCGGCTTCGGTCAGCATTCTCGGCTGAGCCTGGGGCCGGTCGCTGGAGGAGGCCTTGGGAAGATGGAGAGCGCGGTTGCGGCGAGGGCGGATGACCAACCACGCACCGAAGGCGCCCAGACCGGCCATGCGGACCAAGTACGGAGTCTCAGGGAGAACCAGGACACACACTGCGCAGACGATGAGCATGATGAACACCGTCTTCTGCATCGAGGTCATCATCTGCCAGGCAAGCTGCCAATTCTTCATGCACGTCCTTGTCACGATGGTGTCTGCCTGGTCCTCGGCCGCGGGCCTCGCACTGCTGCTCAGCGGTGGATCATGTGGCCCCAGTCCAGGGCGTCGCTCACCGCCCGGTCGTTAAATCCGGGGTGGGCCTGGCGCAGGTAGGCAGCGTTGGGTCCGTGATCCCAGGAACCGATGCCCATGTCGATACCCTCCGAGATCAGGGCGGAGGCACGGGCAGCCGCCTCCTCGATAACCTCCTGCGGGTACAGGTCACCCAGAGCCCCGATGATGTCGATGGATCCCAGGCCGTACTGCCCGATATGCCCCGAGAACCGGGCGTTGGAGTACCGGAGAGCGAAAACTGCATTGAGTACATCCATCTCTCGGGCCTCCTCGACGAGCTTGACCCTCCTGGCCCGGACACCAACCTGAGACTCCTTGATGCGTGCCAGAGCCTCGTCGAGCTCAAGTTCGTAGCGCTCCGGAGTGAAGCCCGGGACAGTGCCCCGGAGCTCCTCGAGCGTGCCAACACGGTCGGTCCTGCCTTCGATCATCCGGGTGGCCCGGAACCAGGCGGCACTGCGCAGCCGTTCCTCCCGACGCTCGGGCGTCTCCTGCGCATCGGGACTCCCACGGCGCACCGATGTCTTCCGTCCTGGGGGGCGATGGGCCTTGTGCCGCGAGGACTCTCGGAGGTTGACGATGTGGCCGACCCCTACACCGAGCAGGACGCCAGCGGCCAACCAGGCGAGCTGCCAATCCAGCAGGGCAAGCACCGCGCCGACCAGCACGCCAAGGACCAGACCCTTCTGCCTCGGCTCCAACGATCGCCAGGCATCTTCTTTGAACACCCGTCGAGTCACAGCACTAGCCCTTCTCATAAGCGCAGCCGGTGAGCACTGAGGCATCCTCGAACTGGGCGAAATCCATGACGCCGACCTCGAGGCCGCCAGCACCAGATTACTCATGCCTGTCCGCACTTCGAGTGAATTCCTGACGCGACTCGCTTGGAACCCGCATCCCCCGATCATTCCGGGCGGCGACCTGAGGGGCCTGTCTGCTGAACGTGCGCTTCACCGTGACCGTCTCATAACCCTTAGGTTGCAAGGCAGCGAGATGCGACACCTCTCCCCGCCTAAGATCCGCGAAACTCCGCAGCACCGACTTTTCGAAGAGTCTCGCAACGGTGTCTCGAGAAGTTCGTGTACTCCTCATGAGTTGTGGGACACCTCTGCTCGAAGTCGCGCTGGAAGGCGTTCAAACAGGGCATCATCTATCTATGGACTATTCCGATCTATACGTAATTGCCGGAACTGACTTGGGTGAATTCGTTGCAGCCTGGGTCTCCGATCTTGAATCCGGCGGAGGCCACGGTCGCGGCCTATTAGAGCACGCCTATACAGATCCGCACGTTCAAGAGCGCTACGAGTACGGTGCCCACTACATGTTCTCCAACATCGGCCCCCGCGCGAGCCAGCCCACCGCGACACCTCAGGAACTACTTCTCTTCGCCGCTATGGCTGTCTATCAATATGCAGACTTTCCCAACGCCGATCGCACAGTGTGGGACGGAGAAGCAGCACACGTGCACCGCGCCTTCGCCTACGTCCACGGAATTGGCCAAAAGGAAGCGGCTCGCCGACTCCGGGATGAGGTCATCCGCCGCAGTGTGCGCCAGAGGCCACCCGAGTTCGAGGCGATGCTCAAGCGCTCACTGAAGCATGATCCATCTCGGATGGCAGCCCATGACCAAGAGATGGCCTCGATCGATTCGCGCAGTTTTCGCGCCGCCGAGCTGCTCGACCCAGACGGCAACTTCGACGAAGAACTAGCCGCTTTTTCCTCTTGACCACTGGGTTCAGCCGCACTCATCCCACGCAAGGCTTTGCTGGCTAGTGTCGACGGACGTCTGGCCTCCTGAATCCACGCAGCCAGTGACCGGTGAGGGATCCCGCGGCGGGCAGTCACAGGTGAACCAATATGAGTTTTCCTTGAATGGCCTCAGTCGCCTCAAGATGATGTGCCGAACTGCCGTCGATACTGAGACGGCGAGACTCCAAGCGATCGAAGGAAGTTCTGCCGCAACGTGACAGCGCTTCCGAATCCACACCTCGCCGCGAGGTGTTCGATACTCAGGTCTGTGGACTCCAGCAACCTGCGCGCCTCGTTGAGACGCTGCGACATCACCCACACCGCCGGGGTCATTCCCGTCACGGACGGAAAATCACGCACAAATGATCGAGGGCTCATCTGGGCCTTCTGCGCAAGGCGCCGAATCGGAAGAGGCTCATCCAAATGTTCCAAGGCCCATGTCATCGCCAGTGTCAGCTGGCCCTCTCCGGCGTTCCCGGGAAGTGGACGTTCAATGTACTGGGCCTGGCCGCCTTCCCGATGCGGGGCGATCACCAGACTGCGGGCCACCGCGTTGGCCGCTTCAACCCCCAGGCGGGAACGCACCAGGTGCAGACAGGCATCCAGCCCGGACGCCGTACCTGCGGCTGTCAGCACGTCATCATGATCGATGTAGAGAACCGTCTCATCGAGTTCTAGACCCGGGTGGCGCTGCGCGAGCAGATCGAATGCCTGCCAATGGGTGACAGCAGTCCGCCCCTGCAAGAGACCAGTGTCCACCACAGGTATGGAGCCCAGGCACAGTCCGACAATCGTGGCCCCACCATCATGGGCTGCCCGCAGAATCCGGAGGAAGGAGTCACCGGTGGGACGTGCATCGGTGTGCCAGGTGGGAACGACGAGCATATCGACACCTCTCACCATCTCCGGACCGCTCACCCGAGAGATCTCGTACCCCTCCGCAGTGGTGATTGATCCTGGCTGGTCACTGAACAGGAATGTCTCCCAATCCGCGATTCCCTGACGCGCGACTTCAGCGAAGACCATCTGGGGCACTGAGAGGTGGAACATCGTCGCTCCGGTGAACGCGTAGATCCCGATGCGCATGCGAACTCCCTCGACCTCATGAGACGGCGTTTGGCTAGAACTCATCGTATAGCGGCTCATAAGCCACTTGTGCGTGTCGTGACACGCTTGAAGTATTGGAAGAGGCCCTGATCGGGACCTAGTACATGCCCTCAAACGTGTGGAGAATCCCATGAATTCAATTCGTCGCGCCTTGGTCATCGTCGATGTTCAGCAGCAGTACTTCTCCGGTCCCCTGGAGATCCAGTACCCCCCGCATGCTGAATCTCTGCCGCGCATCACCGAGGCGATTGACGCTGCCCATGCAGCGGAGATCCCGGTTCTTGCCATCCAGCACACCGCTGGCGAAGGGGCACCGGTCTTCGACCCGTCGACCCCGGAGTTTGAACTCCACCCGGACGTGGCTGCGCGTCGGACCGAGAACTGGAAATCAGTGGTCAAGAAGTTTGGCTCCATCTACGCCGAGACTGATGTGGCCGGCTGGCTGCGCGAGCACAATATCGACACCGTCACCTTGGTCGGTTACATGACCAACAACTGCATCCTGGCCTCCGCCGTGGAAGCAGAGGGACTGGGCTTCAACACCGAAGTCCTCTCCGACGCCACCGGCGCGATCAACCTCGCCAACGAAGCAGGCGCCGCCGACGCGAAGACCGTTCACACGACCCTAATGTCGCTGCTGCACTCAAACTGGGCCTCGGTAGCGACCACCGACGCGTGGACCAACGCTTTGTCGGCTCAAGAACACCTGGGCGGAAGTGACCTTGGAAGCTCTGCAGTCGCCGGAGCTCAGAAGTTCTCCTGACTCCAGTAGGGCGGCGCTCAGCACATTCGTGTGGGAACCCCAGCATCAGTGCTGGGGTTCCCGACGTGCGCCCGTAAGACGGTCGCTCACCGGGCACTCCCCCACCTCAAAACCAGCCTAAGCAAACGCTGGATTCGGAGTGAACGTATAACCCGCCCGATTAAAAGCACGGTCAAGGTCCCCTAACTGCAACACGACAACCCACGACCCAGAAGCAGCGATCAAACACTCACAACGCCTGTCAAGAACTGAGCCACCGAACCCGCACGGCCCCGAATCCTTCCCCACAGGGCGCAGCCAATGGTTGAATCCCGAGAGACCGCACTACCCAAGTCGTGGATAACTCAATCGGTCTCAGGGCGCCCTTGCACCGGATGCGACCCCGGGACCAGTAACGGGGCCGTTTCCCATGCTCGATCACCCCACCGCGGACCGAAGCTTCTACGAGAAGATGCTCGCGTCCCACACGCGCCGCCACGGCAAACCCGACCCCCAGCAACGACATAGGCTCAGGCAACTAGCCGAGAATCTGGTTGAGGAACTCGGGGTCATGGTCGAGTACTCGACCATCGCTCGAGGACATCCCCCGACGGCATGGACAGCCTCACGGCGAAGCGCCTCGTGGTCAGCGAGTATTTCAACATCCAAGGTGATCCGACGCTTCATCACTCACCCCGAGAACGACGACTAAGCGATTCGAGACCTCACAGTGAACCGCTCCGGGTTGAACGAGGACCCCGACCCCTCCCAATACCTGGCACTCCTGCGAATCGAAGTCTCCTGGAAGATGCACCCCACCGCATGCTCGCTCTCATCGATCACGAGAGATTGACATGAGCGCTCCAATCCCAAACTCCCCTGACCGCTCAGCACCTGACCCAGCAAGGCCGCGCCGCACCACGGGAGGACAGAGCGAGAACTTCCTCGAAGATCACCACGGCTTGCTGAGCCTGCTCCAGGCGAGTGAACTTGTGACCGGAGACCTAGACCTCGACGAAGTCCTCCACCATCTCGCAGAGTCGGCTCGCACACTGGTGGACGCACAATTCGCGGCCCTCGGCGTCGTGGATGACCAGGGCGCGCTAGAGCGGTTCATCCACGTCGGGATGTCTCCTGAGCTGGTCGAGCAAATGGGAGCCCCTCCCCAAGGACTCGGCGTTCTCGGCGCCGTACTCACAGGAAACCAGCCCATCCGGGTGCAGAACCTGGCACAGGACCCCCGGTCGGTGGGCGCACCCCTGAATCATCCCGACATGCAAGCCTTCCTCGGTGTACCCATCAAGATCCGCGGCAGCACCTACGGCGCCCTGTACCTCACCAACCCTTCCGAGAAGGCCTTCACCGAACAGGATGAGGCCCTGGTCAAAGCCCTGACGGCCACCGCGGCGACCGCGATCAACAACGCAAGGCTCTACAAGCAATCATGTCGAGCGCAAGAACTCAGTGCAGCACTGAGCAACGTCTCGGCGAAGCTCCTGGACGCCGAGGGCGATGAGGTCTTCGGCATGCTCGCTGAAAGCGTTGCTTCTCTGACCAATGCGCAGTTGGTCAGCGTCGTGGTCTCCGAAGCTGTCGGCAAGGAGCTCCATGTGGACACGGCTCGTGGAGCCCGTGCCGCGCGGATCGAAGGCACATCGGTCCCCTGGATCGACTGCGTGCTCTCCCGCGCCATGGAAGGCGAGCCAGGCATGACCCCGGAAGGGGGAGACGAACCGGTTCCTTTCGCCGATGACATTCCAAGCGCCTCGATGGTCGCGGTACCTCTGATCGTCGATGGTGACCGGGTGGCCGCCCTGTGCGCCACCCGGGCGGCGACAGAAGCGCGCTTCACCACAGACGATCTTGCGCTGCTTTCAGACTTCGCCACCCAAGCAGGGCTCGCCGTGGCCCTCGCCTGGGCCCGAGCTGATCGGCAACGACTCGAGATGGTCCAAGAACGTGCCCGCATCGCCCGCGACCTCCACGACAACGTCATCCAACGCCTCTTCGGCACCGGACTCGGACTCCAGGCCCTGGCCTCGACAGACCCGAAGCACGCCACCCGGATCGAGACCCACGTGACACAGATCGATGACGCGATCGCTGATATCCGCACCGCGATCTTTGCCCTCGAGACCCAGGCCCCCTCTCAGAACATCAGGCACCGGCTCCTTGAAGTCGTCTCAGAACTCTCACCCAGACTTTCCACGATCCCGCGCATCGTCTTCACCGGACCAATCGACCTCATCCTGGATGACCAACTGGCCGACGATGCCGTCGCGGTGCTCCGCGAATCGCTGAGCAACGCCGCACGTCACGCCCACGCTCAGACCGTCTCGGTCGAGATCACCGCCAACGAAACACAGATCAGTATCACCGTTGACGACGACGGCGTCGGACTCTCCCAGAGTCCCGTCCGCCGCAGCGGGACAAAGAACCTGCACGCCAGAGCTAGGGCTCACGGCGGCGACTTCCACCTCACCCCACGCAGCTCTGGTGGCACCCGGGCCTGCTGGCAGGTACCGGTCAACCCTGTCGGGCTCACATGACTAGGGTCTTCCTCGTCGATGATCACGAGATCGTGCGCCGCGGCATCGTAGCCCTCATCGAGGCCGAACCCGGCCTCGACGTCGTCGGGGAATCCGCCACCGCCCGGGGCAGCCTCGCCCGTATCGCGGCGATACGTCCTGACATCGCCGTACTGGATGTCCAGCTGCCCGATGGCAACGGCATCGAACTGTGCCGCCGCATTCGCTCGGCGCACCCGGAGATCCCCTGTCTGATCCTCACTGGGTTCGACGACGACGCCGCCAGCATCGCCGCCGTAGTCGCTGGCGCTTCTGGCTATGTGCTCAAGAACATCCAGGGCAGACATCTGGTTGACTCGATCCTGCGGATCTCTCAGGGCGAGAACCTGGTCAGCCGCGACCTGGCCCACCGGGTGCATTGCTTCCTCACCGGTCAGGCCCAGGCCAGCGCACTGAGGAACAGAGCCCCACAGGTCCATCTGAGCCTGCGCGAGTCCCAGGTCCTGAAACTCATCACCGAAGGCCTCACCAACCGTCAGATCGGTCAACGACTGGGCCTGAAGGAAAAGACCGTGAAGAACTACGTCTCAGCACTTCTGGCGAAACTTGGGAAGGACCGCCGCACCCAGGTCGCCGTCTACGGTGCGACGATGCGCGGCGCCCCGGGCGCGGATTAGACCCGCACCTTACACTGCGCCACGTCGAGCTCATCGGAGTCGCACTCGGCTGAGGCTACAAGTCTGCGGCGGCTGCTGCGGGACCTATGGCCCTAGAGGTCGTCGAACGAGACGAGGACAGTGGGGGCAGGCCTACAACACTGCGGGCCGGGACTGGAGGACCTTGTCTATGCAGACCCCATCACCGACCACACCCTCAACGGACCACACGATCACTGCTGCAGTCCGCGCGGAACTCGAATGGACACCTGACCTAGACGCCTCCAACATCTCGGTCCACGTAGAAGACTCAACAGTGACGCTCACTGGCATCGTGGGGACCTATTCCGAACTTCTCGCCCTGGACCGGATCACTCGACGCGTCCGGGGCGTGACCTCTGCGGTCAACAACGTGACCGTGGACCCGGTGGGATCGCGGTGGGTCACGGATTCAGATATCCGCAGAGTCGTCGAGCGCGCCCTGACCTGGGCCACCACGGTCCCTCGAACGGTCAAGTCTCGGGTGCTCAACCGCCACGTGACCTTGACCGGTGAAGTGGATTGGGACTTCCAACGCGCGGCGGCGCAGCGGGCAGTAGAAGACCTTCGCGGGGTGAAATCCCTGGAGAACCAGATCACCCTGACAGCTCGAACACCAGTGGAGAACGCGGAAGAGCGCTTGAAGAACGCCATGTCCCGAAACCCGCAGATCGACGCCCGGGGTGTGACCGTGACCATCGTGGATCACACCGCTACCCTCACCGGCCATGTCTCCTCTCTGGCGGAGAAGAAGCAGGCAGGACTCGCGACCTGGGCCTGTCCGGACGTAACCCAGATCGAGAACCGTCTGGACGTCCGTGCCGAACATCTTGGAACAACCCCCGACGGTCTCACCCGTTGACGTGCCCTCTATGCAGCTTCAGCCCTGCGCGACTGACACCACACATTCCAGCCACTTCAGAACATGACCTGCGGCTCAGCCGAAGCCAGAGAAGGACCCACCGCTTGTGCAAAGGCGTCCGATGAACTTTCACACCCGCTCAGCTCCACGGCCCCTCGCCTTCGACCTCGCCACTCGAGACCTTGGTGTGCAGGTCGGCTTCGACGGCTCGACCGGATCACTGCTCGCGCTGCACTACGCAGCCCTGGAAGCTCAACGCAGTCAGCGAGTGCTCACCGTGATTACCGTGACCAGCGCACCCCTGCCGATCTACACCACGCTAGGGGCCTTACTGGGGACATCCCAAGCCCAAGCCATCATCGACGCTGCGAAGATCGTGCTCAACGATGCCCGCAGATACCTGCAGGACTACCCAGGCCAAGTCATGTACCGGACCGGACAAGGAGATGCCACCGCGGTACTTGTGGAACTCTCCGCCACCGCGGAGCTGACCGTCCTTGGAGTCCACGGCCGCGGTGGGTTCCTTGAAAGGGCCCTCGGCTCCGTGGCTTCCGCCCTGCCAGCCCACGCGCGCTGCCCCACCATCGTGGTGCCCAGGGAATACTCGGTGCGCCTCACGGAAGGTGATGCGCGTTTCGCGCCTCAGCGAGACCGGCGTCCAGTGATCGTGGGGGTCGATGGGTCTGAGTACAGCCAAGTCGCGATCCTGCATGCGGCCCAAGCTGCCCAGGACCGTGACGCACCCCTGCACCTGCTCATGACGGCGCCCTCCCTGGAAGGCTGGTTGGACTGGTCCCCGGACCTGGAGCGGCACCCGGACTCCGGTCACGAAGGAGCCACCAGCCTCAGACAGTCACAGATGCAGAGCTCCCTGCAGGCAGAAGAGGCGTGGGTGACCCGACACTTTCCATCGTTGACCGTTGCCGCGTCGATCAAACCGGGGAATCCGGTAGCTCAGCTGAGTAAGGCCGCCCATGAGGCGCAGCTGACCGTCCTGGGCACCCGAGGTCGCAGCGGATTCACCGGGGCACTCCTGGGATCGGTCTCTCGTGGGGTGCTCCTGCGCGCAACCGGTCCAGTCATGGTCGTCCCCAACCTTGAGGACGAACGACTCAAAGATCACCCCCGGGACCCATACGTTGGAACCATGCTGACCGATCCCTTAGGGGCTCCACCAGAGGTGCACATGAGGTAGAGCCCGAGGCCTCTCGCTCACACCGCCTCTTCTCCCGGTCAGACCCAGAGGTGGGATCACGGCGGTGAAACCAGGGATCGTTCATGCACCCGCTCGAGGGAGAACTGCTCTCGCTCCGTAGCCCCTGAAGCTCAGCTTGGGACTTGAGCTAGAACAGTGAGGGACCAAAGCCCCTTCACCGGGGTCCGGCGGGACAGTTGAATGTATAAGTAAGGCATATCCTCCAGTTGGATCACCGAATCGCCCTCAGAGAGTCTCCTTGCACCGGACACGACCCTGAGAGCAGTGAGGAACCGTTCCTATGCTCGCTCCAACCACCGCGAATCCCCGCCCCCGAGTAGATTCCCCTTGGACACTGGACCGCTTGGCTTCCCCGAGGATGTGGTCCTTATGGCGGTAGACGCTGGGCCGGCCTTCGACCTTCGAGCAGCCTACGCCGCACACGGGGGCGTGCTGTTCTCGTTTGCACTCCACGCGCTGAGCGACCAAGTCGAGGCAGAAGACTGCGTCCAGGAGACGTTCGTCCGAGCGTGGCGCAACAGAGATCGGTACAGCAGCTCCCGTGGTTCGGTCCGGACATGGCTCTTCGCGATCGCGCGCAACCTCGTCATCGACTCCTTGAGGTCTCGTGCCCGCCGGCCCGTACCTTCTGACGCGGAGAAGATCGAGTGGGCCACCGAGCCAGTGACTGAAGACCTCCGCATCGTGGAGCGGTTGGCCCTCTACGAATCCCTGGCGAGGCTCACTTTCGAGCACCGTCAGGTCATCGCCGCCGTGCAGCTGCAGGGTGAGAGCTACCAGGAATTATCAGAACAGACAGGGGTTCCGGTCGCGACGTTGCGGACGCGGATGTACTACGGGCTGAGATCAATGCGGATCGCGCTGGAAGGAGACACCCACGATGACCGAGATGCCCTCACGGCGAGAAGAACTCCTCGCCGCAGCGCTGACGGGAGATCTCAGTAACGACGAACAGCGCGAGTTCGACCAGGCCCGGGCGGCAGACACCTCGATCGATGCGGAACTCGCAGAGCTGCGCGCCACCGCCGCTCTCATGCAAGCGTCAAAGCTGACCTGGCGGGAGGAGCCCCCACCTTCTGGTCTCGAGGAACGCATTCTCACGGAAACATCAGAAGCAGACCGGCTTGCTCGCTGCGATGGAGACGGGGACTCCGTACCGGCTTCAACGTCATGACGCGGCGGTCATTCTGACCCTGCACCGCGTTGAAGGAGTCAACTGTGCGAGCTTCGGTGTCGCTAGAGGATCGCCCTGTTCCACGCCACAAGCTTCGCTGTCGCCATCGCGGTCCGACCCCCAGCCCGGGCTTCTTGGACCACCTGAAGCTTCTCCGCGATTACCGTGGGGCGTGACGGTGGCCGACCGAAGCAGGTGCCGCGGTGCCTCGCCGCGCTGACCCGCGCGTACCCCAAAACCTCATGGGACAAGAACGCCCAGAGAACCGCGCGAAGGGTCATTTCGAGAAAAATTGCGTCGAGATGGCTAACTAGGACATCGCGCGTCCCGGATTCACGTGCCGCCGAACGCAGGTAGCAGAGCTCTAGCGGCGTGTCTTATAAAACTACTGTTGAATGAGGCTCACTCGGCTCATAGTTCTCAAGCAACTTTGTCCAAAACCCCTACGACCAGCACGACCCTTGGTGAACCTACGCAATTTACCCAAAGCAACTGTGGCGCACCGCCGACTTCACTGGGACCACGTGATGTCCCGACGATGAGCCTCACCCGTGGGCAGACTCTCCCCCTGTGCCACCGTCATCTGCCAGTGCATCTCGCAACGATCGCAATCCGTAGTACATTCGCGTCCGCAAGGTCGCCACTAGAACCCCGGTCTGTTCTGACAGCTCTTGATACCCCACGCCGTCCAATTGCACTGCGACTATGACCTGGCAATGCTCATGAGTCAGGGTGGCGAGGGCCTGGTAGAGGGTCAGCTGTTCCACGATGCGCAGGTCTTCGGACGTCGGTTCGCTCGCCCACTCCAGCTTCTTCTGATCCGTGGGTGTCGGGCGCCGAGATCGGGTCCGCAGCGAGTCGATCACGAGATTCCGCGCGATCGCGAACAGCCATGTGCGCACCGAGCCACGCGAGCAGCTGTAGCGATCTCGGTTCCGCCAGGCCCGGATAAATGTCTCCTGGACACAGTCTTCAGCTTCGGCTCGGTCACTCAGAGCATTGAGCGCAAAACGGAAGATGGCGTCTGCGTGTTGAGCAAAGGCTTTCTGGATATCAAAGGCGACGTCATCGGTAGAATCCATCCCGATCACCAACTCGCGCCCTCAGCGACGCCAAGTGGCTTCCATACTCGACGAGGCTGCCAACGCCAGCTCCTAGCCCCTTGCCGAGACGGGGTACTTGCCGCATTCTGAGCCTCCAGGCCTTAGGGGAAGCATGCAGCCCTGAACAAGTCGACGGGCGGAGCCCATCGCCTCCCGACATGAATGAGCGAGACAGGGCCTTCTTCGAACTTTTCACCAGGTTCCCGGCCGATGACCTCAGGCGAGTCGATTCCGGGACGTCACGTATCCCGGGAGCCTCAGTCGCCACCACGAACAGCTTCCCGCCGGCGCTGCGGTTTCTCGTCGGGTGACCGAGCATCGAAACGACCTTCCTGGTACCTGGCTCGAACTCCGTGTGGTGGGGCTGACCGGATCAATTTGACATTACAAATTTCAACTAGATTCCCCAATAGTAACTAAAGTCTATATTCTGTCAACAGGCTTGTCAGTACGGTGCTCGAAAGATCGCAAAACTGACGAATATGCCGCCCGATTGGCGACGCAGCCAGAGATCACACATCTAGGGCACCGAGCCCGTCTTCCGCTCCGGTGCACCCCGGCACCACACGGGACACCGCTCTGCACGAAGAGGCGCCGCCAAACGGCGGAGCATATTTTCGTGACTTGCGTGCGAAGCGCATCGTCACGTGTATTTTGCACCTGCTACTTCGCTCGCTGACTGGGGTAAGAGCAGCCACAGAGAGACTCCAGGGCCACTGACCACGTCGTTGCGGATCACGACGCTAGAAGGCCGCCAACTTCCCCACCACCGAAAGCCCCTGGGACACAGGGCCACCAAGGCTCCGATGTTTGCGGCACGGTTGAAGTTGTGGTCCCACACGATGGAGGACGACCCGATAGTTCGCTGCCGGACCGTCTTTCAGGCCGCTTTCAGAAATGACGCGTCACGACGACGATGACGGGGACCCCGAGTCGCGCCCGGGGTGGCCGGTGTGGCCAGCTTCGATGGTTTCAGCCAGGATGCGCTCCTCGAGTCCTGCCGGCAGGCTCTCTTCACGCCAAGTCATGTCCGCCGCATCGAGCCGTGCGATCACTTCACGAAGCTCCTCGAGCTCCGCGTCAATCGCGGGGTCTGCCGCCCGGGCACGGTCGAGATCTTGCCACTCATCCTCGTGAAGGCTCCCGGTCAGCGCGCCTGCGATGAGACTCTCCCGCTGCGAAGGAATACCCTCCATGATGAGCCTTGCCTCTCAAATCTGCTCCAAGAATGATTCCCACCAGCAATACATTTGGGATCCAATTATATAACAGGCGATCCAGCCCTGGAGAAACCTGAACAACACGCGCATGCGGGGCTACCAACACAGCAGAACACACTCCACGATGATGCCCAGCGGGTCAAACATGGTGACGCCGGCGCCTTCTTCTCCGATTCACGCCAGGAACACCACCGGCACAGAGACGGTTCCGCACCATCGCGTTCTACGACCCTTAGAACCTAGACCCTGGTGGGTTTTTACTCCTCCGAGGCTTCCCCGCACACGGTTCCCGATTTAGAATTACCGCACAGTCTGGATTTTGGCTCCTCGAACCAGGCTGTTTCCTTTCAGGGAACACGAGGGCCAGGCCCCGTTGGCTACGCATCAGGTCGGCGGGGCTTCCTCTTGAGCTGACACGATGAACCCCAGGACACTCTCCATCCCGTCCGTCGCGAGCCAGCTGACCTAGCTCACGATGAGGGCTCCCCTGAAGACGTTGAGTGTCCCGGAGGGGGCCAGGTGCGGTCCACCACCCCGGCGAGGAGCGGCCCTCTCTCCACCTTGGGCGAGAACCCCGGTAGCTGTGTGTGCGGATGAGCCTGTTACGTGTCACCGCTTCCGCATGGCGGCGTGGACGATCAGAACTGCCGCAATGAGCAAGAAGATGGCGCCAACAACGGCAGTGACTCCCGTCAGCCAGTCCCATATCTGCGTCATCTGCTCCACGGCGTCAGCGTATCCGGAGACGCCAATTGAATACATCAGACCATAGGATGAGAATCCGAGTTCTACGCTGCACTGAGACGCGCTTCTTAAGGAACCAACGAAGTAGGACCATTGGTCACCCCAGGGAGCTTCAGGGCAGCTTCGCTAGGAGTTTCCCTGTGACCCGCAGCGACAAGACCCGACTCCGGCGGCATATCAGAACCTGGTTTTCTACTGGTGGGGACCTGAAGTGCTGGTTCTTTGCTGTGGACTACAGTTTTCGGGTTATGTGTTGTCCGCTATGCCTTCCACAGCATGGTTCTGTAGGAGCGGATTCGAGGGTGCGGTGGGCATTGCCGGGCTCTCAATGGAACAGTGAGGTTTTGAGATGGCCCAGAAGGTAGAAGTAGTTCTCGTCGACGATCTTGATGGCAGCGAAGCGAAAGAAGCCGTGACTTTCGGTCTGGATTCTCGCTTCTATGAGATCGATCTCAGCGATGACCACGCGAAGGAACTGCGCGAAACGTTGAAGAAGTACGTCCGCAAAGGCCGCGCGACCGCGCCACCGTCGCCGCAGAATGAAGCTCGCCAGATCCGCCAGTGGGCAGTGAAGAACGGCTACCAGGTATCTGGTCGGGGTCGGCTGCATCGAGACATCGTTGAGGCATACCGCAACGCCAAAAACCGCTGACCGTTCACAGACTCTTCCAAGATGGGCCTGGGGGCGACGATTCGTCACTCCCAGGCCCTCTTCATCTCCAGCGGCACTTGCTCATAGGGACGAGGGCTATTCGGGCTCCCTGGGGGAGCTTCGCTGTTGGCTTGTCGTCTTTGGACGCTTAGTGCCCACTCCCCCGGAGACTTGATGGGGGTGAATGTAGATTATGGGCACGTCCACCCGGTGGGGCGGTGACGAGCCCAATCAAGTCATTGCCGCCCGGAAGGTCCAACCCGAAATGGAACCTCCATGCCCCCTCTCAGCCGGCCACAGCACGAAGCCACCCCCGCAGCGCCAGCCAGCCCCCGCCGCGGTGGCGCGCTGGTCATCGGCTGCGCACTGATGCTGGCTCTCTCGGCATGCTCACCCGGCCAAGACGCAGAGCCCTCCGCCGGCGAAGAGGCAGCCCCGGCAGCCGTTGAATCCGAGCCGGGCACAGCGGAGACGACCGAACCAGCGGAACCCTCCGAACCAACGGAGACCGACGCAGATCAGGACGCCCAGGAAAGCCAGGACGCCGGCGAAGCGGACGTCACACCGACACCGACTGAGACCGAGGCCCCCGAAGAAGAGAGCCCCGAAGCCGCCCCCGAGGCGGCACCGCCGGCGTCCTTCGCGATCCCGGCCATCGATGCGGGTTCGGACCTTCTGCACCTTGGACTGCGGGAGAACAACACACTCGAGGTCCCGCCCGGTGATCCGGGCTCACCGGCCAGCTGGTACACCGGCTCCCCTGCCCCGGGAGAGGCTGGTCCGGCAGTGCTGCTGGGCCACGTCGATGACTCCCTGGGCCAGCCCGGGGTCTTCGCCGACCTGCCTGCTCTCGTGGAAGGCGATGAGATCACCGTGGATCAAGAAGACGGTGAGACCGCCACGTTCGTGGTGACCAAGGCCGAGCAATATGGCAAGAACACCTTCCCCACGCTGGAGGTGTACGGCAACACCGAGGATCCAGAGCTTCGGCTGATCACCTGCGACGGCTATAACGAAGCGACCGGAGAGTATGAGGACAACTACGTGGTCTACGCGACCCTGGCCGGCTAGCTCCGCTCAGGCGCGGGGCGAGGCTCAATCCCGGATGACTGGCAGGTCCCAGCAGCCACCAGCACAGAAGACACCTGGTCATTTGGGCTTGATACAGGTTTAACGAGACGGCGCGTTCCCCAATTAATGACTGAAAGTTAGACCATCGAAATATTTAGTCGTTATGAGTGATCTGGGTTACTATCAAAGCGTCGCATTCGGGGCCCTGGATGCGAGAACCACTATCTACGCCATCGACTTCTACAAGATGGCAGTTCAGACCCTTACCGGTATCGAGAACGCGGGCATCCCCGGCTGAAGCCAATCGGTGAGCCGAGTAAGTTTTCCTGGAAATTCTCCATCCGATCCTGATCTCGTTCCGAACTCCGCATAAGCGGACTGTTCGACGCCATGATCAGAGGCCGTACGGTCACATCACTTTGACGAGGAGTCACCACATGCGCACTTCCAAATTCTTCGCTGTCCCCACCCTGGCCCTTGGCGCCATCCTGCTCAGCGCAGGCCCAGCAATGGCCCACTCCGATCACGGCGGAGCCAGCGACGGCGCAGCTACCTCCACCTCCAGCGAGTCCTGGTCCTTCCAGACCAGCCTGGACCCTCTGAACAACTCCGGCACCGTCGGTGACGTCCTCATCGAAGGCCAGGGCAACCAGGCCACCGTGTACATGACCGTCGAGGGCGCAGCTGAGACCTTCATGGACGGCCCCTTCCCCCACGCCCAGCACATCCACTTCGGCGCCCAGGGCCAGTGCCCCGGCCCGGATGCTGATGTGGACGGCGATGGCGCCATCAACGTCGAAGAAGGCGCACCCTTCTACGGCGGCATCGGCACCTCCCTGACCACCGAGGGTGACACCTCACCGGACTCCGGCCTGGCCGTGGAGCGCTTCCCCGGTGGCAGCAGCTACACCTACGAGCGCGACCTGGAGATCTCCGATGATGTGCTCGCCTCCATCGTTGATGGCACCGGCGTCGTCGTGGTCCACGGCGTCGACCCCACCCTCCTGACTGAGGAAGCCGCAAACAAGCAGTCCGAGCTCGATGAGTCCCTGCCCAACGCTGCGACTCTTCCCGCAGCCTGTGGCACGCTGACCGCCTCGCAGATGGGTGAAATGCCTGAAGGCGGCGCCGACACCGGCGTCTCCGGCGGCTCACAGAGCAACGGCATCGCCATGGCCGCCGGCGGCGGAGCACTCGCCCTCGGCGCCATCGGTGCCGGCGCGTACTTCATGCGCCAGCGCACCGTCGAGTCCTGATCCGGCACGCCCGACCAGCAAGATGAGCGACCTCCCCCGCGGGGCGTGACTCATGGTGCTGAAACGGCGCAGATCCCGATGAACGCATGGCGGTGGCCCTACAGATCCCTTTCGGTTCTGTGGGGCCACCATCATGTCGCCCCCCAACTGCTGCGCCTTTCCGGCACCCGGCGGAACGCCGCATCCTCAGACCCGGTCAAGCGGTACTTAGCTCTCCGAAGGATGCGGCACCTCACGGCCCTCCTCACCGGGGATCCCCACGCGAAACTCCGAACCCGCTGCCCCCAACCCTCCCCAGCCCAGACCAGACCAAGAATGTGAGCTTCAGATCCCATGTTCTCCTCCCCCGCCCTTCTCCTTGTGACGCGGTGCCTGGCCCTGGCCAATCTCATCGCACTGGGGGTTCTCTTTGCTTCGGCAGGTCTTTACGTCCAAGACTTTCGCGGACTCGATGTCCATGGCGTGGCAGCCGTCGGACTTCACATCACCTCTGGAGCACTGGCACTGGCTCTCGTTCTCCGCGTGTGGTGGACCAAAACCGGGCTGGTCCCTATGGTCGCCGCGGTGTCACTATTTGGTCTGACATTCCTCCAGGCTCTCGTGGGCAGCGCGATGACACTGATGCTTCATCTCACTGGAGCTTTGGTACTCGCTGCGATGGCCACGTGGCTCATTGCTTGGGCCTTCTCCCGCGAGCGTCGCGACGACGCCCGACGTTCGACTGAATTTCGTAGCCGTTATCCAGAAGGAGCACACTCATGAACACCCTCACGCGAAACACCCACTGGAGACGAACTCTCCTGGCCCCTGTCGCTGCCGGAAGCTTCCTGCTCCTCTCCGCGTGCGGGCAAGGGGCAGACCAAGATCCAGAAGCTCCCGAGTCCGAAACGGTAGAAGACACCGAGAGCACTCAGGAGACCGACGCCGCGCAGGCAGAGGACGAGAACTCAGACACAGATGCGATCACTACTGATGACAGCGAAGCCGAAGGAGAGCAGGAACCTTCTGACGAGGTCCTGACCATGGACCAAGTCGAGGAGAACGATTCTCCCGACTCCTGCTGGGCAGTGATGGACGGGACCGTCTATGACCTCACGGACTGGATCGAAGATCATCCAGGAGGAGCCGATCGGATCGAAGGCTTGTGTGGCACCGACGCAGCAGAAGCCTTTGACGCTCAGCACGGCGGCGATGAGCGACCAGAAGGACAACTGGCCGAATTCGAGATCGGCACCCTTGAGGGCTGATTGATGCATCTCGGAAGCGACCAGGGCTATCGCACTTGACCCCTTTCGCCTGGAACTAGCCGGGCGTCGCGTCTGTGATCTTTCGCCGAATCTGAGGATTACGACAAGTTAGTGAGACGAACCCCGTCTCAGCGAGATGTCATTCCCCATGTCAGCGACCGACGCGTGTGACAAGATCCGCGGGATCCTACAGCAGCCGCCGCCCATCCAGCTCAGCGAGCAGAGCTCTCCACTGAGACACTGAGGCCAGCGCCCGCTGAGGGATCGCTCACCGGGCACTCCCCCTGCCCGTGACCCGCGCGTATTGTGAATCGCAGCGATAGCAGGCGGACCTTTTTCAACGAAAAATGACACCGCCTCGTCCCTAGGTCATCCATTCACA
Organism: Nesterenkonia maliinae; assembly: GCF_051262655.1. NCBI lineage: Bacteria > Bacillati > Actinomycetota > Actinomycetes > Micrococcales > Micrococcaceae > Nesterenkonia > Nesterenkonia maliinae. Next base: position 138,569 of record NZ_JBIMEY010000004.1, on the reverse strand, counting down.
AGACCTACGGCCAACCGGGGAGCTCGTCTGCCGCGGAGGTGATCGCACGGCTTTCACGGGAGGGGTGCCAGTCGGAAGGCATGTGCGCCAACACGCCCTCGCTGAGGGGGTCGTTCGGGGGCCATCTCTTGGAACTATCTGGCTTCATTTGAGGTCAAACGCAGTGCAGCATCTCTAGACAGAGACGGTCCTAGTCCGAGGTCGTCGGTTCAGGCTTGGGCAAGCCTTCGAACGACTCGAGGGCTTGCCGGTAGTCGTCTTCGACATCGGCGGGCACTGTGGTCACGCCATAGCTGATGCTGACTGATTGTCCCGGCAGATTGACGTCGGCACGCACGTCCGCCGCGTCTCCCGAGGGATCCTTGGCTACATCAGTGAGCGTCACGCTCACCCATTCAGAGTTGTTGGAGGACGTGGCTGCCCACTGCCAGTACTCATCTGGATCTGTCGTCCCATACTTCTCAAACAATTCATCGCGCCACTGTTCCTCGTCCGGACGCGAAGACGACGCGTGGTGGAGTTCAAGGCCCTCGAGACCGTAGTCGGTGAGCACCTCATCAATCTGCGTCAGCACGTCTCTCCATGCGCCCGGACCGGTTGGGACTCCGTCGCTCATCCTGCCGACGGAGTTGTACGTCATCAGGTAGGACTCGCCCCCGTATCCGTTTCCCTCCTGCTCGAACCACCCTGGCTCGCCCTCGGTCATCCAGTCGAATCCATACTCCTCGCTCAGGACTGTCTCGATCTCAGTGAAGATGCGCTGTTCGCGGTTCTCCGCATGCTCAGGTCTCGGAGCGGAGAGTATCGACTGGGCGTCGGTGTTCGCGTGTGCGGGGTAGTCGCTCCAGCTGATGGTCCGTTCATCGCCGGAGTCGTCCACGATCGTTGTCTCTGGGGACGACGAGCAGCCGGCCAGGCTCGCGGACAGGGCAACAACGGCCAGGGCCGCTCCCCACGATTCCCCGATTGATCCTGACGAGCGCCTCTTCGTCTCTGTTCCCATGCTGCGACGCTACCTCGGAGCGTCTTTTTTGCACATCACCCTCTCGGATGAGCGGTGCGGGTACGACGTCCATGCTGGGAACGTGTCGGCATCGCCGGGACGCTTGTTGGAGCCGTCCCAGTTCCTTGGTTGTGGGACACGCCTCCAGCGGAATCCTTTCGGCCGATGACGTGAATCGCGGTGACAAGTGGCGGTCTATTCGCAGCGTTCGATGTCACCCCGCTGCGCGCAAGACGATCCCTCGGCGCACACTCATCCTGAGTAAGAATGACCCGATCCTTGTCAGGAATGGGTCAGCCTGATCGCACGCTGAGTTCGTCGCTTTAGTCGCCGTCGAGCGTCCCGACAAGCTCGGAAATCTTCACGGCAATGTCTTCCTTGGAGTCTTCTGACGTACTCAGCCCACCACGCGATGCGAGCGTTGGACTGACCTGGTCGAGTTCCTCGAACGTGACACGATGCAGGACTGGCACCAGGAGGTTGCGACGCAGGAGAGCACTAAGTTCGCTGCCTGCGACGCTCCGGTCAGTTCGTAGACGATCAAGCATGGCGGGCGTCACCAACACAATGCCGACTCGCGAACTAACTAGACCCTTGTCGATGGCTGCCCGCATGTCCGTGCCGAGCGTAAGGCTCACCTCGCTAAACCACACTGACAAGTCCTCGTCGAGAAGCAGGTCATAGAAATCCTTAGCATCATCTCGACGGTCAGCCCAGGCGTGGCAAAGGAATACGTCGTTGGACTGCGTTCGTGCCTCGACCGCCGTGCGTACGTCCTCGAGGTCGCGGACCTCTTGCGGCGTGTAGGAAACGGTCGAAGTGCTCGGCGACCAACTGGGACGGGCGGTGCGACGTCCTCCACTCCCTCCCGCGCTACCTGTCGGGCTCCCAACTCTGCGGACGGGAGTGACCGACGACCCGTAGGACGGATACGACGGCCTGGAGTAACCATATCCTCCGCGCCCTCCGTGAACCGGGCAGCTGGCTGCTCCACTCGACGTGCGGTGGCCTTGCGAAGGGGCTGTGCAATTGGACATGTGGTTGATGCTACTGGTGCACGACGTCCCAAACTAGGGATCTACCCACTCGGAACCTAGTTTCGACAAGGCTTTGGGCGATGTCACCAACGAGCAGAAGACACCCCTCGCAGAATGCAGTTCCGGAACCGGGAAGACTTCGTCCCGGGAGGGGCGGATACAAAGCCATACACGGAGACTGGACATAGCAGATCACGACGTCCCAGACGTCGCACGATAGCCGGTCGGTCATCGTGCGCGATCGGCTTAGTCGAGGCCCTGCCCCCTTGTCATCGCTGGGATGCCCGTTTACCCCGCCCGAAGAGAATGCCCGCAGGGGCGCCCTGTCTGCTACACGTATCCCCGCGCAGATCACAACAGTTGCGACACAAACCCCCGTGCCCCGCAACCGGCGATAGAGATCTACTTCAGCTCCAGATGACACCCGGTCGCCGACGGGCAACGGTCAGGGCGTCTACTGGGAGGAACCCCGATCCCATGACCGGATCCCGCTGCTGCACCTTCACGGCGGACCAGGCGGAACTCGCGTCCGGTCTGGGTGCGTAGCATCGTCCAGATGCACCTCAACGACATCGCCCTCCGAATCGAGAACCTGTCTATCCAGTACGCCGAGGTGTACGGGATCAACCGCTCTGCCGACTGGGCTCTCCTCAAACTCACAGAAGAGGTCGGAGAACTCGCCCAAGCCCATCTCACCGCGACCGGCCAGAGCAGAAATCGTGGCCTGAGCACAGAAGAACAGCAGGAAGTTGTTGCTAACGAGCTCGGAGACGTCCTCGGGATGTGCCTGGTCTACGCGAAACAGCTCGGGATCGACCCAGAAGTGGCCATTGCAGAGAAGTGGTTCCGTCACGAGAAGGTCCCAGCAGCCTCGGCGGAGTGATCTCGCGCGTAGCGCGCTCTCGAGGAAATAGAGCCACTGCTGTGCCCTCAACCCTGGGCGACCGGCGTGTCCCTCCGCGTGACCCTGAGGATTACGACAAGTTAGTGAGACAGACCGCGTCTCACCGACATGTCATTTCCCATGTCAGCAGTTCGCCTGTGTGACAAGATCCGCGGGATTTTACAGCAGCAGCGGCGTCAGATCCCGCTTTTCGTGTCACCGTCTCAGTTTCGAGTCACACGCGTGTCAACCTCCCGTGCTGACACTCCTGTACCCAGGCGCCGCACGATGACCTCTGGTCACACCTCTTGTGCGATTGGTCCCACGACTCTCTTCAATTAACATCCAAGTCGACAATCTCGAATCTCTACTACGTAGGCATAATAGTGACATGAGCAACAATGCCACCGGAGATTCCGGAAAGAAGCAGGGGTTCTGGGCCAAGGCTGCCGCTGACGCGAAGAAGGCGACTGAAGAAGCTGAGACGCGGACGCTACAGGCGCGCGAGCTGGCAGGGAACCTTGTGACAAAGCAATCGTTCGGCGGATCGACGATCGAAATCTACGACGGTGGTTATGTCCGAGTCGCCGCGTTCATCTCGAAAACGACTCCATACGAGAAGCTGAAGTCCATCAAGCACTCTTTCCAGGTTCAGGACAAGAGCGCTGGTGGTCGCGCGATCGCGGGTATGGCGACGGTTGGGCTCAACTACCTCGCCTCGAATGAGAAGCGAACGGTCTTTCTTACGCTGGTGACGGACAAGCGGGTGCACTCGCTGAAGGCAACGGGGGGAATGGCGCGCAGTGCGGACAAGACCGCACTCGGACTAGAGGTTGCCGGGCGGAGCGTATTGGGCGGACTGGCCGCGCCCGCAGCGGCGGCGACTGTCACCGTCCCGCCAGTGGCCGCGACGCCTGCGAAGAAACAGAGCGACCTGATCGAACAGATCAAGAGACTCGGAGAGTTGCATGCCGCAGGTGTTCTGTCCGACGAAGAATTCACCTTGAAGAAGACAGACCTCCTCAACCGAATCTAGAGGGCCTAGACAAACAGGCAGGGCTGCTCCAGCAATTCCAGCAGAATCATCAACTCCGTCAGAGTCGAGACCACGCGTCTGACGTACAGCGTTCCTACAGTGGATCTAGAGTCGGAAGGATCAAGATGACCGTCAACTCGCCTGCAAAACAGTCAGGACTCTCGTTCACCGCAGTGGATGTTGAGACTGCCAATCCTCAGCGCGCTTCCATCTGCGCGATCGGCCTAGCCAAGGTCCGTGACGGCCAGGTGGTTGACACGTGGTCGTCCTTGGTTAAGCCGCACGAAGAGTTCGCAGAGTTTCACTCCCGCAACATCGACGTTCACCAAATCCGCCCTGAAGATGTGGCAGAAGCACCAGCGTGGGACACGATCCACCAAGAACTCAGCGCGTTCATCCAAGAGGATTTGATCGTCGCCCACAGCAATTTCGACAGGTCTGCCATCGAGCGTGCATGCACAATATACGATCTTGAACCCCCGGCACATGTCTGGCATGACTCCGAGATTCTGGCGAGAAACCTGCTTACACTCTCGTCCTACAAGCTGCCAGTCGTCTCTAGTTTCTTGGGTCTCTCAGAGTTCATCCATCACCGCGCAATGGACGACGCGGTGCAGTGTGCGCGAATTGTGACCGAACTGGCCAATAGAGCGGACGTCGACAGTCTCGACGAGCTGTTCCAGTGGAGTCATCATGAGGCGAAGAGAGCAGGTTCGGGTGCGAGGCCCCTTGGCGACTTCACGGGCTTGTCGACATCCAACCCTCTTGCGGGCGAGAAAGTTGTGTTCACGGGGACTCTGCAAATCTTAAATCGCTCTGAAGCGCAGAGCTTGGTTGAATCGCTAGGTGGGAAAGCACAAGCTAGCGTGGGCAAGGCAACGACAATCGTGGTCAGCGGGGACTTTGATCCAAGGACGTTGAGGCCCGGGACCAACCTCACAGGGAAACTACAAAGAGCGCAAGAGCTTGTAGCATCTGGTCAACCACTCGAGATCCTCGACGAGCAAGACTTTCTGGAACGCATACAAGTTGCCCGTGAAGCTCTCGAAGCGGCTACACGGGAACAAAGGGTTCCTAATGCATCTCAGTGGCTTCCTTCATATGTGCTGGGTCAAGCGAAGCTCGCTAATACCCAAGACTTGGACTACAACGCTTGGCTGCGTGCTGGTCTGAGGCACCCCAGTGGGCGAGCCAAGCCGACTGATCCCTGCATCCGTTGTGGGACTCCAATACCTGATGGTCTCTTCTGGCTCATGTTGGAGCGTCACACATGCTCTGATCGCTGCGCTGCGGCGCTGAAGCGCGCAGCAAAACGCGCCTGGATCAAAGAAGGAATCCATGGCCCCGACGCGCCGACCCGTGACGGAAAGACGTTCCGATACTGACACCAGGTCGAGACTTGGCGAACCCCTCTAGGGCCTCGCCCAACTCGCGGCTCGACACTCAAGTCAGAGATAGTCATCAATCTCGCATCCGAAGCCCGATAAGAACGCCAAGGCGGTGGAAGAGTCCGTACCAACCGCCCGGCGTGCATATCCTCCCACTCAGTCTGAGGATTACGACAAGTTAGTGAGACTTGCCGCGTCCCAGCGAAATGTCACTTCCCACGTCAGCGCCAGGCCTATGTGACAAGTTCCGCGGGATCCTACAGCAGCAGCTGTAGTAGGAGGTTCCGGTCAAGGTTCGCCACTTCTCAATCAGTGGCCAGCGCGTGGCAGCCTGCTCAGAGGCTTGTCATACCGGCACCGCGGAAGCATGGTTGATCCTCGTTGGGGTAGGCACTCACCTTTCGAAACGGCGGCTCTCACCGAGCTACACCGAAGCCGGCCTGCCCTGTTGGGGATCGCCCTGCGCAACGATGCACCAGCCGAGACCGCACAAGGCCGCCGGTGCGACCCTGCCCTCGAACCTCGGCGAGGCTTCGGGCATCGGCTACGCCTCCTTTTCTTCGCCACCAACGATGAACCCGATCATGGCTGGTGCGCGCACCTCCCTCTGGACGATAAGTCCGGAAGGGCACTTGAGGTGACACGCCCTCCCGGACTGGCTAGAAGTTCGCGCTCAGAACTGCCGCGCCGCAACATCAGGGCGATGCGATTCGGCAAGCAGCTCTCGCACGCGGTTGGCAGGAACAGGCGCCCCTGGGTCGGCGAGGTAGTCCGCGGCGAGCACGGCCAGGTCGGCGGCGTAGATCGGGGTGTACGCACCGGATTCCGGTTCAAAGCTCCAGGACTCCGAGAGAGCTCCCGCGTCGACCGTGTCGAAGCCCAGGGTGTTCACGATCGCGGAGACACGGGCCTTCGCATCGTCGTGGTCCCCGGCGATCGGCAGAGCGGTCCGCGGAGTGGAGTTCGCCAGGTTCGGGATGTGGTGGAAGAGGATGTTGTTGAACGCCTTGACGATCACAGTGCCAGGGAGCAGTGACTGTTCGTACTCAGCGGTGGTGCTTTCGAGGGAGTCCAGCTCTTCGATGCGGCCGTCCCGATGAGGGTAATAGTTTCCGGTCGAGAGGATCGTCTTACCCTCGAAGGCATCGACGGGCAGGTTCGGGTACGCCGCCAGGGGAACGGCCAGGACGGGAATGTCGCCAAACCCTGCTGCCGCACTGGCGTCGCCGGCCTGAGCCCGAGGCCCGAGTTCCTCGATCAGGCTTGAAAGTGATTCCGGCCCCCGCAAGTTCGCGATGAGGACTTCATAGTCGGCCGCTACGGCCAACCGAGCGACGGCGGCTCCGATCGATCCGCTGCCAATGATTCCGATGCGCTTCATGCTGCTCTCCTTACTGTTGATGGTCCTGCCGGGCATTCGTTCCAGACAGGATTCTTCGACTATTGGTAGTCAGGTACGCCCGATGAGTCGGCAGTGTGAGTAGTCAGCTCCCACCCGCTCCTGATGAGTCCGGCCATGGCAGCTGCGGACGCGTGGTCCGCCATCGCGGCACCTCGCGCCCAGCTCATGGCTAGAGCGGACAGGAAGAGATCCCGCGCGCGAATCTCACCACGCGCACTCCCCTCGCGCTGAGCGGCATGCAGGAACTCTTCGGTCGTGGTAATGAACCCCTGACATGTCACGGCCAATGGCGAGGGACTCCCCATCGCAGCCCGCAGCGGCTCAGGCAACCCATCGAAGGCGCCAGCCCACTCGGTCAGCGCTCCAAGCCAGCCGTCGAGCGCGTCAGCCGCGCTGGCGGATCGAGCCCGGAGTTCGTCGCGCCTGGCAACGAGCTCCTCGTCGCGCGCGGCGAGAAGTGCAGCAAGCAGCGCCTCTCGGTTCGGGAAGTGCCGGTACAACGTCCCTGCACCCACGCCTGCCCGTTTCGCGATGGCATCGAGCGAACCGCCGACTCCATGTTCAGAGAAATGCTGCTCGGCGATGTCGAGTATGTGATCCCTGTTTCGGCGGGCATCGGCCCGTGGCGCGCGAGTCTTGCTGGTCGATGTCTCAGACATGGCAGTCATCTCACTTTCAAAAACGGGGAGTGTCTCCGTATAGTATCCCCATTAAGGGGAGACTGTCTCCTTTTACATCACGGTGTCGCGGCACGCGGTGCGTCTGACACACCGTCGTCGATCAGCCAGACGCCGCCAACAACCCACGTGTGCGCACGGAAAGAAGACAAGATGTCCAGACAGATGATCATCGGCATGCACCTTGGAAACGGCTATGGCAACCTGCCCGGCGCATGGCGTGCCCCCACCGTCGACCCCACGAGCTACACCAGCTTCGATGCAAAAGTTCGGCATGCCCAAGCCGCCGAACGTGGAAAGCTCCAATTCCTGTTTCTCCCCGACGGCCCAAGCCACGTGGGCGACATGGACAACGAACCCCCCAACTTCAACCTCGACGTCATGGTCACGCTGGCAGCAGTTACCCGCGAAACGCGTCGAATCGGCCTCGTCGCCACTGGCTCGACCACCTTCAACGAACCGTTCAACCTCGCGAGACAATTCAAGGCCCTCGATGTGATGAGTCATGGGCGCACGGGCTGGAACGCCGTGACTTCGAGCGGCGAGGACGTCGCGGCCAACTACGGACGACGGCTTCCGTCCAGCGTCGACCGCTACGGAAGGGCACACGAGACGGTCCCGCTGGTGCAGTCACTATGGGGCAGCTGGGGAGAGCACGCCTGGGTCCACGACCAGGCGACCGGCCGGTTCGCCAACGCGGCGCACATCGCTCCGATCAATATGGGTGGTGAGTTCGTCGCCTCACGCGGGCCGCTCTATATTCCGCCCTCGCCGCAGGGCCAACCCGTCGTCTTCCACGCCGGAGGCAGCCCGAACGCCCATGAGTTTGCCGGTCGGTGGGCCAACGGCGTCGTCGGCGCGGCCTTCACGATCGAGGACGCCCGCGCACAGCGTGCCGCCTTCCGTCAGTCTGCCGAGCGCAATGGGCGAGACCCGGATGAGATCAAGTTCTTCGCCGGTCTGATGACGACGCTGGCCAGAGACACCAGGACAGGCCTTGATCGCCGCATCGAGCTCAGCGGACGGACCTTCCCCCCACGCGTGTCCTATCTCGGAAGGATGCTCGGGCTGCACCTGGATCCTGCACAGCTCGACGAGCCCCTCTCTCCGAATCAGCTGTCCGATGCTCGGCCCTCACCGGGTGACCCGCGCTCGACGCACGCTTTGAAGATCGCGCGCGAAGGCTGGACGATCCGCGACGTTCTCGCACACGGGGTCATCGACTACCACCCCGTCATCGTCGGACCCGCCGCCGACGCCGCTGACCACATGCAGGAATGGTTCGAGGCAGAGGCTGTCGACGGGTTCTGGGTCTCTCCGGACATCTACGAGGACGGAGTCGATGCGTTCGTCGACGGCGTCGTGCCGATCCGCCAGAATCGCCGTCTCTTTCACCAGGACTATGACGGTGCCACGCTGCGGGATCATCTGGGCGCCCCGGCCCAATACGGAGTTGATCATCGCTTCACGCAGTGACTCCGATCAGAGGTTCTTCTGCAACCGCCGCGGCTCGAGCGCTGAGTGACAGCCCTCCCAGCGCTCGAGCGCCGGCATCAACTACCAGCGATCGTGTCTCTGATCGCAGAACCCAGCTCTTCGGTGCTCGCGCTCCCTCCAAGATCTGGCGTCAGGGTCGCGCCTTGCGCCAACACGGACTCGAAAGCATCAACGACCGTCTTAGCGGCATCTTCGTAGCCCAGGAATTCCAGCATCATCGCCCCCGCCCAGATCTGGCCGATGGGGTTGGCGATTCCTTGGCCGGCGATATCTGGAGCGGATCCATGGACTGGTTCGAAGAGCGACGGCCATTCACCGGTCGGGTTGAGATTCGCTGAGGGCGCCACCCCTATCGTCCCGGTACAGGCAGGACCAAGGTCAGAGAGGATATCGCCGAAGAGGTTCGAGGCGACCACGACGTTGAACCAGTCTGGGTGCAGCACGAAATGCGCGGCGAGGATATCGATGTGGAACGCATTCACCTCAACATCGTCGTACTGGCTGTTGACCGCGGCGACCCGTTCATCCCAGTAGGGCATGGTCACCGATATGCCGTTGGACTTCGTCGCTGACGTCAGGCGACCCGCGCGTTTCTGCGCCTGCTGGTGCGCGAAGTGGAGGATGCGGTCCACCCCGACGCGAGTCATCACGGTCTCTTGCATCACGGTCTCTCGCTCGGTGCCCTCGAAGATCCGCCCCCCGATGCTGGAGTACTCACCTTCGGTGTTCTCCCGGACGACGAGAAAATCGATATCCCCTGCTTTGCGATTGGCCAGCGGTGAGGGAACCCCTGGCAAGAGCTTGATGGGTCGAAGGTTGACGTACTGGTCGAAGACGCGTCGGAACTGGAGCAGTGACTCCCACAGGGAGACATGGTCCGGGACCACCGCTGGCCATCCCACTGCTCCGAAATAGATGGCGTCGAAGCCTCGGAGGACCTCCACCCAATCCTCCGGCAGCATCCGACCGTGACGTTGCCAGTAGTCGGCGGAGGCGAAGTCGAACTCCTCAAACTCCAGGCGGAGCCCAAACTTCTCGGCGGCTGCATGCAGACACTTAAGCCCTTCCGGCACGACCTCCTTGCCGATGCCGTCCCCTGCGATGACGGCGATGCGATGTATCCGCGGCGTGTTGGGGACTGAACTCATGACTCGGTTCCTTTCGATGACGGTGATGGGACGCGGTGAGCAGGTTCCCGCCCACGCAGCAGGTCTACTACGGCTTGGGCCGCCGCTTCTCCGGCGCGCAGCCGTGCTTGGACGGTCTGACCCGCAAGGTGAGAAGTGATGATCACGTTGTTCAGTCCTCGAAGAGGACTCTCGGGGGGCAGCGGTTCCGTGCTCAGGACATCCAAGGCTGCGGCTGCGATGGTGCCGGATCGGAGGGCGTGGGCGAGCGCGGCCTCGTCGATGAGTGATCCGCGGCTGGTGTTGATCACGGTGGCCGTGGGTTTCATGGCACGAAGGGTTGTCGCATCCAACAGCGGCGGGCTGTTGCTGTCCGCCTTCTGGTGAAGGCTCAGGTAGTCGGATCGGCGAAGAACTTCGTCGAGGTCGACGAACTGCACGTCGTGGTCGGTGACGTCTGGGTGTGAGGTCGACACCAGAACCTTCATCCCCAGAGCTGCTCCCAGTTTCGCCACCAATCTGCCGCTGAAGCCATACCCAATCACGCCGAGCACTGAGCCGTGGAGCTCGCCACCCGCCTGCCGAGGCCAACCACCGTCCCTCACACCGTTGGTGACCTCGACGAGACGCCGGGCAGACACGATCATCATGCCGATGGTCAGTTCTGCGACTGAGTAGTGGTTCGTTCCGGGCGCGTTGCACACCGCGACACCTTTGGCTGCCGCCGCTGAGATGTCGATGGAGTCATAGCCCACTCCGCTGCGCGCCATGATCTTGAGCCGATCAGCCGTGCGAATCATCTCTGCAGTGATCGGCTCGCTCGCGAGGATGGCAGCGTCGAATCCATGCAGAAGCGTCTCACGCTCTTCAGCCGTGCGAGGTCCGACGTATGGGTTGAAGACCGTCTCGTGGCCTTCCCAACGAAGCAGCCGATCGACGGCGTCCCCCGGGACCAGATAGTCGGTGGTGATGAGCACCTGTGCCATAGCTGTGATCACTTTCCCTTACTGGAAGTCCGCGGGAACGGAGAAGAGGTCGATTCCCCAGATATGGGGCAGAACGAGGAACGTGGCTGCGACGATGAGGAACAGTGCAGCAAGATTGAGCCAGAAGCCGATGCGGACCATGTCCATGATGGTGATCTTGCCGGTTCCGAACATCACCGCGTTAGGCGGCGTGCCCACCGGCAGCATGAAGGCACAGTTCGCGGCCATGGCTGTGGGCACCATCAGCGCGTAGGGGTGGACTCCCAGAGCCAGTCCGAAGGCCGCCATCACGGGGAGGATCATGGTCGCGGTGGCGGCGTTGGACGTGATCTCGGTCAGGAAGAGCACCAGGGCCGTGGCGACCAGCACGGTCAGCACGATGTTGACGCCCTCAAGCACCAGAAGCTGGTCCCCGATCCAGTCTGAGAGCCCGGTCTCGACGAAGCCCGCCGCAATGGCCAGACCGCCGCCGAACAGAAGCAAGATTCCCCAGGGGATCTTCTTGGAGTCTTCCCACTCCAGAATCCGGGAGGCATTGCCGCTCCGTGTTGGCACCATGAACAACAGCACCGCTGCGGTGACTGCGATCATTCCGTCGCTGATCCCCGGGAGAAGGTCGTCCCAGATAAAGCCTCGAGAGATCCACATGAAGGCTGTGCCGATGAAGATCGCCAGGACTGCCTTCTCTTCGGTAGAGAGTCTGCCGAGCAGAGCTTTCTCATCCCTGATGACTTCTCTTCCACCCGGGAGCTGGGAGAACCCGAACCGAAACTTCACGAAGGTCAGATAGAACCACGCAAACGCGAGGAGAAGAATGACGATCGGCACACCGAAGAGCATCCATTGACCGAAGCTGATGGTCTGCCCGAAGACTTCGCCGGTCACTGCGGCGAGGACGGCCAGCGGCGGGGTGCCGATCAGCGTCCCGAGTCCTCCGATCGTCGCGGCGTAGCCGATGCAGAAGACGATGCACTTCTCGAACTTGGGGATCTCATCGAGATGTTCGCCCTTTTCCAAGGTCCGCGCGGCTTGGTAGGCCACGGCAAGCCCAACAGGAATCATCATCATCGTCGCGGCAGTGTTGGAGACCCACATCGACAGGAATGCCGTCGCAATCATGAACCCAAGGATGATCCTGCGTGGACTCGTGCCGATCATCGCGACGATGGTCAGCGCGATGCGCTTATGGAGGTTCCATTTCTCCATCGCAATCGCCAAGGAGAATCCTCCAAGGAACAGGAAGATGATGTCGTTGCCGTAGGAGGACACGACGGCGTCGCCCTCGAGGGCGCCGGTCAGCGGAAGCAGCACGACCGGGAGCAGCGATGTCACCGGAATCGGGACGACCTCAGTGATCCACCATGTCGCGATCCACAATGTGGCGGCGAGGACCGCCACACCTTCCGAGGAGAGGCCTTCTGATTCGAAGAACAGCAGCGTGACCAGGAACAGCAGAGGGCCCAGCGCCAGACCCAGCAGTCGAGCAGGGGTATAACCGCCGGGCGGCCCGTTCCTTGTCTCTTCGTCCTCGTTCCGAGCCTGATCCGGTCGATAGACCGAGGCAGAAGAGCGACCGCCCGACTGTGCCCGGGCGGGTTCAGGTCGGTACGAACCACGACCCACGGAGAACATCACGAGTCGTTTGATCTGTCGATGGGATTCCCAGAGCTCATCCCAGACGCGTTGTGCTGAGTATGCAGACATGTCTCACCTTCATTGTGGTTGCGATCATTCACCGAAGGATCGTGAGCACACCTCAGGCACGGTCCGGTCGATGTCGAGCAGAGAAACTGAGCGGATCAGCTGTGCAGATCCTTCAGGACTTCGTAGAACTTGGACTTGCCCTCCAGGCCGATGCCCGGGAGATCTCCAGGTGACACCCGCCCCTGGGCGATGACGGCGTCGTCGGTGAAGCCGCCTGTGGGCTGGAACTCGCCGGGGTAGGACTCGTTGCCGCCGAGCTTCAAAGCCGCTGCGATGTGCAGGGAGAACTGGTGGCCTCCGTGGGGGATGCAGCGCCTGGAGGACCAGCCGTGCTGGGAGAGCATGTTCAAGATTCGGCGGTACTCGGTGAGTCCGTAGCTCAGCGCCGGGTCGACCTGGATGTAGTCGCGGTCAGGTCGCATGCCTCCGTGCCGGATCAGGTTCCGCGCATCCTGCAGGGAGAACAGGTTCTCCCCCGTCGCGATGGGGTGGGTGTAGTTCTCAGACAGCACCGCGTTCAGCCGGTAATCCAGGGGGTCGCCGACTTCCTCGTACCAGAACAGTCCGTACTGGTCGATGGCCCGGCCGTACTCCAGGGCGGTATCGAGATCGAACTTGCCATTGACGTCAACCATGAGCCGATCACCCCGGCCCCCGACGACGTCGAGGACAGCTTCGATGCGCCGACAGTCTTCGGCCAGATCTGCTCCGCCGATCTTCATCTTGACGACCTCGTACCCGCCGTCGAGGAATCCCTTCATCTCGTCCTGCAGATCGGTGTAACTCTTGCCGGGCGCGTAGTAGCCCCCCGCCGCATAGACAAAGACGTCAGAGTCAGGAGCGCCGTCGCCGTAGTGGTCGGAGATCCAGCGATACAGCGGGACCCCTGCGGCCTTGGCGGCGAGATCGTGCAACGCCATGTCCATCACCCCGACAGCTACTGAGCGTTCGCCGTGGCCGCCGGGCTTTTCGTTGGACATCATGATCGCCCAGGCCTTCTCTGGCGAGAGCTCTCCCTGATCGTCCAAGAGGTCCTGCGGATCTGCTGCCTGCAGGCGCGGCAGCATCCTGTTCGTGAGGATGGCGGTCGCGTTGTACCGACCGTTGGAGGAGAAGCCGTAGCCGACGAGGGGCTTGCCGTCGACGATCACGTCGCTGACCAGCGCAACGATGGTGCAGTCCATGGTGCTGAAGTTGATGTAGGCGTTGCTCATCGACGACTTGATGGGAATGGTGCCGGCGTGGGCCGAGACGATCTTCACGGGTGCTGTCCTATCTGTCTAGGATCTTATAAGCGTCTTATAAGATAGGCATGACAGTACCGGCTAGTGATGTGGGACACAAGAGGCGGTGCAATGGTGCGAGTAAAGTGGATGGAAATTGCCTCTTCGGGATGCAGTCGGGCACTTGGTGAAAAAGGGAGGAGACTGGTCAGCGTGGAGGTCAGCGGTCTCAGCAAAGGTGAGTTGGCGTACCGAGAACTTCGTCGGCGCATCATCACCGGCGGCCTTGAGCCCGGGTCTCGGCTCTCGCAGTACCAACTTGCCGCTGATATGGGCATGAGCATCACTCCCCTGCGGGAAGCAGTCCGACGCTTGGCGAGCGAGGGGTGGGTCGAACTCGACACTCATCGCGACGTGAAGATCGCCGCACTGGATGCCACTGAAGCTCACGAATTGTTAGAAGTGCGCCTTTCCTTGGAGCCCCTGGCCACGGAACTCGCAGCCCAGTTCCGAACCAGCAACGACATCCTCGCGATGACGTCGGCAGCCGATCGGCTGCTCCCGGTGAACCGCGCGTGGGGAGAAGAAGGAATTTCGATACACCGCGAATTTCATCGCGCGATCTACACCGCTTCCCATAACAGGGTTCTCATCAGACTTTTAGACGACCTGTGGGACAAGTCCGACCGCTATCGGCGTCTGGCTCTGGACCTCCCGGCCGGGGACAATCCGCGCAGCACAGATTTCAAACAACATCAGGAGATGCTGGATCTGATCATCGAGGGCGAAAGCTCCGCGGCCAGGGAGCTGTCCCGCGACCACATTCGCAACAGCCTCGGCGCCACGATTCCCGACGCTCTCGGGAGATCCCGCCGCTGGTCGTCACCGCCGGTGGTCTCCCAGACCTGAAGCGGGCCGCACGGAGATCGGTTGGTCGGGAGTTCGGTCGTCGTCTTCTCGCTCAGTACGCGATTCGCGCCGACTGGAGACATCGGCGGCCATCGACGGCTCTCCTGATCACTTTCCGCTTCAGCGAGGGAAGGCCGTCTTGTTGGACGCCCTCGCCCGAATGATGGAGGGCAACTTGAGTCTGCCCTGGCTGATCAGGACCGCGAGAATCACGATGGTTCCCCCGACGAGCTCATTCCATTGAATGCGCTCGTGCAGGACGAGCACCCCGAGAATCACTCCTCCGATGGGCGTCAGGTAGGTCACCGTGGAGGCGACGGTCGCTCCCCATGCGTTGATGACGTTGGTGTACCAGATGTAGGCCAGACCGGTGCCGACAGCTCCGAGCAAGATGACACTGACAACGATCGAGATCGAGAGGTTGACGGGATCACGGCCGATGAAGGGGGTCAGGACGATGATGACGAGGGCTCCTGCGCCGATCTGGCTGGCCGCAATCGTGGTGGAGTCGTAATCGTGAGCACGGAAGAACTTGCGGGTGTAGGTGAACCCCAGCCCGTAGCAGGTTGTCGCACCCAGGCAGGCTAGTTGAGCGAGAAGGTTCGCATCCTCGAGGTCGGCGAGGAATCGCCAAGGCCCAAGGACTAGAACGACACCCCCGGCGGCGGTGAGCATCGCCATCGTCTTGATCCTCGTGAGACGTTCCTCGGGGAGAACTGCCAGGGCGATGAGCATCGTCGCGATCGGAGTGGTCGCATTGAAGATGCTCGACAGCCCAGAAGGCAGGTATTGGGCAGCCCAGGAGAACATCAAGAACGGGGCGACACACATCAAGATCCCGATCGCGAACAGGTGAAGCCAGGTCCGCGCGCCTCTCGGCCATCGACGCCGGGTCAGGACCATGATCAGCGCCAACAGCACTGCGCCCCCCACAAGTCGTCCAAGAACGACCTGCGCGGGCGAGATTCCTTGGACGGCAATCTTGATGAACAGGAAACTCGAGCCCCAGACGGCTGCTGCAGCGATGTACTGGGCCCCGACCGAGAGTGATGCCTGCTTTGGCTTCCTGGCTGCAGCGCTCATGCGATTCCTTTCGACGCTATACGCCCAGCGTGCCGACATGCGGCAGTATGAGTCCAATGCATCTAGGTCATCAAGGCATGAGGAGAGACCATGAGCGTCACGTTGAAGCAGCTGACCGTGCTGTCCCTGGTCGTGGAGCACGGTGGCTTCGGTGCGGCCGCTCAGGAGCTCGGGGTTGATCAGTCCTCCGTGTCCCACAGCATCGCGGCCCTGGAAAAGACGGCAGGAGCCGCCCTGGTGACCCGGACAAGTCCGATTCAGCCGACGGAGTTAGGTCGTCACCTGATTCACCATGCCCGATCTGCGCTGGCGGCTGCGCGTGCCATCGAATCTGTCATTGAAGAGCATCACCAGAACGTACCTACCGGAACAGTGAAAATCGCAGCTTCGCAGACGGCGGCCCACCGCCTGCTGCCTCAGTTGATGAACAAGTGGGCTCAGGCTCTGCCTGAGGTCGACGTGCGCATCTTCGAAGGCGACGACGAAGAACTCGAAGAGTGGCTGGACAGTGGGGTCGTGGACTGCGCCATTCTCATAGACCCTGAGAAGACGCCCGCGGGTGGGGTGGAGCTGCTGACAGACAGATTCCAAGCGGTGCTTCGCAAAGACCACCCGTTCAGCACCGAGGACCGAATAGCCCTAGGTGAGCTCCTCGAAGATCCGTTATTGGTATCTGCTGGCGGCTGCGAACCGCAGATCAAAGCAATCCATAGGCGCATCGGCGCGCGCTACGCTCCGGCTCAACGGGTAAGAGAGATCTCTACGCTTCTCAGCATGGTGGAAAACGACATCGGAGTAGCGATCATGCCGGCGCTCGCAGTGTCGATGATGCCGAGCACTCTGGTCATGGTCGACCTGGACCCGAGCCTGGAGCGCCGACTTGTCCTCACCGGGCCAGCCAACAGGCCCTGGCATCCTCCGGTCAGTCGGATGCTCGAGCTGATCGTGACCGAGTCGAAAAACCGCGCATGACTCTCGACCACACATTCCCGTTCGCGGGCCAGTGGGCCAGGGGGCCAGGGGGCCAGGGCGACCGGATCAGCTACGGAGATCCAGGATGCAGGCGGGCGGGGGCGGCGTCGGGGTGCCTGTGGTGACGAAAAGGCCGCAGGGCGGGATTTCTGGTCGGATCGCGCCCTGCGGCCTTGGTTTCGTCAGTGCTGGTGCCTCAGTTGGGGCTCAGGTACATGGTGGTGGACCAGTACGGAGAGTCCGCGGAGTACACCGTCGTGCCCTGCTCCGGGTTGTTCGCACCGATGAGCTGGCCATTGCCCACGTAGATCGCGGCATGGCTGCCACCGTTCTGGATGACGATGTCACCCGGTGAGGGCGAATCGACCTGGCTCATGGACGCCATCATGCCGTAGGTGGTGCGCGGAACATCGAGACCAGCCTGGGAATAGGCCCAGTTGATGAATCCCGAGCAGTCCCAGCCCGAGGTCGAGGTCCCACCGTAGGAGTAGGGGTTGCCCACGCCGGCATAGGCGGCGCCCACGATCGAACCGTTGCCACCGTTCGAGGCTGGCGCTTCGGTCTGCGCCGGCGCGAAGGACGCGACCTGGATGTTGCCCTGGGCCTGCGGGGAAGCGCCAGTCTGCGACTGCGCGGTGAACTGCTCGGCCCACTGGGAGCCGGTCACGGCCGCAGGAGCGGCGGTGGTGCTGGCACGCTCCGGGCTGTAGCTGGAGGGCGCTGCTTCCCAGGTGGTGCTCTCGGGGACTACATCGCCGGTGCCGGCGTTTGCAGCAACTGCTGAGGAGAGCACCAGGCCGGAAGCCACGACGGCGGCTGCGGCACCACGGCCGAAGGTCCCGGCGTTGGAGGCCATGGCCTTCGTGAGCGAGGGCTTGTTCTGGCGGCGCCGGTCACGGCGTGAGACGGAGGTCATGTTGTTGGTCACTTGGAAGCCTCTTCCTATTGGTGCGGGGCCGGCAGCGTGAAGCGGCGAGCCGGGAAGCTCGTCGCCTTCAGGGTGGATTGACCGCGATGCCCCGCGTCTGCCTGTCGGTAGTTTTTTGAACGGCTCGAGTCAGCGGCAGGAGTAGATCTGACTAGAGGTGCTGCGCTCCTGGGACGAGGTCCCGGGATAACGACCGTAAAACAAACCGCTAGCGAATGTCACATTCAGGTCACGGTCACCCCAGGAATTGTGCCGATACACGCGGTCGAGCGTCGCACCGGAGCCGCAGATTCGCCGACTGGGTCAACTGAAATTACTGATCAGATCGCCAGAACCATTTCTCGATCGCGAGGCAGAGAGATGTGCCACATCAGGCCACCCGCCAGACCCGCGCCTCCAAGAATTCCGAGACCGCAGGCACCGGGATGGTCCTGCGACCGACACCCGGGCAGAATGCTCGGAACCAGGCAAGATGAGGAGGTCTGCATGTACTCGACGAGGAGGTGACCACGTGGCCCTGTGGCCTGCAGCTCAACACGGAAGCAGGAGGTCAGGCAGTGAGCGAAACAGGACCGACCGTCCAGCCCGAGGGTGCCACGCCGTTCAGCTACGTCCGTGGAATCTTCTACCGCGCCGTGGATCCCACCTTCACACAGCAGGCACTTGATGGTTCTCACTCGGAGGGAAGATTCTCACCTCGAGGGACACCTACCCTCTACCTCAGCGCCTCGCGGGAGGGTGTGGCTGCCGCGATGCTGGCCCATACCGATTCCTCCTCCCCCGTTCGGGAGACACTCTCCTTCCAGGTCACGGCTTCGCGCATCGCTGATCTTCGAGACAGGACGACGATGAAGGCGATCGGCGTCGACGTCGACGCGGCCGCGGCGCCCTGGCAGGGCGATGTGGCAGCAGGCAGGGCGCCGGCCTCATGGAAGGTCCGTGAAAGGCTGGTCGAGCTCGGCGCTCACGGGCTGATCAACCCGTCCCGGACGCGACCAGGGCTATGGCACTTGACCCTGTTCACCTGGAACCAGCCGGGCGCCGCGTCTGTGACGCCGGACTGGATCTGAGGGTTGCGGCACGATTGAGGGGCAGGCCGAGTCTCGAAGGGCCTCGTCGCCATCGGCGGGAGGACTACACATCTCATTCGACGGCTGCCTCAGCAACGGGAAACTTGACCCCGGTCAGGTCCTCGGAGACGCTCCGTACGAGGACCCAATCAGACTCTCGGTTGGTCTCGCATCGTGGTGGCCGCCGTGAGCAGGACCGCCCGTCGGCGGGTGAAGTATCGAGGCAGGATGGCGATCACGTGGTTCAGGTGGCCAGAAACCCAGCTGGGCGGCGGGTTGCGGCGTCCGAGCACGCGCAGGGCCCCCTCGACCACTTCTTCCGCGGACTGGGAGGGTCCTGCATCGTTCCCACCGCTGACGTCGAAGAATTCCGTCCGAGTGATCCCGGGGGCATAGGCAAGGACTCGCAATCCGGTGCCGCGGACTTCGGCCCACAGGCTCTCGGTGAAGCTCAGGACGAATGCCTTGGCAGCGGAGTAGGCGCCTTGCATCGGGATGGAGGAGTATGCCGCCAGGCTCGTGATGTTCAGGAGGTAGCCGTTCCCGCTCTGGCGGAGCCCCGCGATAAAGGCTCGACTGATGTCCATCACCGCGCTGACGTTGACGGCGATCATCTTTCGGAGCTCCGCGGGGTCAGACTCGTCAAGCGTGGCCCAGATGCCGAATCCCGCATTGTTGATCACGCTGGTCACGTGGATGCCCCGGGCTTCGACCTCCGTGAGAAGCGCCTCGCCGGGGGCCGCTTCGGAAAGGTCGGCGGCGATCGTGTGCACCTGCACGTCGTGCCGGGCTCTCAGCTCGGCCGCGAGTGTGTCGAGGCGATCGAGTCGTCGCGCGACCAGGACAAGGTGAGAGCCCGCCGCAGCGAGCCGCCGCGCGAACTCGGCGCCTATACCGGAGCTCGCACCAGTGATAAGGACTGTCTGGCGGTCATGGCGAAGTGGCTTCATGATTCCCTCGACTAGAAGCGACGGCATTAAGTGCCTTGGTGGCAGTCTATGTCAGGACGGCATTACGTGCCACAAAGGCAGTGGGACTAGGATGCCGTACATGGACAGTCGGAGATATTCAGAGGCATCGCTTCGTGAACGCACGCGAGCCTCAATGCGCGACGAGGTCGCTGCGGTCGCTATCGAGTTGTTTGCAGCGCACGGCTTCCATGAGGTCACGACGGCGCAGATCGCCTCGAGGGCGGGGATCTCGCCGCGATCCTTTTTCCGGTACTTCCCCTCGAAGGAGGACGTGGTGCTCGGCACTCTGGTGGATTCCGGGACCCGGGTGAGAGATGCTCTGGTAAATCGGCCGGCTGGTGAAAATGCATGGGATGCGTTGCGACACTCTCTCCATGTGCTCGTCGAGGACCCCGTCTATCCTGCTGGAGATCTGGAGTCCATCGCGCGGATCATCCTGGAGACTCCGTCCATTCGCGCTCGCGACCTGGAGAAGTATCAGCAGTGGGAGGACCTTCTGGCGCCGCACCTCGCGGAACGCTTGGAGGCTGGGCCTGATTCGCCTCGCGCCGGCGTGGAGTACCAGGCACGGGCCATGGTGGGTGCGGCTTGTGCCTGCCTGCGATTGGCGACCGATCGTTGGCTGCGCAGCGCAGGATCCGAAGATCCCGCCGCGATCTTCGATGACCTGGTCACCTCGATCCGACGGTAGGCCGCTCACACACGATGAGCACCGTCGGACCAAGGTCTTGACTCCCCCGCTAGCGTTGATCCGATGATGGAGAATCACGCCTCGAGTCTTGAACCTTTGGGCTGAGTGACACGAAGGATGCTGAACTGCCTCAGAGTTCTTCAGCACGTTGCGGGGTGCGCCGACTATCCCCATTGCCGTCCGCAGCCGAGTAACCCTCCGCCGCACTGGCTGGACCCGCTGGGCCTCCATCCTGCCTTCGCCGATTCAGCGTCAGACGCAGGCTCAGAGCCGCGTAATAGAGCACGTAGCCGCCGGACAAGGCGACCAGCCACAGGCTCGGCGAGGGGTACTGCGCAAGTATCAGCGCATAGAGGCCCAGCCACAGCGTGGTGAGCGTCATGGTCAGCCACCACGCTGTCTCGGTTCGGGAAGGGTAGACGTACTTGACCGGAACGAACACGAGCACTGTCAGAACGAGCAGCGTGGTGGTGGTCACGGCAGTGCTGGCGCCGAGCACAATGAGGTAGAACGCGGCAATGTTCCAGTAGCTGGGGAATCCGACGAAGAAGTGGTCATCGGTCTTGGCGTCGCTGCGGCAGAACTGGAAGCAGGACGCCAACAGCGGCACAGAGGCGACGACGCCGCCGAGCCAGCCGTCCGGCAGGTATCCAGCGCTCCACAGAAGCACCATCGGCGCGAACGCGTAGGTGATGTAGTCGACGATATTGTCCAACAGTGCGCCGTCGAAGCCTGGCACCACTTCCTTGACTCGGAAGCGGCGCGCCAGAAAACCGTCAGAGCCGTCGATGACCATCGCGGCGAGGAAGAGCCACAGCACGATCTCGACTTCACCGGCATAGGACATGTGCACCATAAGCAGCGCAAGGACAACACCCAGAGCGGTGTAGGCGTGGACCGACATCGCCGCCAGGCGATGCCAGGGACCGGATTGAGGCGCGGACATTGCCTTACCCTAGTCTGCTGAATGTGTCGGCGGCCACATGGAGAATCTTCGGCACCGGTGTCACCGTCGATTCCACTTATCCTCTGGTCAGTCGGAGATCCTTGAGGCCACTGACACCCGCAAACACCCCTCCCAGCACTGCCACCAGGAAGCCCCACCCCGGGACCGTGTCAGAGAACAGGCCCGCGGAGAAGCTGCCAAGGCCCATTGAGGCGACCAGGATGCTCGACGACCAGGTGAACATCTCGCTGATCTGGCGTGGCGGCGCCATGGAGCGCAGGGTGTCGGCGCCGATCACCAGGGTAGGAGACACGGCCAACCCCGCGGCGCCCAGAAGCAGGGCCAGCGCGAGAGGTGATTCCAGCCAGAAGGCGGCGGCGCAGCTGAGGGCCATCAAGAGCCCTGAACACGAGCGGACCCAGATCAGGTTCCACCGGCTGGGCAGCGCCCCGAGCACCAGTGCTGCGAACAGGCTTCCAGCGCCAAGAGCCCCGAGGATCCAACCGGCATACTCCCCCGCCGAGGCCACCACAGCGACATCTACTGCGCCGAGGAAGATCCCCAGCCCGGCGTACCCCAGCAGAATCGCCGCCAATCCCGGCACCTTTCGCACTGACACCCGCGGGGTCGACGGCTCCGCGCGGTGGACCGAGGCGCGTCGGGAACTTCGGGAGGACAGCACCCGCGCGGCGCAGAGCAACAGAGACCCGGTGCCTGTGACAGCGACGGTGAGCGCGAAGCCCAAGAGGGGGTATCCGCCGTGTGCCAGAGCAACTGCGAGGATGGGGCCCCCGATGTAGATCACCTCGTCGATGAACGATTCCACAGAGTAGGCAGTCCGCAGACGCTCCGGGCGATCCCGCAGCAGATCCACCCAGCGGCCTCTGACGATGGCCCCGACGGGCGCGATCGTCCCACCGGTGAGGCCACCCAGGAGCACCACATAGACGGTCGACCAGTCGTTCCAGACGGCCAAGGCAAACCCTGAGCCGAAGACGACGTGCCCGACCGCCGCCAGGATCAAGACTCGTTGGGGGCCGACCGTGTCCACGGCGCGCCCCAACAAGGGGCCCACGAGCGCCTGAGCTGCGGTCATCACGCCCATGGCGAGACCCGCGACGGCGTAGGACCCGGTCTGGTGCTCGACGAACAACAAGACCGCGATGGCCCTCATGCCCATGGGCGATCTGGCGAGGAACCCGAAGGTGACTAGTCCCCTGGACTGTGAGGTCGACAAGACATCGGAGAAGCTCTGTAACATCGGTGACCCGGCTCTCCGCCTAGACCGTGGTCCGACGTCGACTAGGAGGAAACTCGTCAGCGGGGCGTGTTGACTCTCTCCTCATCGCGCGGCGTCCCACCACCGCAGCACTCGAAGTGCCTTCAGGGTGACCCACGTCGACGGCCTTCCCGGCCCGGAGTCCATCGGGAACCAGCTGCGCCCACGGTAGCCGCGTCCCAGACTCCATCGGCCATCACGCAGTCGCATGGATCTGAGATGCTCCACCGCACCTGCAAGCCTGAGGTCTGGCAACGTACCCGCGTGAATACTCGCGCGGCGAAAGTGCTCGAGCGCTCGCAAAACGTTGAAGTGCCACCGAGGGGGGTAGCTGAGCTCAAGATACTCCTCGTCGATCAACTCGCCGGTGGAGAGCCTGTACATCAGGTTGCGACTCAGCAGATACTCCTCACCGGCCAGACGCGCCCGCTGAGAGGCAGACGTACCGCCAGTCGACCGCTCGAATTCGAACAACCCTTCCAATACGTTGATGGTCGTGTCGAAGGACGAGCGCCGTGAGCCACGCTCTCGTTCACAGTTCCATCCACCGTCCTGAAGGGCCTGTCCCACCAGAAGGGACGCGATAGCTTCGACGTCGACGCCGAAATACGCTCCCTGCCCCAGCGTCCGCCCATTGATGCACTCCTCGACTTCACCAGTCCAGTACTCCTGCCCGTCGTGATCCCAGCGAGCATTCTGACCTACCAGCTGGACCGCGCGTCGAGCACTCTCAGAGGTCGGATCGAGCCCGAAGTCCTGCAACTGAGTCAGTGCCCAGCAGGTCGCAGTCCAGGGCTGACCTTCATCACGCATCTGACTCCAGGTAAACCCACGTGGAAGGAAGGCTCCCCCATCCCACTGACCGTCGTCGTCCTGGAGAGCTAGAAGCGCCCCGCCCCATCCCCCAGTCTCCACCTTGCGACGTTCTGCGGACCACTGACTCTCCGGTGCATCCAAGAGGTCACGCATCGCTTGCCACCGGATGACCGGATCACCTCGCATCAACCAGTCCACGGGTGAATCCGACGTCATAGGCCCATCCCTTCTCCTGCTGTGAGATGTCGATCCTCTTCGTCGCCTGATCGCTCGCGACGACTCTGGGGGCCGCCTGTTAGAGCGTGGTCGTGGTGATCTCTACGAGATCAGCGCTCTTGTCCCACAGTCCGACTGCCAGCTGCGCGTCTGCGGCCTGAGGGTTGGTCTTGGCGATCTTCTGCTTCTCGTAGTACTGACCTGAGACCCACTCTCGGCCCGGGGCGCCTTCGACGAGCCATACGAGGTGGACCGCGCTCTGTTCCGGGCTGATGAGACCGGCCAGACGGCCAAGCGGCGTCTGGTAGATGAATCGCATCACGCTGGTGGTGTCCGAAGCGAAGCTCGTCTGGACGTTTCCGGGATGGAAGGAGACCGCGGAGATTCCCTGCTCGGAGAACCTCCGGTCGAGTTCCTTGGTGAAGAGGATGTTGGCCAGCTTCGCGTCCCCGTAGGCCTTGTTGGAGGAATACTTCCGCTCGTTGTTGAGGTCTTCAAGGTTGATCTTCCCGAAGATGCGCGCTGCGACGCTTGAGGTGTTGATGATGGAGGCGTTGCTCGCCGTCAGAGTCTCCATCAGAAGGTTGGTCAGCAAGAACGGTGCGAGGTGGTTCACCTGCAGCGTCTTCTCGAACCCATCGACCGTCCGGGTCTGGTCCCCGAAGATGCCGCCGGCATTGTTGATCAGAACGTCTATCCGGGGGTACCTGTCCTCCAGGCGCTCCGCGAGTGCCCTCACCTCGGAGAACCTTGTGAAGTCCGCGAGAAAGAAGTCGGCGTTGAGCTCGTGCGCCAGGGCCTCTGTCTTCTGTTTCGAGCGCCCCACAAGGGCGACCGTGTGCCCGCCCGCGACAAGCTGGCGGGCGGCGGCTGCTCCAATTCCGTCACTGGCACCTGTGAGGACGATGGTCTTTTCGTTCATGGGATGTCTCCTTGTCGGATGAACGTTCAACGGCCGTGGCAGCGCCGTGTGGCAGGTTGGTGGCGAGCGCGTGGACCACCGCGGACGCGACCGCGATCATCAACACGATGATGTCAGCATCACGCCGGATTGGCATAAGCTCAGCCTCCGGGGTGAGACACCCGACGATGCAAAGCTCGGCTCCGAGATAAGCCCCGAATGCCGCTGCTTGTGGATCTGGGATAGTGACAGTGTCCTGAGAAAGCCAGTCCTCCGATGTGGAAGGCGCGAGGTGTCGCCCCGATGAGTAGCCCAGCAGAATTCGACATCGCACTGGATCGCCGCTTCGCGCAGGAGCTCCCCGAGTTGTCGATCCCGTGGTCCGCCCAAAAGGCCACCGCTCCGCAGCTGATCGTGCTCAACGAGCCGTTGGCGCATCACTTGGGACTTGAACCCGCAGAATTGCACAGCCCAGAGGGCGTCCGCCTGCTGGTCGGCAACCGAGTACCCTCAAGCGCCACCCCAGTAGCTCAGGGCTACTCTGGCCACCAGTTCGGTTCATACTCCCCGCGTCTGGGAGACGGACGGGCCCTGTTGCTCGGCGAGCTCACCGACGGTGAAGGTCAGCTGCGCGACGTCCATCTCAAAGGATCGGGGCGGACACCCTTCGCGCGAGGGGGCGCCGACGGCCAGGCTGCGCTGGGCCCGATGCTGCGCGAGTACGTCATCAGCGAGGCGATGCACGCCCTGGGAATTCCCACCACTCGTTCCCTAGCGGTCCTCACCACCGGTGACCTTGTGCAGCGCGAGACAGCGTTGCCTGGGGCGGTTCTTACCCGGGTGGCCAAGAGCCACCTGCGCGTGGGCAGTTTTCAGTACGCACGGGCCACGGGTGGCACCGAACTCGTGCGCCGTCTGGCCGACCATGCGATCGCCCGACACGCCCCCGAGGCGAAGAACGCTGAGAATCCCTATCTCGCACTCTTCGCATCGGTGGTCTCGGCCCAGGCGGAGCTGATCGCCCAGTGGATGCTGGTCGGTTTTGTCCACGGAGTGATGAACACCGACAACATGACGATCTCCGGGGAATCCATCGATTACGGCCCCTGCGCGTTCATGGACGCCTTCGACCCCGCCGCGGTCTACAGCTCTATCGACCAGAACGGTCGCTACGCCTACCGGAACCAGCCGGCGATCGCCGAATGGAACCTGGCCCGCTTCGCCGAGACTCTGCTGCCGCTGTTCGAGGACGACGACGATCAAGCCGTTGCCCTGGCGCAGGAAGCCCTGGGTGCCTTCCGCGATGAGTACAGTGCTGCCTGGTCTCTCGGCATGAAGACCAAGCTGGGACTGCCACAGGACCTGAATGACGAGGTCAGCTCACCGGTGATCAACGACCTCATGACCCTGCTGCAGGAGCAGTCCCTCGACTACACCTCGTTCTTCCGGGCACTCACCCAGGCTGCCTCCGGGGACCTGCAACCTGTTCGACAGCAGGCCCTCGATCTCGATGCTCTCAATGCCTGGCTGCAGGGCTGGCGCGAGCTTTCCCCTGATCCGGAGCAGATAGCCAGGGTCAACCCTGTGTACATTCCGCGAAACCACCTGGTCGAGGAAGCCCTCGACGCGGCGACCGACGGCGACTTGTCACCGTTCCATAAGCTGTTGGAGGCCGTCATCGATCCTTATCGCGAGCGCGAGGGCTACGCTCGCTATACGTCCCCGCCACCGGCGAGCTTCGGCCCCTACCGAACCTTCTGCGGGACCTGAGGATCCTCCACTGAACAGGACCCCGTTGGGCCACGAGAGATCCGCGCGACGCTCCTCGGTGCCGGTCTTGACATCGACAGCGTGTTCGGCGGATACGACTCCGAACCGATGGGTCAGGACGTTGGCGCGCTGGTGATCACTGCGCGCCGCGGATGAGGTGACGCTCTCGAGGATCCAGGAATCTGTCCTGCACACCGCTGCGGCGACTCCGCCTCTCGCTTTACATTCCAACTCCACTCGCGTATGACTTAGGTCACAGGCTTAATCATCTGCGACGGGGCGGTCATGTCGGATCAATTCGCAGATTTTCCCGAAACCGATCCGCATCAGGCGAACCTCTCAGATGGCGTCACCGCCGCAGTGCGCGCCGACTCCGGCGTAGATCGCCACGGGGTCCTCGACCTGCTCCAGGCAAGCCAGCTGGTGACTGAGGATCTCGACCTGGATCAGGTGCTGCACCATCTGGTCGAAGCGGCCCGCGCACTGGTCGATGCGCGTTTCGCCGCCCTCGGGGTTCTCGACGACGAGGGCACGCTGGAGCGATTCATCCACATCGGCATGTCCGCCGAACTCGTCAGACGGATGGGGGACCCGCCCCAGGGACTCGGCCTGCTCGGCGCCGTGCTCAACGGCGAAACCCTCCGGTTGCAGAATCTCGCCGAGGATCCTCGGTCGGTCGGCGCACCTCTAGGACACCCTGCAATGCAGGCCTTTCTCGGCGTCCCCATCACCATCCAGGGGAGCACATACGGTGCGCTCTATCTGACGAACCCTTCCGCGGAGGCGTTCACCGCAGACGACGAGGTCCTCATCCGTGCACTGGCCGGGACCGCCGCGACAGCCATCAACAACGCCCGGCTCTATGAACAAACCCGTCGAGCCCAGGAGCTCCACGCCGCGCTCGGGGACGCTGCGACGAGGCTGCTGGCCGCAGAGGACACGGAGATATTCGGCGTGCTTGCCGAGAGCATAGTGTCGCTCCTGGAGGCCCAGCTGGTCCTCGTGGCGGTCTCTGAATCGGTGGGCCGCGAACTCTACGTCGACACCGCGCGGGGGGGGCGGCGCCTGCCGGATCCAGGGAACCTCGGTGCCCTGGATGAACTGCGTCCTTTCCCGCGCCATGGAGGGAGAACCAGGCCTGACCCCGGTGCGAGGCGATGAGCCCATTCCGTTCACCGATGACCTGCCCAACGCCTCAATGATCGCGGTGCCTCTGACGGTCACCGGAGAACGGGTAGCCTCGCTGTGCGCCACCCGATCCGAGGCCGAACCTCCCTTCACCAGGGACGATCTCAAGCTGCTTGCGAAGTTCGCCGATCAGGCTGGCCTCGCTGTCGCCCTCGCCTGGGCCAGAGCCGACCAGCAGAGGATGCAGCTGGTCGAAGAACGCCAACGTATCGCCCGGGACCTCCACGATCACGTCATCCAGAACCTCTTCGCCACCGGCCTGGAGCTGCAGTCCTTGGCTTCGACGCATCCGCAGCTCACCGACAGCCTTGCACCGCCGGTAGACCGCATCGACTCTGCCATCACTGACATCCGGACTGCGATCTTTGCGCTGGAGACCCGAGCATCGACCGACCAGGTGAGGCACCGCCTCGTCGAGGCGATCTCCGAGATCACCCCCAGCCTCCCCTCTGCCCCCCGGATAACCTTCACCGGACCTGTTGACCTGCACCTGAACGGGTCCCTGGCCGACGACGCCGTCGCCGTGGTCCGAGAATCCCTCAGCAATGTTGCTCGTCACGCCAGAGCGAATGCCACCTCGGTGGACATCTCCGCCACTGGAAACCGCGTCACCATCACCGTCGACGACGATGGCGTCGGGGTGGCCTCCGCAATCTCACACCGAGGCGGCACCGAGAACCTCAGTGCCCGCGCCCACGCTCGCGGCGGCGAGTTCACACTCTCTCCGCTCAGCTCGGGCGGGACCCGCGCCCACTGGGAGGTCCCGATCACCTCAGAAGAGGCTCCTCGCGCCGGCTGAGTCCACAGGAATCTCAAGGCTTCGACCCACCCGTCACGAAACTCGGTGGGACCAATGGCCCTGGGATCACCCGAGCCAGCCGTCCATGGTGGTACGAAACCCATGGATCGCTGCGAGGAAGGGAGTGACTTCGGCTATGGAGAATATCGCGACCTGCCCCGTGCCGGGACGCCATCTGATGCGGACCGTGACGGCGGCACCGAACGTCCGGCGAGGAGCAGCCAAACCGGCCGTCAAACATGCATCTGAACTGGAATCAATGAAGGACAGGATCACGGTGTCGCCGCGCACCTCTGTGGAAACCGCGACGCAGCGAATCAAGAGCGCGATGCGCCGAAACCCGCACCTTGATGACACCCACGTCGCAGTGACCATCATCGAAGACACTGCAGTTCTGACCGGCTTCGTATCGTCTCCCGACCAGGTTGCGCAAGCGGCTATGGCGTCCGGAGCGTCCCCGGAGGTGACCCGGATCGAGAATCGGTTGCGGGTCCGCACCTGGTGACCCTGGCGATCCGGAAGGACTCATCCTATGGACGCTCCGACCACGCGGCGCACGAAGAACTGCATCTGCCCACATTGGGGCGGTGCCGCCGGCCTTGGCCACCGAGACCGACATCGACATCGCTGAGCAGGTGCTCCGCGATGCCCGCAGTCCATCCCGAGAGGATCGTCTTCCTCACCGAGCGAGGAGAAGCCGCCGCAGGGCTATTGGAACTTTCCCACGAGCAGCTCCTCTCCATCGAGCACGAGGGATGGGCGTCACTGTGCCGAGGCGAGGGCGGCACGTTCACGGAGAACTCATAACCGCAGATGCGGTCATGATCCTCGTCGACGGAACCGTCATGGACAGGGACACGATCGCCAGCACCCTCGATGCTGCGCCGCCCTGGGATTCCTTCATCATTGAGGACGCCCGGATCGTCGAGACCGGAACCGACTCAGCCGCCCTGATCTACCGCGCCCGTGCTGATCGAGACAGCGGCGAGTCGACCTTCGAGGCCATCATGACGAGTGTCTATCGCGTCGTCGCTGGAGCCCCCCGGCTCGCGCTCTACCAGCAGACGACGAGCACTCACTGAGCTCGGAAGCAGCCGACAGTGGCAGCCGAAACAGGCTCCCGCAGCATGGCTCCAGCTAACGCCCACCCCGCCGTGACGGGAGCACCGCGTGCAGCAGCGGCACCAGGGAAGCCACCATCAACACCGCGCCGAGCACAGTGTCCTCACCCCGCACCAGCGTTCCGGTCACCAGCAGCCCGGTGAAAAGCACCGCTGAGATGAGTCGCCGACCGACGCGCTCCAAAGCCGCGGTGCGCCGCTCGAGATCCGGGGTGCGCACGGCGATCCGACCGTCCTCGATCCGATCGACGACGTCGGAGAGTCGGCCCGGCAGCCGGAGTGCGGTCGACACGGTGGCCACGGCCTTGCGAGCCGCGTCCTCCACAGCTGGCCGGCCCTGGTCGCGGATGAGCTGCTCGGCATAGGGCTCGATGGCGTCCCAGAGGTTGAACTTGGAATCCAGGGTGCTGCAGACACCCGATATCAGCGAGACGGTTCGCAGCATCAGCAGGAAGTTCTCCGGCAGCTGGAACGGGAGCGAGCGGACCAGCTCGCCGAACTCGTTGGCGAAGTCGCGGAACTCCCGCGGGTCGACTTCCTTCAGCTCGGCGAAGCCCATCCCGCCGAAGCGGGCGAAGAGCTGGGTCATGGCACGCTCGAGCTCCGCGGTGTCGGCTGAGGGAAGCAGCACGCCCACCTCTTGGATCGCGTCGACCAGGCCTTTGCCATCGCGTGAGGCCGCGGCGATGAACACTCGGCGCAGTCCGTCGCGCAGCGTGTCCGGGATCTCGCCCATCATGCCGAAGTCGATGAAGGTCAGGTGCCACTGGGGTGGCTGCGCCTCTGCCGGCAGCTCGTCACCCGAGAGGGACTGGGTCTGAGTCGACGTTGCCGACGGGACCGGCGTCGGCGTCGGCGTGACGAAGATGTTCCCGGGATGCGGGTCGGCGTGGAAGAACCCGTGGACGAAGATCTGATCGAACATCACGTTCGCGAACTCGGTGGCGACTGCGTTCGGATCGATCCCCGCAGCCTTGAGCCGCGGCACATCATTGATCTTGATCGCGCTCACGTCCTGGAGGGTGAGCACCCGCCGCGTGGTGCGCTCCCACATCACCTCAGGCACGGAGACGCGCGGATCCTCGGCGAAGTTCCCCGCGAAGCGCTCGGCGTTGGACGCCTCATTGAGGTAGTCGATCTCCTGCAGGCTGGTCGCGGCGAACTCCTCCACCAGGGCAGGCGCGTCCACCCGGTTGCTCACCAGTCGGATGTGCGAGAGCCAGCGACCCACCCGTCGCAGTGCGGCCAGGTCGACGTCGACGATGTCATCGATCCCGGGGCGCTGGATCTTCACGACGGCGGCACCGATTCCGGCCAGGTCGGCGTCCTCGGGGGTGGGCGTGGCTCGGTGCGCCTGGCCCAGCGAGGCTGCTGCAAGCGGCGTGGAGTCCACGGCGGAGAAGACCTGCTCCAGCGGCGCGCCCAGTTCTCGCTCGGCCGCGGCCTGAATCTCGGCGAAGTCCACGGGACTGACCTCATCCTGCAGCCCTTCCAGCTCCTTGGTGATCTCCGGCGGCAGCACGTCCAACCGGGAGGAGAGGAACTGGCCGACCTTGATCATCAGCCCGCCGAGATCGACTGCGAGCACATGGAAGCGCTGCGCGAGACGCCGCATGCGTCGCGATCGCCCCACCCCGGCCAGCCGGGAGAGACCGAGGCGCGGCAGGAACAGCTCGAACCACCACACCTGCACCAGGTGAAGTGCAGCGAACCGCAGAATGCGGCGGTAGCGGGAGCGCAGCGACTTAGCGGTTGGACTCACTCGGTGTCCTGGACGCCGCGACCCCACTGGTCACCTGGGGCGAGCACGCCGTTCAATCCTGCGCGAGGATGGCGAAGAGCTTGCGACGCACCTGGTCGATCTCCTTCTCCGCCTGGTGGATCTGCTCCGGGGTTCCGGAGCGACCGACCTGCGCGGCGGCCTGAGCCAGTTCCATCCCGGCCTTGGACAGGGTTCGCACCGCGTGGCTGCGGTTCTCGGCACCCTGCCACTGAGCGGGCCACTGTTCCGCGGCGGCCGCGGCCTCCCGGCCTTCCTCGGTGAGTGAATACGTCTTGCGTCCGCCCTCGGCTTCGGCGTGGATCAGCCCTTCATCGGCCAGGAGCTGAAGCGTGGGGTACACCGAGCCGGGGCTGGGCTTCCACGCTCCTCCACTGCGCTGCTCGATCTCGTGGATGATCTGGTAGCCGTGCATCGAGCGTTCGGCCAGAAGAGCGAGAACCGCGGCTCGGACATCGCCACGGCTGGCACGTGGAGCGGATTTGTCCTTGAACGCACCACGCAGCTGATCGAGTGCATCCCACAGGTCAGCCGGTGGGCCTCCTGCAGCTGGTCGGCGGTCTCCGAAGATTCCGCGGGCATGTGAGTCGCCTGCAAATGATCCAGTCACAACAGCCTCCTTAGCGCCGCACCCAGGATGGGTCCGATCAGACTTAACGATATATCGCCCAGCAGGACAGCGTGAAGATGTGACGCTGTGTGCTCACCCGTCCTCACCCTTGGCCCAGGCGACATCCTCCAACGAGAGCTGCTGCGTCATGTCCTGGAGAAAGTCGATGACCACTTCGCGCTGCTCCGCGGTCAGCGCCGCGGCGGAGTGGAATCGCTTGGCCTGCTGCCGGCCGACCGTCTCCATCGCGGCTTCCGCTGTGGCTGGTGTGACTTGGACGATGAAGGCCCGCCGATCAGCCTGATGAACTTCACGGGTGACGTGGCCACCCTGCTCGAGCCGGTTCAGCAGCTTGGTGGTCGATGCCGCCGAAATCTCCAGGTGCGCCGCGAGCATCCCCGGCGTCACTGTGGTTCCGCGGTTCTCGGCCACGATCAGATAGTGGATTGCTCGCATGTCGAGCTGGCTCAGCTTCATGTACTGCTGGGAGGCCTCGGACAAGCGCTGCTCGGCGGTCCGCAGCTCCGACAGAGCCCGCATCAGTCGACCGATCTGCACGACGTCCGCGGAGGACACGTCGGAGCGATCCACGAGTCGTTCCAGCGGGTCCGTGGCATCCACCTCGTAGAGGTGCTCTGCTACGGGATCCGACCCGGTCTCTCCTGCTGACATGCTGACCACCTTACGACGCGGCACCGGCCCTAGCGGCGTTTATTATCCTGTGGTGTAATTTATCTTTGAAGACACTATATCCTTCACTCAAGCAACTCGTCTCGTCGGGAGAGAAGAACATGCCGCGCACCGCCACGGACACCCGCAGGTCACCCAGCTCCGGGGCGGGCAGACCCCGCGGTGACGGCATCGACGGCCACGCAGGCGAGAGCTCTGAGGGAGGAGGCTCCGGCGGCTCCGGCGCGGGGCATGGCGGTCGCCCCTCCCGGGGCAGCATTCCCCGGTGGCTGCGGGTCTTCCTCCCCGCCGTCCTGATCCTGATCTGGCTCACCGGCACCGCCATTGGAGGGCCGTACTTCGGCCGGGTCGCGGAGGTCTCCTCCAACGATCAGACGACGTACCTGCCTGAGTCCGCGGATGCCACCGCGGTGCAGGAGCTGCTGGGTGAGTTCAATGACTCAGACACGATCCCCGCCGTCGTAGTCGTCACCGCTGACTCGGAGCTCCGCGACGCGCAGACGACGGCGATCGGTGACGCCGTCGCGCAGCTTCCCGAGATCTCGGGCGTGCAGGACGATCTCTCCCCGGTGATCCCGTCCGAGGACGGGCTCGCGGTCCAGGCGTTCGTGCCGATCGGATCGGGGGAGGACCTCGGCGTCGTCGTCGGTGAGATCTCGGAGACTCTCCGTGCCGAGCTTCCCGACGTCGAGGTCTTCGTCACCGGACCCGCCGGGTTCACCGCAGACCTGGCCGCGGGGTTCGCCGGCATCGACGGAATCCTGCTCGCGGTCTCTCTGGCTGCGGTCTTCCTGATCCTGATCGTGGTGTACCGGTCGCTGCTGCTGCCGATCGCCGTGCTCGCGACGAGCGTCTTCGCACTCACGGTCTCACTGCTGACCGTCTGGTGGCTGGCCTATGCGGAGATCCTGCTGCTCAGCGGGCAGACCCAGGGCATCCTGTTCATCCTGGTCATCGGCGCTGCCACCGACTACTCGCTGCTCTACGTGGCGCGCTACCGGGAGGCGCTGCGGGTCCATCAGGACAAATGGACGGCGACCTGGAAGGGACTGCGTGGATCCTTCGAACCGATCCTGGCCTCCGGCGGCACCGTCATCGCGGGCCTGCTGTGCCTGCTGCTGAGCGACTTGAAGTCCAACAGCACCTTGGGCCCGGTCGCCTCGATCGGCATCCTCTTCGCCATAGCCTCAGCCCTCACCTTCCTGCCCGCAGTCCTCTACCTCTTCGGCCGTGCCGCCTTCTGGCCCCGCCGCCCCCGGTTCGAGCCCGAGGTCGTCGCCGCCGAGGACGGCGTCCCCAGCCGCGGGATCTGGGCGCGGACCGGACGAGCCGTCGAGCGCAGGCCCCGCCGCATCTGGATCGCCACGACCCTGATCCTGTTCCTGGGCGCCGTGGGCGTCACCCAGTTCGACGCGCAGGGCGTCCCGCAGTCGGAGCTGGTGCTGGGCGAGTCCGAGGCGCGCGACGGCCAGGTCGCCCTGGGCGAACACTTCCCGGGAGGCTCCGGCAGCCCCGCGTACGTGGTCACCGATGAAGACTCGCTCCAGAGCGCCGCGGATGTCCTGCTGGAGAACAGCGGGGTCGACGGGGTCACCGTGATGACCGACGACGACGCCGGTTCCGCCCCGGTGGACGCGCAAGGCGTGAGCGGCTTCGGGCCTCCCGGGACGCCTGCCCCGGAGCCTGTGGTGATCGACGGGTCGATCATGCTGCAGGGAACGCTCACCGATGCTGCTGATTCCTCGGCCGCCCAGGACACCGTCCGCGAGCTGCGGGAGACCTATGCCGAAGCCGACTCCGAGGTGCTGGTGGGCGGCGTGACCGCCACGGCGATCGACACCAACGATGCCGCGATCAGCGACCGGAACCTGATCATCCCCATCGTGCTGGTCGTCATCCTGCTCATCCTGATGCTCCTGCTGCGCTCGATCCTGGCGCCGGTGCTGCTGGTGCTCACGACGGTGCTGTCCTTCGCCACGGCCCTGGGGGTCTCGGCGCTGGTGTTCAACGGCGTCTTCGAGTTCCCGGGTGCCGATCCGACCGTGCCGCTCTATGGCTTCGTGTTCCTGGTCGCACTGGGGATCGATTACAACATCTTCCTGATGACCCGGGTGCGGGAGGAGTCGCTCACCCATGGCACGCGGCGAGGCGTCATCCGCGGGCTGACCGTCACGGGAGGTGTGATCACCTCTGCCGGCATCGTGCTCGCGGCGACGTTCGCGGCGCTCTCGGTGATCCCGATCCTGTTCCTGGCGCAGATCGCGTTCATCGTGGCCTTCGGCGTCCTGCTGGACACGTTCCTGGTGCGGGCTCTGCTGGTGCCGGCGCTGGTGCACGACATCGGACCCGCAGTCTGGTGGCCCTCGAAGCTCGCGAAGCACGACGGTGCGCCACCCGCTCAGATGCTGAGCTCCACGACCGGCGGGAAGTGATCAATGGCCTCATCTCCGTGGGGCGCCAGCTCGAGGTAGCTGAGCCGATCATCATCGATGAACAGCAACAGTGACGCCTTCGGGTGGTCGGCGCGCAGCACCACGCTCCTTCCGCCCTTAGACGTCCGAGCCCGTTCATCCACCAGATCGATCGACGGGCACGCGCCGCACTCGCAGCGCCGGCCCGCCGTGGTGGTCGGGATCGACTGGCGCCAGCGTGCACGCGCGGCGGCAGGCACGGGTCGGTCACCCCCGGAGGGAAGCGCCGTGTCGATCATGAAGGCCAGCACGTCTCGTTCGCGCTCGGTGAGGGGTCGTCCCATAGAGGGATCATAAGTGGACCGTCGGTTCAGATCCCCACTCCTCCTGGCTGATTGCGTTATCCGGTCGGTACGTATCGACCGAATAACGCAACCAGCCAGGAAGGGAAGGGTCGGTCGCGGAGGGGCTTCTCACTAGTCTGAGTCCATGACCCCACAACAGACCTGGCTCATCACCGGTGCCGGCCGCGGTCTGGGCCGCGCGGTCACGCTGGCAGCGCTCGAGGCGGGCCACTGCGTCGTCGCCACCGTGCGAGGGGGCCATGACCTTCCCGCATCCGACCAGCTCCTGGTGCGGGAGCTCGATGTCCGGGACAGGGCCGCCGCGTTCCAGGTCGTGGAGGACGCGGCCGCGAGGTTCGGGCGCCTCGACGTCGTCGTGAACAACGCAGGCTACGGGCTCATCGGCGCCGCCGAAGAGGTCAGTGAGGACGAGGCTCGCGACATCCTCGAGACGGACCTGTTGGGACCCCTCTGGCTGTGCCAGGCCGCGATCCCGATGATGCGCGACCAGGGACGCGGCCACATCATCCAGATCTCGACCGTGGGTGCGGTGGGCACGATGCCGACCCTGGGGCTCTACAACGCGGCCAAGTGGGGACTCGAGGGCTTCAGCGAGGCGATGGCCGCTGAAGTCGCACCGTTCGGAATCCGAGTGACCCTCGCCGAGCCGGGCGCCATCGCCACTGACTGGGCGGGCAAGAGCATGCGGTTCAGCACCCCGGTCGGCGCCTACGACGAGCTGCGCAAGAACCTCTTCGGCAGCCCGACCCTGCCCTGGCCCGCGAGCGACGCCAACGAGGGCGCCCCCGCCGCTGAGGTCGCCGCCGCGCTGCTGGTCCATGTGCGAGATGCCGACGATGCCCGGCTGAGGCTGCTCATCGGGGACGAGGCCCCCGAGCAGGTTCGAGCAGCGCTGGATCTGCGTCTCCAGGACTATGGGCGGGACCCGAGGTTCGACTGACACGCTGCACAGACCACCCCCGTGGTTGCGGTCTCCGGCGGATATATACCGACCGGAGACCGCAACCACGGGGGTGGAGTGGCGGGTGCGGTCGCGGTCAGCTCTGCGGCAGCGGTGCCTTGGCGGAGATCAGACCTTCCTGGACCAGCTCGTCCCAGAACGCACCGGGGATCGTCGCGGACAGCGCGGCGAGGTCCTCTGCGATCCGGCCCGGTCGGCTTGAACCGGGAATCACCGCGACCGCCGCGGGGTGAGCAATGGAGAACTGCAGGGCCGCCGCCTTGAGGTCGACGTCGTGCCGAGCGGCGACGGTTGACAGCGCTGCCACCTGATCCTTCACCGACTGTGGTGCTTCGGCGTAGTCGAAGTGATCTCCGCCCAGCAGTGCTCCGGAGTTGTAAGGGCCGCCCACGATGATTCCGACGCCCTGGGACTCTGCGTTGGGCATCATCCGCTGCAGCGCCTTCTCGTGCTGGAGGATGGTGTACTGCGTGGCGGAGAGGCTCAGGTCGGGAGGAGTCTCCTGAAGCTGCATGGCCAGTTCGATGGGCTCGGTGGTGTTCACGCCGAGACCCCAGCCCTTGATCAGACCCTGCTCGCGCATCTCGGTGAGCACGCGGAACGCTCCGGTGCGGGCCTCTTCGAACTTTGCGGTCCACTCGTCGCCGTGGAAGTCCGGGGAGATGTCGTGGACGAACACGAAGTCGAGCCGGTCGATGCCCAGGCGCTGCATGGACTGCGCGAGCGAGGTCCGCGTGGCCTCGGCGGTGTAGTCGGTGATGACCTTGTTGCTGCGACCGTCGGCGAAGAGCCCTTCCTTCTCCTCGGTCTCATCAGACATGTAGCGCCCGACCTTGGTGCTGAGCAGAAACTCATCGCGCGGCTTCTCCCCCAGGACGACGCCGAGACGCTTTTCGGCAAGACCGGCTCCGTAGAACGGGGCGGTGTCGAAGTAGCGGATGCCGGCGTCCCAGGCGGCCTCGACGGTGGCGAGCGCCTCGTCCTCGGGGATCTCGCGGAACATGTTGCCCAGGGGTGCCGTGCCGAAGCCGAGGGTGTTTTTCAGCAGCTGGTGAAGCTCGCGCATAGGATCAGAATTCCTCACATTTGTCGGTGTTCTCCTCCGGGCCAACGCCCCCTGGGCGGGGGTTTATTTCTCGGCACCAGCAGTTCCAGCACTCACAAGCTGTCGTCGACGCGGCGGAGCAGCTCCTCGACTTCATCCTCTTCAGTCGGTGCCGAGCCGTCCTGGCGTCGAAGAACCGCGAGGGTCGGCCGTGGGCCAGCTGAACGTGAACCGCGCGCCGCCCGAAGACCTGTTCCCGGTGGCCACTCGGCCGCCATGCAGCTCCGCGGCCTGTTCCACGATGGCCAGCCCCAACCCGGACCCGTGCCGCTGTCGGGAACCGGCACCGCGGAAGAACCGCTGGAACAGCAGCGGAACCTCCTGGACGGCGATCCCCGGTCCCTCGTCGCACACCTCGATGGCGTAGCTCTTCGGCGTCGCCTTCAAGGCGATCGTCACCGTCCCTCCCTCGGGGCTCACCTGGACCGCGTTGCGCGCCAGGTTGGTCACGGCGCGTTCAAGCGTGTGCGGGAAGACCACTGCCTCAGCGTCGGGCCCCTCGACCTTCACTGTGACCTGGGGGTTCAATCGGCGAACTCGATTCGCCGCAGCCTCGAGGAGCTCCCCGAGCGACACCGACGACGGCGGCTCCGCCGTGGAGTCACCGCGGGCGAGCGTGACGATCTGGTCGACCTCCTCGGCCAGCGCCGTGACCTGCGAATCCAGGTCTCGGATCAGCTGTTCCCGCTCCTCTCCACCCTCACCCTGGCTGCGTTCCAGGCGTGCGAGCAGGCCGAAGTCGTTTCGCAGAACCGTGAGCGGGGTGCGCAGCTCGTGACTCGCGTTCTCCAACAGTTCACGCTGCTGCGCGCGGCTGGACTCCAGCGCGGAGAGCATCGAGTTGAACGATGTGCTCAGCCGCGCCAATTCATCCCGGCCCCCCGCCGTGACGGGAACCCGGCGGCTCAGATCACCGGTTGCCGTGACAGCCTCTGACGCTGCGACCAGTCGCTGCACCGGACGGACGGCAGTTCGCGCGATCAGCCAGCCCAGACCGGCCGCCACCGTCACTCCGACCAGCGCGATGGCGCTCAACGCCCAGGCAACAGCTGAGAGCGTCTTTTCCAACGCAGCCAGTGGCTGGAACATCCGCATCAGCGACCCGCTGTCGCTCACCGCAGCCGTCAGCACGCGGTAGCTCTGACCCTCGATCATCACGTTGTCCAGGCGGGGTTCTCCCGGAGCGGGCGCGGGAAGACTCTCGACCTTCGGGCTCTCCAGACTCAGTGCACCTGGAGCGAGCTGGCGATCGACGGAACCGTCGGGACCGATGAACTGCACGGCCACCTGGTCATCCTGGGTCAGCGAGTTGAATCGCAGCAACCGGTCTCTGGCCATGGCGCCCGGTGGGAGCTCCTCAGAGACCGACCGGATCTCTCCGGCGTCTGGCACGCGGCTCAGAAGGGTGTCATCCAGTTGAGCCATCAGCACTGAGCGGATCATCGTCCAGGCCAGGAGCGCCGCGATCACGAAGGCCAGTGCCACCGCCGACGCCACCAGCGCGGTGATCCGCGAGCGGAGGCTCATCCCTCACCTCGAACGGAGTAGCCGACCCCGCGCACGGTGTGGATCAGTCCGTGGACCCCTGCCCCGGCGAGCTTGCGCCGCAGGTATCCGACGTAGACCTCCAGCGAGTTGGAACTCTCATCCAGGTCTCCGTCCCAGACGTGGTCATAGAGCGCCCGCCGGGTCAGCACCTGGCCGGGGTGGCGCAGAAGCAGCGCAAGCAGCAGGAACTCGGTCCGCGTGACGGCCACATCCTCTCCTCCGACAGTGACCCGCCATGCACCGGGGTCGACGACCACCTGCCCATGACTCAACAGCGCCTCGGAACTGGCCGGCACCGATCGGCGCAGCAACGCCCTCAGCCGAGCCAGCAGCTCCTCGTAGGCGAAGGGCTTCGGAAGGTAGTCATCTGCCCCGGCATCGAGCCCAGCGACCCGGTCGGTCACGGCGTCACGGGCCGTCAGCATCAAGACCGGGACCACCTCGCCGGCGGCGCGGATGCG
This sequence comes from Nesterenkonia maliinae, assembly GCF_051262655.1. NCBI lineage: Bacteria > Bacillati > Actinomycetota > Actinomycetes > Micrococcales > Micrococcaceae > Nesterenkonia > Nesterenkonia maliinae. The sequence continues at coordinate 99,015 of NZ_JBIMEY010000004.1, read as the reverse complement.
CCGACACACCTCCAGGCCTCCCAGCGTGGGCAGCATCAGGTCAAGGATGACGAGATCCGGCCGAGTCGCCGCAAGCGCCTCCAAAGCCTCGGACCCGTCGGTCGCAGTGGTGACCGCATACCCTTCGAAACGCAGGGAACGAGCCACGGAGCGCAGAAGGGCCGGTTCGTCGTCGACGAGAAGGATTCGCATAGACGGGATTCTCCTGGTTCGACCCGTGAAAATCGAGCACTTTCCTGCGACTGCCGGTCGGCTCGGCGGATCCCGTCACTGCTGGGCTGCGGCCCCCGCAACGACTGCGTCCTATCTCGTCGCAGCGCGTTCACTGGTGCGCCGCCACCGCTCCTTCAGGCCTTCAGACAGCTCTTCCCATGATTCCGCGGCGGGCGCCATCAGGCCGTCCAGCAGCTTCCTGCGCTCGTCATAGAGGGCTCGGGTCGCATCGTCCGGATCAGCAGACGAATCGGTGGCTGTTCCAGGTAGTCCGGCCGGACGGAGGATGAACATGTTCGAGGACCTCTCCCTGAGGATGAAGTTCGCCACTGTGGAACTTACGTTCCAAGCGTGAAGGACATTCATAAAGCCACCTTAGGAATTTGATAAGGGTCTTCTAAGAAGTTCAAGATCTCTGACCCCAGCCCTGGAGAAGCAGACCGAGAAAACACAGAGCCCGGCACCCCGGCCCGGACCCTTTGACATCCGCCCGAATCGTGCCCAAAACTGCTCATCAGGAGCCTCAGGACCAGTGCCGCTGCTGAGCGTTCACCGCCGCGGGCCGTTCCCCGCCGAAGCAAGGATCCTTGATGCACTCCAGCGCAACACCGGGCGCCCGCTCCCGTCCTCTCATGGGGACTGCAGCAGTCGCCGCCGTCGTCCTCGCGCTGGCAGGCTGCGCCGATGACAGCGCTCAGGCGCTCGGAGACTCAGACGCCTCGGGCGAGGACTCCGCGTCCTCGGCATCGGTGGACCTCGGCCACGAGACCGGGCCTCGCGTGCGGGTCAATCAGCTCGGCTACCTGCCCGACGGCCCGAAGCGCGCCACGCTGGTGACCGAGCAGCAAGAGTCCGTGAGCTGGGAGCTGCGCGACGACGACGGCGAGCTCGCGGCGCAAGGGACGTCCTCCCCGGAGGGCTTCGACCCCTCGGCGGGCCTCGACGTGCACACGATCGATTTCAGCGACTACGGCGACTTCGGATGGGGCTACACGCTGAGCGCCGAGGGCGAGCAGAGCTACCCCTTCGACATCGCCGAGGACCTCTACAGCTCATTGCGTGAGGATTCGCTGAACATCTACTACACCCATCGATCTGGCATCCCGATCGAAGCGATCGAGGTCGAGGGGACCCTCGAGCGGCAGGAGTACGAGCGTCCTGCCGGGCACGTCTCGGAGTTCGTGCCCCCCTGGGAAGACCTGCCCGATGCCGACGACCTCAACCGCGGCGATCTGCAGGTGCCCTGCCTGCCGGCGGAGCGCTTCGTGTGGAACGGGGCGGAGCAGCACGGCAGCGCCGACGTCTACGCCGACCCTGAGGCCTGGCGCTGCCCGGAGGACTACGCGCTGGATGCCGCAGGCGGCTGGTACGACGCCGGCGACCACGGCAAATATGTGGTCAACTCTGGGATCTCGGTGAGCCAGCTGCTGGCCACCTATGAGCGCAGCCAGACCGCCGAGACCACCGTGGAGGAGGCCCTCGGGGATGAGACCCTGCTGGTCCCCGAGCGGGGCAACGGGGTGCCCGACATCCTCGACGAGGTCCGCTGGAACCTCGAATGGATGCTCTCCATGCAGGTGCCCGCGGACACCTGGATGACGATCGACGGGGTCGAGATCGATGCGGGCGGGATGGCGCACCACAAGCTGCACGACGTCGCCTGGACCGGGATGGACACGCTCCCCCATGAGGATCCGATGCCGCGATACCTGCACCGGCCCTCCACGGCTGCGACGCTGAACCTGGCCGCGGCGGCGGCCCACGGCGCCCGCGTCTACGAGCCGTTCGATCCTGACTTCGCCGAGGAGCTGCGCGACGCCGCGGAATCCGCATGGATCGCGGCCTCCGAGCACGACGACATCTACCGGAGCAGCGAGGGTACGGACCCGAATCCCGGCGGCGGGCCGTACGAGGATCACGAGTTCGGTGATGAGTTCTACTGGGCGGCGGCACAGCTGTACCTGACCACGGGATCAGCCAGCTATGAGGACGCGGTGACCACCAACGCGCATCATGTGGGCGGGGCCGAGGATCAGGTCTTCGGCACCCCGGCCTTCGACTGGCAGAACACCGCCGCCGCCGCTCGGCTGGACCTGGCCACCGTGGACAGCGAGCTGGAAGACCGCGAGGAGGTCATCGACTCGGTGATCCAGGGCGCCGACGCCTATCTGGCGATCCAGGAGGGCCAGCCCTTTGGACACCCCTATGCTCCCGAAAAATACCACTGGGGATCCAATCACATGGTGCTCAACAACGCCGCGGTGATCGCCACCGCCTTCGACCTCACGGGGGAGGCGCAATATCGCGATGCCGGGATCGAGGCCATCGACTATGTCCTGGGCCGCAATGCGATCAACAACTCTTACATCACCGGCTACGGCAGCTACTTCTCCGAGAACATGCACAGCCGCTGGTACGCGGCCGATCATGAGCGTCTCCCGCCGTTCCCCGACGGCAAGCTCGCCGGCGGAGCCAACTCGATCCTCGGTGACCCCACGGCGCAGGACGGACTCTCCGGCTGCGCGCCGCAGTTCTGCTACGTGGATGCGCCCGACTCCTGGTCGACCAATGAGACGACCATCAACTGGAACGCCGCGCTGGCCTGGCACGCCAGCTGGCTCGACGACATGGGCCGCGCGGAACGCTAGCTCGGCGCCCCCGACGGCACGCGGCCGCTGGCCCGTCGTCGTGCAGACGGCTGCGCCGCTGCATCGCAGCGAGCCCGAGGTGGATGTGGTGGACCTCCGCGGCGTCACATTGCCAGTACGGGACGTGCCGCCTGATCTAGGATCGGGTCCATGTCTGCCGTCTCGGAAGGTCCCATGAAGATCCTGGTGGTGGATGACGAGGCGCCGCTGGTCCACCTGATCGAGCAGTACCTCCTGCGCGAGGGGTTCCACGTCGAGGCGACCGGAGATGGAGCGCGCGCAGTGGACATCGTGCGGGAACAGAACCCCGCGGTCGTGATCCTTGACCTCGGGCTCCCAGGCTTGGACGGCGTGGAGGCCTGCCGCCGGATCCGCACCTTCTCCGACTGCTACATCATCATGCTCACAGCCCGGGCCGAGGAGGTGGACCGACTGATCGGACTCTCCGTCGGCGCAGACGACTATGTGACCAAACCCTTCAGCCCCCGGGAGCTGGTGCTGCGGGTGAAGGCGATGCTGCGCAGGCCCCGAAACGCCTCCGAGACGGACCCCGCGTCCCACCAGCTGGGGGACCTCCGCGTTGATCTGGCCGGACGGGAGGTCCAGCTCCGCGGGAGGCCGGTGGATCTCACCCTGACCGAGTTCGAGGTCCTGGCGGCCCTGCTCTCGGAACCCGGAGTGGCGCTGTCCCGGAGCGCGCTGATCACCAAGGTGTGGGGCGATGACTGGTTCGGCGACCACCACCTGGTCGACGTCCACATCGGGCATCTCCGCCGGAAGCTCGGCGACGATCCCACGAACCCCCGGTTCATCCACACCGTCCGGGGCATCGGGTACAAGACAGGACCCAGGCCTTGATCCGGCCGAGGCGCCTCACCGGTCTGGGCACCCGGATCCTCACCGCGCTGATCCTGGTGCTGTGCGTGGCGGTTGTGACGGCCTGGGTCGTCGCGCTTGTGGTCGGACCAGCGATCTTCGATGACCATATGGAGATGGTCGAGACCGCTGACCCCGATCCCGGCGTCGTGGCCCACGCGGAGGAGGCCTTCGACGCCGCGTGGAGGCTGTCCCTGCTGCTGGCCCTCCTGGCCGCATTCGGGACGTCCATCGTGGTCACCGTGATCCTGGTCCGCCGACTGGTCAGGCCGATCCGCAAGATCCGCGCAGCCGTGGGTGAGATCACCGAGGGCGACTACTCCGCGAGGGTCCCGGAGAGCAGCATCGGAGCGGAGTTCACCGAGCTGATGGTCGCCTTCAACAGCATGGCCGCAGAGCTGGACCGCACTGAGCTCACGCGTCAGCGGCTGCTCTCAGATCTCGCTCATGAGATGCGCACACCGGTGTCCACCGTCGATGGGTACCTAGAAGCGATGCAGGACGGGGTCGCCCAGGCTGATGAGCAGACCCTGGTGATGCTCAGAGAACAGACCGAACGTCTCAAACGTCTTGCCGAGGACATCTCCCTGGTCAGTGCCGCCGAGGAGGGACGTCTGAACCTCCGTCCCGCTCCCGTGACAGTCGGTGAGCTCCTCGACGCCGCCTCTGCCCAGATCCGCGCCCGCTATCAGGCCGCCGGCGTGCACCTCGCGGTCAAGGCCGACGGCCGGACCAGAGCTGCACGGATCAGCGTGGACCGCGACCGCATCGGTCAGGTCCTGACCAACCTGCTCGACAACGCGCTGCACCACACGGACCCCGACGACGAGGTGTTCCTCGGCGCTCGCACGTCGAAATCTTCCGTGACCTTCGACGTCGTCGACACCGGACACGGAATCGACGCTGGCCACCTTCCGCACATCTTTGAACGCTTCTACCGCGCCGACAGCGCGCGCGACCGCACCCACGGCGGATCCGGGATCGGACTCGCGATCGTGCGCTCCATCGTCACCGCTCACGACGGATCCGTCTGGGCCTCCAGCAGAGGGACGGGCAGCGGTGCGGCCTTCACCGTCGAGCTGCCTCAGTCCGCCCACAAAACCATGAAGGTTCCATAAAGGACCCACGTCTCCACAACGCCCACAAGGGCAGATGGATAGAGTCAAGAGCTGGGTGCTCACCGTCACGGGGCCCACCAACGGATCAGACAGGGAGCGGGAGTGTTGTCTCAGCGAAAGACCTCCAGGGAGAGGCCGCCTCGCTCGGGTGTTCAGCGGATGATTGCGCTGGACGCGGCACGCGGCCTGGCGGTGATCGGCATGATCGCCGTCAACACGGGTCCCCGCGGCGACAACGAGCTCCTGGAGCTGCTCTACCGGGTTCCATACGGTCGGGCATCGCTGCTCTTCGTCCTCCTCGGCGGCATCGGAATCTCCCTGATGACCCGGCGCAGTCGCGTACAGCACGCTCCGCTGCCCTGGATCTCGCTGCTCTGGCGCTGCGCCCTGCTGCTCCTCGGAGGGCTCGCGCTCCAAGAACTCACCCACGACGTCTCGGTCATTCTGCAGATCTACGCCCTGCTGATCCTCTTCTCCCTCCCGCTCCTGCGGGCCTCCGGCAGGATCCTGCTGCTCACCGCCGCAGCCAGCACCCTCATCGGCCCGCTGATCTGGATCGCGGTGCAGTCTCAGACCGACGGAGACTTCGATCGAGACCCCGTCTCCGCCTCCGACCCGCTCTGGGGGATCTTCACCGACATCGTCCTCACGGGCCCCTACCCCCTGATCGTCTGGGCTGCTCCCTTCGTGCTCGGGATCTGGCTCGGACGCATCGCCCTCACGGACGCGAAAGTCAGCACCCGGATGATCATCTGGGGAGCCGTGGCGGCGATCGGGGCCCGCGTGGCCTCGCTTCTCCTGCTGGCGACCTTCGTTGAACCCACGAGCGACCTGGCCTGGCAGCGACTCTTCAGCTCAGTGGCCCACTCCCAGATGCCGCTTTGGCTGATCGGCGGCACGGGCTCCGCGGTGTTCGTCCTCGGCGTGTGCCTGAAGATCCGCACCTGGTCCCACCCGGTGGCGTCTCCCCTGATCCACCTGGGCCAGCTGGCCCTGACGGCCTACGTGGGACACCTGCTGATCCTCGCTTTCATCGTCCGTCCGGGACCCGACACGCTGCTCGAGGGGGTCCTCGCGAGCGCCGCGACGGTCGCCGCCCTGACGGCGTTCACCTGGCTCTGGCGGCAGCGCTTCACCCGAGGGCCGCTGGAGGTTCTCCTGCGGGCGCCCAAACTGTCCCGGCGGGCGCGCTGAGCAGACCGGCCAGGCTCAGATCTCGCGCTCTGATCAAGAACGAGTCTGCACTTGATGAAGGTTTCTTCAAGATCGCGCTTCTGGGCAATGCCGGGGCCGGCCGCGCGGTTGACTCCTGAACAAGGCACTGCTGACTTCGATCAAGGAGAACACCATGAGGACCAGGACATCTGCAGCGTTCATCGGCGCCTTCGCGCTCACCGCCGCACTGACCGGCTGCGGCCCCACCGAGGACCCGGCTGATGACACCCCGTCCGATCAGGAGCAGGCCGCGGAGGAGACCTCATCGGACTACAACGACGCCGATGTGGACTACATCTCCGGCATGATTCCCCACCACCAGCAGGCAGTCCAGATGTCCGAGATGATGCTCGAGAAGGACGACGTCGAGCCAGAGGTTCAGACCCTTGCCGAGGATATCCGTGACGCTCAGGGCCCCGAGATCGAGCAGATGGAATCCTGGCTGGATGCGTGGGGGGCGAGCGACGAGGCCTCCGACCATGGGGACATGGAGGACATGGACCACGAGGACATGGGCGATGGAGAAGACATGGGCGGCGAGATGGACGGCGACGCGATGGGCGGCGAAATGGGCCATGAGGGCATGATGAGCGAGGACGACCTCGAACAGCTCGACGAGTCCACCGGCACCGCCGCGTCGAGCCTGTTCCTGGAGCAGATGATCGTCCACCATGAAGGCGCCGTCGCTTCGGCAGAGCAGCACCTTCAGGACGGCGAGAGCCCCGAAGCCCTGGAGCTCTCGGAGTCCATCATCGAGTCCCAGCAGGCCGAGATCGAGCAGATGGAAGAACTGCTGACCGACCTCTGAGGAAGGTGCCCACCGATCGGCTCAGAGGAGCCGCTCGGTGGTCTCCCCGCCGTCGAGTGTGCGCAGAACCGTCACGCCCACCACCAGCAGCAACTCGACGTCACCCTCGCCGGTCAGTCCTGCTCCCAGGGCAGAGACCTCCCCGACCGACTCCTGACTGACCGTCCAGTTGTCTCCCGCATCATGACTGATCAACACATGGCCCGCGACGCTGACGCCCACGATCGTCTGCGCATCGACCCAGCTTAGAAATTGGATGAGCTGCGGCGTGTCCAGTCGATCCCAGGTGGACCCGTCCTCGGAGCGCAGGACGCCCTCCTCGGTCGCGGCGAGCATGACTCCGCTGCCTTCGGCGATCGCGACGGATGCGGGAGCGGACTCGATGGGCAGGGTCGTCCATCTCTGGCCATCCTCGCTGACTCGCAGCTCGCCGTCGAAGCCCAGCACGCGATCGGAGGTGGACGCCAGCGCATGGAAGTCGGATTCGCCTCCCCGGGAGATCACGTTCCAGCTCTCGCCCCGATCCGTGGACTCGATGAGCCCGAGCGGCTCGGGAAGGTCGACCCCAGGCCCGGGGTGTCCAGATGCGAGATAGCGACCCTCGGGGGTTACGGTGAAGCCCATCAGATCGATCTCCGGTCCGACGGCGGTCGGCCGCCGCTCGCTGAGGCGAAACAGCCCCTCGTGCGCTGCCAGCAGCACGACCGACGGATCGTCGGGATCACGGACGACGGCATGGATGTGGGAGAGCGCTGGACTTGATGCCGGGGCCTGGGCCTGGGCCGGGGCCTCCGGCTGAGCTTCGCGCGAGCAGGCTGCCAGGGCACCCGTTCCGAGCACTCCAAGACCCCCGGCGATGAGGCGTCTGCGGTTCACGCGCTGCATTGGTCTATCTCCTCCAAGAGTGGAACGGCCAGCCATCAACCCTAGCCGCGACAGGTCCTAGAAGGGCGTCGGATCAGCTCAAGATTCGATGAAGCTCACGTCGTGGCCAGACCTTGACCTATATACCCCCTGGGGGTATACATGGACCATGGATCATTCACCGCGAGCACCCCACGAGACCGCAGCAGGCCCCGCTGCGGACACCCCACACCACGGGCACGGGCACGGGCAGGATCAACATCCGAGCCATGACAGCCCTGAAGCGCATCAGGACCACGCTGGACATTCAGGACACAGCCACGGAAGCCACGGAGGACATGAGGGCCACGCTGACCACGTCGGCCAGTTCCGCCGGCTGTTCTGGATCATGACGGCGCTGGCCGTCCCGGTGGTGGGCTTCAACGAGATGTTCGCGCACCTGGTCGGCTACGAACTCCCCGACGCCGCGTGGGTGTGGTGGGTCTCCCCCATCCTGGGCACGGTCGTCTACCTCTGGGGCGGCCGCCCCTTCCTCACGGGGGCCGTCGCAGAGATCCGGAGCCGGCAGCCCGGCATGATGCTGCTCATCGGGCTGGCGATCACCGTGGCGTTCCTCGCGTCCTGGGGTGCGACGCTGCGGATCCTGGATCACGAGCTGAACTTCTGGTGGGAGCTGGCCCTGCTCGTGGTCATCATGCTGCTGGGCCATTGGATCGAGATGCGCTCGCTGGCGCAGACCACCTCGGCCCTGGACTCCCTGGCGGCGCTGCTTCCGGATGAGGCCGAGAAGGTCCAGGGCGACGACGTCGTGACGGTCGCCCCAGCCGACCTGGCCGTCGGCGATGTGGTGATCGTCAGGCCCGGCTCCTCAGTGCCGGCCGACGGGAGAATCACCGACGGAGCCGCCTCGATGGATGAATCGATGGTCACCGGTGAATCCAAGACGGTCCATCGCAGCACCGGGGAGCAGGTCGTCGCCGGCACGGTGGCCACAGACTCCGGGCTGCGCGTCGAAGTCACCGCCATCGGAGCGGACACCGCTCTGGCCGGCATCCAGAAGCTCGTCTCGGATGCCCAGGAATCCTCTTCCAAGGCCCAACGCATCGCTGACACCGCCGCCGGCTGGCTGTTCTGGTTCGCCCTGGGATCCGCGGTCGTCACCGCGCTGACCTGGGCAGTCCTCGGGATGCCCGACGCTGCGGTGATCCGCACGATCACCGTCCTGGTGATCGCCTGCCCCCACGCGCTGGGCCTTGCGATCCCCCTGGTCGTCTCGATCGCCACCGAACGGGCCGCCCGGGCAGGCGTGCTGGTGAAGGACCGTCTGGCACTGGAGTCCATGCGCACGGTCAACGCCGTGCTCTTCGACAAGACCGGCACGCTCACCAAGGGCGAACCCACGGTGACAGCGGTCCATCCTGCCGGAGACCGCCGAGAGAACGAGGTGCTGGCACTGGCCGCCGCTGCGGAGTCAGGCAGCGAGCACCCGTTGGCCAGGGCGATCATGGGTGCTGCGGCGACCCGTGAGCTGGATGTGCCCAGGGCTGCCGAGTTCTCCTCCTCCCCCGCGGTGGGCGTCCGCGCCACGGTCGAGGGCAGCGTCGTCGAAGTCGGCGGCCCACATCTTCTTGACCAGCGCGAACGCGAGGAGCTCCCCGTCGCAGAGCAGTGGCGTGAGGAAGGCGCGATCATCCTCCACGTGCTGGCAGACCGCGAGGTCATCGGAGCGCTGCGACTGGCGGACGAGGTCCGGCCGGAATCCCGCGCCGCCATCGGCTCCCTCCACGCCCGAGGCGTCGAAGTCGTCATGATCACCGGGGACGCCCAGGCAGTGGCCGACACGGTGGCGCGAGATCTGGGCATCGACAGGGTCTTCGCAGGGGTCCGGCCCGAGGACAAGGCGGCGAAGGTCGCGGCACTCCAGTCCGAAGGCATGAAGGTGGCCATGGTCGGCGACGGCGTCAACGACGCCCCCGCCCTGGCTCAGGCCGACGTCGGCATCGCGATCGGCGCAGGCACCGACGTGGCCATAGGATCCGCTGGAGTCATCCTGGCCAGCTCAGACCCCCGCTCGGTGCTGTCGGTCTTCAGACTCTCCGAGGCGAGCTACCGGAAGATGAAGCAGAACCTATGGTGGGCCGCCGGCTACAACCTGGCCGCGGTGCCACTCGCCGCGGGCGTGCTGGCGCCGGTGGGATTCGTGCTGCCCATGAGCATCGGCGCGATCCTGATGTCAGCTTCCACCGTCGTGGTTGCGCTGAATGCCCAGCTGCTGCGCCGGCTCGACCTCTCGCCCGAGGCAAGCACCTCGGAGCTCCCCGACCGAAGCACCTAGGCGGCAGACCCGGCACCGCCGAGGACCCGTGACGGGACGTCCAGCTCGCCTCGCTACGATGAAGCATCTGAGAGGTGCCGTACTGGGCTCACTCCGGCATCACTCGAGAACACCAAGGGGCCCGATGTTCCAGCGAAAGACCCCCGATGTGGGGCCCGGCACGCGGCGGGTGCAGGTCGGTGAGCATGCCGTGGATGTCCGCGGGACGTTCACCCCGCAGCGCCCACCGATCGTGCTGGTGCACGGGCTCGGCATGTCCGGAGAGTACTTCCTGCCCCTCTCCGAGGAGCTCGCGGCGACCCACGACGTCTACGCGCTGGACCTGCCCGGCTACGGCAAGACTCCCACTCCGGATCACGCGCTGACCATCTCGGAACTCGGCGCGGTCGTCGCCGGGCTGGTCAGGACCCTGGAACTGGATCGCCCCGTCGTCGTCGGGCATTCGATGGGGTGCCAGGTCATCGCCGACACGGTCGCGACCAACCCGCGCCTCTATGCCGGCTATGTGCTGATCGGGCCGACAGTGGACCCGGGACAGCGCAGCTTCCTCGGCCAGAGCGCACGGCTGGTCCGCGACACCCTGCGTGAACCGGTGCGCAATAACGTCGTGGTGTTCCGCAACTACCTGCGCATTGGCCCGCTGCGCTACCTGATCACGGTCCGACACATGCTCAGGCACCGGACCGAGGAGTCCGTCCGGCGCTGCTCGATCCCCGGGCTGGTGGTCCGCGGCGAGCGGGATCCGATCGCCTCGGCGCAGTGGGCCCGGCGGCTGGTAGACCTCGCCCCGGATGCCAGCCTGCTGGAGATCCCGGATGCTCCACATGCGCTCCAGATCAACCGGGCTCCGGAGCTCGCCGCCGGATGCGCCCCGTTCCTGGCCGCCGTCGACGCCGAGCGGCGCGACCCGCTGCAGACCTCCCGGCCCGCATGACTCGGCTGCATCGGGGCGTCCCCTGCCGCACCGGGGGCGATGGTCGCCTGCGGGCCGTGACCGATCTCGGCCTCAACCTCAGCGCCTGGATCCGCGACTACGCCTACGCGCTGCGCTGGCAGGTGTCCGGACTGCTCCGTGGGCCTGACCCTCAGGCGTACCGCCGGCCCGACTCGGAGGAGCCAACAGTCCTGCTGCTGCCGGGGATCTATGAGACCTGGTCCTTCATGCTTCCGGTGGCTGACGCGCTGCGAGAGGCGGGCTACGATGTGCACGCCGTGGTGGACCTGGGCTACAACGGCGGCACCATCGCGGACATGGCCGACCTGGTGGAGGAGCACATCCGACGTGAGGGCATCGGGCGCTGCGTGCTGGTCGCGCACAGCAAGGGCGGACTGATCGGCAAGCTCCTGCTCACCCGGCGCCTCGACACCGACCTGGTCCTCGGAATGGTCACGCTGAACACCCCGTTCGAGGGATCACCACTGGCCCGACTGCTGCCGCTTCCCGCGATCAGACTCTTCCTGCCGCGCTCCCCGGAGCTCGCAGAGCTCGGTGCCAGCCACCAGGTGAATCGCAGGATCGTCTCGATCTACGGTCGCTTCGACCCGCACATCCCCGGTGGAAGCCACCTCGAAGGCGCGCACAATGTGCAGCTCGGCAGCCGCGGACACTTCCTGCCGCTCGGCAGAGCTCGGGTGCACGAGGCGATTCTCGAAGGAGTCCGTCGGGTCTCGCACGGACAGGCCGCTGGATGAATCTGCGTCAGCTCCGGTACTTTCTCGCCGTCGTGGACCAGGGAGGAGTGCACCGAGCCGCCGACTCACTGATGGTCGCCCAACCCTCGATCTCACAGGCATTGCGGAGCCTGGAGCAGGAGCTCGGCACCAGACTGTTCCACCGGACGGGACGCTCCCTGACGCTGACCGCCGCAGGCGAAGCGATCATCCCTGCCGCACGCGAGGTGATGCACGGAGTGGACCTGGCCCGGTCGTTGGTCGACGCCGTCGACGGGCTCCAGACCGGACGTCTGGTGATCTGCTCGACTCCCTCACAGGCGGCAAGCCCGCTGGCCCCCTTGGTGGGGCGCTTCCTGGAGCAGTATCCGGGTGTGCAGATCGTGGTCAAGGCCGCCGCCAGCCGCGGAGATGTCGTCTCCTCCCTGCGGGGAGGAGGCGCTGAGCTGGGCCTCATGGCGCGGTCAGTGAACGAGGCGCCACCCCGGGACCTGACCATCCAATCCCTGGAGGTCCAGAACTATCTCTGCGTCGCCAAGGATCCGCAGGCCCTTCCCCCCGGTCCGGCACCCCTGCCTCCACGGGCGCTCTCCGGCGCACGCCTGATCGTGGGCCAGCCCGGCACCGGGGTGCGACGCGCAGCCGATCTGGTGCTCGCCGGGGCTCCCGGCAGCAGCATCGCCGTGGAGATCGAGAGTCGCGAGGCACTCCTTCCGCTGGTCCTCGCCGGCGCTGGCATCGCCGTGGTGGCCGATGGCTTTCGCGCGGCAGCTGAGGCCTCGGGACTCACGGTCAGAGAGCTGGACCTCCCGGAGTCTCTGGCTGTCGACCTGATGCACCGTCCGGGCCCGGTCAGCCCCGCGGCGCATGCGTTTCTCACCCTTGCAGGTGACTGGTCCAGCACTGAAGACCCGGAAAATCAAGACAGATAAGAAAATCCTATCGACGTGACCACTTCTTCGTCTTGGACACTATGCAAGCTGATGCTGTGTGATGTAGCTCATGCTTGATACCCGTTGCGCATTCTTACACCCCTCTGCGGCATCAATGACGAGCCGTTCGACCCCACTATCGAAGAGGACCAGACCATGACCGAGCAGCCACCAGGCACTGCCTCCCAGCAAGGGAATACTGCCTCCCAGCAAGGGAATACGGAGCAGTCCGTTCACTCCACCGAAAGCGCCGGTCCTGCGCGTTCGCCCGGGAAGACCTGGGCCTTCCGCGCCCTCGGCATCATCCTCGCGATCCTGGTCTGGGCACTGCTGGGCGCCGCTGACATGTCCGCCGACGCCCGACTCGTCGCCGGGGTCGCGATCCTCATGGCCGTGTGGTGGATGACCGAATCCATGCCCCTCTCGGTCACCTCCCTGCTGCCCATCGTGCTCTTCCCCGTCCTGACCGCCCTCGAGATCGCAGAGGTCACCGCACCGTATGCGAACCCGATCGTGTTCCTCTTCCTCGGCGGGTTCCTCATCGCGATCGCGATGCAGAAATGGAACCTCCACCGCCGCATCGCGCTGCTGACCCTGCAACGAGTCGGCACCCACCCCCGCCAGATCATCCTGGGCATGATGATCGCCACCGCGTTTCTCTCCATGTGGGTCTCCAACACCGCCACCACCCTGATGATGCTGCCCATCGGACTCAGCGTGCTCACCCTGGTCATCGAAAACAGCCGCAACACCGGCACCCAGGCCGAGACCGCATCGATGAGTGAAGAGATCCGTGCCGGCAGAGCCATCAGCGACGTCATCGAAAACCGCGAAGTCCGGATCTTCGGGGTCGCCCTGGTGCTCTCCATCGCCTGGGCCGCGACCATCGGAGGACTCGGCACCCTGCTGGGCTCCCCACCCAACGCGATCGTGGCCGGCTACATCAGCGATGAACTCGGCCAGACCGTCGGCTTCGCTCAATGGATGATGCTCGGCGTCCCGATCGTGATCGTGTTCATCGGCCTGTCCTGGCTGTTGATCACCCGGGTGATGTTCCGGTTCCAGCTCGAGGAGATCCCCGGCGGCAAGAAGCTCATCGACCAGGAGATCGCCGGTCTGGGCCGGATGAGCCAGGGCGAGAAGGTCGTGCTCGGGGTCTTCATCCTGGCCGCGTTCTGCTGGATCGTGCCCGGAGTGCTCTCCGGGATCGGCGACATCGGCGAACAGCTGCCCTGGCTGGAACTCTTCGATGACACCGTGATCGCCATCGGCGCCGGAGTCCTGCTGTTCCTGATCCCCGGAGACAAGCACGGGAACATGACCCTGCAGTGGAAAGACGCCGAAGAAGGCCTGCCCTGGGGCGTGCTGCTGCTCTTCGGCGGCGGCCTCTCCCTGGCCGCGGCCGTGGCGTCCACCGGGCTCGATGCCTGGTTCGGTGAACAGGTCAGCGGCCTGGGTGCGCTGCCGATCGTGTTGCTGCTCGCGGTGGTGGTGACCATCGTGTTGCTGCTGACTGAGATCACCAGCAACACCGCGACCGCGGCGACGTTCATCCCGATCCTCGGCGGTGTCGCGGTCGGGATCGGGGTGGACCCGATCACGCTGCTGATCCCGGCCGCGCTGGCCGCGACGTGCGCGTTCATGCTGCCGGTGGGGACCCCGCCGAACGCGATCGTCTACGCGACCGGGTATGTGAAGATCACCGAGATGGTCCGTGGTGGGCTGGTCCTCAACGTGGTCGGGGTCATCTTGATCACGATCTTCACCGTGCTCATCGGACCGTTCGCCTTCGACATGGTCTTCTGATCTGACTCATGCTGAAAGCTCGCGGCCGCGTCCGCAGGCCCTGGTGCCACACCTCCACGGTGTCACCCAGAGCCTGCGGGCGCGGCCGCAGTCGTTCACCCTCGCGCGGCGGCTCAGCCGCGAGAGCACCTTCAGCTGGAGAGATCTTTGAAATACCGGGCAACCGGCCAACGCTGAAAACCGACAGCCTCATAGGCAAGACGTGCAGGCTCATGTCCCGGGTCACCGCCGGTCTCCACCAGCACCATGCGCATGCCCGCTGCGCGCCCCTGGTCGAACGAGTGCTCCATGAGGGCCCGGGCGATGCCCCTTCCCTGAAACGCCGGATCGACCGCCAGCACATAGATCTCACTCATCTGGTCCTGCGCGTGCAGCCGGGTACAGACCCAGCCCACGGTCGTCGGACCATCCACCGCCACGGCCACGTTCTCCGGCTCGCCATCGAGGACCGCGGCCAGATCCTCAGACTGACGCTCGCGCCAACCATGCGGATAGAAGTTCTCGTAGACGAACGGAGAGACCGACTCACGCATGAGTGGGAACACGGGATCCCAGGCGCGCAGGGACAGGGCGAGCACCGCGTCTCGATGCTGGGATGTGTACTTGAGGATCTCCACCACGATCCAAGCCTAGACGTCTCCCCGGAGCTGAGTCTCGCCCAAAACAATCACGTCTTTCGGGGCTTGACCCCGACCCGGACCTGCAGGTGACCCCCACGGGCCGAGTCCGCTCGAACGTGCGCGCAGTCGCGTTCCAGCCCGGTCCACGGGTGTGCCTCGATGTCGGCGCCGCCGAGCCGGCAGGCGAATCTGGCCAGCGGGCTCAGCGGCGCGCTGAGTCCGGTCGGGCGCTGCATGTCCAGCACCCCCAGCTGCGCATCGGGGCTGGTCAGCTGCCAGAGCTTCTCCCAGGCCCGCTCCCACGGATCCATCAGCGACAGCGCATACGTGGCGAGTCCGACGCGGGACAGTGCCCGCCCGCCGGCGTCGGTGATCTGCTCGGAGATCTCTGCGGGGACCAGGGTGGTCGCGTCCGCCCGGATCAGGATCACGTTGTCCCAGCCGTGGCGGTCCGCCCGCTTCCGGGCCTGGGCGAGCATCTGGGCGCTGCGATCGATGCCCACGATGACCCCGCCTGGTCCCGCCCGGCGCTGCAGCAGCGCGAAGTTCAGCCCGGTGCCGCAGCCGAGGTCCAACGCCTGGTCACCCGCACGCACCGCGAGGGACTCGATGAGCCGTCGTCGTCCCGCACCGTAGACGGGGTGCTCGGCGGAGAGCAGATCGTAGAACGGGGCGAAAGCGGTGTACTTCTCGGCGCTGCCTCTCTTCAAGACCAGGCTTCCCTTCCACGTACGCTGTGCACAACTGTTCCAGGTTCACCGCCCAGGGTATGTGCTGATGCCTGTCTCGCCTGTCCGCTGCCGAAGGAGCTCACCATGGAGGATCTGATCGACCTGCTGGTCATCGGCGGCGGCACCGCCGGGATTGTGGGGGCGAAGACCGCGGCCCGGCTGGGTGCCCGCACGGTGATGATCGAGCAGCATCGGACCGGCGGCGACTGTCTCTGGACCGGGTGCGTACCCTCGAAGACCATCCTCTCCGCGGCTGGGCGGGCCGCGGTGATCCGCGAGGCCGCTGGCCTCGAGCCGGACTTCGACACGGTCCGGGCACGCATCCGCGCGACGATCACCACCATCGAACCCGAAGATTCCCCGGAGGCCCTGGAGCGCGCCGGCGTGACCGTGGTGCACGGGACCGCCCGGTTCATCGCTCCGGGCGTGGCGGAGGTCTCGGGCGGCGCGCAGATCGATGGTGCTGCGGGGAACGAGAGCCCTGCCGGAGCCGCAGGGCACGGAGTTGGCGCGGTTCATCGGATTCACTTCCGCCAGGTTCTGGTCGTGACCGGCAGCACTCCTTCCGTCCCGACGATTCCCGGCCTGGACGACGCCGGATATGTCACGTCGGAGACCGTCTGGGACCTGACCGCGCTGCCGCCGCGGCTGCTGGTGATCGGCGGCGGCCCGATCGCCTGCGAACTGGGCCAGGCCTTCGCCCGGCTCGGCTCGCACGTGACGGTGCTAGCCCGTTCGCGACTGCTGCCCAAGGAGGACCCCGACGCCGCCGACCTGGTGCAGGCAGGCCTGGAACGCGACGGCGTCACGGTGCTCCTCGATGATGAGCCCACCAGTGTCCAGCTCGCGCCGGACAGCACCGACACCACCGACACCACCGAGGAACCTGGCGTGGCAGGCGACAAGGTGGTCACCACTGCGGCGGGTCGACGGCTGGAGGCCGACGTCGTCCTGGTCGCCACCGGTCGCACCCCGCGGACCGCAGGCCTGGGGCTGGAACATCTAGGGGTGGACTGCGACGACGCCGGCCACGTCATCGTCGATGCCGCGCTGCGCTCCTCGAACCCCGCCCTCTTCGCGGCCGGCGACGTCACTCCGCACCAGAAGTTCACCCATCTGGCCGGGGTCCATGCCAGCACTGCGGCCTCCAACGCGGTGCTGGGTCTGCGCCGACGGGTCAGCGCCACGGCACCGCGGATCACCTACACCTCCCCGGAGGTCGCCGCGGTCGGGCTCACCGCAGCCACCGGCCCAGGCATGACCACTTCGACGGTCTCGCTGGAGCACACTGACCGGGCGCTGGCTGAGGACTCCACGGAAGGGTTCGCCCGGCTGGTGATCAGCCGGCGCGGTCGGATCCTCGGCGGCACCATCGTGGGTCCACGGGCGGGTGAGTCACTCGGAGAGCTGACCCTCGCCGTTGCGCAGAAGCTCACCACCCGGCAGCTCGCCGCGGTCACCCACGCCTACCCGACCTTCAACGACGCCCTCTGGAACGCCGCGATCGCCCATGCCCGCGGCGGACTGGACGCCCCCGCGGTCAAGGCGGCGACCAGCGCACTGGCCGCCCTGGTGCGACGACGCCGCCGCGGTCCTGGGTCTCAGCCCAGCGCCCGATAGCCGACGACGACGCGGTGCCCCGCGCTCAGGCCGACCAGCAACGCCCAGAGAGCGGCGATCGGGGCGGCCGCGAAGGGGAAGATCAGCCACAGGCTGTGCACGAGTACGGTCTCGGCCCCCTCCGCCAGGCCACCGATGAAGGAGAGCGACCGGCCGTCGTCGAGCGTTCTGCCCTGCTTCTCTGCAATGGAGGAGAACGCGAGGAACGCGCCGCCGTTGATGTAGTAGGCGAAGAGCACCAGCAGGAACGGCAGCCAGGGTGCCTCGAAGGCCGCGGTCGCGCCGATGGCCACCCCGACCACTGTGGCGCCATAGACGATGAAGTCCGCGCAGATGTCCCAGAAGCCGCCCTGTCCAGAGTCAGGTGAGTGCCCACCGGCCCGGCGCCGGGCCAGCGGGCCGTCCAACCCGTCGGCGACCCGGCAGAGCAGCCAGAGGATCAGCGCCGGGATCCACTGCTGGGTCGCGGCCAGTGCGGCGCTGAGCAGGCCGGCGGTGAGATTCAGCCCGGTGAGCCGATTCGGGGTCACCCAGGGCACATCCAGGAGCCGAGCGCCCGCCTCGAGCGCGGGGCTGAGAGCGGACCTGAGCCTGGCATCAAACATCGGTCGCGGTGCTCCTTCGGTGGGCACGGACGGCAAGAGCGACCCCGGTGAGGGTCAGGATTCCGAGCACCGCGAGGGCCAGCTCCGCGTGGGCGCCCGACTCGAAGCCGTAGGCGCCGATCGCCAGGTAGCTGGCGGTGCCGGGGATGATCCCGATCAGGGTGCCCAGGAAATAGGGCCACCAGCCCAACGAGGTCAGGCCGACGGAATAGTTGATCGCGGTAAAGGGCAGCACCGGCACCAGCCGGACGCCCAGCACGGCGGCGAACCCGTGACGGTCCAAGACCTCTTCGACCTTAGCGACCCGGGTGCCGGTGAACCGCTCGACTGCCTCGCGGCCCAGTGCGCGACCCAGCCAGAAGGCGGCGGAGGCACCCAGTATGGCGGCGGTGTAGACGATCAGCAGCCCGGAGCCGAAGCCGAAGAGCACTCCGGCGCCGATGGAGAGCACGTTCTTCGGCACCGGAGCCAGGGTCAGTGCGGCGTAGCCGAGACCGAACCCGAGCGGGCCCCACCAGCCGGCACCGGCGAGGTGGGCGCGGATCTGCTCCAGCGGAGGCAGTGGCAGCAGCAGTGCAGCGAGGGTGAAGACCGCCAGCGTCACCACCAGCAACACGGCTTTGACCACCGCGACTCGGCGGCGTCGCTGCGTCGCGGCCGCGGAGCCGGGGGCATGCGCGGCCGCAGAGCTGGGGCGGTCCGGCTCCTGGTCACTCACTCTCCAGAGCGTACTGGAGCCCAGCGGCAGCGCCCCTGAGCGCCGGGGGCCCGGGCTGGATCCCGGGCGCTCGGCGCCCCGCCCGTGGTAGGAAGGGGTCCATGACTGTCTCCCCGCCCGTGGTGCTCTTCGATGTCAACGAGACGCTGTCCGATATGGGTCCCCTGGTGGGGGCGTTCGAGGAGGCGGGGATGCCGGCTGCGGGGGCGTCGCTGTGGTTCACCGAGGTGCTCCGCGACGGGTTCGCACTGACCGCCACCGGAGAGAATCCAGATTTCGTGGTGATCGCTCGCGACGCCCTGCGCCGCCACCTGGATATGGCCCCTGGAGCTCGCGATGACCCTGGGCAGGCGGACCGAGTCCTGGAGGTCTTCACCCACCTCGAGCTTCATCCCGATGTCGTGCCGGGCGTCGCGGCTCTGCGCCGGAGTGCAGAGCTGGTCACGCTGAGCAACGGATCGGCGGCGATCGCGGAGTCCCTGCTGGCCCGCGGCGGCGTGCGGGAGCTCTTCTCGCAGTGCCTCAGCGTCGGGGAGGCACCGCTGTGGAAGCCTGCTCGGGAGGCCTACGAGTATGCCGCGGGGCAGACCGGACGACGCGTGGATGAGCTCATGCTGGTCGCGGTGCACCCTTGGGACATCCACGGGGCCGCGACGGCAGGTCTTCGGACGGCGTGGATCAATCGCACCGGGGCGGCGTATCCGAGCTATTTCCAGGCCCCGGAGATCGAAGCTGAGCACTTGGTGGGTCTCGCGGAGATCCTCGAGGTGTCCGGGGGCTGAGCTCCAACCTCGCTCACCGCGCCTCGAGCACGAAGAACATGAAGCAGATGAACGACCGTCCCACCAGTGGCGGTGGGATCAGCTCGAGAGGTGTCTCCGGATCATAGGGCGGCTCGCTGACCGATGCGATGTCGAATCCGGCCTCCGTGAAGGCCGAGGTGATCGCCGGCAGGGGTCGATGCCAGTAGGTCAGCGTCGCCTCTTCGCCCGCGAAGGTGAACTGATCGGAGAACTGGGTCGTCGCGAAGTAGTCGGCCTTCGGGTAGTTGAGCATGTACACGTAAGGGTGATTCACCGAGAGGATCAACCGACCTCCGGGCTTGAGCACCCGGTGCAGCTCCGCCAGCGGTGACGTCCAATCCTCGAGGTAGTGCAGCACCAGGGACCCGACCACGTCATCGAAGGAGCTGTCCGCGTAGGGCAGCGGCTCGCCGAGGTCTGCCACGCGCAGGTCCACGTCTGTGCCGAGCCGCTGCCGGGCGATCTCCACCATGGCTGGGCTCAGATCGAATCCGACGACGTCGGCGCCCCGGTCGATCAGCGCGGCGGCGAGCGGCCCGGAGCCACAGCCGGCATCGAGCACTCGGCGCCCGTCCACATCTCCCACCAGGTCGATCATCGCGGGGCGTTCATAGTGCCCGTTCACGAAATTTACTTCGTTGTCTGCGGCGTAGGCTGAGGCGAAGCTGTCGTAGGGTGCTGTCTGCATTGCATGAACTCCCATTCATACTCACGGCATTCGGACCCCCTGCTTCGCCCATCCCAGCACATCCGCGTCCAGTTGCCTGGAACAACACTCATTGGTTTTCGAGCAGAACAGTGAACGATCCCGCGGAGAATGGTTGGATAAGCCCCGGAGGACCAGCAATAGTCTTGAGTTCATGGGTACACGGACAGAGAACCTGAAGCACAAGATCTTCGGGGATCGGCGAGATCAGCGGATCGCGATCCGTGACGCAGGATTCACCGACGAAGACCACGCCTCCGCCTGGGCCCATGAGGCACTCCGACAGGCACAGGTCAGCCCGGGGCACGAGCTGCAGGCGATCGCGGCTCTGCGCCGGCAGCGCCCAGATCTGACGCTGAGCACCGCCCGCTACATCCTGCATCGCGCGCAGCTCCGTTCAGGTGACTGAATCCTCAAGGTACCGCGTCGCGAAGGCGCGCGGCGGTCCAGTGTTGTCGGCGATCCGTTGATACATCAGGTCCATGTGGATGTGTTCGATGTCTCTGGACGAGGCCGGGATGAGCTGGGCCGCCGTGCCGAACGGATTGGGCAGGTGAGACTCGGTCGCGCCGTCGAGGCCGAGGTCCCCGGGAAACTCATCCGATTCCGTCATGCCGAACAGCCTATCGAGCTGGGGTTCTGCGTGGCGGGCTGGAGAGCCGCGGCAGACTGAACCTTCCGCTTCACGCCTGCTGTTCCTAGCATCGACCCCATGTCCACTCCCCTGCTGTTCCTCTCCGGCGCCGGACTCCCCTCCTGGATCTGGGACGAGGTCCGGTCCCTGGTGGAGGCCCCGACACGCGTGGCGCCACGACCTGACACAGGCACGTCTGTGGCTGATTACGCCCGGGCCGCCCTGGAGGCGGCCCCTGCCGAGAGGTTCATGCTGGTCGCGCATTCCTCGGGCGGAGTGGTCGCCGCCGACCTCGTCCTCTCCGCCGTGCCGGGACGCATCACCGGGGTGCTCGGGATCGCCGCCGTCGTCCCCCGGGAAGACGCATGCTTCGTCACCTCGATGCCGTTCCTGCAGCGGCTGGTCCTACCGGTGGTGATGCGGGTGGTCGGGACCCGGCCCCCAGAGTCCTCGATCCGAAAAGGCCTCGGCGCCGGTCTGGATGAGATCACCACCCAGCGCCTCGTCGACGACCTGTCACCGGAGCCGCGCGAGTACTTCACCAGCTGTGCCGCAGACCCTGCCGCCCTGTGCGCGCTGCCTGCGCGCGGATACCTCCTGACCACCGAGGACCCTGAGATGCCCCCGACCCTGCAGCGGCGCTTCGCCGCTCGGCTCAACCCCACTGAGACCTTCGACGTGCCCGCCGGACATCTGCCGATGCTCTCGCACCCGAGAGTCGTCGCGGCCGCCATCAGCTCACTCAGCGGCGCTGGATCATGAGCCGGAGACCGGGCGGCAGCTCGCTGCTGATCCGCCCACTGCGGACGGCCTTTGCCGAGAAGCCCTCGGTCTCACTGCTCTTCCCGGGTGCTGACATGGTCCTCGATGAGGCTCAACAGCGGGAGCAGATGCGCTGCAAGCTCCTCCCCCGCGCCGGTCAGCGAGTACTCCACCCGCGGTGGGATGGTGCCGTGATCCAACCGCGCGACGAATCCGTCCGACTCCAACACTTTCAGGGTCTGCGCCAGCATCTTCTCGCTGACCCCTTCAATGGTGCGGCGCAGCTCACTCCATCGCGCTGAATCTTGAGCGAGCGCAAAGATCACCAGCACGCCCCACTTGCTGGTGACGTGTTCCAGCAGGGTACGGCTGGGGCAGTTGGCGCTGAGAACTGAGACGACGGTCATGACAGCAACTTACCTTAAAGTGCGTACTAACTTTTGGGAAGCGATTGCGATCGAGCACGGTTGACCCCAGCAGGACACCACACGGGTGCCAGAATCGAAGGAGAACACATATGAGCATCGTCGTCACCGGAGCCACCGGCCATCTCGGCCGCCAGGTCATCGAGCAGCTGCTGGCCCGAGGGGCCGCACCCTCCGACATCGTCGCCGGCGGGCGCAGCCCCGACGCCCTGAGTGACCTCGCCACCCTGGGCGTGCGCACCGCGCGCATCGACTACGACGATCCGGCCACGCTCGAGGCGGCCTTCGCCGATGCAGAGAAGATCCTGCTGATCTCCGGCAACGAGGTGGGCCAGCGGGTCGCCCAGCACCAGGCCGTGATCGACGCCGCGCGGCAGGTCAGCGCCACCGTGGTCTACACCAGCGCCCCTAAGGCCTCGACCTCCGCGCTGGTGCTCGCCCCGGAGCACAAGGCCACCGAGGAGCTCCTGGCTGCTTCCGGACTGACCCACACCGTGCTGCGCAACAGCTGGTACACCGAGAACTACGACGACACCATCCGTCAGGGGGTCGCCACCGGCGCCCTGCTCACCAGCACCGCCGGCGGCAAGATCGCCAGCGCCCCGCGCCGTGACTACGCCGAAGCCGCCGCCGTGGTGCTGCTCAGCGATGAGCACGACGGCGCCATCCTGGAGCTCAGCGGCGATCAGCCGTGGGACTTCGATGAGCTGGCCGCGACCATCACGGAGGTCTCCGGACGCGAGGTGAGCGTGCAGCAGGTCTCCACCGAGGAGCACCTCGCCGCACTGAAGAGCTTCGGCCTCGATGAGGGCACCGCGGGCTTCGTCACGGCACTGGACGCGAACATCGCCGACGGGCTGCTCGCTGACTCGGACGGCACGCTCGCCCGGCTCCTCGGACGTCCGACGACGACGCTGAAGCGGCACGTCAGCGCCCTGCTTGCCGACTGAACGCAGCTACTCCCCACCATGGAAGAACAGGTGATCACCATGAACAGCATCGAGATTCTCAAGGACATCGCTCGCCGCCCGCTACAGGAGGCGCAGGCGCTGCGCCCGACCCTGACGCATAGGGTGCTCGACGCGCACCCGCATCACAACAACTCCATCGCCTGGCTGCTCTGGCACTCGGCCCGAGAGGTCGATGAGCAGCTCGCCAGCCTCTCCGGACAGCAGCCGGTCTGGACCGCGCAGGGATTCGCAGAACGGTTCGGCCTGGACCTCGACGACCACGAGATGGGATTCGGCCATACCGGCACCGAGGCACGCCGGATCCAAGTCAGCGATCCCGACCTGCTCGTGGAGCATCTGCGCGCCGTCGTCGAGGCCCAGCTGTCCTACCTGGACTCTCTGGATGAAGCGGACCTCGAGGAGGTGATCGACACCGACTGGGACCCGCCGGTCACCCGGGCGGCGCGACTGATCAGCATCTCGCTGGACGCCATGGCGCACCTCGCCCAGGCCGCCTACATCACCGGGATGGATCCGGACGCGTTTGAGGAGGCTCGGCCTGGGAAGCCTCCGGTGGGGAACCCTCAGTCCGAGGATCGCCGGGCGTAGGCGCACCGAGCGCAGGTCCACCGAGCGTAGGTCCACCGAGTTCGGGGGCGGCTGACGCTGCAGCCTCTGATCGGGCGGCCCCGGTGAGCTGACGCAGCCACTCCGGGGCCTCGAACAGCCAGTCCTGTCCGAGCCGCTGCGCCACCGCGTAGATCACCAGCGGCCCGATCACCCCGCACAGGGTCGGCAGGACCACGTGCGGGGTGAGGGCCTCCACCCCGAGCATGCTGAGCACGATCCGGGTGCTCGCGGTGAAGAAGACGTGCGCCACGAAGATCACCAGGGACAGCTCCCCGATGCGCGCCAGCCAGCGGGTGCGGGCCCCCATCCGCGCCAGCAGCAGGGCCACCGCGAGGATCGCGAGTACTCCGGCAGTCGAGGCGATGAACCCGAGCCCCACGCGCGCAGGCGTGCGGATGCCACCGTAGGCGGTGGGCGGGGTGGCCAGCAGCGTGTAGCCCAGCACCACCCATACGGTCCCGGCCCCGATGACGACGACCACGGCCCAGCCCATGTGCACCTGCTGCACCCAGCTGAGCAGTCGCCTGCCGGTGAGCACCACTCCGAGGAAGAAGAAGATGGTCAGCGCCAGCCCTTCTCCGCCGAGGATCCTCCAGTTCAGGCCCCACACCGCGGCGGAACCGAGAGCGGCCAGGCTCAGCGTCACGACGGCGGCCCGCTGGCTGCGCCAGGGCTTCGCAGCGGCGGTGAGCAGCATCATCACCGTGATCCAGCCGAAGAACCAGAACTGTTCCTTCGGCTCCCAGATGATGAGCAGCTCGACCGGATCCACCGGATCGTTCACGGCCGAGCCCGCGCCGATCTTCATGAGCAGCTGCAGCGTGGACCACAGGAAATAGAGCCAGAGGAAGGTCACCGATCGGGATCTGGCATAGTGCCACTCACCGTCGCGACGCATCCCTGATGCCACGAAGAGTCCCGCCAGGAAGGCGAAGACCGACAGGTGCGACATGTAGATGACCGAATCCACCTGGGTCAGCAGCGGGTCCTGCACCAGACCTGCCGGCTCGAACGCCCGCCACACGTGGCCAAGCACGATCAGGATGATCGCCAGCGCCTTGGCGATGTCGATGGTGGCGTCCCGTGCCGGCTGCACCGAATCTGGTCTCACGCGATCATCAAATACCAGCCGCATCGATTCGGCAAGCACTTTTCCTGCTTTCGTGTCCTCCGTTCCGTCCTCGACGGCCGCGAGGGTCGTCGTCATGGTTTAGTGGTGACATGTCCGCGCGCATCATCTCCATCGGCACGGCGCTCCCGGCGACCTCGGTGCCCCAGCAGGATCTGCGTGCCTTCTTCGCGGACCAGCCCGAGAACAGCCGGCTGACCCGTCGACTCATCGGGGCCGCCTTCGACGCCGCAGGCATCGAGACCCGACACTCGGTGCTCACCGGCCTGGGCGGCACCCCGGACGGGGTGTTCGTCGGCGAGGGCTCCACGCTGCTGGCCCCCACCACCGGCACCCGCAACGACCTCTACCGAGAGGCCGCACCGGACCTCGCCTCCGACGCCGCCCGCACGGCACTCACCGAGGCGGCCCTGGCCCCGAGCCAGGTGACCCACGTCGTCACCGTCTCCTGCACCGGATTCTTCGCCCCGGGGCTGGACTTCCGGCTGATCCGCGACCTCGGCCTGCCGGACACCGTGGAACGCAGCCACCTGGGATTCATGGGCTGCGCCGCTGCGCTCCCCGCGCTGCGCACCGCTTCCCAGATCACCGCCGCCGAGCCCGCGGCCGTGGTGCTCGTCGTGTGCGTGGAGCTGTGCTCGCTGCACATCCGCGACACCGCGGACTCCGAACAGATCGTCGCGGCCTCGGTCTTCGCCGACGGCGCCGCAGCCGCGGTGGTCACCGCAGACGAGACCCTCGGCACCCCCGGTGGGATCGCCATGGAGCGGTTCGCCACCGCGCTGACCAGCGAGGGTGAGACCGACATGGTCTGGACCATCGGGGATCGCGGGTTCAACATGCGCCTCTCCGCAGAGGTGCCCCGGATCATCGGACGCGAGATCCGCGCCGCCGTCGACCGGTTCCTCGGCGCGGAGGAGGCCCCCGCACGCTGGGCCGTGCACCCCGGAGGACGCAGCGTGCTGGACCGGGTGGAGACCGGGCTGGCGCTCGATCCCACCGCGCTGGATGCCTCCCGTGCGGTGCTGCGCGACCACGGCAACATGTCCAGCGCGACCATCCTGTTCATCCTGCGCCGGCTGCTCGCGGACCCCGAGGCCAGCGGGCGGATCGCTGCCCTGGCCTTCGGACCCGGGCTCACCGTGGAATCCGCGCTGCTGCGCAAGACCCGGTGACCCGATGAGCCCGGTCAAACTCTCCGTCCGCGATGAACAGCTGCGCGAGCTCATGGATGACCCGGACTGCGATCCGGTGCGGCTCGAGGCGACCCTGCGCCGGTTCTACCTGGTCAACCGGCTGATCTCCGGCTGGGACCAGGTCTACCGTCGACGACTGCGCCCGACGCTGCTGCGCTTGGACAGGCCCGCCCGGGTGCTTGATCTGGGCTCCGGCGGTGGAGACGTGGTGACCCGCCTCGCGCAGCTGGCCGCTCGAGACGGCCTGCCTGTGGAGTGGACCGGGGCGGACCCGGATCCACGGGCCCACGAGGCGGCGCAGAACACCCAGGACCAGCGGCTCCAGCGCGCTCAGGGCGTTGAGGGAGCACCACCGGTGCGGTTCCTCTGCGCCGATGCCGAGGCGCTGCTGGCCGCAGGCGAGCGCTTCGACGTCGTGGTGTCCAACCATGTGCTCCACCACCTCGACGCACCAGGGCTGCTCGACTTCACCGAGGCCTCCAGGCGACTCTCCACCGGGACCGTGCTGCACAGCGACATCGCCAGGGGTCGACTCGCCTACAGCCTCTATTCGCTCGGCATCACCCCACTGGCACCCGGGACCTTCCTGCGCACCGACGGGCTGCGCTCGATCCGGCGCAGCTACCGGCGCGAGGAGCTCGCCGCCGCCCTGGGCACCGGATGGACCGTGAGCACTCCGGCTCGGTTCCGCCTGATCGCGGAGGCGCCCGGCCTTGGCTGAGGTGATCGTGATCGGCGCCGGCCCGGTGGGACTGCTGCTGGGCGGGCTGCTGCGCCGCGCCGGAATCGATGTGGAGATCCTGGAACAGCGAGGCGCGGGCAGCGGGGACAGCCGCGCCATCGGAGTCCACGCCCCGGTGCTCGCCGCCCTGGAGGACTCCGGGCTCACCGCAGGACTGCTCGAGCAGGCCGTGCGGGTGCCCCGAGGGGAGGCGCACTCACAGGGGAGGATGCTCGGAGAGGTGCGCTTCGACCGACTCTCCACCCGATTTCCCTTTGTCGCCACCCTTCCGCAGTCCGGCACCGAGTCGGTCTTCTCCCAGATCGCGCCGGTGCCACAGCGCGGGATCAGCGTCGACGCGCTGCGCACCACCGCCGAGCACGTCGAGGTCGACACCGGCGCCGGAACCCGCCGCGCTCCGCTGGTGGTGCTCGCTGGAGGACAGCGCTCCCGTGAGCTGGTCTACCAGGCCCCACTCGCGCACACCTACCCGGATCGATACCTGATGACCGATGCGGTCGTGCCGGAGGACCAGGTCGGCGAGCCGCGGGACGCGCGCACCGCCGTCGTCCACCTCGAGCCCTCCGGGGTGCTGGAATCCTTCCCGCTGCCGCAGGGACGACGCCGGTTCGTCGCTTGGGACTCCTCGGGCGCCCCTCAGAACCCGGTTCACCAACATCCCGCCTCTCAGGAGCCCGCCGCGCAGCGCGACCGGATGGAACGCGTACTGGCAGCCCACGGCCAGCCGCTCACCGGGGCGGTCAGCGGCTTCGGGGTGCGCCGCTTCGTGGCGCCGGCGCTGCGCAATCAGCGGCTGCTGGTGATCGGCGACGCCGCCCATGAGGTCAGTCCGATCGGAGGCCAGGGGATGAACCTGGGACTGCTCGATGCCGCGACCTTGGCTCCGCTGCTCACCACCTGGGTCCGCACCGGCACCGCTCCAGAGCCGCAGCTCCGAGAGTGGGAAGGCGCGCGGCTGCGTTCTGCCCGCAGGGCGGCCCAGCTGGCGGCGCTGAACACCCGGCTCGGCCGACCGCTGAGCCCGACGGCGGACGCCGCACGCCGCCATGGTGTGCGCCTGATGCTGGGACCCGGTGCCGGCCGGCTCTTCGCACATGCCTACGCGATGGGCTTCGACGCCGGGGCCTGACCCCGGTCGGCACGAGTCTCGACCGGCCTGACCTCAGCCACGCTGACCTCAGCCAGTCCGATGCTCAGCCGGCCAGCGAGCCGCCGGCCACCACCAGCTGGGCGGCGAGCAGCAGCGCCGCCAGCATCACCAGCCGGAAGAGCACGCGCCCTGATCGGGCTCGCAGCGCCATGCCCAGCGACAGCAGCGCCACCGCGCTGACCAGGACGAAGAACACCCAGGAGACCAGGGGGACCTGCTGCAGCTGCCACTCGGCGGCCCCGGCGGTGACCGCGACCCCGCCCGCGAGCACCGCCGTGGCCGCCAGCGCCGCCGAGGGGCGGGCACCGAGCCGGTGCGGGAGGCCGGTGATGCCGGTGCGGGCGTCGTCGTCGAGGTCGGGGAGCACATTCGTCAGGTGGATCGCGGCACCCAGGGCCGCCCCGGCGAACCAGGCCCAGCCCGCGGCGAACGCCGCGTCCGGTGCCGCCAGGGTCGCAATGGACGGGAACAGTCCGAAGGCGAGCAGGAACGGGGCCAGGGAGAACACCGTGGCCTTGAGCCCGGCGTTGTAGGCCCAGGAGGCTGCCAGGAAGACCGCGTGCGCACCGAGAACCCCGAGACCCAGCGGAGCCGAGAGCAGCAGCGCGAGCACCAGGCAGCCGATCGCGGCCGCCCAGGCGGCGCGCACGCTGAGGTCCCCGCGTGCGATCGGCTTGTCGGTGCGTCCGACGGCGCGATCCCGCTCCGCGTCGAAGGCGTCGTTGGAGATGCCCACCGAGAGCTGACCGAGGAACACCGCGGCCGCCAGGAGCGCGATCCGCTCCACCGCCAGTCCGGTCGAGACCGCGAGCGCGGCGGCGAGCACCGTCACCACCACGGTCGGTCCGGGATGAGAGGATCCCCACAAGCCTCGAGTCACTGTCAGGATCGTCATCAGCTCAGTCTCTCACCCCGATATCCCACCCCGGAGGACCCATGAACAGCACCCAGCGCGCAACATCGATGGCCGCACTCCTCGGTGTCGCCGGGACCATGCATTTCCTGCGGCCGGGGCCCTTCGACGCCATCGTCCCGCCGCAGCTGGGCGACCGGCGTCTGATCACCTACGCCAGCGGGGTCGCCGAGCTCGGCTGCGCGGCGCTGCTCGCGGTTCCGGCGACCCGACGGGCGGGCGGGGTCTGCACCGCGGCGCTGATGCTCGCCGTCTACCCGGCGAACATCTATTCGGTGAAGCGATACTGGCACCGGCCGACGGCGCGGACCATCGCCCTGGCCCGGCTGCCGCTGCAGGTGCCCCTGGTCCGCACAGCCTGGCGGATCGCCCGCGAGGCATAGGCCGCACCGCGCGGGATGTCTGAGCCGCAGGACCCCTGGTGAGACGTGGGCCATATGGCCTGCGCCACGTGTGTGACTGCCGATGAGACCTGTGGTTCGACAGCGGCGGGGGTCCCGTGTTTACGGTGGAGGGATCGGCCAGTCGGGCCCGTCGGCAGCGCGTGAACCCTGCCGGTACGTGGGAGCGGACGTTCTCGTCTCCGCGCAAGGCCCACTGGCCACCGCAAGCGAAGGAGCACCATATGCGCCACGACGAATTTCTGAAGACCGTCACCGATAAGGGCGGTCCCGAGGATCGCGACCAGGCCAGCCAGCTGGTGAACGTGGTGCTGGAGGATCTCGGCAAGCGGCTCAAGGGCGGCGAAGCGAGCAACCTCGCAGCCCAGCTGCCGGAGGAGCTGAAGGCGCCGCTGACGGCCAACGCCGGAACCGACACCGTCGACGATGTCGATGAGTTCCTGCGTCGCGTCGCGAGTAAGCTTGAGTCGGGCCTCGGCACCGAAGAAGCCCTCCCCCAGGTGAAGGCAGTGTTCTCCACGCTCTCGGACTCCGTCTCCGAGGGTGAGATCAAGGATCTGCGCTCGCAGCTTCCCACCGGCTTCGCACCGCTCTTCGCCTAGAGCGTGCTCGCCCGCCCACTTCATGGGCATCTCCCGCTGGGCCACCGGCCCAGCGGGCGGGTGACCTCATCCCGTGAGGCCACCACCCCAACAGCTAAGGAGCACCTGAGGCTGTGTCTGAACCCGCGAAACCGTTCCACATCCGGCTACTCGCCGACCCGGGTCTTCCCACCCGGCGCGTGAAATCCATCCAGGAAGACTTTGCTGAGGAAGCGCGCAAGCTCCTCACCGGCGAGGTCACCGTCTCCTCGGAGACCCGCATGCTGCGCATCCGCCCCGACGCCACCCTGGACATCGACGCGGTGCGCGAGATGGAAGAAGATCACGCCGAGGCCGACGCGGTCATCATGCTCACCGAGATCCCCCGCCACACCAAGGGCCACCCGCTGATCTCCGAGATCTTCCCCGACAACAGGGTTGCGATCGTGTCCTGTCCGACCCTGGGGGCCTGGGCCACGAGGAGTCGCATCCGCAAGGTCTTCACCAGTTCGCTGCTGCGCCTGCTCCCCTCCGGAGCCGGCCCGGATCCGAAGAAGTACGACCAGCGCTGGAGCCAGTGGAAGTCCACCGAACGCGGTGACGGGCTGGGTCTGTTCGCCCACACCATCACCGGCGGTCCCCGCACCATGCTCGGCATGGTGCTGGGAAACGATCCGCTGCCCACCGTCCCGAAGCTCTCCAGCGCCCTGGCCGCAGGTGCCGCCACCGGCGCGTTCGGGATCTTCTACAGCTCGATCTGGCAGATGGCCGACGCGCTGAGCCCGCTGCGGCTGGTACTGGTCGGACTCGCCGCGGTGATCACCATGATCATCTGGCTGATCATCCGCGACGGACTCTGGGACCGGCCCAAGAACCGCAGCCTGGCGACCGTGGTCACCCTCTACAACGGGTCCACCGCGATCACCCTGCTGGCCTGCATCCTGATGCTCTACCTCTTCCTGGTCGGGGTCATCTTCCTGGCAGGACTGGTGATCATCGACGCCGAATATATGTCGATGACCATCGGCAGCGAGGTCACCCTCATGAACTACCTGAACATCGCCTGGTTCAGCGCCGGAATGGGCGTCTTCGCGGGCGCCATCGGATCAAGCTTCGACTCCGGCGTAGACCTGCGCCGGCTGACCCACGGACAGCGCGAACGCCAGCGCGAATACACGGAGAGCGCATGAGCGATCAGAAGACCCTGCTGCAGACCCTGACCTCGATCGACGGCCGGGGCTACGCCTCGTATAAGCAGCTGCGCGGTCGTTACGACCTCGGCCGCTTCACGCTGCATGTGGACAAGGTCCAGGTGGACCCGTTCGCGCCACCCTCGTTGATGCAGCTCAGCGTCTCCCGCGACGACGCGGCCCTCCCGCTCGAGCTGCTCGATGACCGGCTCGGCCGGATCGCCGCGAGTGACTTCCTCACCCGCGCCTTCGCCGAGGCCCTGGGTGCCGGCGCCGAAGGCATCAGCATCGGCCGTCCCGGACAGCAGGTGCTCGAACGCACCAGCGTGGTCATCACCGACGAGGCGATCACCGCACGGCTCGCCGTGGCGCTGCCTGCAGCGGGCCGCAAGGCGCTGGGCCGCAAAGCCGCCCGGCTGCTCACCGAGACCCTGCCCAGCATCGCGGAGGCCTCGCTGCTTCACGCCAGCCTGGATGCCGAGGCGCTGCGCGACCACGTGACACTGCTGCGTGACCAGGAGGACCTGCGCTCCCAGCTCAGCGCGTCGAAACTGGTGTCCTTCGCGGCCGACGGCTCCGTGCTTCCCCGCCGGGCCGGAGATTCCGATCTGCCCCTCGGCGCCGACGCGGTCGAGTTCACCAGCCCCGCGGCGCTGCGCCGCAGCTTCACCCTGCCCAGCGGCCGAGAGGTCACCGGGATGGGCGTGCCCGAAGGGGTCACCGTGATCGTCGGCGGGGGCTATCACGGCAAATCGACCCTGCTGCGCGCCATCGAACGCGGCGTCTACCCGCACATCGCCGGCGACGGCCGCGAGTGGGTCATCACCGAACCCTCCGCCGTCTCCATCCGCGCTGAGGACGGCCGCAGCGCCGTCGGCGTCGACATCTCCCCCTTCATCTCCGGGCTGCCCTCCGGAGCCGACACCCGCAGCTTCTCCAGCACCAACGCGTCGGGCTCGACCTCCCAGGCCACCAACCTGGTCGAGGCCGTTGAGGCGGGAGCCCGCGCCCTGCTGATCGACGAGGACACCTCGGCGACGAACTTCATGATCCGCGATGACCGGATGCGCCAGCTCATCCCCGCCGATCGGGAACCGATCACGCCCTTCGTGGACCGGGTCCGTCCGCTCTTCACCGAGCGCGGGGTCTCCACGGTGCTGGTCGCCGGCGGCTCCGGCGCGTTCTTCGAGGTCGCCGACCAGGTCATCGCGCTGCAGGACTATCACTTGCGCGAGGTCACCGCACGGGCGCACCGGATCGCCGCAGACCACCAGACGACGACGCACCCAGCAGCCTCGGACTCAGCCGTCTTCTCCGACGTCCCGGCCAGGGTCCCGCGTCGCGCCTCGCTGCACCCGAGGAAGAAGCCCAAGCCCGCCCGCAGCCGCGGTCACCGGATGATCCAGTACGGCCGCGAGGACATCGACCTCACCGCGGTGGCTCAGCTGGTGGACCCGGCGCAGACCGAAGCGCTGGCTAAGGCGCTGGACCGTCTCGCCGAGGAGGCCGATGGTGAACGCGACGTCCCCACCCTGGTCGCGGCGCTCGTGGAACGGCTCGACGTGGAAGGACTGGACGCGCTCTCCCCGCACCGCGGGCATCCCGGTCACCTGGCCCGGCCCCGGACCCATGAGATCCATGCTGCGATCAACCGGTACCGCGACATGTCGCTGCACTGAGCGGTCCTGATCCACGCAGGTCCGGTCACGCTGGTCCGCCCACGCAGGTCCTGCGAGCGTCCGGCATGACCAGCGCTGAGCTACCCTGAGATCCAGCCGGGCATCAGGGAGGTCCTGATCTCCCCGGCATCCCAGGGGGCGCAGTGGCCATCACCATGCGGCGGTTCACCGCCGACGGGTCGAGCTCCGCAGTGGAGTCCTTGATGGACGCCCCCGAGAGCAGCCCCGAGACGACGCTGCTCTGGGTCGACCTCGCCGGGGAGGACCTTCCGGACTTCGCGGACACCGCGGCGGCACTGGGCCTGCGCGAATCCCAGCACGAGTTCCTCTGCGGAAACCGCAGCCGGCTTCCCCTGCATACCTCCTCCCCCGCATCGGTGGCCACGGTGCTCCACCGGGTGACCACCAGCACCGAGGAGTCACCCCAGACCACGAGGTTTCGCTTCTCGGAGCTGCGCGTCCTCACCGCAGCCGGACTCCTGGTGACCGTCCAGGCCGTCGAGGCGGGGCAGGCGCCGCTGGGCCTGCAGAATCTGCTGGAGAATGCGCTGCGGTCTCGGCCCCGGTCTTCGGTGACCGCTTCGGATGCTGTCGCGGGCCTGCTCGGTGTGGTGCTGCGAGAATACCCGGTGGCGCTGGATGAGCTCGAGAACGCGATCGAGGCTATGGAGGGGATTCTGTTCCAGGAGGCCCGGCTCGACGCGGAGCTCTCGCACCGGATCTACCAGCTGCTCCAGAAGGTGCATCGCTTCGACTGGGCGCTGCGCCCCCTGGAGTCTGCGGCCACCGAGCGCGCCGCCGACGCCGCGGAGTCCAGCAGTCCCGGCGAGGAGTCCTCCACCTGGGCCGATCTGATCATGCGGACCCGCCGGATGCGGGACCGGGTGGAGCTGCTGCGGTCGCATCTGGAGAATGCCGTGGCGCTGCATTCGACCCTGCTGACCATCGAGCAGAACGAGGCCACGCGCCGGCTCGCCGACGCCTCCTATGCCCAGGGTGAGCAGAGCAAGAAGATCTCGGCCTGGGCCGCCATCCTCTTCGCGCCGACGCTGATCGCTTCGATCTACGGGATGAACTTCCGGAATATGCCCGAACTCGGCTGGGCCTGGGGCTATCCGGTGGCGGTGGCGCTGATGGTCGGTCTCAGTGTGACCCTGTGGGCGGTCTTCAAGCGGCGGGAGTGGCTCTGACCCGGCGCAGGCCCGCGGCCAGCACCAGCCCCCAGACCAGCAGCATCGGATACCAGAGCAGCGCCTGACCGAGCCGGGCGGTGGGATCCTGCAGATCCAGCCCGGGCCACAGCAGCAGACCGGCGTTGACCAGCAGACCAGCCGCCCCGTAGATGATCAGCGCCGCGGCGATCAGCCGGGAGACGTTCCACCACAGGTCCGGGCGCCGGCTGAGTCTGCTCGATGCCAGCCGGCGGGACGCCGCGTAAGGAGACCCCCGTGAGCCGGCGGCGACGGTTCGCAGGTCACGTGACGGCCGCACTCGAAACCTCAGCAGGTGGGCTGCGGCCAGCGGGATCAGCACCGCGAGGGTCTTGCTCACTGCGATCCCGAGCAGGGCGAGGCCGGTCAGGACCGGCAGCTCGTCCCGCAGGTCGATGAGCCAGGTTCCGATGGTCTCTAGCAGCACGCCTCCGCCGAAGGCCCAGTAGTAGCTCGGCGCCGCATTGAGCAGACCCAGCAGGCCGGCCCACCAGAGCAGCGCCGTGGACCTGCTCATGACGCGGACTGGGCCTGCGCGGACGCCTCGGCGCGCAGCAACGCCTCTGCGCGCAGCAACGCCTCTGCGGCACGACGTGCCTTGAGCGCCATCGAGGAGTCTCCGGTGATCGCCGCGGTGGTCTGCGCACCTTCGGCGAGCAGCATCAGCTGGTCCCCCAGCTCCTCGGAGAACCCCGCCTCGGTCGCGAGCCGCTCCATGAAGCGGCGGAAGTCACGCTTGTGGTCGGCGGCCTTGGTGGCCACGGCGGGAGATTCGGCGGCCAGCTCCCCGAAGGCGTTGATGAACACGCAGCCACGAAAGGAGTCCGAGCGGAACCACCCGGCGAGGTAGTCGTAGATCGCCAGCAGCCGCTCCCGAGGGGTGACCTCCTTCGCCACCGCGGCGGCGATCTCGTCGGCCCACATCTGGTGGCGGTAGTCCAGGACCGCGAGCACGATGGACTCCTTGGATGGGAACACCGTGTAGAGGCGCTTGAGCGAGACTCCGGCGCGCTGACGCAGCGCATCCATGCCCACGGCGCGGAAGCCATGGGCGTAGTAGAGCTCATCGGCCGCCTCGATGATGCCCTGGCGCACTGGGTCGACGGGCTCATGCAGGCGTGCGTCCCCCTGACGCGTCATCCTCGGGCCTCTCCTCGGGTTTCTGGGCGTATCAGTTTCCGTGCTCTTCATGGTGCCTTCATCCCAGTGTACTTGCCAGAGAACGATGGTTCTCCTAGGCTGTGGAACAGGGAGAACGAACGTTCTCCGACCTCAAGGAGGAACTGACATGTCTCACGTCACCGTCGGAACCGAGAACAGCACAGACATCTCGCTCTACTACGAGGATCACGGCGCGGGCCAGCCCGTCGTGCTCATCCACGGCTACCCCTTGGACGGCTCCTCATGGGAGAAGCAGACCTCCGCGCTGCTCGACGCGGGCTACCGCGTCATCACCTATGACCGGCGCGGGTTCGGCAAGTCCTCCCGCCCCACCACCGGACACGATTACACCACCTACGCCGCCGACCTGAACGCCCTCATGGAGAACCTGGATCTGCGCGACGCGGTGCTGGTCGGCTTCTCCATGGGCACCGGCGAGGTCGCTCGCTACCTGGCCAACCACGGCTCGGACCGAGTCAGTAAGGCCGTCTTCCTCGGCTCGCTGCAGCCCTTCCTGCTGCAGACCGAGGACAACCCCACCGGTGTGCCGCAGGAGGTGTTCGACGGCCTCTTCGACGCCGTCACCACCGACCGCTACGCCTTTTTCACGGCGTTCTTCGATGACTTCTTCAACACCAAGGACACCCTCGGCAGCCGGCTCAGCGAGGAGGCCCTCGCGGCGCATAAGAACCTTGCCTACGCCGCCTCCCCGCACGCCTCGGTCTGGGCCCAGCCGACCTGGCTCACCGACTTCCGCGAGGACGTCGCCGCCATCGGCCGCTCAGGCGTCCCCGCGCTGATCGTCCACGGGACCGCCGACAACATCCTGCCCATCGACTCCACCGGACGGGTCTTCCACAAGGCGCTGCCCTCGGCGGAGTATCACGAGATCGACGACGCACCCCACGCCATGCTCTGGACCCACGCGCAGGAGGTCAACGAGCACCTGCTGACCTTCCTGCGCAGCTGATCACGTTCAGGAAGCATCCGGACACAGCGGCAAGACTGACGCTGAACCCACCTATTCAAGGAGACTCATTATGCCTACACGCACAGCACGCACCGCCTGGAACGGATCACTCGAGGAGGGCTCCGGCCAGGTCGAGCTCAGCAGCTCCAAGATCGGCACCTACGAGGTGTCCTTCCCCAAGCGCTCGGCCGAAGAGGCCAACGGCAGCACCAGCCCGGAGGAGCTCATCGCCGCAGCTCACTCCTCCTGCTACGCGATGCAGCTCTCTGCCGTGCTCTCCGGCGCCGGCGGCACCGTGGAAGCCCTCGACGTGCGCGCCGAGGTCTCCCTGGGCGCCGATCCCGATGGCGGCTTCCAGCTGACCGGGATCAAGCTCATCGTCAACGGCGAGGTCAGCGGCATCGACGAGGACACGTTCCTGAAGTCCGCCGAAGAGGCCAAGACCGGCTGCCCGGTCAGCAAGGCGCTCACCGGAGTGGAGATCACTCTGGACGCCACCTTCGAGAGCTGACCACACCTGGACCCGTCCGGGTCCACCACACTGCTGCAGGGTCGCGGCGCGCATTCACTGCCCGCCGCGGCCCTGCGCCGTGTCCACGACTTTTTCACCCAGCTTTAAGGAATCACCCCTCATGACCACGACAGTCACTGCACTTCAGGCCGACAGCGCCGAGTCCAGCTTCACCACCCGCACCATCGAGCGCCGCAGCCTGGCCGCCGACGACGTGCGCATCGCCATTCGCTACGCCGGCATCTGCCACTCCGACATCCACCAGGTCCGCGACGAATGGGGCGGCACGACCTTCCCGATCACCCCGGGACACGAGATCGTCGGCGACGTCGTCGAGGTCGGCTCCTCGGTGTCGAAGTTCAGCGTCGGCGACACCGTGGGCGTGGGCTGCTTCGTGGACTCCTGCATGGAGTGCGAGGCCTGCAAGGACGGCGAGGAGCAGTTCTGCAGCCAGGGCGTCGTCGGCACCTACAACGGCCAGGACAAGAACGGGGAGAACACCCACGGCGGCTACAGCCAGCAGATCGTGGTGCGCGATCACTTCGTGCTCAACATCCCCGAGGGCCTGGACCCCGCCGCAGCCACCCCGCTGCTCTGTGCCGGGATCACCACCTACGCCCCGCTCAAGCGCTACGGCGCCGGTCCCGGCGTCGCCGTGGGCGTCATCGGCATGGGTGGCCTCGGGCACGTGGCCGTGAAGATCGCCGCCGCCATGGGCGCCGAGGTCACCGTGCTCAGCCGCACCGACAGCAAGAAGGAAGACGGCCTGGCCTTCGGCGCCAAGGCCTACCGCGCCACCGAAGACGGCTCCGCGTTCAAGGATCTGGCCGGCAGCTTTGACCTGATCATCAACACCGTCGGCGCCTCGGTCAGCCTGGACTCCTTCCTCGGCCTGCTGGGCCGCGGCGGCACCATGGTCAACGTCGGCGCACCGAGCGAGGAGCAGTCCTTCCAGATGTTCTCCCTGCTGAGCATGCGCCGGAACTACGCCGGCTCCATGGTCGGCGGGCTCCCCGAGACCCAGGAGATGTTGGACTTCTGCGCCGAGCACGGCATCACCTCCACGATCGAGCTGATCAACGCCGACCAGGTGGATGAGTACTACGAGAAGGTCGTCTCCGGCGACGTGCGCTACCGCGCCGTCATCGACATCGCATCGCTGGAGCAGGCCGCCGCCGCCTGATCCCCGCAGGCACACCGGCTGGTCCCCCAGCATCAGCGGCCCGCCGCAGCAGAGCTGAGAAGCTCCGCTGCGGCGGGCCGCTGTGCGTCTGTGGACCGGCGTAAGGTTGTCGCAGAAACCAATCGGCAGACCGCAGGAAGGACCGTCCCATGAGCACTCCCTGGCTGACCTCGACCGAGCTCGCCGCCTGGGTGCGGCTCGCCTCGATCCTAGAGCTGCTGCCGGGTGCGCTGGACGGTCAGCTCCGACGCGACGCCGAGCTGACCCACTTCGACTATCGGGTGCTCTCGGTGCTCTCCGAGTCCGAGGGCAAGACCCTGCGCATGACCTATCTGGCGCAGGTCACCAACGCCTCGCTCCCCCGGCTCTCTCACGTGGTCGCTCGGCTCGAGACCCGTGGCTACGTGCAGCGGCAGCCCTGTGCGGAGGATCGGCGCGCCACCAACGCCTCGCTCACCGAGCAGGGCTGGGCGAAGGTCGTCTCCGCGGCACCGGTCCACGTGAAGGCGGTCCGCTCCCTGGTCCTGGAGGGGTTGAGCGCCGAACAGGTCACCCAGCTGACCGAGATCACCAGCAGCATCCTGGATCGGCTCGATGTCGGGGACGCCATGCGTCCGGTCTACGCGAAGCACGACGCGGTCCCGGGCCCCGGGACCGGCTGAGCTCAGCGCGCGAGCAGCTCATCCACCGTGCTGCCCGTCAGCGCCACGGTGACCTGGGTGCCCCATGGGTCCCGGGTGCTGATCCGCCGTCCGTCGTCATCATGGGTGATGCCATGCCCGCGCAGTCGGGAGGACAGGCCGTCGAGGTCCTCCCGACCTGGAACGGTGATGGCGACATCGCCGAGCCCGAGGCGGGCCGCGCGGGGCCCGGCGTCACGGCTGTTCCAGGTGTTCATGGCCACGTGGTGGTGGTATCCGCCCGCTGCGGCGAAGAGCGCTCCGGGATAGCTGCTCACGGTCGTCTCGAAGCCCAGCGCGTCCACATAGAAGCTGCGGGCCCGCTCCAGGTCCCCGACCTGCAGGTGGACGTGACCGACCGAGCCCGCGGCGCGCCGGCCTGAATCGTCCTGCTGCTCGAGGTGCTGCTGAAGATACTCGCCGGGGTGCAGCGGGAGATTCTCCATGGCCAGCTCCCCGTTGCGCCGGCTCCACTGAGAGCGCGGCCGATCGCGGTAGAGCTCGATGCCGTTCCCTTCGGGGTCGGTGAAGTAGAACGCCTCGCCCACCAGGTGGTCGGCAGAGCCGACGAATCGCGAGCGCGGGTCCGTGGCGGCTCGCTGGACGGTGGCCGCGAGCGCCGCGGGGGTCTCGAAGAGGAACGCCGTATGGAACAGCCCGGCCTCGCGCGGGTTCACCGGAGGCAGCCCAGGAGTGTGGATCAGGCGCAGCATCGGGACCCCCTCGCGCCCCAGCACCCGGTGGACCTGTCGGCCACGGGCAGCCTCCTCCACCGGGGTCAGCGCGAGCGCCTTGCCGTAGTAGTCCGACATCAGCTCGAGATCACCCACATGCAGGGTGACCGCGTCCATGGCGGCGGCGGGGCTGAGGGTGCCTGCGGCGTCGAGGGTCTCGGACACGGAGTCGCTCCTGGGTTGGGTGGTGGTCGGTGCGGCACCGAACACCATGTCTTTAGTTGTAGGTACAAGTTTAAGTGTACAGCGACAGAAAAGCTCTGGCACCCCCTGCCGTCGATGATCGTCACTACCGTGCGCCGAACCCTCGCGCGGCGCCGCACAGTTAGGCACAATGCCGTCATGGGCAGCGCACGGCAGGACCAGCAGCCCAGGACACTCGTGCTGATGCGCAGGGTGCGCGACCGGATCGACCGGGAGTACGACAGGCCGCTGGACGTCGAGCAGCTGGCCCGGGGCGTGCACCTCTCGGCCGGATACCTGAGCCGGCAGTTCAGGCTCAGCTATGGGGAGTCGCCGTATTCCTATCTGATGACCCGCCGGATCGAGCGGGCGATGACGCTGCTGCGCCGGGCGGACATGACCGTGACCGATGTCTGCTTCGCCTTCGGGTTCTCCTCGCTGGGAACCTTCAGCACACGATTCACCGAGCTGGTGGGGGTCCCGCCACGCGTCTACCGGGAGACCGCAGCCGGGGCGCTGAAGGGGATCCCGCCGTGCCTGGCCAAGCAGGTCAGCCGACCGATTCGGGGCAGCTCCGGTGAAACGTCCGCAGAACTGGTCAGGAATCGAGAAGCGCACGCGGACGTGCCTGCCTAGGCTGGCGGTCATGAACAACATCACCATCCACTACACGTTCCTGCCGCACACCGACCCCGAGGCAGCGCTGGGGTTCTACCGGGACCTGCTCGGCTTCGAGGTCCGCCAGGACGTCGGCTACGAAGACATGCGCTGGATCACCGTGGGCCCTCCTGGGCAGCCGGAGACCTCTATCGTGCTGCAGCCACCGGCGGTGGACCCGGGCATCACCGAGGAGGAGCGTCGAGTGATCCACTCCCTGATCGCCAAGGGAAGCTTCGCCGGCATGACGCTGGCGGTGGATGACCTCGACGCGTTCTACCAGCAGCTCGAGGCCGCCGGCGCCGATGTGGTCCAGGAGCCCATCGACCAGGACTACGGCGTCCGCGACTGCGCCTTCCGCGACCCCTCCGGCAACCTGCTGCGGATCAGCCAGCGATGAGCGCGCGGCGCGCCGTCACCCTGATCCGGTCCGACTCTCTTGCCGGGTCCGTGGAGTATGCCTACGCGGCCACCGCACCGGCGGACGCCCGGCTGATCTTCCTGGCCGGCGCGTGCCCGTTGGACCTGGAGGGCGCCACCGTCGGCGTCGGCGACTACGCCGCCCAGGCAGCGCAGTGTGTGGCGAACCTGCGCACCGCCTTGGACGACGCCGGCGCTCTGCTCAGCGATGTGGTCAGCACTCGAGTGCTGGTCGCCTCAACGCGCCAGGCCGACCTGGTCACCGCCTGGCGCGTGGTGCGAGCGGCGTTCGGTGACCATGATCCGCCCAGCACGCTGCTCGGCGTGACGGTCCTCGGCTACGACCAGCAACTCATCGAGATCGAAGCCGTCGCCGCGGTCCAGGGCTGAGTGCCTGGCTGGACGCTCAGTTCAATCGGGCGCGCAGGTCCGCAGAGCGTTCAGGGCGGCGGAGCATCCAACACCCCCGGCCAGTCGGGGCGCCGGGTCAGTCGGGGCACCGGGTCATCAGTTCAGGGAATGACCCGGTCGGCACGGTAGCGGGCGAAGAGGTCCTTGAACGCCTGCTCGGTGCGGCGGTGGGAGAGGAAGCCGGCGTCGCGGCTCTTGCCCATATCGGTGACGACCTCCATGTCCCGGCCCAGGTCGGCGTCGGTGTGCCACCAGGAGGCGAGCCGGCTGATGTCTGACTCCACGAGGCCGTGCTTCTCGGCGATGCCGGGCCATGCCGCCTCATGCGGGGCCATCTGCTGCTCCAGCGGACGCGGGGCCTCCTGGTAGCCGACGACGCGCTCGGCGGGGACGCCGAGGTCTGCGGCGAGTCGGGGCCACATCCAGCGCCAGCGGAACACGTCGCCGTTGACGATGTTGAACGCCTCATCCGAACCAGCGGGATCGGTGGAGGCCCAGATCATCTGCTCGGCGAGCAGTCCGGCGTCGGTCATGTCGGTGAGACCGTTCCACTGCTGCTCGCTGCCCGGGAAGACGAAGTCGAGGTCGAGCTCCTTGGCCAGTGTGGCCTGCACAGCGATGGTCAGGCCCATGTTCATGGCGTTGCCCACGGCGTGGCCGATGATCGTGTGCGCGCGGTGCACCGAGAAGTGGAAACCCTGGGCAGAGGCGGCTGCGAAGAGCTCGTCCTCCTGCGCGTAGTAGAAGTTCGGGGTCTCCAGGCGCGGCTCCTCCTCGTGGAAGGGGGTGTCGGGGGTCTCGCCCGCGGCATAGGCCTCGAAGGGGCCGAGGTAGTGCTTGAGTCCGGTCACCAGTGCCACGTGCTGCAACGGCGCATGCGCCAGCGCTGCCAGCAGGTCGCGCAGCATGCCGCCGTTGACCGTGATGTTCTCGGCCTCGGAGTCCTGCTTCTGCCACGCGGTGAAGAAGACGTGCGTGGGGCGCTCGGCGGCCAGCGCGCCGCGCAGGCTCTCCGGGTCACGGAGGTCAGCGGCGACTCCGCGAATGCCCGGGGCGGAGGAGGCGCTGCGCGAGAGCGCGATGACCTCCCACCCTTCAGCGATGAGCTGGCGGGCGATGGCGGAGCCGGTGATCCCGGAGGCGCCTACGATCAGCGCTGTTCGGCCGGTGGGTGTGGAGGATTCTGCAGTGGAAGTCATGTCCGGTGGAAGCCAGGAGAGGCTGCGGAAATTCCCCCGAACGCTCGAGAGAGAGTCGAGACACATACCCAGACCACTTGTTTCCATTGAGGAAACTAGCTAGTGTTTCTTGCATGGAAACACAGCGGTCAAGGCCGACTCCGGAGGAAGCACGCCGCGCTCTGGACGCGGCCGAGCGGGAGGAACAGGCAACCATCAACCGGCCGGTGCCGTTCTGGTACTTCCCGGCGATCGCTGGCCTGATCCTCGCCCTGTGCGGCCTCAATGCCCTGCAGGGGCTGAGCGGCCCGGCGCGGATTCTCCAGGTGGTTCTCACCGTGCTGTTCTCCGTGGGGATCGGAGGACTGGTGGGCAGGTTCAGCTTCCATCAGCCGGGCTACCAAGGCACCCGCGTGCCGTGGGTCAAGGTCTGTGCGGCAGGCATTCTGGCAGGCGCGGTCCCGGTCGCGGCGATCCTCTTGGACGATGTCCTGGGCACCTGGATCTGGCTGGTGGCAGGCGCCATCCTCGCGGCAGGGGTCCTCGCCGTCGGGGTTCCGTATCAGCGGCGGCACCGTGGCGCCTGAGCCGCATTTCGACGCGCTGATTCACGCCCCGCAGCGATTGCGGATCTGCGCGATGCTGTCCCAGGCGACGGGCATCGAGTTCCGTGAGGTCCAGGAGCGCACCGGGCTCTCCAAATCGGCGCTGAGCAAGCACCTGAGCCAGCTCGCCGACG
This sequence comes from Nesterenkonia maliinae, assembly GCF_051262655.1. NCBI lineage: Bacteria > Bacillati > Actinomycetota > Actinomycetes > Micrococcales > Micrococcaceae > Nesterenkonia > Nesterenkonia maliinae. Next base: position 56,306 of record NZ_JBIMEY010000004.1, on the reverse strand, counting down.
CCGGATACCTCAGCGAGGAGCCCTTCGTCTTCAAGGGCCGCTCCCGCCTGATGCTCTCGCTGACTCCCGCTGGACGTGAGGCATACCTCGGGCACAAGGAGGCGCTCCAGCAGCTGCTGGAGGATGAGCCCGAGCACCAGGACCAAAACCGCAGACAGCGGTGACGCCCCTCCCCGCCGAGAGCCTAGACTCAGTCAGGTGACCGCCCGTTCAGCGCAGGACCCGCAGGTGATCGTGGTGATCCCTGCCCACGATGAATCCGAGACCATCGCCGCTGCGCTCGGCTCCGTCCACGCCGCTGCCCGCCAGGCCGACGTGCGGCTTCGGCTGCTCGTGGTCGCCGACGCCTGCACCGACGAGACGGCCGCGATCGCGCGCGCCGCAGGCGCCGAGGTGCTCGAGATCGATGCCAATAATGTCGGGGCCGCCCGCGCGGCCGGGTTCGATCACGCACTGACCAGCCCCGTGGACGCCGCAGATCTCCCAGCGAGCGCGGATCACCCACCACCGGCATACGAACAGTGGCTGGCCACGACCGACGCGGACAGCCATGTCCCGCCGGACTGGTTCGCCAAGCAGGCCGAGCATCGAGACCGCGGCGCCGACGTCGTCGTCGGGACCGTGATGCTGACCCCGGTTGCCGGGGCCGACCCGGTGGGTCTGGCCTGGGCGGCTGACTACGCGCAGAAGATCACCGGCAGCAGGCACAGCCACATCCACGGCGCCAACCTGGCGTTCACCGCCCGCGCCTACCTCGCCGTGAAGGGGTTCCGCAGCCTCGCCGATGACGAGGACGTCGACCTGGTCTCTCGGCTGCAGCGCAGCGACGCCGTCCTCGTGACCGCCACCGACATGCCCGTGATGACCTCCCGGCGCACCACCGGCCGCGCCCCGCGCGGATTCGCTCGAACCCTGGGAGCCTTGAACGCATGACGGATCTTCTGCACCAGCTGCACGAGCACCTCCGCCAGCCCACCCCGGGGCTTCCCGGGCGGGGTGACACGGAGGCGCGCTGGCTCCGCCTGGCCGCGATCACCGCAGAGAATACCGTGGTGGGACGGCTCTATGAGGCCCACGCCGACGCGGTCGCGATCACCACGGACCTCGATCTCCCCGCCCTGGTCTCCCCCGGTCAGCTCTGGGGCGTCTGGGCCGCAGAGCCGCCCAGACCGGTGCTGACCGCAGTGCGCAGCGGCGAGAGCTGGACCCTGACCGGCACCAAGCCGTGGTGCTCCGGAGCGTCGCTGTGCACCCATGCGCTGGTCACCGCGACCGTCGCCGCAAGCACCGAAGCATCGGGCGGTGCGGCGCAGAAGATGTTCTTCGCGGTGGACCTCTCCTCCCCGGGCGTCGCTCCGGTGCCAGACACCTGGCAGGCGGTCGGGATGGCGGCCAGCGATTCGGGCTGGGTCTCCTTCGAGCAGGTGCCCGCGACCGCGCTGGGCACGCATGCTGACTACCTCGACCGCGCCGGCTTCTGGCACGGCGGTGTGGGGGTGGCCGCGTGCTGGTACGGCGCCGCCCGCGCGGTCGCCGCACCGCTGCTCACCCGAGCCACCGCCGCCGACGCCTCACCGATCCTGCGCGCTCATGCCGGAGCCGTGGCCGCCGCGCTGACCGCAGGCTGGGCCCTGATGAGCAGCACCGCCCGCGCGGTCGACGCCGACCCGCACAACCTGCCGCTGGCCAAGGCGCAGGCCTTCACGGTGCGCACCTACATCGACCGACTGGCCGCCGAGGTCATCGACCGCACCGGGCGCGCACTCGGGCCGGGACCGCTCGCCTCGGACGCGATCCATGCCCAGCGAGTCGCCGACCTCAGCGTCTACATCCGCCAGTCCCACGCCGAGACCGATGAGGCGACGCTGCCTACGGTGATGACTGAGGACCGCCTGAGCTGGGACGATCTGATCGGAGACGCGCATGACACCTGGTGAGACTCCGCCGACCTTCCACGGCGCTCAGGCTCCGCGGACCACCCGCGCCGCGCTTGACCATTACGACGCCGCCGTGCCGGAATGGGGCATCGGTGAGATCGACGACGCCGGACGCTGGATCCCGCACGAGCTGCCCGGGCTGCTGGTGGTCGCTCCGCATCCCGACGATGAGGTGCTCGGCGCGGCCGCCCTGATCGCCGCCGGGCTGCGCAGCGGCTCCCCAGTCCGCGTACTGGCCGCCACCGACGGCACCGGATCACACCCAGCCAGCAGCATTCCCGCAGATCAGCTCGCCGAGATCCGTACCGCGGAGTCTGAGGCTGCCATGACGGAGCTGCGCTCGCTCACGCCGGGCCCGCGCGGTCTGGGCAGCCTGGAACGGATCAGGCTGCAGCTGCCCGACGGCGAGCTCAACGCCCACATCGAATCCCTGACCGAGGCGATCGGCGCCGCACTGCAGGACCTGCCCCGCGGGACCCTCGTGACCGCCCCGCTCTCCCATGACGGGCACCCCGACCACGACGCGTGTGGGGACGCCGCAGCGGCCGCCGCGGCACAGCACAACGCCCCGCTGGTGCAGTACCCGGTGTGGCTGTGGCTGCACAGCACTCCCCCCGCGTCACCCTCCAGGACGGAGGCGCGCTGGGCCGCGGCGCGCTCCATCCCGATCGACGCCGAGCTCGCGCGGGTCCGGGCCCGCGCCGTCGTCGGCTTCGTCTCCCAGCTGGGGACTGCGCATGGCACGCCGGCGGACCGGGAACCCGGGGAGCCGGTGCTGACGGAGACCATGCTGGCCACCGTGCTGCGGGAGCGGCAGATCGTCTTTCCCGGGACGCCGTTGGACTTCGAGGGCCTTCATGCCGGGCGGGCGGATCCGTGGGGCGTGACGAGCCGTTGGTATGAGCAGCGCAAGTACGCGCTGACCATGGCGGTGCTCCCCCAGGCCAGGTACCGCCGAGCGTTCGAGCCCGGATGTTCCATCGGCGGGGTGACCGAGCTCTTGGCGCAGCGCTGCGACGCGGTCCTCGCCACCGACATCTCCGGCTCCGCGCTGCAGGCGGCGGCGCAGCGAGTTGTGGCAGAGAATGTGACGTTCCAGCAGGCGAGCATCGAGGACTGGCCCGACGGGACGATCGACCTGATCCTGATCAGCGAGCTGGCCTATTACCTGAACGACTCCCAGTGGGTCACGGTCCTGGGACGCGCGGCGCAGACCCTGGAATCCGGTGGACACCTGGTGTCGGTGCATTGGCGCCATCCTGATGCCCAGGCATTCCGCTCAGCCGAGCAGATCAGGGCAGACCTGCGGGCCGTGCCAGGGTGGGATCTCCATGGCAGCTATGCGGATCGCGACATGCTCATCGACGTGCTCGGCCCGGCCAGCCCGAGCGTGGCGCAGACCGAGTTCCTGCATTGAGCTCAGGGCTGGTTGGCCGGCTGTCGCACGGGTTGTAGCTCCACCGTTGCGGGGAGGGGCTCACGGCGCCCGAGGGCGCCCCAGATGCCGACGACGATGAGCACCGGCACGGCGAGTAGGACGGCGGCCATGAAGAAGGCATTGAACGTCTGAATCAGGGTGATGTCCATGGCGGGCTCCTCAAAGTGTGCGTTGATCTGTTGCTGCTGGCCTGTTGCTCGGGACGACCGGGCTCAGGCGGCGTAGATGCTGCGGTTGAAGTGCAGCCTCCGGGAGGCGAACTCCGTGCCGAGCATCCGTTCGATGTTGGAGATGACGCCCTGCGAGATGGTCTCCATGAGATCTGAGGGGTCGGCCTCGGCCTTGATGGTGCAGTTCAGGTGGAAGACCAGATCGGCGTCGTCGCCGGAGATCTCCACGATCGCGGACTCTACGTGGGGGTGAGCCATGAGCCCGGCGGATGCCGCCTTGGCCATCTGGTCAAAGCGCGTGCATCGAAGCTGTTGATCCGCATCCAAGGACGCACTGCGGTGCGTCTGGTGCTCGACGGGCTGGAACATTGCGTCTGCTTGCGTGATTCTGCTGTTGGGGACTGCCTGTGTACTCATCTGAACTCTCCGTACCCTCTCGTGCCTGCCCCCTGTTGCAGTCACACATCTACCTCTTCATCAACCTTACTGTTAGACCGTATAACTATTAATACCTCTACGCAATGTCAGTGAACAGGGTGTTAGCTCCTGACGAGCACGGAGATGCACTTCTGCCGCGTCTCATGGTCTAGGTGGACGATGGACCTGTTCGCCACCAGCGGCGCCAATGCGCGGGGCCTCGTGCGACGACAGCCCAGTTCTTCGCCTGCTCGGCGTCGCGCTCATGCGGGGGCGATGTGCCGGGTGGGCACCGGGCTGGAGTAGACCACGCTGGTGGTGATGCTTCCGAGGGTGGCCAGCCGACCGGCGATGCGTTCAAGATCCCTCATGGATCGAGCCAGGACCTTGATGATGAAGCAGTCCGCGCCGGTGACGTGGTGGGCTTCGATGATCTCCGGGGTGGTCTCCACGAGGTCATGGAAGGGCTTGTAGTTGCCAGAGGGATAGGCGAGCCGGACGAAGGCGCTTACCGAATAGCCCAGCGCCTCTGGGTTCACCGTCGCGGAGTATCCGGTGATGACTCCGGCGTCGCGCAGGCGACGCAGCCGGTCTGCCGTGGAACTGGCGGAGAGGTTGATGCTGCGTGCCAGTTCGGCCATGCTCATCCGGCCATCGCGTTGCAGAAGCTCAACGATTCGATGGTCGGTGGAATCTAGATCGATACGTGGATTCGTCGGCATGGGATCGAGAATAGCGTCGAAATGAAGGGTTGATTCCAGATTCTTCGACGAATTGGCATTCTCTCGCACGACGCCTCGGCGTTGAATGGACTCATGAGCACTCCACTGTCTGCCGCCGCATTCTTCGCAGCGAAGCTGCGCCACGAGACCGACCCTGCCGACCTCGCCGCAGATCGAGCCTCTGGCTCCTCCCCGTTGGTCGTGGACGTCCGTTCCGAAACAGCCTGGGCGCAGGGACACATACCCGGCGCGCTCCACATCCCGGGGCCTGAACTTCAGGACCGGGTGGGCGAGCTGGGCAAGGACCGGAGCCGCGCCGTCGTCGTCTATTGCTGGGGTCCGGGATGCAATGGCAGCACCCGCGCGGCACTGACTCTGAGCACGCTGGGGTTCTCACAGGTCCGGGAGCTCATTGGCGGGTTCGAATATTGGGCCCGCGTGGGCTTCCTGGTGCAGCGGGCGGCTGGGCGATCGCGCCGACTCCCCGATCCGCTGACCGCCCCCAGCAGCCGCTCGGTCTTTGGCTGACCGCAGGCCCGTGCGCTTTGCCCCAGGTTGGGATGGTTCGTGATCTGTAGTGTGGGGAGGACGCCCTGACCTGAGAGGTTCACTCCATGACGCCCTACTCCCCAGCCGAGGTGCGCAGCACCGCCGCGAAGCAGCTCTCCACTCCCCTCGCCGCCGTCGACGCCTGCGTGACAGGGACCCAGGCGGCATTTGCCACCGGCCGCACCCGGTCGATGCAGTGGCGCCGGGACCAGCTGCGGGGCATCCTGCGACTGCTTGAGGAGCGGGCGCCGGAGATCCATGCGGCGATGGACGCAGACCTGGGGAAGAACGACGTCGACTCTCACCTCACCGAGGTCCTTTCGGTGAAGTCCGAGGTCAAGACGACGCTGAAGAACCTGACCAGCTGGACCCGGGACCGGGGCACCCCGGTGCCGTTCATCGTGGGCAGCGCTCGCGCCCACGTGCAGCGTCAGCCGCTGGGCACGGTCTTGATCATCGGACCCTGGAACTACCCCTTCCATCTGCTGCTGATGCCACTGATCGGGGCGCTGGCGGCCGGGAACTCCGTGGTGCTCAAGCCCAGCGAGCTGGCCCCGACGGTCTCCGCGACCGTGGCGAAGCTGATCCCGGAATACCTCGACACCGACGCGGTGCGGGTGGTCGAGGGCGGCGTCGAGGAGACGACCCGACTGCTGGAACACCGCTTCGACCACATCTTCTACACCGGCAACGGCACGGTGGCCTCGATCGTCATGACCGCTGCGGCGAAGCATCTGACCCCGGTCACGCTGGAGCTTGGCGGCAAGTCCCCGGTCTGGATCGACGCGTCCGCGGATCTCACCGCTGCCGCGGAGGCTCTGGTGTGGGGCAAGTTCAGCAACTCTGGCCAGACCTGCGTGGCGCCGGACTATCTGCTGACCACCCCCGAGCTCGCCGAGCCGCTGGCTCGGGAGATCGCACGGGTCACCCGCCGGGCCTTCGGATCCGACCCGTCCAGGGCTGAGAACTACGGGCGGATCATCAATGAGCGCCACGCCGAGCGTCTCGCCGGACTGCTGGACTCAGGCCGTGCGGTCATCGGCGGGGAGGCAGACCCCGCCGCCCGGTACATCGCACCCACTGTGCTGCTCGATGTAGACCCCGACTCGGCGATCATGCAGGACGAGATCTTCGGTCCGATCCTGCCGATCCTCACGGTGGCAGATCACCAGGCCGCCATCGACTTCATCAACGCCCGCCCCAAGCCGCTGGCGCTGTACGCCTTCACCGAGCACCCCGAGGTGCGCGAGGCCCTCCTCGCGCAGACCTCCTCCGGCGGGATCACCTTCAACACCGTGATGACGCAGCTGGCGGTGTCCACGCTTCCCTTCGGCGGAGTGGGCGCCAGCGGCATGGGCCGCTATCACGGGGAGTACAGCGTGGCGACCTTCAGCCACGAGCGTGGCGTGCTGCGCAAGCTGCCCGGGTTCGATCCGACTCGGCTCGCGAAGGCCCCCATCTCCTGGGGCATGCGCAAGATCCTGCTCAAGGGCTGACGTCGGCTCAGGCGTGGCGGTAGGTCGGCAGCACCGCGTTCGAGGTGACGATGACCTTGCCCAAGGGCATCAGCGAGACGGGGATCAGCTTGAGGTTTGCGATGCCCAGCGGGATGCCGATGATGCTGATGAACATCGGGATCGCGGTGAGCACGTGCCCGATGGCGATCCAGATTCCTGCCACCAGGACCCAGATCACGTTGCCGATCGTGGTGAACAGGCCTGCACCCCGGGGACTGCGGTCCACGATCGTGCGACCGAACGGCCACAGCGCGTAGGCCCCGATCCGGAAGGACGCCAGTCCGAAGGGGATCGTGATGATCAGCAGGCAGCAGATGATCCCGGCGAGGAAGTAGCCCAGGGCCAGCCACAGACCACCGAAGACCAGCCAGATGACATTGAGAATCGTAGAGATCATGGAGTTCATGCCTCTATTCAATAGCATTCGCGGCGGCGCTCAGAAGGGAAGCGGTCCCGAATCGGAGTCGATGAGCCGCGGTCCGAAGACGCGAAGCTGCTCATCGGAGAGGCTGCGACCCCGATGCTCCCCCGCCTTGCCGTGCAGCACCGTCTGCTCGATCAGCGATCCAAGGAGCTCTGCGACCTCCTCCTCGGAAAGGACGCCGCGGTCTGCACTTGAGCCTTTAAGTAAGCGAGAAGATTGCTTTTGCGGCTGATACGCTCTCTTGATGCCGCAGATTCGAATCTCTGATGCAGCCCAGTTCCTGGGCGTCAGCGACGACACCGTGCGTCGCTGGATCTCGAAGGGTCAGCTGCGCGCCGAGGACGACCCCCACGGGCGCAAAGTGCTCGACGGGGCCGAACTGGCGGACTTCGCCAAGGCCCGCGCCTCTGCCCCCGGCGATTCCGGCAATACCCGGAGCTCAGCCCGGAACAGATTCACCGGCCTGGTCACCGCGGTCCACAGCAACCCGGTGATGTCCCAGGTCGAGCTGCAGTGCGGACCATTCCGTGTGGTCTCCCTGCTCAGCACGGAATCCGTGCGCGAGCTCGGACTGGAGCCCGGGGTCATCGCCACGGCATCGGTGAAGGCCACACAGGTGGTGCTGGAGAAGCCGATGAAGGAGCCCTGATGAAGCGTCTCCTGGCCTCCGCATCGGCACTGTCCCTGATGCTGCTCAGCGCGTGCGCCTCACCCGAGGAGCCGACGGACACAATCCAGGTGTTCGCCGCTGCGTCGCTGACCGAGTCCTTCACCGAGATCGGGGAGCAGTTTCAGCGAGATACCGACGTCGAGGTCAGCTTCAACTTCGCGGGCTCCGCAGACCTGGCGGCTCAGCTCGGCCAGGGTGCGCCCGCCGATGTCTTCGCCTCCGCGGATGAGGTCACGATGAACGGCGTCGAGGCTCTGACCCGGAGGACGCCGGCGATCTTCGCCTCCAACACCCTGACGATCGTCACGCCCGAAGACAATCCTGCCGCAGTGGAGGATCTGACCGATCTCGCCGGTGACGACGTGATCACCGTGATCTGCGCCCCCCAGGTGCCCTGCGGGGCCGCCGCCGCACAGGTCACGAAAGCGGCCGACGTCGAGCTCTCCCCGGCAAGTGAAGAATCGGCCGTCACCGACGTCCTGGGGAAGGTCCGTGCAGGTGAGGCCGATGCCGGACTCGTCTTTGTCACCGACGCCTCGGCCGCAGGCGCGGACGTCCAGCGAATCGATTTCGCGGAGTCCCAGGACGTCGTGAACCGGTACCCGATCGCCACCCTGGAGTCTTCGGAGAACCCCGGAGCCGCAGAGGAGTTCCTGGCGTTCGTCGAAGGCGACCAGGGGCAAGCAATTCTGCACGAGGCCGGTTTCGGTCGGCCATGACACTCGCCTCGCCGGTCATGCCTCGCCCGAAGAACGGTCGGCACGCCTCGTCCAGCCCTCGATGGCTGCTCCTTCCCGCCTCGATCGGGATTGCCCTCATCCTGGTCCCGATCCTCGCGATCGTGCTCCGGGTGTCCTGGGATGAGTTCCCCGCCCTGGTCACCTCCTCATCCTCGATCTCGGCCCTGATGCTCAGCCTGCGCACCGCCGGCGCGTCCACGGTTCTGTGCGTGATCCTGGGTGTGCCGATGGCGTTCGTGCTGTCCCGGCTGAGATTCCGCGGCCACGGCGTGCTGCGGTCCCTGGTGCTCCTGCCGATGGTGATGCCCCCGGTGGTGGGCGGCGTCGCCCTGCTCTACACCTTCGGACGCCAGGGACTCCTGGGGGAGTCGATGAGCGCGCTGGGCATCAACATCGCGTATTCGACGACGGCGGTGATCCTCGCCCAGACCTTCGTGGCCATGCCCTTCCTGGTGATCACGGTCGAGAACGCCCTGCACGCGCTTGATCCGCACGTCATCGAGGCCGCCGTGATGGACGGCGCCGGCCCCACCGCGGTGCTGCGTACGATCATGCTCCCGCTGATCATGCCCGGCCTGATCTCCGGGGCCATCCTGGCGTTCGCCCGGGCACTCGGGGAGTTCGGCGCGACCATCGCCTTCGCCGGAAGTCTGGAGGGCGTCACGCGCACCCTGCCCCTGGAGATCTACCTGCAGCGCGAGACGGACCCCGATGCGGCAGTGGCGCTGTCGCTGCTGCTCATCGCCGCCGCGGTCCTGGTCGTCGGCCTCGCCGGAGCGAGACGCCCGGCCATGTAGGCCAGGTGGGCACATTCCGGCGGGTCGACGGATCAGGGGCAACCTCAGGGGCAGGGCAGGCGCGAGAAGCTGTGCACCTGCGATGTGGGGACGCTGGCGGCCAGGCGTCCTCGCGGATCAGGCGCGGGGGCTCTTCCGCCCGCGAAGGACCGCCAGCACGATCGCCGCGAGCAGTCCGGCCACCACGATGCCCCCGACGACGACTGCCCAGACCGGCAGACCTGGATTCTGCTGCGTCTCCGCAGCGGCGTCGCCGGCGACCGGCTCATCCGCCTGGTCAGAATCGGCGGTGGTGGGGTCGGCGGCGTCGTCGTCCTCTGGAGCCGTGGGCTCGCTCTCCGGCTCGGTCTCGGTCGCAGTTGAGGGCTCCGGCGTCGGTTCCGCCGGGGCGTCCGCCACTTCGAACTCGAAGGAGCTCTCTTCGGCGTGCCCGTCGGAATAGACCACCCGGTAGGCCACCGTGTAGTCACCGCCGGGAAGCTCCTCGGAGAGTTCGGTGGACATGGTGGCGCCTTCGATCTCGATCTCACCCGCCCAGTTCTCGCCGTCCGCATCGCTGACCTCGATGACGTTGGCGATGGACTCCCCGGTGGTGAGTCCTCCGCCGGAGAACTCCAGGGTGACCTCCTCCGGGCTCTGTTCCAGCACTGCGCCCGCCCCCGGAGTGGAGGAGATGAGTGAATCGTGCGCCCAGGCGGGAGCCGCCATGGTGGTGACAGCCAGGCCGAGTGCGGCGGTGGTCGAGAGGGCGGTGATGCGGCCGGCGCGCTGGCGTCCGGTGTTGGGTGTGCGGGATGTGGAGACGCTTGTTGACATGAGAGTGGTGCTTTCCGTCGTGGAGTGACTGGCGCCCCCGGCGTCGAGCCGTGGGAACCACGTGGCGGTGTCAGCTCACGAGGACCGGCGGTCCGCGCAGGGTCTGCGCACCCCTGCCGCACCAGAGATCCCGCAGGATCACGGTGGTGAAGGAATCATGTGCACGAATGGCGCGTGGACCGGCCAGCGAGACCGGGCGCAGGAACAGCCGCAGCGCCGGGCGAAGCAGCAGCAGACCGCTGAGGGCGTGCAGAATCAGCTCACCGCGACGGATCACCGCGAAGGTGAAAAGTGCCGCGAGGACGTGGGCGAAGATCATCGGCGCATCGGGCAGCACCTGGGTGACCGTGCTGGCCTGTGCTGCCGCGGTGATGACGACGGCGTGGTCATGCGCCGCGTGCCCGGCGTGGGCCACGGCATCACTGGAAACCGCACCACTGGACAGCGCATCACTGGACGCCGAGCCACGGGAGACCGTGGTGCTGGCCGATGCTCCGGCGGCCGGGAGGAGTGCGAAGAGACTGTGGAGCACCGCCTGGCTGAACACGACGGCGACGCCGAGCCGGGCCCGGCTGAGTCGGACTCCGGAGAGCGAGGCGCACACGGGGAGGCTCACCGCGAACGCCAGGACGATGACGATCCAGTGGGGCATGTGATGTCCGGCGAGGGAATGGGAGACTGTCGCGGAGCCGATGGCCAGACTCGCGGCCAGCAGGCCACGGATCAGCCGTGCCGCACCGGTGACGGGGCGTGGAGAAGGGGTGAAGTCCGCGGCACTGACCACTGGAGACCCCTTCCCTCGGCTGATGCGGGCGAGTCTACTACAGCGTGTAGAACTCGGGCGGGGTGGGAGCGAGGTCCCGACGGCCCACTCAAGGTTGGCCTGTTCCCTGAGGCAGCGGATGGCGACCGCGTGGCGGAGAAAGAGCGACTCCACCGCAGGCCCCAGAAAGGCTGCTTATAGCTCATTGCGGAAGATCTGCGATGAATAAGATCCTTGGACCGAGAAGTGCTGCCACCACCCAATGGGCCCGATGACTCATTCCCAATGCGGGTCTCCATCCAGGAGCAACGACAGCGTGACACGGGTCTTCTGAGTTCAACCCATCGTCGTCGACTCTCGTCTATCGAACGGTTGCGCTCGTCGCGGTGCGTCTCGACCCGAATCCGCTGAGGTCGAACATAATCACGCTATGACGATCACCCCAGCGCCGACAGCCACCCGCGACTCATGGCCCCAGCGGCTTCTGCGCCTCGCGGGATGGGCGGCGTTCGTCGTCCTGGGCACGGTCGGGGTCTGGTTCGGGACATTTGCCGCGCTGCCCTGGCACCTGGGTTACACCTATGACCCGGCGACGGGCGTGGAGCATGGCCCGTGGATCCCGTGGCAGTTCCTGGTCTGCGGCGTCCTGCTCGTGGGGATAGCGGTGGTGACGTCCTGGCACCGGTACTGGCCCACGGTGCTGCTGATGCCGCCGTCGCTGACTCTTGCCTGGAGCGTGACCGCCAGCAGCGAGGACATGACGGGCCTCTGGCTCGTCGGGGCAGGCTTCATGGCCTTCGGCAGTGTCATGGGGACACTGATCGTCTTGGGCATCACGCGTTTCGCCCGGCCTGAGCACGCGCTGCCAAGGTCCCCCTTCGCCGGCAGCTCCAGCGTGTCGCTGCGCGACTGACACAGCCTCGAACATAATGACGCGATGACCACCACTCCACAGCCTGGATCCAAGGATCCCGGTCACTCGCGGCGAAGCCCGCACTTAGCGGCCTGGGCCGTCTTTGTGGTCCTGGGATCCGCCGGCGCGTGGTTCGCCTGGATGGGGTGGGACCAGGAATATCAGGTGGACCCGGTGACCGGGCTGGAGCACGGCCCCTACGAGGCCTGGCAGGTGATCGGCTGCGGGATCACCCTGCTGGCGGTCGCCCTGCCCGCCTCGTGGGGGCGGCACTGGAAGTCCGTGCTGCTGCTGCCGCCGTCGCTCACCGTGGCCTGGAGCGTGACCGCGGCCAGTCAGGACAGCACCGGATTGTGGCTCGTCGGGGCGATCATGGTGCTCATCGGCAGCAGCCTCGGCACAGGGGTCGTCTTGGGCGTCACCGGCGGGGCGGAGAGCCTCGTCCGGAGACTACGGAGGCCTGACACCCCGCGAAGGTGAGCCCACAGCAGGGAGAGTCGGCGCCTGCCGCATCCAGTGGGCGATTTGCGGGATTCTCCGAGCGGATCCGGGTCTGAAAATCCCGCAAATCGCCCGCTCGATGAGACGAGGGGCCGCGCGGCGGCGGGCTCAGCGGTCCAGCGTCGTCGCCAGCGGCTTCTCCTCCACGAAGAGCAGCATCACGGTCGCGATCAGCGCGAGCGGCACCATCCAGAGGAACAACGGCACCAGGGCCTCGTTATAGGACTCCACGACCACCGTGTAGATCGAATCCGGCAGGCCGCGCACCAGTTCCGGGGTCAGCGAGTTCGCACCGACCCCGCCTGCGGCGTCGGCGGGCAGCCGCTCGGTGAGCATCTCGGTGAGCCGGGTCGCGAAGAGCGATCCGATCACGGCCGAGCCCAGCGTGGCCCCGACCTGGCGGAAGTAGTTCTGTCCCGCGGTGGCGGTGCCCACATGGCGCAGCGCGAAGGAGTTCTGCGCGACCAGGGTCAGCAGCTGCATGGTGCAGCCCAGCCCGAGCCCGAGCACCCCGAGGTAGAGGCATTCCAGGATCACCGGGGAGTCGGCGCTGACCGTGGAGAGCAGCCCCAGGCCCAGCGCGGTGATCACGCTGCCGATCACCATCGTCTTCTTGTAGCGACCTGACTTGCTCACCCGGCGCCCGACGATGATCGAGGCCACCAGCAGGGTGCCCATCATCGGGATCATCAGCATGCCCGCCTGCGCGGGGCTGTAGCCGGTGACCATCTGCAGGTAGGTGGGCATGTAGCCCAGGGCGCCGAACATCGCCACACCGGTGATCAGTCCGGCGACCATGGTGAGCACGAAGTTGCGGTTGCGGAACAGCATCAGCGGCAGGATCGGCTCCGGCGTCCGGTATTCGATCCACGTGAAGAGCAGGCCCGAGACGACCAGCGTGGCCAGCAGACCCAGGATCATCGGGGAGGTCCAGGCGTATTCGCCGCCGCCCCAGGTCGCCACCAGCACGACCGCGGTGGTGGCGACGCCCAGCAGCGCCATCCCCCACACGTCGATGCGCCCTCGCGCCTCGGGTTCACGCGCGGGCAGCTTCAGCAGCAGCACGATCCCGATCAGCGCGAGCACGCCGAGCGGGACGTTCATCCACAGCGTCCAGCGCCAGCCGGGACCGTCGGTGAGCCAGCCGCCGAGCAGCGGGCCGGCCACCGAGGAGAACGCGAAGACCCCACCCATGACGCCCATGTAGCGGCCGCGCTCGCGCGCGGGCACGACGTCGGCGATGGTCGCCTGGGAGAGGATCATCAGACCGCCGCCGCCGATGCCCTGGATCACGCGGGCTCCGACGAGCTGGGACATGCTGTCCGCGGCGCCGCCGAGAGCAGAGCCGATGACGAAGGCGATGATCGCGAAGATGAACAGCGGCTTGCGCCCGAACATGTCTCCGAGCTTGCCGTAGACCGGCATCATCACGGTCGAGGCGAGGATGAACGCGGTGATCACCCAGGCCATGTGCTCCACCCCGTCGAGCTCTCCGACGATGGTGGGCAGCGCGGTGGCCAGCACGGTCTGGCCCAGGGAGGCCATCAGCATGGCGAGGATCAGGGCGCTGAAGATCCATCTGAGGTGCCCGGTCTCCGGCTCAGACGGGGCGCTGGCGTCTGCGGCCGGTTCGGCGTCATGTGCTGCTGATGGGTCGATCCTCGGCACCGAGGAGGTCTCTGGACTGGTCATCGGGTGGTCTCCACGACTTTTCTGAACAGGGCGATGGTCTCGCTGATGAAGGGGTCCAGGCTCTCCGCGCCGGACTCGTGATAGCGGGAGAAGGCGAACTTGGTGATGCCGCCGGCAAGTGCCAGCAGCGCCTCGAAGGCGTGGGCGCCGGCCCCCTCGGGCAGGTGCATCCCGCCCTGGTCCGCCTCGGAGTGGACGGCTGAGTAGACCAGCCGTTCCACCTGGGCGAGCAGCTCGGCGAGCCGGGCGCGCAGCTGCGGGTGCTCGGCGATGATCGCGCGGCGCTGCGCGGCGGTCTCCTCCGGCAGACAGGTGCGCACCACGGAGACGAACAGATGCACCACGCGGGTGAGCTCATCCTCGGTGGAGGCATGGAAGCGTTCGACGACGGCCGGGTCGAGCTCCGCTGACCGGGTCCCCAGCACCGCATCCTCCTTCACCGGGAAGTAGTTGAAGAACGTGCGCCGAGAGACTCCCGCCCGGGCGGAGATCTCATCCACGGTGGCCGCTCCAGGGCCGTTGGCAGAAGCCAGGGCGAAGGCTGCCTGGTGGATGGCGTTCCAGGTGTCGCGCTGGTTGCGCTTGCGCTGCGTCAGATTTTCTTGCACCAGTGCATCTTATGCACTGATACAAATTTGCACAAGTGCAAGTAACTGGGGTTCACCACGTCTAGGCGTGACTGATCCAGCGTCGGCAGAGCGGGCCAATCTCCTGATGCCCACCTCAGCCGCAGATCACCCCTCGGGCTGACGCACCCGAGGTGATCCTCAGAAAGAATGAGGCAATGATAGAATCACTCACACTTGCCACCGACGTCGCGACCACCGTGGACGGGGACAGCTGGGTCGCCGGCCTGCAGAGCTGGACCCAGGAGCTGCCCGCCGCGCTGCAATGGCTCGGCGTCATCCTGATCTCCGCCGTACCCTTCGTGGAGTCGTTCTTCGGCGCTCCGATCGGGATCCTTGCCGGGATGCACCCCGTGGTGGCGATCATCGCCGCCGTCGTGGGCAACATGCTCTCGCTGATCCTGGTCGTCTACGTGGCGCACTGGGTGCGCACCGCGATCCTGCACAAGCGTCCGCAACAGATGGATCCACAGAAGTCCGCCAAGCGCGAGAAGGTCCGCCGGATCTTCGACCGCTTCGGAGTGCCCGGCGTGTCCATCCTGGGGCCGCTGGCACTGCCCAGCCAGTTCACCGCCCCGCTGATGGTGTCCTTCGGCGCCTCACGTCACGCGGTGATGGCATGGATGTTGGTCTCGGTGATTCTCTGGGGCGTCGGGTTCGCGCTGCTCACCATCTGGGGACTCACGCTGATCGCGTAGTCAGACCGCGCGGGCAGGCTCAGCGCTGCTCGGCGTCCTTCGGGTAGCGCTGAAGCTCGCGGGATCCCTGGGTGAGGTTCTTCAGCTCCACGCTGTCATCGAAGTTCGCACCGATCGCGCCGGCGAAGGTGCCCAAGGATGCTGAGAGCCAGGCGATCTCGACGTAGTTGATGAAGCCGGTCTCCTCCCCCAGGGTGTCAGCCATGAACCCTGGTTCGATCAGCAGCAGCCCGACGACCAGGATGGAGCCGAAGAGCACCAGATAGAGCGCCGTGACGCTGGTGAGCAGGCTCACCGCCGTGGAGATGTTGTACATCGCGGCTTCGCGGGCGCCCCCGACGGCAGCGGATTTGTCCCAGAGTCGGTTGCTGATGATCAGCCAGGCGCTGACGATGGTGATCGCGGCCACCGACACGATGGCGAGTCGCCAGTGCGGCAGAAAGCTGGCCATCTCCCAGATCGTGGTGAAGAAGATGCCGAAGGCGCCGGTGGCCGCCGCGGCGGCGAAGACGCCGGAGAGTTTGGGCAGAGACCAGAACGGCTCGTTCGCCGCGACCATCCCCAAGGTCATCCAGAACCGCCCCGGGAACAGCATCCCTGGGGAGATGAAGAACGTGTCATCGCCCTTCTGCTCC
The DNA here is from genome assembly GCF_051262655.1 of Nesterenkonia maliinae. Classification (NCBI taxonomy): domain Bacteria; kingdom Bacillati; phylum Actinomycetota; class Actinomycetes; order Micrococcales; family Micrococcaceae; genus Nesterenkonia; species Nesterenkonia maliinae. The sequence continues at coordinate 40,281 of NZ_JBIMEY010000004.1, read as the reverse complement.
TCGACATGGGCGTAGTAGCCGCCGTACTGGCGCGCCGGTTCCACGGACTCGTTGATCAGTGCGGTGACCACACGGTGCAGCTCGCGGCGCAGCGAATGCATGATCAACGTCGGCCCCAGCGCGGGGAGCGAGATGATCGCGAGCCGGTCGGCGAAGTGCAGCTCCGCCGTCTTGGGGCGTTCCCCGGCCATGCGTGGGATCTCGGTGACGATGACCGTCATATCGGCCTCGGCCTCGCGGGCCCAGCGCTTGGCCACCTCGAGGTCCAGGGTGGCGTCATCGCGCAGCGGGATCAGCACCTGCTGCTGGGTGACCTCGGCGCCGCGGGCCCAGCCGGAACGGCGGCCGCGCTGCGGCTGCTGGAGCATCTTGCGCACGAGCAGGGAGGTGCGGCCCGGGTCAGAGTAGACCACGATGCTTCCGTCGCGGACAGGCAGGTCCGTCTCGGGGTACTGGGCGACCTGACCCTGGTTCTGGGTGTCCTGCTGCCCTGGTGCCGTTCCTTGACTCCGGTCCTCATGCGTCTCTTCGCGCGTCTCCTGCGATGCCATGTCACCACAGTACCGTTGCGACTCGAAGCAGTGTCAGCGCACTGATGCCGCGCTGACACTGCTCACCAGCGGCTCAGGAGTCGCTGAGCATGTCCAGCACCAGGGGTTTCACCTGGGTGCCGTAGAGCTCGATAGCACTCATCATGTGTTCATGCGCGAGGCTGGCGTTGCCGTATTTCATGCCGAATCGGGTGTTGCCGAGCAGCTTCTGGGTGCGCACGATCTTCTTGGCCACAGTCTCGGGGGAGCCTACATACAGGGCCCCCTGGTGGACTTCCTGCTCGAACTGGGCCCGTGAGGGGTGGCCGTTGCCCCAGCCGCGCTCTCGGCCGAGCTTCGCCATCGACTCGGCCCAGGACGGGTAGAACACGTCCAGCGCCTCCTCGTCGGTGGGGGCGACGAATCCGTGGGAGTGCACCGCGATCCGGCGGTTGCCGCTGTGACCAAATTCATCGAGCGCCTTCTGGTAGAGCTGGGCCAGGGGGCGGAAGCGCTCGGGGGCGCCGCCGATGATCGCCAGCTCCAGGCCCAGACCATGGCGTGCGGCGCGAACCACCGAGTTGGGGGTGCCGCCGACCGCGATCCAGGTGGGCAGGCCGTGTTCGTGATCGGTCTTGGGGTAGATCTCCTGGTTGTTCAGCGAGCCGCGGGTGTTGCCCTGCCAGCTGATCGGGCCCTCGGAGCGCAGCCGGGTAAAGAGCTCGACCTTCTCCTCGAAGAGCTGCTCATAGTCGGAGAGGTCGTAGCCGAAGAGCGGGTAGGACTCGATGAAGGAGCCGCGGCCCAGCGAGACCTCGGCGCGGCCGTTGGTGAGCCCATCGATGGTCGCGAAGCGCTGGTAGACGCGCACCGGGTCGTCGGAGGACAGCACGGTGACGGCGGAGCCGAGCTTGATCCGTTCGGTGGCGGCGCCGATCGCGGAGAGCACCACATCGGGTGCCGAGATCGCGTAGTCGGGGCGGTGGTGCTCGCCGATGCCGATCACGTCGACTCCCGAGGCGTCGGCCATCTTGGCCTCGGCCAGGACGTTGCGCAGCACCTGGGGCTGTGGGACATCCTGCTCGCCGTCGAGGGTCTTGGTAACGTCCCCGAAGGTGTGCAGGCCGAGTTCGAAATGGTCGCTGTGGCGCTCTGTGCTGATGCTCATGGTCGGTGCAACGCAGACCCACCCCAGTTCATTCCTCAAAATTTGAAGGACTTGAGGATCTTCGAACTCCCGCTCAGCTCATCCGGGCCGCGGCCCGGCGCACCGCCGCCGTCAGCCGGTCCATGGCCGAGGTCGTGCTGGACCAGTGCTGCCAGTGCAGGGTGGTCTCCTGCTGACCGATCTCCTCGACGATCGCCAGATCCCGATGAGTCCCCTCCATCACCCCGGCGGGCATCATCGACTCGGGGATCATCCCCCAGCCCAGTCCGTAGCCGACGGCCGCGTTATAGGCCTCCACCGAGGGCACCATATGAGTCGTCGGAGTCCCGGAGACCCCGAGCCGGCGCAGGCCGGTGCGCTGAAGCGAATCCCGGATGCCGTATTCCACCAGCGGAACCCGCTGCCAGTCCACCACCCCGGCGGTGGAACGGTGCCGGTCGAGCAGCTCGGTGCTCGCAACCGGCCAGTACCGCATCACCCCCAGCACGGTGGAGCGGCAGCCGGAGACCGGTGCAGGGTTCTCCGCCACCGCAGCGGCCACCGTGCCGTTGCGCAGCAGCTCGTGGGTGTGCTCCTGGTCCTCGGCGTAGAAGTGCAGCTCCACGTCGTCCCAGGTGGCAGCCTCCTGCAGCACCCGCAGGAACCAGCTGGCCAGGGAGTCGGCATTCACGGCCACCGAGAGGGTGACGGTGGGCGCCGCCTGCCCGGGAATTCGATGGAAGCCGAGGCTCCGTCGCGCCTCATCCTCAAGCATCACGGTCTGCCGGGCGATCCGCAGCAGCTCCGCTCCGGACTCCGTGGGCACCACGGGGACCGTTCGGGTGACCAGCACGTGGCCCACCTCCTTCTCCAAGGCCTTGATGCGCTGAGAGAAGGCGGAACCGGAGATCTGCAGCAGCGCCGAGGCAGACTCGAAGGTCCCCTCGTCCACCGCCGCGACGAAGGCACGCAGGTGATCGGTGTTCATAGGTCCAGCCTAGTCGTAAATCTGAAGCATTGCTTCAGATAGTGAAGGATCATGAGCTGGTGCGGATAGGGGTGCGGGTTCCAAGATGGAGCCATGACCATCTTGCTCACCGGACTCCTGACCTGCCTGGCCCTCATCGTCGCGATCGGCCCGCAGAGCGCCTGGCTGCTGCGCCAGGGCCTGCGCCGGGATCGCGTGCTGCTGGCGGTGACCTGCTGCATCTTCGGCGACATTCTGCTCATCGCCCTGGGCACCGCGGGTGTTGGTGCGGTGCTCGATCACGCGCCGTGGCTGATGGAGGTGCTGCGCTGGCTGGGCGTGTCCTACCTGACCTGGTTCGCCTACCGCTCCTTCCGCTCGGCCCGCCGCGCGGGTCAGGCGCTGAAGCCCGAGGTCCACGTCGAGCTCTCCAGCCAGCAGGACGACGACGCACCCGTCGGCTCCGGCGGAGGCGGCAGCGGCGTGAAACAGGCTCAGCGAGTCCAGGTCACCCGGATCTCCGCGATCGCCGCGACCGGGCTCAGCGTGAGCATCCTCAACCCGCACGCCTGGGTGGACACGATGGTGGTGCTGGGCACCATGGCGAATACCTTCGGGGATCAGCGCTGGCTCTTCGCCGGCGGCGCGGTGCTGGCCTCGATCATCTGGTTCAGCGCACTGGCCCTGGGCGGTGCGGCGCTCTCCAAGTGGCTCAACCGGCCGCGGACCTGGCAGGTGCTCGACATCCTCGTCGGGGCGATCATGCTCGTGGTCGCCGGTCTGCTGGCGTTCAGCGGCTTCTAGTGTCGGCGCAGCACCGACTGGGCGGCATGGAACCCGGCCATCCCGTGGGCTCCGCCGCCCGGAGGCGCCGAGGCCGAGCAGAGGTAGACATCCGGACCAGAACCGCCGGGGCTCACACCACCGGCACCTGAAGCGGTCAGACCTTCTGGGGCGCCCGGCGCCTCATCGTCGACATGCGGCACCCGGTAGGGGTCCGCGCGCAGCGCCGGGCGGGCCAGGAACTGGCGCAGCGTCGGGGCGCCCGCGCTGATCGAACCGCCGACCAGATTGGGGTTCCACTCCTGGAGGTCCGCGGGACTCCAGAGCCTGCGCGCCTGCACGGCTGCGCCGAATCCGGGGGCCTGGGCCTCGATCTCGGCCTCGATCATCTTCGCAGCGCGTGTCACCGCAGGCCCGGAGAGCCCGCCAGGCACATGGGCGTAGGCCCAGGCCACGGTGCGTTCGTCGGGGGTTCGGGAGGGGTCGGCGACGCTGGGCTGGGTCAGCAGCACATAGGGCCGCCCGGGCAGCGTGCCGCGCACGGCGGCGGCCTCGGAGGCGGCCATCTGCGAGGCTCCGCCTCCCAGGTGCACGGTGCCGGCCTGGCCCATGGACTCATGCCTCCACGGAATCGGGCCCTCGAGCAGGTAGTCGATCTTGACGATACCGGTGCCGTAGTTCCACCGGCTCAGCGCCCGTGAGTAGCCGCGCGGCAGCCGCAGTCCGCCGAAGCTGCGCAGCTGCCGCGGGGACAGGTCCAGCAGCACCGCGTCGGGCATGTGCGCCGGGGTCCCAGTGGCGCCGGGCTGGCGCAGCTCCTCGAGGCCGGTGATCCTGCGGTCGGTGACCACCCTGCCGCCATGGGATTCGAGCTCCGCGACCAGTGCGCTCACCACCGCGCCGGAGCCTCCGCGAGCCACCGGCCAGCCGCTGACCTGTGCGGCGGTGCCGAGCAGCAGCCCGAAGGCTGAGGTCAGGGGCCCTCGCAGGTCGGTGGTGGCATGCCCGGCGAGGCCGGCGAAGAGCGCCTTGGCCGGAGCTTCGGTGAAGATCTGCTGCAGCCAGGTCGCCGGCCAGGCGCCGCGCACCCCGATCTGGGCCAGGGACTGTAGCCGACGCGCGGCGGAGTCAGACTGCAGGTTGCTCAGCGGTGCGGTCACCGGGGTCATCCCTGCGCGCAGCACCCGGTCCCAGTCCCGGGCCACCGGGCCGAAGATCCGGGTCCAGGCGGCGCCGTCGGGGCCCAGCCCGGCGGCGGTGTCACTGACCGAGGAGTGCAGCAGGACCGGCGGTGCGCCGTCGTCGAGCCCGTGAGCGGCGGGGATCGACGGGTGGACGTATTCAAGGCCGTGGCGCTCGACGCCGGGGACCGGAGGCGGTCCGAAGGGAAACACGCTGGCTCCGAGGTCGCTGATCACGCCCTCCCCGCCGGGCACCCCGCGCCCGAGCTCGCCCGCGAAGAGCTCGGCTGAGCGCATCGCGCCTCCAGGCGCGTCGGCGGCCTCATAGACGGTCACCTCCCAGCCGGCCTGGGCCAGCAGGCAGGCGGCGGTCAGCCCGTTCGGACCGGACCCGACGACAGCGGCTCGCTTCATGAGAAGGGACCTTTCAGCTGGGCGACCTGGGCCGCGATGTTGCGGATGAACACCACCATCCAGGAGAACAGCACGGCGGCGCCGATGAGCTCCAATGATGTCAGGTTGTAGTAGCCGATGGGCTCCCACAGGGCGCCTGCGAAGATCACGCCTGCGGCGGCCAGGTAGCTGACCAGGTAGAAGGTGCGCGGGAAGCCGGGCAGTAGGTAGGGCATGCCGATCAGCAGGATCAGGAAGGAGAGCCCGAAGCCGGCGGTGAAGAGCACGTGGATGTCATGGTGCAGGCTGATCGGCACCAGCCCGACCCCGGCCAGGGAGATGCCCATGGCGATCATCACCGTCCGAAGCATCCCGATCCGCGGGCTGGAGACGTGCCGGCTCACCGCGCCGGTGAAACGGACCGCCAGGGGGAGCTTGCCGTCGCGCCGACGCCGGTCCTCCTGACGCTGTTCCAGCGCCTCGTCGCGGGTGACGGTGATGTGGTCGGACCAGATCTCCAGATCCCGGGTGATGAACGCGGTCAGGGTGGTGATGATCGTTCCGGAGACCACGAGTGTGGTGTTGAAGGTCCAGAAGGAGGTCAGCCCGGCCTGGCCGGTGCCCAGCTCGGAGAACATCACGTGCCACCAGAACGGATTCTCCGCGAAGATCATCGAGACCAGCACGCCGGAGGCGGTGAAGATCGCGAGCAGCGTGGAGAGGGTGAACGCATTGATCCGCGCGCCCGAGTTGAAGCTGAAGTATCCGGAGGTGCCCCCGACGATGGCCAGCAGCACCGCTCCCGCGATGTGGTCCACGGTCAGCCCGATGAAGGCCTCCTGGAAGACCCGGAAGAGTCCGAGTGAGACCATCACCGCGATCGAGGCATGGACCACCAGCAGCGCGAGAGTGTCCATGACCTGCCGGATCCGCGGCCGCTGGCCCAGCCAGATGTTTGCCAGTCGGGTGTTCAGTGAGAAGCCCAGCAGGAAGGCGAGCCCGGCGGTGACTCCGCCGACCACGGAGCCGTAGACCTGGATGGACTCGTCCCCGGCGAGCGGCGGTCGGTGATCGCCGAACACGAAGAATCCCAGTCCGAGCCCGATGAGCGCTCCGCCGATGGCGCACCAGATGGCTCGGGACTCGATGAGCACCTGGAGCCGGGCCTGGGTCTCGGCCTGGGAACGGGTGGTCTCCGCGGGGTGGGAGGCCTCCTCCACCGCGGCCTGCGCCGCAAGTCGGCGGGCGGTGCCATGGGTGGACGGGGATCTGATCACCGCTCAAGCCTTGCCGCCGCGACAGCTTCTGGCAAGCTGGTGCGGTGAACTCCCAGCGAACGGACCTCTCCGGTGGCCAGTGCCGCCCTAGACTGGGCACTCATGAGCACTCCGACACCTGAGGCACCCGGTCCCCGAGACGCCCCTGGCCCGCCGCAGCGGGTGGATCGAGGTGACCATGTCGTGGCCTTCAGCGCGGAGGTCGCCGCCTCTGCGGAGGAGCTCTTCGCCCTGGTCGCGGATCCGCACCGGCATCACGAGCTCGACGGGTCGGGCACCGTGCAGAGCCGGGCCTTCGGTCCGCATCGGCTGCAGACCGGTGATCGCTTCAGCGTGGCCATGCGAGTCTTCGGAGTTCCGTATCGGCTGCCGCTGCGGGTGCTGACTGCAGCGCCGCCGACGACGCAGCGGGCAGGCGTGCTGGAGTGGGCTCAGCCCACCGGGCACCGGTGGCGTTGGGAGATGGCCCCGGTCCCGGCGGACCCGAGCCGCACAGTGGTCACCGAGTCCTATGACGCACGGAATCAGCTGCGAGTCGTGCGAGCGGCCCTGAGACTCTCGAAGGTGCACTCCCGCAACGGGCATGGGATCGAGGCCTCGCTCTCCAGGCTGCAGAATCGGTTCAGCCCTGACAGTTGAGCACGGCATCCGGCCCGTGGACCAACCGCGGTTCTGCGCCGCCGATGGACTAGCATTAGGCGCACACCAGCGCCCGCCGCCGCGAGGCCGCGGATCTCGGACGGGTGCTATGACCTCGGGAGAGGAGATGCATGTTCGATGTTGATACTGACCGGACCCTCGTAGCGGCAGCAGACCTGGTCAACACCAGTGCTGGACTGCGCAGTGCCACGCCCGGTCTGGACCAGCTCACCACGGTGACGCAGCTCAAGGAATATCTGGGTTCGCGAGATCCGGGGATGCGGTGGGCGTCCTCCGGCGCTGATCGCGCGCAGCTGGAGAAGGTGCAGCACCTGCGTGACAAGGTTCAGCGGATCTGGAGCTCGACGCCGATCGAGTCCGATGCCCCGGTGCAGGTGCTCAACGAGCTGCTGGACGGTGTGGGGCTCAAGGTCGCGCGCGGTGCCGACGGCGAGTACCGCGCTGAGCCGGTCCCGGCGTCGAAGGACCTGGCAGATGTGATGACGGCGAGCGTCGCCGCCGCCATCCAGCACCTGGTGGTGCGGGATGAGACGGCGAGGATGCGGACCTGCAAGGGTGAGAGCTGTGACGCGGTCATCATCGACCTCACACGCAATCGCTCGCGTCTGTTCTGCGACTTCGGCAACTGTGCCAACCGCGCTCATGTGCGGGCCTACCGGGCACGCCAGGCGGCGCATCGCAAGACGTTCTCCACGGCACCTGAGGCGGCCGCCGCTGCGGTGCATTCGTCCCGGCACGTGGGAGCCTCCGCGGACACGCTGGACAGTCCGCGACTGGTCAAGCCGAGCGCGGCGGAGAAGGCGGCACAGATCGAAGTGCCCACCTCTCAGTCCGCCCGGGCGGCCAAGGAGTTCCGTGATCGGATGCGGGACGAGCTGATGGAGAAGCGCGAGAAGAAATCGACCAAGAAGTTGAAGAAAGAGAAGAAGAAGGTCAAGAAATGAACGCATGACTGAGGGACCGTCACGGAAACAGGAGGCTGTGACGTGCTTGTCAGTCAGGGAGCGTGATCCCGGGTCGTCTGGTGCTGGTGCTGAAAGGCCGGAGTCAGTGGGCTCGGGATCAGCGCGCCCAAAATCCGTGCGCCCAGCATCAGTGCGCCCAGACTCAGTGCGCCCAGACTCAGTGCGGGCGCCGGTCAGCGGCGGTCGTCGCGACGCCCATAGGTCGGCTCGTCGCCCTCGGGCTCACCGGCATCTCTCCGGGCCTGGGCGGCCTCGTCGGCCTTCTTGCGGCGGGCGTCTTCGCGGCGCTTGGCCACCTGCTGGCGGTAGAGCTCTTCGGAGTTCCGATTCACGCCGGAGCCCTCTGCCAGGTGCTCCGGGTTCTCCCGCGAGGCCAGGTGGAGCATCGAGATCACGAGCAGCGTCGCGATGAACCCGATCCCGAATGCGATCAGTCCCAGATCCATCCGGGCCGGGTTGTCCGTGCCGCCGGAAGAGGTGATCAGCGTGACGAAGCCCGCCAAGAACCCCATGGCGAACGAGAAGATCAGCGGAGCCTTGACCGTCTCGAGCAGAGATCGGCGCCCCTTGTCGTCTTCAGCCACTGAGATTTCCTCGTTCCTGAGCATCGGTATCTGGTCTTTGGTGGGCCGCGCCTGCGGCGTGGCACCACCAGATCAATTCTACGTCCTGTAGTAGAACCGGGACGATTCAGCGACTCAACGAGTCGACGCCCGTCCGCGCTTGGCGTCATGCAGCAGTCCGGCGCCGCTGATCAAGAGCACCACGGCCATGATGACCACGCCCATGCCGGCGACCCCGAGGATCCCGTGTGGGTCCAGCTGCAGGCCGATTCCCAGTGCGAGGCCGGTCAGCACGCCCACGGTGCCGAGGATGATCTGGTCCCGCGCAGGCACGAAGTCGTGTCGGGCTCGGAAGCCACCGACGAGCTCGGCCAGGCCCATCGCGGCGAATCCGATGGCAGCGATCACGGCGGCGGCAGCGGCGGTGTCCACGAAGATCACCGCGACACCGGAGAGCACCCAGGCCGCGGCACCCATGGCCAGCGGACCGCGCAGCGAGATCGGCACCGCGTCGACCTTGGCGTAGTCCCAGACAGCCGTGGCGCCGAGCACGAAGAAGCCCGCGATGGAGATCTTCAGCAGGGTGACGGTCTCCTCCTGCCAGAAGATCGCGACCACTGCGAAGACGACGGTGACGACCGCGCGGAGCCAGACCGGACGGGTCAGCTCTTCGGCGGTGGAGGCGGGGATCTTCTGCACAGACACGCCTCAGAGTCTACCGCTGAGACTCAGCGGTGCTCGCCGGCGACCATCCAGCGGTCCCCGCGGGCGCGGAACCCGAGCGTGACCCCGCGGGCCCCCATGAAGACCACGGCGAACCCGGCCCAGAGCCAGAGAATCGCCTCGGTCCCGCTGAACCCGGCGCTGGAGATCCACCACAGCACCGGCAGGTACACCGCGAGGTTCACCAGGCCGACGACGGCGAGGTAGCGCACATCACCGGCGCCCATGAGCACGCCGTCGAGCACGAAGACGAAACCGGCGAGCGGCTGGGCCACCGCCATGACCAGCAGCGCGGCGGTGATGCCGGCGGCGACGCGCGCGTCCGGGGTGAACAGCGCCGGGGCGAAGGGTGCCGCGAGCGCGATCAGGCCCCCGGTGATCACGCCGAACCCGAGCCCCCAGCGGATCATCGTGCGGGTCATCGCCCTGGCCTCGCTCACCCGCGAGGCGCCGAGCTCCTTGCCGATCAGCGCCTGCGCGGCGATGGCCAGCGCGTCGAGCACGAACGCCAGGGTGGAGAAGATGGTGAACGCCACCTGGTGCGCGGCGAGGGTATGCGGTCCCAGGTCGGTGGCGATCAGGACGGTGGCGACGATGGCGGCGCGCAGCGAGACCGTGCGCAGCATCATCCAGGAGCCCACGCTGGCCGTCTGGCGCAGCGCGATCGGGTCCACGCCCAGGGGCACGCCAGCGGCCCGCATCCTGGGCAGGAGCATCACCAGGTAGGTCACCGCCATCCCCCACTGGGCGATCGAGGTGCCCAGCGCGGCGCCTGCGGTTCCCAGCCCCACGACATGGACCAGCACGAGGTTCAGCACGATGTTCGCGCCGAAGCCGACGGCGGCCACGACCAGCGGGGTCTTGGTGTCCTGCAGTCCGCGCAGCATCCCGACGGCGGCGAAGACCAGCAGGATCGCGGGCACCCCGGGCAGCGACCAGAGCAGATAGTTCCAGGCGTGGACCTGCATCTCTCCGGAGCTGCCCATGGCCATCAGCAGCGACTCGCCGAAGGCCAGGCCCGCGAGGGCCAGCACCACGCCGAGCATCACCGCCAGCCAGAGTCCGTCACGGCCCGCGGCAAGCGCCCGGGAGAGCCGACCTGCTCCGATCAGGCGCGCGACGGCGGGGGTGGTGGAATAGGCCAGGAAGATCATCAGTCCGGTGACGGTGTGCATCACGGTGATGCCCAGGGCCGCTCCGGCGAGCTCATCGACGCCCAGCCGGCCGATGATCGCGGTGTCTGCGAGGAGGAACAGCGGTTCGGCCACCAGCGCCCCGAGGGCGGGGACCGCCAGGGCGAGGATCTGGCGTCCCATCGGGCGTGGGTCGCGCGACGGCACAGGCTCAGGGGGCGGGGACATCAGGGGCGCTGCGAGTTCACTTGCCGCCGGTCAGCGCCAGGGTCGTCTCGGTGAGCACGCGCAGCACCGCACCGGTGTGCGCGAGGAGACCTGGCATCTGATCCATGCCGCTGTCCTCGAGGAACTGCTCCAGCTGGGGCTGGACGAAGTAGGCCATGACCAGGGCCATGACGTTGTTGAAGGCATGCAGCAGCCAGGCGTAGACCAGCGAGCGCCCGGTGAGGATGTAGGCAAGGGTGAACACCGAGCCCATCACCACATATGGCACCACCGAGATCAGGGTCAGGTCCGTGGGAGCGCCGGGGTCGGCGAGCATCATCACCAGGGCCGGGATGAAGTGCAGCAGCGGGAAGGTGATCACCGAGAGGACGCCACAGATCCAGATGTTGATATAGCGCGAGAGCTTGCCGATCATCAGGTGGCGGAAGAAGTACTCCTCCACATAGGGGCCCAGCAGACCCATCACCAGCACCGCGGCGAGGAACGGCACGAACGTGAGCATCGACTCGATCGCGAGCTGGTTCTCCGAGGTCTCCGGCTCTCCGCCGAGGCTGAGCACCAGCGCCGCGGTGATGATCAGCGTGCCCACCCACGCCACGGGGACCAACAGCAGCTTCAACCACCACAGGTAGCCGAAGGCCCGGATCGATCGGATGAGCGCCTTGGCGGAGAAGGCGAGAGCGAGGACCACCATCACCGAATAGCCGATGACGTTGAGCAGGAACAGCGCCTGCTGCTCCTGCTCCTCGACCCCGGAGCCGAGCATCGTGGAGAAGGGCGGGACGAGGGCCAGCAGGCTCACGCCGCCGACGAGCATCACGACCACATAGGCCAGCACGGCGATGAGATCACCCCAGATGAACCGGCCCGGCTCAGAGTCGCTCTGCCGCTTGCGCGGCGGGGGCGACGCCGGCGGCCAGCCACCCTGCTGCGGCTGGACGTGCTGATGACCCTGCGGCCAGGCATCCTGCGGGGGCTGGCCGTAGGGGTACGGCGGCTGTCCATAGGCTTCGGGCGCCGGGTGGCCCGCGTCCCGGCGGTAGGAGTTCTGGCCGTAAGGGTTCTGGCCATAGGGGCTCTGCGGAGGCTGAGTCATCGCGTACCAGCTTAGTTCTGTGAGGTGAGGGGGCTCGGCGTCAACAAGGTGGCGTTGCGCAGGTCGCGCAGCTTCCGGGCCTGGGCCGCCACCGCGTGGTCCTCATCGGTGATCGGCTCCCACGGAGCGATCGGCCGGGCCGAGCCCTCGCCGTCCGGGGCGACCATCACCGGAAGCCCATAGGCCACCACCGCGGGATGCTTCTCGCGACGGTCACCGGCCCGGACGCGGACCAGCACGTGCATGGACTTGGACCCGGTGAGCACCAGCCGGGCATCGACCTCCACCAGATCCCCGACCGTCACCGGACGGTAGAAGCGGACACCGCCGGTGAGCACGGCGGCGACGTCGTGGCCGCTGTACCGCTCCGCGCAGATTTCGGCGGTCTTGTCGATCCACTTCATCACTGCACCGCCGCGGATCTTGCCATCGGGGTAGCGCTCGTCGGTGTCGGCCAGGAAGCGCAGGGTCAGCGCCTCGGAGCTGCCGATGCCATCGGGCAGCGACTGGATCGTCTCCTCCATCTGCCGGCGGTAGACCATCCGCTGGGAGGCGTCGAGGTCCCGTCGTCGTTCCAGCTCGGTCTGCGGCTCGAAGGCTGCCGCCGCGGCGGGCTCGCCGTCGTCGCCCACCGCCACGTAGATCATGAAGCACTCGGTGCACACCACCCAGCCCTCGTCCTTGCGGATCAGCACCCGGGTCTGGATGTGCACCGAGGTGCGCCCGGTGTGGACCACCCGGGCCTGCACCGTGACCGGGGTCTCGCGCGGGACCGGGACGGTGAAGTGCATGTTGCCCACATAGGAGGTCACACAGTCGGTCCGGGTCCAGGAGGCCGCGCAGGCGTAGGCGGTCTTATCAATCCAGTCCACCACCGTGCCGGCGGCCACATAGGAGTCCGGAGAGGTGCCTGCCACCTCTCGAAAAGTCAGTTCGATGCTGCTTCGCCGCGCCATGACAACGACGCTAGCACCCCCGCGTGGGAGACCTGCGCCATAGGTGGTAACCCGCCGGGTGTATATCGTGGACCCTAGAGACCTAGGATGGGGCACCGTGCCCGACCGGACGCGTCCCGTCCATGGGCAGCCACCCGACCTTTGAACTATCTCAGCGTGAGGCAGATATGCACCCCTTTGAGAACCCCTTCCGACACAGCGCTGAAGCCAAGCGTCACGCGCTGCGTCATTTCCGTGCCGTGATCTTCGATATGGACGGGGTCGTCACCGACACTGCCGGGGTGCACACGCGCGCTTGGAAGGAACTCTTCGACACGGCCCTGCCGGAGATCGCCGGCTCCCCACAGCCGGAGTTCACCGAAGAGGACTACCTGAACTTCGTCGACGGCCGACCCCGGGAGGACGGGGTGCGGTCGCTGCTGAAGGCGCGCAATCTCGAGGTCCCCGAGGGCCGCCTCGATGACGCGCCGGACACGCTGAGCGTCAACGGGCTCGCCGCCCGCAAGCAGGGCTACTTCGAATCGGTGCTCGCCCGCGACGGCGTGGAGGTCTTCCACACCACCGTCGAGCTGATCACCCAGCTGCGCAAGGACGGGATCCCCACCGCGCTGGTTACCTCTTCGCGCAACGGCCGCGAGGTGCTCACCATCGCCGGTCTGCTCGACGCGTTCACCGTGATCGTCGACGGCTCCGACGCGCTCGAGCTGGGCCTGCCGGGCAAGCCGAACCCGCACATGTTCCTCCACGCCGCGGACCTGCTGCGGGTCGAGCCCCAGGACACCATCGTGATCGAGGATGCGGCCTCTGGTGTCCAGGCCGGACGCGCCGGGGACTTCGGCATGGTCGTGGGACTCAACCGCGGCGATGACCCGGCCCGGCTGAAGGAGGCGGGCGCCGACGTCGTCGTCACCGATCTCGCTGTGATGAACCTCTCCACCCGCACCACCCGCCCGTATGACTCCGACTGGGTGCTCTCCTATGAGGGATTCGACCCGAAGCTGGAGCCCACCCGCGAGGTCCTGATGGCGATGGCCAACGGCTACTGGGGCACCCGCGGGCACTACCCGGGCACCGCGGCCGATGCGACGCACTACCCGGGCAGCTACATCGCCGGGGTGTTCAACCGTCTCAAGACCGACCTGATGGGCAAGACCGTGGAGACCGAGCACATGGTCAATGTGCCGGACTGGACCTTCCTGCAGGTGACCCCGGATGCCGGGACCCCGCTGCTGCCGGGCTCGCCGGAGCTGATCCATTACCACCAGGAACTCGACATGCGCCGCGGCGTGGTGACCCGGATCGCCCGCTACCAGGACCTCCATGGGCGTCGCACCAAGGTGACCATGCGTCAGTTCCAGTCCCTGGCCGGTGTGCAGATCGCCGCGCTGGAGCTGAAGATCGAGGCCGAGAACTGGTCCGGCAACGTCAACGTGCGCTCGATGATCGATGGTCGGGTGGCCAACCGCAACGTCGACGCCGACCGTGAGCTTGCCGGCAACCACCTGGAACCGGTGCAGTCGCGCGAGGTCGACGGCGAGACGGTGCTGCTGGAGACCCAGACCAACCAGTCCGAGGTGCGCATCGCCCTGGCGACCCGCACCACGGTGACCACCTCAGGGACCAGCAACCCGATGCGCCGGGCGATCCACGAGGGTGAACTCGTGGCGGGCCACGACATCTCGCTGGCGCTGGAGTCCGGGAAGCCGGTGATCCTGGAGAAGATCGCGGCGGTCTCGAACTCCCATGACCAGGCGATCTCCACGGTCTGGCACAACGCGGTCAAGAAGGTCCAGCGGGCCTCGAGCTTCCGCACCATGCTCACCTATCACGAGGAGATGTGGGGCGTGCTCTGGCACCGCTTCGCCGTCTCCATCGGAGAGAACGCCTCCCGGCAGCAGATGGCGCTGAACCTGCACACCTTCCACGTGCTGCAGACCGCCTTCGGCGCCCGCCACGATCTGGATGCGACGCTGCCCGCGCGCGGTCTCACCGGTGAGGGCTACCGGGGACATCTCTTCTGGGATGAGATGTTCATGTACCCGATGCTCACCCTGCGCCGGCCCGAACTGACCCGTGGACTGCTGCTCTACCGCTACCGGCGGCTCAGCGAGGCCCGCTCGATGGCCCGCAGCGAGGGCTACGACGGCGCGATGTTCCCCTGGCAGGCCGGCTCCGACGGCCGCGAGGAGACTCCCAGCGAGCTGTGGAACCCTCGCTCCGGGATGTGGATGCCGGACAACTCCCACCGGCAGCGGCACGTCTCGCTGGCGATCGCGTACTCGGTGCTGCAGTACTTCGAGACCACGCAGGACTACACCTTCCTGGCCGACTATGGGGCCGAGATCCTGGTGGAGATCTCCCGGTTCTTCGTCTCCATGACCACCTACGACGCCGAGGCCGACCGGTTCAGCATCGATGGCGTGATGGGCCCGGACGAGTACCACGACGGCACCGCCGAGGCGCCCGGGACGGGTCTGCGCGACAACGCGTACACCAACGTGCTGACCTCCTGGATGCTGCGCCACACCTCACGGCTGGTGCGCGACCTCGACGGGCGCGATGACCCGCTCTCGGAGTGGCTCGACATCTTCGAAGACGAGCTGGACCACTGGGAGCACATCGCCAAGCGGCTGCACGTGCCCTTCCACGAGGACAACGTGATCAGCCAGTTCGAGGGCTATGAGGCGTTGGAGGAGTTCGACTGGGAGGGCTACCGCGCGAAGTACGGCAACATCGGCCGGCTCGACCTGATCCTGCAGGCCGAGGGGGACTCGACCAACCGGTACAAGCTCTCCAAGCAGGCCGACGTGCTGATGCTCTGCTACATCTTCTCCGCCGATGAGCTCGTCGAGACCCTGGACCACATGGGGTACACGCTCTCCATGGAAGA
Source organism: Nesterenkonia maliinae (assembly GCF_051262655.1). NCBI lineage: Bacteria > Bacillati > Actinomycetota > Actinomycetes > Micrococcales > Micrococcaceae > Nesterenkonia > Nesterenkonia maliinae. The sequence continues at coordinate 24,789 of NZ_JBIMEY010000004.1, read as the reverse complement.
CTTCGGCCGCACGGTCGAGTACTACCTGGCCCGGTCCTCCCACGGCTCCACGCTCTCCCGGCTGGTCCACGGCTGGGTGGCGGCCCGATTCGACCGCTCCGGCTCCTGGAACCTGTTCAAGGAGGCGCTGGAGGCTGACCTCGCCGACACCCAGGGCGGCACCACCCGAGAAGGCGTGCACCTGGGCGCGATGGCGGGCACCGTGGACATGGTGCTGCGGTGCTACGGCGGGGTGGAGACCCGTGCGGATGCGCTGTGGCTGCACCCGCTGCTGCCCGATGAGCTGCCCGCGCTGACCTTCCGGATGCGCTACCGCAATCAGCCCATCGTGGTCTCGATCAACCATGCAGAGGTGGAGCTCAAGCTCTCCGAAGGCTCGGCGGAGCCGATCGACGTCAACGTCGAGGGCAACCGCAAGACCATGGCCCCGGGTGAGACCTGGACGGTGAAGCTGGAGCACTCCGCACGAGTGCACCAGCGCCAGCCCGCCGAGGTCTGAGCCCGAAGGCAGCAACAGCATAGGAACGACGACGGCCCGCCCGGTTCTCACCGGCGGGCCGTCGTGCTGGATAGACGACGTTCACACACCGTGATGGGCCGGAATTCCTCGCCTGACCCTTCCGGAAACCAGAAAATCCCGTATCGTATGGACAGGGTCTACTGCGTTTGTGCAACTGTTCAAGCCGTGTCGCCGCCTGATGTCACACTGCGTGCTGACGCAAGCTCCCAGCATGCGCTGACCGGGAATCCTCAGGTGTCGCATCGTTGAGCGGGAGGGTTTCCCATGTCGCAGAGTCCAGCCGAGCACCCCGGTGCCGTCGCCCCGCCACCGCTCAACGGTGAAACCCGGGACCTTCCCACCCGGGCCGAACGTCGACGCCTCGCCGAAGCGGGGCGACCCTTCATCTCTGTGGCACCGGAGAAGCCGCAAAGCGGTCTGCGCCGATTCCTCTATACGGCCAGCGGAGGAGTGATCAACATCGGCCCCAGCCAGAAGGAGCTGCAGGAGCAGGAACTGATCGAGCGGATCTCCCGCCCGCTGCAGGGCAGCCACACCACCGCGGTGCTCTCACTCAAGGGCGGGATCGGCAAGACCTCCACCACCGTGGGCATCGGAATGGCTCTGGCCCAGCACCGGGGCGACATCCCCTGCGCCATCGACGCCAACCCGGATTCCGGAGACCTGGTCGAGCGAGCGCTCGGTGAGCGGGCGATCCAGGCACATCAGCCGCCGAGCATCACCGACCTGCTCAAGAAGCTCGACGACGTCGATTCGCTGACCGCCCTGCAGGGCTACCTGCAGCAGGCCGGGCGGCTGCACGTGCTCGCGGGGGAACAGGATCCGGCACTCTCAGACAGCCTCACCGCCGAGGAGTGGCTCCGGATCCACGCTGAGTTCGCCAAGTACTACTCAGTGATCGTCACCGACTGCGGCACCGGGGTCACCCACAACGCCATGAAGGGGATCCTGCACACTGCCGACAACATCGTGATCGCCGCAGGATTTGCGGTCTCCGGCGCCCAGCGTGCGCTGCAGACGCTGAACTGGCTGGCCAATCACGGCTATGAGCGGCTGGCCCAGGAATCCATCGTGGTGATCACCGACAAGGAGCCCGTCTCGGACCGGGTGGACAAGCAGGCCATCCAGGAGAGTCTGCGGGGCTACTGCGGCAAGCTGGTGGTGGTGCCCTTCGACCGCGCCGTGGTGGACGGGGACCGGATCAATCTGGACATGCTCCAGGAGGAGACCCGTCGGGCCTATATGGACATCGCCGCGGCCATGGTGGACGGGTACAGGTAGACCCCGCAGGGCGCTCCCGGGCGAGCTGGTGGTCATCACCGTCGAGGCGATGGCCGCGACCGCGACGCTCATGGAGAGCAGGAAGCCCAGATTCTGTGACCCGGTCAGCGATGCGCCGGGCCTCCTCCCCCCAATACGACGACGCCGGCCGCTCACCTGGGTGCAGGTGAACGGCCACCGTCGTCGTCGTGTTCGTCGGTGACTCCGCAGCTCAGCCGAAGAGGCCGACCAGGGCGAAGTAGAAGACCGAGGGGCCGAGCAGGCAGCCCAGTCCGGTGTAGAAGGTCGCGGTCATGGCTCCGTAGGGGACGAGGCGCTTGTCGGTGGCGGCCAGTCCGCCGGCCACCCCGGAGGTGGTGCCCATCAGTCCCCCATAGGCCATGGCTGACTTCGGGTTGTTCAGCCCGATGAAGGGGGCGATCAGCGGGGTGCAGACCATGACCACCACGGCCTTGATCAGCCCGGCCGCCACCGAGAGCGCGATCACCTCGGAGCTGGCCCCGATCGCGGTGCCGGTGACCGGTCCCACGATGTAGGTCGCGGCGCCGGCGCCGATGGTGGCCATCGACTCCGGATCGGTATAGCCGAACGCGGCGGCCACGGCTGCGCCCACCACGAAGGAGACGACGATGCCCGCGATGAGCGCGACCACGCCTGCGGCGCCCGCCTTCTTGATCTCTTGGAGGTCCACGCCGTAGGCGGTGGCCACGATCGCGAAGTCACGCAGCATCGCGCCGCCCATCAGGCCCAGGCCGCTGAAGATGGCGATATCGGCGAGGCCGGATTCCCCACCGGTCTGGATGCCGCCGAAGTAGGCCAGCACCAGGCCGAGCATGATGGCGATGGCGGAGCCCTGCAGGCGGCCGCGGGTCAGCGTCTTCGACAGCCAGCCCGAGATCATCATCAGCGCGCCGACCACCACGAAGGCGAACAGCAGGCCGTTGCGTTCGAGCACATCAGCGATGATTTCCATCTCAGGCCTCCTGCTTCTCTTCTTCGGTCATTGCGGGCAGCGGTTCAGACTGTCCGCCGATGCGGGCGATCACCGGAACCAGGGCGGCTCCTGCGGCGAGTGCGCCGAGACCGGCGATCGCGGCCATGGGTCCGCCGCCGATGGCTTCGGCCACGTTCTGCGTGGAGGCCATCGCGATCACGATCGGGATGTACAGGGCGGACCAGAACAGGACTCCCTGTTCGGTCGGCTTCGGGAACAGGCCCCGCTTGCGCAGCCGGTCGGTGGCCACGACGAGCAGGATCATCGCGAAGCCCACCCCGCCGACATTGGCGTCGACGCCGACGGCGACCCCGAGGACGTCACCGATCAGCATTCCTACGAGCATGCACAGCGCCAGCGCTGCGACTCCATAGAGAACCATCGTCTACTCCTGACTTGGTATAGAAGTCTCTTGAGCGAGCATTCAGCTGCTGAAGAGGTCTGTGTACTGCTTGCGGAGCTCGGCCTTCTGGACCTTGCCCATCACGTTGCGCGGCAGCGCGTCCACGAAGCGGACGGCCCGGGGCTGCTTGAAGCGGGCCAGCTCGCCGGCGAGCGCCCGCAGGATCTTGGTCTCATCAAGGGCGTCGCCGCCGGCGGGGACCACCACGGCCACCAGGCCCTCTCCCAGATCGGGGTGCGGCACCCCGATGACGGCGGATTCGAGGACGCCGGGGTGATCATCGATGAGCCCCTCGACCTCCTTGGGGTAGATGTTGAAGCCTCCGGAGATGACCAGGTCCTTGTCGCGGCCCACGATGCTCAGGTAGCCCTGGTCATCGATCACCCCGAGGTCTCCGGTGATGAAGAAGCCGTCCTCGCGGAACTCCTCGGCGGTCTTCTCGGGCATGTTCCAGTAGCCGGCGAACACGTTGGCTCCGCGGACCTCGATGATGCCGACCTCGCCCTGGGGCAGCGTCGCCTGGGTCTCGCGGTCCACGATCCGCACCTCGACGCCGGGCAGCGGGTGTCCCACGGTGCCGGGCCGGCGCGGTCCTCCGCGGTAGGGGTTGGAGGTGTTCATCCCGGTCTCGGTCATCCCGTAACGCTCCAGGATGGCATGCCCGGTGCGGGCCTCGAAGGCCTCATGGTCGCTGGCCAGCAGCGGAGCCGAGCCGGAGACGAAGAGTCGGATCCCGGCGCACGCCTCGGCGTCGAGCCGCTGCGTGCCCAGCAGCCGGGTGTAGAAGGTGGGCACGCCCATCAGCACGGTGGCCCGGGGCATGGCGTCGAGCACGGCGTCGGGGTCGAACTTCGGCAGCCAGATCATGGAGGCCCCGGCGACCAGGGTCATGTTGACCGCGACGAAGAGCCCGTGGATGTGGAAGATCGGCAGCGCGTGGATCAGCACGTCCTCGCTCGTGTACTCCCAGGACTGGATCAGTGAGGCGCAGTTCGCGGCCAGGTTTCCCTGGGTCAGCACTGCACCCTTGGAGCGGCCGGTGGTCCCGGAGGTGTAGAGGATCGCGCCAGGGTCCGTGGGGCGCAGCTGGGCGATCTCGGTGTGTTCCTGCTCCGCGGCGAGCAGCGTGCCCTCCCCTGCGGCACCGAGGGTCTCGACGACGATGCCGTCCTTGCCGCGCCTGACGTGCTCGGCGGCCTGGCTCGGGTCACAGACGAGGACCCGCGGGGCGGCGTCCGACATGAAGTAGTCCATCTCGGACCCGGTGTAGGCGGTGTTCAGCGGCAGATACACGCCACCGACCTGGAGGGTCGCGAGGTAGAGCGCGATGACGTCGGGGGACTTCTCCACCTGCGCGGCGACCCGGTCGCCGGGGACGACGCCGTCGCCGATCAGCTTCGTCGCGATCCGGCGGGAGGTGTGGAGCACCTGCGCGTAGGTGAGCGTGCGCCCCTCGGGAAGGTGGAACAGCGGCTTCTCAGGGTGAGCCTGTGCCTGCTGGATGAAGCCTTGGTAGATGCCGTCGGTGTGGTTCTCCACTGGTGCGGTTCCCTTCTCGCTGCGGATGTCTGCTGAGCTGGTGTCTGGGGTGCTGATCACATCTGCTGTGCCGGCTGTATCGGCAGTGCCGGCCGGAAGCAGGCCGGAGACCTGGTCTCCCAGCGCGACGACCCCGTGCCGGACGTAGTTCTCGTGGCGCTGCTCCACCAGGGAGGGGTCATAGCGGTAGTTGATCATCGCCCCGTAGGACTGCTCCCACATGTAGTCCGCTCCGCTGGCCGGCCAGTGCAGCTGCCAGGCGGTGGCCCCGTTGCCCAGATGGAAGCGCGCCACCGGATCCAGCGGCTGGCCGTCCGCGCGGCGCTCGACGGCGACGTAGCGGGCCAGCGCCGTGCAGAGCCGGGCGCGCAGCTCCGCGGTCACGGTCTGTCCCGGGCCGCCCAGTTCCGCCAGGTCGATGTGCAGCGCGGCGAGCTCCTGGGACGCCGCGGTGCGGGCCTGTTCGCGCAGCCAGCGCCGAAACCCCGGGATCGGAGAGAGCGTCACGAAGTTCGCCAGGTGGGGCAGCTCGGTGGAGACCTGGTCGATGACCTGTTTGATCAGCAGGCTTCCGAAGGAGATGCCGGCCAGACCGTCCAGGGAGTTGTTGATCGAGTAGAGCACCGCGGTGTCGGTCTTCGCCGGGTTGAGCGCCTCGGTGGCGCTGAGCAGAGGCTCGATCGCACCGGGGATCCCCTTCACCAGCGCCACCTCGACGAAGATCAGCGGGAGGTCCCCGGTGGCGGGGTGGAAGAACGCGTAGCAGGTGCGGTCCTTGGGCCGGAGGCGACGCTTGAGGTCGTTCAGGTCCCGCATGGGGTGGACCTTCTCATAGCGCAGCAGATGATTCTTCATCTCCCGGGAGGCGTCCCAGCCGACCTGCTCCATGCGCAGGAACCCGCGGTTGAACCACGAGCTCAGCAGGTGCCGGAAGTCCCGGTCCAAGGGAGCCAGAGCGGTGTGATCTCGCATCACGCGGCGCAGATCGGCGCGCATGTTGACCAGGTGCAGGGTGCCGTCCGGGGCGTGGTTGAGCCGGCGCAGCAGCGCCTGGCGGCGGGGCTCGCTGGCTTCGAAGAGGTCCGCCAGCTCGGCCTGACCTTCGCTGGCGTCCCACCTCGCGTAGGCCCGGCGCAGATCGTCCTGCTCCACCGCGTAGGCATGGAGCATGTGCGTGAAGAACTGGATGCGCGCCTTATCGTCGAGCTCGCGGTAGGTGGCCAGGGCGCGCTCGGCCACGGCCCGCATGGACGCCTCGCCCAGGTCCCCCATCAGGACCGCGCAGGCGGCGGTGAGCTGATTCAGGGCCGCGGGCTCGTGGGCCTCGATGCCCTGCGGGGCCTTGTGTCCGCCGAGGCTGCGCAGCAGGTCGGCGAGGAGCCAGCCTTGGGTGGTCGCCATGATCCCTCCCTCCGTGTATATCAATGACCGTGATGTATATAACAGGGACTATAGGGTATAAACGTGACCCACGCCACATTCGGTGGCTGGCGATATGCTCGTGGCAGGAGGTGTCATGGTCAGAGTCCCGGAATCCCAGCGCGTGCGCGATGCGCTGGAGAACGCCATCGTCGACGGACAGTACGGTCCCGGCGAGCGGCTGGACCCTGCCAAGCTGCAGCAGGAATTCGGCTGCTCACGCACGCCGGTGCGAGAGGCCCTGCAGGCGCTCGAGCGCTCCGGGCTGGTCCGCATCCGCCCCAAGCAGGGCACCTACGTCACCGAGCTGAGCCTCCCTGAGCTCGCCGAGCGCTTCGAGCTCATGGCAGAGCTCGAAGGCATGGCCGCCCGGCTGGCGTCCCGGCGGATCGAGCGCGAGGCCCTGGCGGAACTCGGCCAGGCGCTGAAAGAATGTGAGCGCTTCGAAGCTCAAGGGGATGCCGATGGCTACTACTACGCCAATGCCTGGTTCCACGGGATCATCTATGACTCCTGCGGCAACGGCTACCTGCAGCAGCAGGCGCACCACCTGCGCCGCGTGCTGCAGCCCTACCGGCGACTCCAGCTCCGCGCGCCCGACCGCATGCGCCGCTCGCTGGCGGAGCACCTCGCGATCGTGAACGCGATCAGCGCCGGAGACGGCGAGACCGCAGAGAACACCGCACGCGATCACGTCCTGGTGCAGGTCAAGGAGTTCAGCCAGCTCGTCCGGACCTGGACCAGACTGCGCGAAGCCCGCCTCGACCAGCCCCAGACCCAGCTCCACTGAAAGGAATCAGATGTCACCGGAGCGAAGTCCCGAATTCATCGAGGCCATCTCACGCGGATTGTCCGTCATCACGGCATTCACGCCCGAGTACCCCAGCCTGACCCTGAGCCAGGTGGCCAAGGCCACCGATCTCGCCCGACCCACCGCGCGACGGATCCTGATGACCCTCCAGGAGCTGGAGTACGTGCGCGCCGACAAGGGCCTCTTCGCGCTGACCCCCCGGGTGATGGAGCTGGGCATGGCCTATGTGGGCTCGCTCGGACTCTGGGATGTGGCGAAGCCGCACCTGGAGGCGCTGGTGACCCGTACCCACGAGTCTGCGTCGATGTCCCAGCTGGACGGTCCGGACATCGTCTATGTGGCCCGCGTGGCGGTGCCGAAGCTGATCGGGCTGCGGGTCGACATCGGAACCCGGTTCCCGGCGCCCCCGACCTCTCAGGGCAAGGTCCTGCTGGCCGACATGGAACGCCGAGAGATCCTGCAGAGGCTCTCCGACCCCTCACGCTCCTCGGTGATCCCGGTGGTGCAGTGGGACCAGAAGTCGTTCCTCGAGGAGCTGGACCGAGTGAAGCAACAGGGCTACGCGCTGGCCGATGAAGAGCTGGCCCGCGGAATCCGCTCGATCGCCGTCCCGGTCCGGGACTCCCATGGCCGGGTGCTCGCCTCGATGAACACCACCGTCCATGCGGCCGAGACCAGCGTGGAGACCCTGCTGACGAAGCATCTGCCGCCGCTGCGCGAGGCCGCAGACGCCGTCACCGAGGACTGGACGCGCTGGCAGTCGCTGCCCAGCGACGTCCGCGAGCGCGACGCCGACGCTGTCGGACGCATCCCGCTGCTGGCCTCGCCGGAGGAGTAGACCCGGGACGTCACTGCTCGGGGCTGCGCTCGACGCGACCCGGCATACGGTCACGCGCTGAGCTGAGCCCGACGGCTCACATGGCCACGGAGGGGTAGTCCCGTCCGGTCCAGTGGCCCAGCTTCTGCGCCATCTCGGTCTGGAACGCCAGCGGCCCCTTGGCGGCGGCATACTCCTCGTCGAAGAGCGCGATGAAGAGGGTGAGGTTCAGGAAGAAGTGAGCCCCGTGCTCGAAGAGCCACACGTAGTCATGGGTGGACAGGGCTTCGCGCTCCTCTGGACTGAACTCGAGCCAGCTGGTCTGTTCCACGGAGTTCAGCCAGCGCCCGACCTCCTTCTCCCAGCGGTCCACTGTGGCCCGAGGGTCCTCGCGATAGCGGGCCACCCATTCGGGGTCCCGGTCGATGGTGAAGAGGAACTTGTTGACGTAGTACTTGCTCATGCTTGCTCCTGGGTCACACGGAACTTCTCCCAGGCCGGATCGGACGCGTAGATCGGCCCGGTGCTGGCGTTCGCGGTCGCGGCCGCGCGGGCGGCGGCGTCGAGCTGGTCCTGGGTCTTGTTCGGGTACCAGGTCATGTACATCTCCCGGGTGTGGAACAGGTCCAGGTGATCGACGTAGTCGGCGTGGACTCCGGGGCCGGCGATGCCCATCATCAGCAGCAGGTCCATGAAGCCGTGGGTGGCGTTGCCCGCCCCGGCCATGGACTCGTGGGTGACGTTGTCCAGGATCGCGTCGATGTTGCCGGTGGAGAGCCATTCGATGGCATCGGCGTCGAACAGCGGGTCCGGGCCGTGCTCGCCGAACTGGCGCGGTCCGCCGAGCTCCAGCGAGAGGTGCCCGGTCCCGATGGCGGCGACCTTCTTGTCGCTGGGGAAGCTGTCGATGATCTCCCGGATCGCCCGTCCCACAGCATAGAAGCGGCGCGGTGAGGGCAGCGGGGGCACGAAGATATTGGTGTAGATCGGCACGATCGGCAGGTCCGCGTCGGGGCGGACCGTGATGATCGGGCAGATGATCGAGTGGTCGATCTTCAGCTCGTGACTGACCGAGAAGTCGAAGTCCTTGCCCAGCAGCTCCTCGTGCATGTAGCGGGAGAGCTCGATGTCGCCGGCCAGGGTGTACTTCGGGATCCCGAACTCGCGCTCCTCGTTGTAGAAGGTCGCGTCGTAGGTCTCCTGCTTGCCGATCAGGAACTGCGGATAGTTGTCCAGCCAGAGCTGGTGAAAGTGATCCGCTCCGACCATCACCAGGATGTCGGGCTCCGCGGCGGTGAGCGTCTCGCGGTAGGCCTCGACCTTGCGCTGCCAGTCGGCGGCGTAGGGCGGGCGCTGATCCTCCGGGGAGGTGGTGGCCTTGTAGTAGAACGGGTGGTGGGTGCTCGCAAGCACCGCGGTCAGCTCTGCCATGCTCAGCTCTCCCTTGCCGGATCGGTGTGGCCGCTCTGGTCTGGCGCCGTGGACGGATCAGTGTCCGCGGGCTCATCCGGGACCAGCGGAACGAACGTCGCATTCCGGTCCACGTGCATATAGATGTCATTGGCGATCGGGTTCCGCCGCTCCTCCGCGATCTGTCCCAGCAGCCCGGCAGTCCGCGCGAGCAGGGCGAAGCCGCGCAGGAAGTCCACCGGGAGCCCCAGGTCGGCCAGGGCTGCCCCGCAGACCCCGGCTCCGTTGAGCGGGAGCTTCTTGCCCAGGACCTCCTCGCTGACCCGACCCATGGCCTCAAAGAGCCGCAGGTGCTCCCCGCGGGTGCCGCCCTCTTCGGCGATCTGGATCAGTCGTGGGGTGCGCGGATCGCCCTGCTTGTGCACCGGATGGCCCAGTCCGGGGACGATCTGCTTGGCCGCCCGTGCCCGGGTGATCGCCGCACGCGCCAACGCGTCATAGTCCGCGTCGGTGCTGCGCTCGCCGTCGTCGGCCTCAAGCACCTGGTGCAGGAACTTGCCGGTGTCCTCGGTGACCCCGAGGAAGCGGGAGCCGCCGCCGAGCAGGCCGGCGGCGATGGCACCCTGGATGGACTCTGGTGCTGAGAGGTAGGTCAGCCGGGCGGCGATCGCGGTGGGGGTGAAGCCGTGGTCGGCCAGCGCGACCAGCACCGCCTCGAAGGTCCGCAGCTCACCGGGGGTGGGTCGGCGGGTGGCGGTCATCCAGAAGGCAAGCTCGGCGAACCCGACCTTGCCCATCAGGTCCTCGGAGAGGGACTGCCCCATGAGGCTGATCTCCTCGGCGGTGGAGGTCCCCAGCGATGTGGGGTAGCTCGGCGCCTGACCATCGTTGTCTGCGGTGCTCATCGCTGGGCCCCTTCCTCGGTCTTCAGCCAGGCCTTGATCTCCTCGGTGTGCTCCCCCAGCTCCGGCGGCGCCAGCTCGTAGCGCGGGGTCATGGTGTTGAACGTCAGCGGGTGCCGGACGCCGGGGACAGCGTTCTCCCCGCTGCCCACCTGCACCACCGGCTCCAATCCCAGCGCTTCGGCGTACTCCACGCCCTGCTTGATGGTGTTGATCGGGCCGCAGGGCACCCCGACGTCGTTGAGCTTCTCGAACAGCTCCTGGGCGGTGTGCTTGGCCAGCTCGGCCTCCAGGATCGGGCGCAGCTCGTCGCGGCGGTCGGTGCGGTCTCCGACGTCGGCGAAGCGCTCGTCCTGCGCGATCTCGGGGATCCCCAGCACTGTGCAGAGCCTGCTGAACTGGGTGTTGTTGCCGGCCGCGATGATCACGTCGTCGTCGGCGGTGGGCATGGCCTCATACGGGTAGAGCGAGGGGTGGGCGTTGCCCATGCGCATCGGGGTGGTGCCGCCGCCCACGTAGGCATGGGTCTGGTTCACCAGCCCGGACATGGCCGAGGCCATCAGGGACGCCTGGACGTGGGCGCCGTCGCCGGTGTGGTCGCGCTGGCGCAGCGCGGCGAGGATGCCGATGGTCGAATGCAGCCCGGCCATCACGTCGAACACACTGATCCCGGCGCGGTAGGGCGGGCCGTCCGGGGAGCCGGTGAGGCTCATCAGCCCCGACATCGCCTGCACGATCAGGTCATAGCCCGGGTACTTCGCGCCCTCCCCCTCCGTGCCGAATCCGGTGATGGAGGAGTAGATGACGCTGGGGTTGGTCTTCGACACCGCGTCATAGTCCAGTCCGAACTTCTTGAGTCCGCCGGGCTTGAAGTTCTCGATGACGACGTCGGCACGCTGGGCCAGCTGCTGGGCGGCGGCGAGGTCATCGGCGTCCTTGAAGTCCAACACGATCGACTTCTTGTTGCGGTTGATCGCTGCATAGTAGGTGGAGACCCCGTCCGGACGGCGCGGTGGGACCCAGGTCCGGGTGTCATCGCCGCCGGCGTTCTCGACCTTGATCACCTCGGCACCGAGGTCTCCCAGCAGCATCGTGGCGTAGGGGCCGGCGAGCACCCGGGAGAAGTCGGCGATCAGGACCCCCTCCAGCGGCAGGCCGGCGGGTGAACCTGTCTCGCGTCCAGACTGCGCGGCGGCGGCGCCATGGGGACTGTTCTGGCTCATCACGGAGTCCTCTTTCTACGATTTCCGCACCGCCGGCATTCCGCACTGTGCGTCGTCAAGCGGACAGTCGTCCGCGTATCTCGTGATCAGTTTCACACCGGGGACACGCGGCAGTCAACCCCAGGTGCATCTGGTCGCGGTTTCCTAGAATGAGCCTGACGAGATCGGCGTCACAAAGTAATCGGACTCTTGTCCACTGTGCGAACGCGCGCTATTGTGAGGGCCATCACAGACATCTTCACAGGAGGCTGACATGAGTTCTGACGCCGCATCCAACGGCACCAGCGCGCCCGTTCTCTTCAAGAATGGGATCGTGCTGACCATGGACAAGCAGCACAGCGTCTTGACCAGGGGTGATGTCCTGGTGGTGGATGACACCATCGCGGCCATCGGTCCGGATCTCCAGGCCCCCGAGCATGCTCGGGTGATCGACGCCGAGGGCGGGATGATCACTCCTGGGTTCATCGACACGCATCGACACATGTGGCAGACCGCCATGCGGGGCTACGGGGCCGACTGGACGCTGACCCAGTACTTCGTCTGGAACTACCTCGAACACGGCAAGAAGTTCCGCCCCGAGGACATCTACGCCGGCAACCTGCTCTCCGCCGTGGAGGCCATCGACTCCGGCGTCACCACCTCGGTGGACTGGTCTCACGGGCTCTCCACCGTGGACCACGCCGACGCCGCGGTGGACGCCCTCGAAGAGGTCGCCGGCCGCTTCGTCTTCGCCTACGGCAACATCCACGCCGGACCCTGGGAGTGGTCCGCCTCCCCTGAGTTCCGCGACTTCGTGGACCGCCGGATCCCCCGCGCAGGCGGTCAGCTCGGCGACGACATGCTCGGCTTCCAGATGGCCTTCGACGTCACCGGTGACCCGGAGTTCCCGGAGAAGAAGGCCTTCGAGGTCGCCCGGGACCTGGGCGTGGGCGTCACCACCCACGCCGGCGTCTGGGGCGCGACCAACGACGACGGGATCCGACTCATGCACGAGCACGGGTTCATGAACGAGAAGACCGTCTACGTCCACGCGGCCACCCTGAACCAGGACTCCTATCAGCGGATCGCCGCCACAGGAGGTGCGGCCTCGGTCTCGGCGGAGTCCGAGTCCAGCTGCGGTCAGGGATACCCCTCCTCCTGGCAGCTGCGCAGGCATGGGATCCCGGTCTCCCTCTCGGTGGACACCTCGGTCTGGTGGAGCGCGGATCCGTTCGCGGCCATGCGTTCCACGCTGAGCTCGGACCGGGCGCGGGAGCATTTCGAACACCATGCCACCGGTGAGACCTGCACCAACCTGGGCCTGCGCGCCGATCAGGTGGTCGGTTGGGCCACCCACGGCGGCGCTGAGGCGCTGGGGATGGAGAAGTCCATCGGCTCCCTCGAGGTCGGCAAGAAGGCCGACATCGTGCTGATCAAGAACGACGACTCCCCGGCGATGTTCCCGATCCTGAACCCGCACGGCCACGTGGTCTTCCAGGCCCAGCGCGGGGATGTGCACACTGTGATGGTCAACGGCAGGATCGTGAAGCACGAGCACAAGCTGGTCGATGTGGACCTGGCCAAGGTTCGGAGGACCGTGGAGGCCACCGTGGACCATATCGCCGCGGAGCTGGGTCAGCAGGAGTGGGAGGCCGGGATGAGCCCAGAGGTGCCCGAGACCAAGATCCTGGACAACCCCTACACCTATACCGAGTACCGCACGGAGAAGACCCATGCTGCGCAGGGGCGGGGTCCTGACGCCTGAGCCGGCAGAATACCTGCACGTGATCCCTCGCACCGGTCACGTGCATGCAGAACTGGGGCTGCGCTCGAGGGGAGCGCAGCCCCAGTCGTGCCTCCTGGGTCCGCGGCCCGGGCGGTGCCGAGGGCCTGCCGAGAGGCCGCGCGGCGGCAGATCCGACTCCGAGCTCCGGCCCCGCCTCGGCTCCGGCCCCGCCTCGGCTCCGGCTCCGGCTCCGGGATCAGCGGGAGACGGCCGCGCGGCGGACCACCAGGGCGAAGGGCACCGCGGCCGCCAGCGCTGCGAGCACGATCAGGGTGCCCACCCAGGTCACCGGCTCATGGATCAGCGTGCTCCAGGCCTCTCCGGAGAACCAGGCGTCCAGCGAATGGGCCCCGGCTCCGGTGAAGCCCAGCACGGCGGCGGCCGCCGCGAGCACGTAGGGATACTCTCCGCCTCCGGCGATGTTCCAGAACTTTCCGGAGTTCAGCTGCATGGTCACCCCGGCCACCACCATAGTTCCTGCCGCGAGGAGCGCGCCGACCGGAGTGAGCAGTCCCAGCAGCAGCAGGGTCGCGGCGATCAGTTCAGAGAGTCCCGCCGCGAGGACCATGCCGCGGCCCGGGCGCAGCCCGAGCGAGGCGAAGATCTCCCCCTGGCGGCGCAGCCCGTTGCCGCCGAACCAGCCCGCGAGTTTCTGGCTGGCGTGGGTGAAGAGGATCAGCGCCAGCACCAGGCGCAGCAGCAGCAGACCGATGTCCATGATCACCTTTCAATAAGCGGACGCATGTCCGTTTATGACCAGTCTTGCCCGGCAGCCGATCTTCGTCAAGGGCTCCAGCACGGCCCGGCCAGCCTCGCGTAACATGAGGTGCCTCACAGGAGATGACCCGCTCTGCGGGGAAGGGGGACCCCGTCACACGCTCATCCGGGCGCGATCCTCACGCCCATGACCCCCGATCCGGTCAGCCCGGCTCCCGCGGCAGCGATGGCCTCGGACCTGGGGAGCCGGCGAGCCTGTGGAAGCGGTTCAACGCCGGGCTCCACGAGTTCTACGTCGCCCCGTATCGACGGGTCTTCGCCCGCGCCAAGCGCGACGAGGAGGACCTGTTCATGATGCTGGTGCTCTCCGAGGCGTTAGGCCTGCCGAACCCCGCCTCTGGGATGACGCTGGAGCTGCTGCCGGAGATGCTGGACCGGATGCATGAATGGCACACCCGCCAGGGGCTGGAGCACTCCCCCATGGACGGACTCGGCTGCTGCTGAAAGGACTCTGCGCGCATGTTGTTGGACCTGATTGAACGACGCCGAGTGCTCTTCCTCGGCGGCAAGGGCGGAGTCGGCAAGACTGCGACCGCCTCGGCGCTGGCGCTGCACCAGGCGGCCGCCGGCCGACGGGTGCTGCTGGTCTCCACGGACCCGGCGCATAATCTGGGCCACCTATGGGACCAGGCCGTGGGCGATGACGCGGTGGAGCTCTACCGCCATGACGCCACCGGCGGGGTGCTGAGCGGGATCGAGATCGACCCGCAGCGCACCATCGACGAGCACCTCGCCGAGGTCGGGGCCAATCTGCGGGACTTCATGCCCGCACACCTCCACCCGCAGGTCGCGGCGCATCTCAAGCTCTCCGCCCAGTCGCCGGGCACCCATGAGTCCGCCATCCTGGAACGGATCGCCGTGCTCATCGAATACGGCCTCGACTCCCATGACCTGATCGTGTTCGACACCGCCCCTTCCGGCCACACCGCTCGACTGATGGCGCTGCCCGAGATCATGTCCACCTGGATGTCGGGGCTGCTGACCCGGCGCAGCAAGGCCGAGCGCTTTGGTGCAGCGGTGCGCGTCCTCGACGGCGACGACGACCCCGCGAAGACCTCCTCGACCAACCGGGACCAGCGGATCCGGCAGGTGCTGACCCGCCGGAAGGCGCGCTTCGAGATGATGCGTGAGGTCCTGGCCGACGCAGAGGTCTGCAGCTTCGTGGTGGTGCTCACCCCGGAGCGACTCCCGGTCCTGGAATCCGTGGAGCTCTGCGCCCAGCTGCGCGAGGCCGGCGTCGACGTCGGCGGCCTGGTGGTCAACCGGCTCTCCCCCACCGACGCCGGGGAGTATCTGGCCGCGCGCAGACAGCAGGAGCAGCGCCACCTCGAGTCGTTGGCCGAGCTGCTTCCCGGGGTCGCGGTGGACACGCTGCCGCTGCTCGCCGGTGACCTGGTGGGTCCGGCCGCGATCCAGCGTCTGGCCCGCGAGCTGCGCTGAGGCCTTCGGGGCGGCGCAGTCCCGGGAGGCGGCTCAGTCCCGGGACAGCCGACTCAGACAGTGGCGGATCCGGGCGACGGCGTCGTCGGTGATGTGGTGCTCCTCGTCGCGGTAGACGCTCAGCGTGGTCACCCCGGCCAGCCCCTCGAACGCCGCGGCGGTGTCCTTCGCCCGGTGCAGCGGCACCCAGGGGTCTTCATCGGCGCAGAAGAGCTCCACCGCGAGTCCGCGCAGACCGGGCGCAGCGGCCGGGGCGAAGCTGCGCGGCCGCGGCCCGAGATATCCGCCGGTGTGCAGCACCACGCCGTCGACCGCTGGCTGGATCGTGAGCAGATGCTCTGTCAGCAGGCAGGCGCCTTGAGAGAATCCGAAGACCACCACCGGGGCGCCGCCGGCGTCGCGGGTCTGCAGCAGGCCTGAGAGCTGATCGTGGATCACCCCCAGCGCCTGGTCCAGCTGCGGCTGGTTGGACTCGGGCGGCTCCATGAACTTCCCCGGATACCAGGAGTGTTCTGCCGCGCTCGGCAGCCACCAGCAGATCCCTTCCAGCTCCAGGCGTGCGGCGAAGTCGATGAAGAACTGCGGGCTCTGGGTGCGACCGTGGACCCCGTACACCACGAGCCGCGCGTCCTCGGGGGCGGCGCCGTAATGCACGAGGTCCATCTCGTCATGGTTGGGCACCGCGATCAGTCGTCCACGCTCAGCGGCTCGAGCTGGGACATGATGTGCTCGCGCTCATGCTCGAACTGCGGGGGCAGCATGAACTTGCGGCCCAGCTCCTCGGGAGACTCGTCGCAGTCCCAACCGCCGTCGGCGTGGGTCACTGCGAGCTCGAACAGTGCTCCTCCGGGTGTGCGCACGTAGTGGGACTTGAAGTAGGTCCGGTCCTTGAGCTCGGAGATGTCGGTATAGCCCGCGCCCTCGATCGCGAACTTCGAGGCCTCCTGGTTCTCCAGGGTGTCGAAGTTCCAGGCGAAGTGGTGATAGGTCCCGGCTGCAAACCGCCAGGTGCCCTGGTCATCGGTGCGATTCCCGCGCAGCTCCACCCAGTTCCCGAACTCGTCGGAGCCGACCTTGAACCGGGCGACGTCGCCGGCTTCGGCGATCTCGCCACCGAGGAAGAAGACATCCTTGGCGAAGTCCACCATCCGGTCCTGGTCATAGACATGGATGCCCATCCCATAGATCCCGTGCACCGCATGCTCCGGCGGAACGCCGTGTCCAGGATGGCCCACCCGGGGATCGCCGTGCACTCCGACCAGCACATATTCGAGTCCGCAGGGGTGGTTGAACGCCAGTCGCCGCTCGCCGAAGAGCTCCGACTGCTGGTGCTCGATCTGCATCGAGCTCAGCCGCTGCGCCCAGAAGTCCATGGAGCCGGCCGGGACCGCGAGCATCACCTCGCGGGCCTGATTGGTCCCCCGGGTGCCGAAAAGCCCCTGCTGGGCCCAGGGGAAGGTGGTGACCACAGCGGAGGGGTCACCGTTGGCATTGGAATAGTAGAGGTGGTAGATCGGGATCGAGCCGTCGTAGAGCACGGTCTTCTTGATGAACCGCATGCCCAGGACCTTGGTGTGGAAGTCCACGTCCTCCTGCGCCTTGCCGACGGAGAGCGTCACGTGGTGGGAGCCGAGCAGATACGTCATGATGATGCCCTTCTGTGGGGGTGACTGCTGCGATCTATGACTGATGGGGACTGTCGGCCGATGCGGATGGATCCGCTCCGGACCAGGCCGCGCGGATCAGCGCGGTCGCGTCCGCGAGGGTCATCCGGCGCGGATTGCTGTCCGGGACGACGTCGAGGGTCAGCTGCGCGGCGCGCTGAAGGTCCGCCTCCTTGAGTCCGTGGTCGCGCAGCGCCCGCGGGGCGTCGATCTGGGTGCGCAGCCGATCCAGGCCGGCGAGCGGGTCGCCGCTCCGGCCGTCGGTCGAGTCCGCGGCACCCAGCGCCGCAGCGATGCGCTCCCCTGCCTCCGGCGCGGACGGCAGGTTGAAGGCCAGCACGTGGGGCAGCATCACGGCGTGGGTCTGCGCATGGGGTAGCCCGAAGGCTCCGCCCAGGACGTGGCAGATCTTGTGGTGCAGGCCCGAGCCGGCGGAGGCGAAGGCCGTGGCGGCGAGATAGGCGCCGTACTGGAGCTGCTGGCTCCCCTCCAGGCTGTGGATCGACCCCTCGGCGAGCTGCGCCAGCCCCCGTCGCAGGGCTCGGATGGCCTCCTCCGCCCACAGGCTGTTCAGCGGGTCCGCGCCCGGCGCCCAGAACGAGTCGATGCAGTGAGCCAGCGCGTTCATCCCGGAGGCGCCCGCCAGCGCGGCGGGGAGATCACGGACCAGCTCGGCGTCGTAGACCACGCTTCGGGGCAGGACCGCCTCGTCGGTCCCCGTGGTCTTGGCGCCCGCTTCGGTGACTCCCCAGACGTTGGTCGCCTCGGAGCCGGCGTAGGTGGTGGGCACCGCGATGATCGGGGCGCGGGTCTTCAGCGCGACCGCCTTGCCGAGGCCGATGGCGGAGCCGCCGCCCACACAGAGGATCAGGTCCGCCCCAGCCTGGGTGGCGGCGTCGCAGGCCAGCTCCACATCCTCCACGGGAACGTGCTGCCGCGCGCCGTCGAGCCGGTGTGCGATGCGCAGGGTCGCATGGAGATCATCGGCCGCGGGCTCCGCGCTGCGTGAGGCGATGAGCAGGATCTCCTGGGCCCCGAGCCGCTTCGCCTCGGTCCGCACATCCGTGGTCAGATTCCCGACGCCGAAATGGACCCGCTGACCCAGCGTCTGGTGGCTGAAGCTCATGGTCATAGATGTCTCTCCTCCCGCGCTGCGGCGGAGTCAGGACCGCAGGTGCGAGGACTGCGGAATATGCGGACAACTGTCCGAACGACATTATGTGATGTGGAACACCTGGGCTGTCAAGAGGCTGCCGTCCAGCCTGGCAGGTGCACAGGGCGGCGCGATGGGCCTCCACCCGAACCAACCACGGCGCAACTGGCAGAATAGTGACCCTCAACACATAAACATCTCTCTGAGATATCCACCGACCCCCGGGACCAGAGAAGTTCTGACGATGTCCCAGCAGCGACTGACCGAGCCGAAGACCTTCACCGCGAAGCCCAGGACGATGCGACTGAGCTTCACTGTGCAGCTGCTCGCCGGGGCCGCGGCGCTCGGAGGGGGCGCGTGTTGGCCACCTGCATCTTGGTGCTGACCCCGGCGCTGCTGATGTTCGGTCCGATCATGGTCGTGACCGTCGTCCCGGCCCTGGCGGGACTGGTGCTGCTCTGGACGCGCACGAGCAGCGCCTACATCCGCAGGGTCTCTGACCGAGCCTCTGGGGAGGCCGAGGACTCGGTGCTTGAGTCGCTGGTGAACAGCGACTCCTCCGGGCCGAGGGTCCCATGGGCCAACTCCATGCCCGGGAATCCGCACCAGCCCGGAATCTGAACGCCCGCCGCGATCTGAGCCGTCGGGTGGGCTCAGCCGGCGCGGCGGAACGCGGTCTCGATCTGCTCCAGCGTGCGCTCCTTGGTCTCCGGGACCTTCTTCGCGGTGAAGACGAACGCAGTGAAGCAGATGACCGAGAATCCGGCGAAGATCCAGCCCACGCCGAAGGCGGCGAGCGCGGTGGGGAACAGCAGCGAGACCAGGCCGTTGGCCAGCCAGTGCGCGGTGGTGACCACGCCCATGGCGGCCGCGCGCACGCCCAGCGGGAAGATCTCCCCGAGCACCACCCAGACCAGGGCGCCCCAGCTGACCTGGAACATGAAGATGAACACCGCGAGGCAGGCCAGGGTCGCGATGCCCAGGGCCCCGAGCCCGTCGGGAGCGGGCATGACCAGGTTCACCACGGCGAGCACCGCGAGCGCCAGCGAGGTGCCCAGGGCGCCCACGAGCAGCATCGGGCGGCGTCCCCAGCGGTCGGTGTAGGTGATCGCCATCCAGACCGCGGCGATGTTCAGCGCCCCGATGATCAGGTTGGAGCCGATCGCTCCCTCATCCGAGAAGCCGACGTTCTGCAACGTGGTGGGCGCGTAGTAGAGCACCGCGTTGATGCCCATCACCTGCTGGTAGACGCCCAGGCCGAACCCCACCCCGAGGATCGAGAGCACCCAGGGGCGGCGCAGCGCGCGCAGACCTGAGACGCCGTCGCGCTTCTCCGCCTCATGGACCTCGTGGATCTCACCGAGCTCGCGGCGGGCCTCCTCGGGGGTCCGGTCGCGCAGCAGCATCTGCTCCGCCTCCGCCTCCCGGCCGCGGTGGACCAGCCAGCGCGGGGTCTCGCGGACCACGGTCAGTCCCAGTGCGAAGAGCACCGACGGCACCACGGAGAGTCCCAGCATCCAGCGCCAGGACTCCACCGGGGCGAAGGCCACTCCGACCACGAACCCGAGGAACTGCCCGATCACGATGGCCAGGACGTAGGAGGCGGTGACGCGTCCGCGGATCCGTGCCGGAGCGATCTCGGAGAGGTACACCGGAAGGACGACGGCGGCCAGGCCGGTGCCGAGACCGACCACGAGCCGGGCGGCGAAGAGCACTTCGGCGTTGGGCGCGAAGGCCATGCCCAGCGGGGCGATGAGGAACAGTGCGGCGGTCACCAGCAGCACCGCCCGTCGGCCGTAGCGGTCGGAGAGCCGCCCGCCCAGGCAGGCGCCGATCGCGGCGCCGACCATCAGGCCGGTGACGATCGCACCTTCGGCCCAGCTGCTGAGCTCGAAGTCTCGGCGCAGGAACACCAGCGCCGCGGAGATCACGCCGGTGTCATAGCCCCAGTTCAGCCCGCCCAGGGCGCCGAAGAGGTAGATCAGAGTGGAGCCGCGGCGTGCTCGAGTGCCGGCGGGTGCTGCTGTGCTCATGCTGTTCCGTTCCCCTGCTGTGTTCCAGGCCCCAGGCGCTGACCTGCGCATGGACCCAGATCAGACTAGTCCGTGGACTCACCGGTGGCAGAATATCGAGCATGCGCATCACCGAGGGGACCCTGGACCATCCTGCCGTGCGGGAGCTCATCCTGGAGCATCTGCGAGACATGCATGCGACCTCGCCTCTGGAGAGCATCCACGCCCTGGACCTGGACGCCCTGGCGGGACCGGGGATGACGTTCTGGAGCGCGTGGCTGGAGCCCGGGGAGGTGCTGGCCGGATGCGGCGCCCTCAAGGAGCTGGACCCGGGGCATGGGGAGATCAAGACCATGCGCACCTCGGTGGCGGCGCGCGGGCGTGGGGTGGCCAGCACGATGCTGGAACACCTGCTCGGCGTGGCGAGTGCCCGCGGCTACGCTCGGCTGAGCCTGGAGACCGGCGTGGAGGACTACTTCGCCGCGGCCCGCCGGCTCTACCGACGGCACGGCTTCACCGAATGTCCGCCCTTCGGCAGCTACGTGCCGGATCCCAACAGCGTGTTTATGACCCGGACCCTGGGCTGAGCGGGGCGGTTGCTGCCTCCCGAGTTGCAGCGTCAGCGCAGCTCGGCGGCGATCGTCTCTTTCAGGATCTCGCTGGTGCCGCCGAAGATCGTGAGCAGGCGCACCGCGAGGTAGGCCTGGGCGACCGGGTAGTCCAGGATGTAGCCGTAGCCGCCGTGCAGCTGCAGGCAGGTGTCCACTGACTCCTTGGCCTGCTCGCTGGCCCAGAGCTTCGCCTTCGAGGCAGTGACCAGGTCCAGCTCTCCGGCGTTGAACTGGCCCACGGCCGCCGCGACGTAGCGCTGGGTGGCCTCGAGTCCGACCTGCAGCTCCGCGAGCTGGAACCGGGTGTTCTGGTACTCGCTGACCGGCTGCCCGAAGGTCTGCCGCTCCGCGACGTAGCCGAGGGTCTGGCGCAGCACCTCCGCGGTGATCGATGCGGCGGAGGTCGCGATGCCGAGTCGGCCCTGCGGCAGGATCGCCTTGGCGTAGGCCAGTCCGCGGCCCTCCTCGCCGATCAGGTTCGCGGCCGGGATCTGCACCCCGGCGAAGAACAGTTCGGCGGTGTCGGAGGCCTTGAGCCCCATCTTCTCCAGCTGGCGTCCGGGCTGGTAGCCCGGGTTGTCCTGCTTCTCGACCAGGAACAGGCTGAAGGAGCTCTCGGCGCCGCGCTGGCGGACGTCGGAGCCGTCGGTGCGGGCCAGGACCAGGGCTCCGTCGCCGGAGATGCCGTTGCCGATGAAGGTCTTCTGCCCGTCGAGGGTCCAGCCACCGTCGTCGTTCTTGACCGCCTTGGTGCGCACGGCGCGCAGGTCAGAACCTGCCCCGGGCTCGGTGAACGCGACCGAGGAGACGAAGGAGCCGTCCATGAAGCGCGGCAGCCACGCCTGGTGCTGCTCGGCGGAGCCGAACTTCAGCAGCGCCGGGAGCACCCAGTCGTCGTGGAGGTGCAGCGCGAGGGCGACGCCGAGCGCGTCGGCGCGGGCGAGCTCCTCGTCGAGGATCATCCGGAAGCGGTAGTCCCCGAGACCCATGCCCCCGTGCTCCTCCTCCACGGCGAGTCCGAGCAGCCCGTTCTCCGCGGCGGCGAGCCACATCGACCGCTCGATCATGTGGGCGTTGTCCCACGCCTGGTAGTGCGGAATGATCTCGCGGGCGACGAATTCGCGCACCACCTCGCGGAACTCCTCGTGGATCTCGTCGTAGAAGCCGGCAAACATCGGGGGCTGGTGACCTTTCGGGAGACGCGGAGTCGGGTTCAGCGGGCGTGCCGGGAGGCTCAGGCGACCTTGCCGATGGACTCGAAGCGGGTGAGGATGCGCTGGACCTGGATGATCACCGGCATGTCGATCATCTCACCGCGGAAGCTGAACGCACCGGCGAGCTCCGGGTCGGCCCGATGCCCGGCGCCCGGTGCCAGCCCAGCGCTGTTCTCGAAGGCGGCGATGACGCCCTTGGCCCATTCCAGGTCGGTGGCGGTGGGCGTGTAGGCCTTCCGGATCGCGTCGATCTGTTTGGGATGGATGCAGGCCTTGCCGATGAAGCCCGAGGCGCAGGCGTCCTCGGTCTCCACCGCGAGACGATTGAGGTCGGGGACTCGGGTGAACACCGCGTCGATGATGGGCACGCCCACGGCGCCCGCGGTGAGCAGCAGCCGGTTGCGGGTGAACCGGATGATCTCGCGCTGCGAGCCGTCGTTGTTGCGCGAGGTGGTGCCGCCGATGCCGGCGATCAGGTCCTCGGTCCCCCACAGCAGGGCGGCGGTGGCCGGGTGCTGAGTCAGCGCCAGGTCATTGAGCACCCCGATCGGAGTCTCGATCTGCGGGATCAGTCCGACGCCGGGCAGGGCGGCGGCGACCTGGTCGAGGACCTCGGTGCGCTCAGCTTTGGCGATGACCACGTAGCTGATCTCCGTGCCTGCGAGGGCGCGGAGGTCCGCCTCGAGCTCTCCGGAGGCCGGGGCGTTGACCCGCACCAGGGTGCGCGCGGGGTCCATGGACTCCTCGCCCCAGTTCAGTGCCTGCACCATATTGTTGCGGGCGATCTCCTTCTCCCCGGAGACCACCGCGTCCTCGAGGTCGATGATCACCGCGTCGGCCACGGCGGCAGCCTTGGCGAAGAGCTCGGGCCGGCTGGCCGGGCAGAACAGCAGGGCGGGACCCAGCCCGAAGCGGGCCTTGGTGGGGTGAGACATGTCTGTGCTCCGAGTGTGGTGGGCGTGTCGACTCTCGGGTGGGAGAGCCTGTTCTGGGGCGGGTCGCGCGGACAGGGTCACCCCTTGCGTCGGCGCAGCTCCTCGATCATCTGTGGGATGACCTCGTGCAGGTCCCCCACCACGCCGAAGTCGGCGATCTCGAAGACCGGAGCATCCTCGTCCTTGTTGATCGCCACGATGGTCCCGGCGGTCTGCATGCCGGCGCGCTGCTGGATCGCACCCGAGATGCCGGCGGAGATGTAGAGCTGCGGGGAGACGGTGACCCCGGTCTGGCCCACCTGGGCGGCGTGTTCGATCCAGCCGGCGTCGGTGGCCGCCCGGGAGGCGCCCAGTCCGGCGCCGAGCTCGTCCGCGAGCTCCTCCAGCGGGGTGAAGTCGCCCTCCACACCGCGGCCGCCGGCGACGACGACGCGCGCCTCGGCCAGTGCTGGTCGGGCGGAGACCTCCAGCGCGGTGCGCTCGAGGATCTCGACCCCGCCCACGGAGGGGCGCACCGGCAGCACAGTGCCGTCGGGCGCATCGCCTGTCTCCAGGAGCTCGTCGACCCG
Organism: Nesterenkonia maliinae; assembly: GCF_051262655.1. Taxonomy (NCBI): domain Bacteria; kingdom Bacillati; phylum Actinomycetota; class Actinomycetes; order Micrococcales; family Micrococcaceae; genus Nesterenkonia; species Nesterenkonia maliinae. The sequence continues at coordinate 1,330 of NZ_JBIMEY010000004.1, read as the reverse complement.
CTCCGGGTCGAGGTTGTTCGGCTTGAAGGTCGCGACCAGCGGCCGACCCGGGGCGGGGATCAGCTGCGACATGGTCGTGTAGGAGCCGGCCAGCTCGGACTTCGTGGCGACGAGTTCACCGTTGAGCGCCGCGATGCCGCAGATGATCCCGGTGTCGAGCCGCACGGCGAGCCGGGCCAGGGCGTCGGTGATGTCCGCGGTGGCGGAGCCCAGGATGATCCCGGCGTCGCATTCGGCGACGGCGGTCTCGAGCAGGTCCACCACGGCTACCTCGGGGGCGGGCAGGCTGGTCTCGGCGAGGTAGACCTCCCCGATCCCGCTGATCGCCAGTGCCGGGGTGGGGTCCCCCTGGTAGGCGCCGATGGCGACGTGGACCTCGCCCAGGGACTGCGCCTGGGCGATCAGCTCACGCTGGGAGGGGCTCAGCGCCTCGCCGAGCACATCGAAAAAGACCAGGGCATTGCTCACAGCAGACGCTCCTTCGCCAGGAATTCGACGATCTTCAGACCGGCGTCCCCTTCGTCGGTGATGATCTCTCCCGCGGTGCGCGGTGGGCGTGCGGTGGTGGTCAGCACGCGGACCTTCGCGGTGACCTCTTCGGCGCGCAGCCCGAGGTCGGCGAGGCTGAAGCGGGTCAGCGGCTTCTTCTTCGCCGCCATGATGGCCTTGAAGTTGGGGTAGCGCGGGTCGTTGGCCTGGTCGGTGACCGAGACGACGGCAGGCATGCGGACCGCGACCTTCTGCGACTCGGTGCCGCCGGAGCGGGTGACCACCAGACGCTCGGGCTCGAGCTCGAGGCCGGTGGCGTAGGTGACCACGTGGGCGCCGAGGCGTTCGGCCAGCTGGGCGGGGATCGCGCCGGACTCCCCCTCCTCGGAGGCCATGCCGGTGAGCACCAGGTACTCCGGCTCGCCGGAGTCGAACTCGCTGGCGCCGGCCACGGCCTCGACGGCGGCCTTCAGCGCCACTGAGCTGGCCCAGATATCGGCGCCGATGAGGGCCTCATCGGTGAGCTGGTAGGCGTCGTCGGCGCCGATCTGCAGGGCCTTCTTCACGGCGGTGCTGGATCCGGCGGGACCCATGGTCAGCGCGGTGACCCGCACCTCCCGGTCCTGCGCGGCCTCGCGCAGCTGCAACGCGGCCTCCAGCGGGTACTCGTCCAGTTCGCTCAGCACGCCCTCGGAGCGGTCGATGCGCCCCTCGGCGTTGTACCGGCGCTCGAGCTGGGCATCGGGGACCCATTTGACCAGGGTGATGATGTGCAGGGGTGCATTCGCCATGCGGTGCTCCCGCCTCACTCTCGAAATGTGTGGAGTATCAGAGATGTTCC
>NZ_JBIMEY010000003.1:0-389302 GCF_051262655.1 Nesterenkonia maliinae | reverse complement strand
GCTTTCACAGGTTTTGCCTGGGGAGCTCATTGCTGGATAGGATGAACGTCTGTGTGGAGGAACTTTTGGTCTCCTTCCACTCGGAACTACGGGGTGTGGCGCAGCTTGGTAGCGCGCGTCGTTCGGGACGACGAGGTCGCAGGTTCAAATCCTGTCACCCCGACCAAAGACACTCAGGGCCGTTGACCTACATCACGTAGGCCAGCGGCCCTTTGTCGTGCCCGCAGAAGTTCAGGCCCGATCACTGCCGTGCCTGAAAAGCCTGGGGCGCTGTCGACAGCTGGGCCTCCAGGGCGACTGATAGGTCCTCTCCTGCCACCGGGTACTGAGGGTCGAATTCGATCTCGATGGACTCCAGCTCGCGATCCACAGCGGAGCGCCGACGTGCTGCGCAGCTGGACACGAGGATTGCGGTCCTCTCCATCGCGAAGTACTGGAATCCCTCGATGACCCGTTCCAGCGGGAACTCGGGATCCTCCGAGAAGGACTCGACGGCGTTTAGCAGACCGCCATTGCTGGCGGTCCCGTCAAAGGTCAGTACATCGCGCAGCGCACGGTCTCCGGGGGCCGTCAGCTTCTGATCGTAGTCAAGTGCTCGGTGCCAGATGAAGTCCGCATCATTCATGCCCCCACAGTAGACACCTGTGAGGGGCACACGGGAACGACGCGCGGTCTTTCAGAAGGTGCCTCCTCAGTGTGGTCGGCTCAGGGTTCAACCTATGAGTGACCCCTTGTCCAGAGTCTGTCCACCAGCGCGGGTATCCTGTGGAGATACTTAAGCAGCATGAGCAGGAGGTCGTCATCGGCTCTGAACTCTCGCGCGGCGAACACCAGGGCACCGACGCCCAGCGCCGCACGCATATCGCCCTGCCCATGCTTGCCTTCCTGTTGGGTTTCGGTCTGATGCTGCTCGTGATGCTGCCAAACCTCTGGGCGCTGCTGGCCGGTGTCATGGTCGGTGGTGCTGCTGCCGCCGGGACCTACGGCGTGATCGCGGGTCAGACACAGAGTCAGCTGCGCAGGTCTGAACAGCTCGATGACGATCAGGAGCGGCTGCGGACCGAACTGGCCGCGATCAGTGCCACTGTGCGAACCCGCTCAGCCCAGCTGCCGCCCTCCACCCAGGGCCAGCTGCGGATGATGGTCGTGGGACTCGAAGAGATCGTGGAGCGCTGGGACGTGCTCTCCCGCTACCCCGACCATCTTGACGCCGTGAACAGGACGATCCAACGGCACCTCCCCCGTACCCTGGAGCTCTTCCTGGCCCTGCCCGACAGTGAGAAGCCGCGCCACGCCGCCGAGTTCAAGGCGCAGATCGGTCTGCTGGCCGAGGGAGTCGCCAAGACCCGAGACACCCTGGTCTCCAAAAACCTCCAGGCGCTGCAGACCAACCGGTGGCTGATTGAAGAGTCCATGACAGACCCCGATGAGAAGCTCTTCCGCGACAACGGCCTATAGGAGTCTCGGTCTCACCCCGAGCGCCCCAGACGCTGACTCGTCTGCCGTTCTGCCCCTGACCCCCCCCTGAGGAACGGACACCCTTGGCACTCTCCCTGGAGCTGATCACCGCGACGGCGCGGTCGCTGCTGGTCCAGTACGGCCTTCAGGATGTCTCGATGCGGCGTCTCGCCAAGGAGCTCGACGTGGCCCCGGGGGCGCTCTACTATCACGTGCCCAGCAAGCAGGAGCTGCTGCGCACCGTGGCCCATGAGATCCTGGCTCCGCTGCGCGCAGAGCCTGGAGACGCGCTGCACCTGATGCGCCGGTTCCGCGAGCTCGTGCTCCCGATGCGTGATGTGGGAGACCTGTTGCTGCTTGCCTATGCCCTGGATGCGAGCCTTCCCCCAGCCCAGCTGCTTCCTGAAAAGCTCGCCGCGGCAGGGTGGCCGGAGCAGGAGGCTCAAGACGCCACCGCGGTCGTGATGCGGTTCGCGCTGGGCGCTGTGGCCACCGAGCAGAACCAGTCGCTGCTGGAGCGCACCGAGCCCACAGACGAGCAGCCTCCGCGTTCGATCCTGGACACGCCGCAGGCCATGGCGGCTGAGCGTATCTACCTCCATGGCCTGCACCGGCTATTCGCCAGAGATGCCTGAATAGCCAAGACCCGACAGCCACTACTGCCCTGATCGGTGGAGTCAGGGCATGAGCTCATAGGCAGGCAGGGTGAGGAAGTCGATGTATTCCTCGTCCAGCACCAGTGCGCGCACGATCCCAGCAGCAGGCTCGAAGAACTTCGAGAACGTCTCGGGATCCGCGATCTCGCCCCGTAGTCGCTCCACCTCTTCGTCGAGCAGCGTCGAAACCAGGTCGTTGGTCACAGTCGCTCCGGTATCTGCGGTGACCGTGGCATTGTGGATCTGTTGCCAGACCTGCGAGCGAGAGATCTCCGCGGTCGCGGCGTCCTCCATCAGGTTATGGATCGCCACGGCACCGTTGCCGGAGAGCCAGATGGCGGTGTAGTAGACCGCGACGTAGAGGTTCATCCGCACGCCGGCCTCGGTGACGTCTCCCTCCGCTGCGGCGACGTCGAGCAGATCGGTGGCAGAGACCGTCACGTCCTCGCGCTGGCGAGAGAGCTGGTTCGGCTGGTCCTTCAACACGGCGGAGAACTCCTCGCTGCAGAGCTCGACCAGATCCGGGTGTGCGACCCAGGAGCCGTCGAATCCGTCAGCCGCTTCACGGGACTTGTCGTCGCGGACCTTCTCGATGGCCTTGGCCGTGACCTCCGGCTCGCGCCGGTTCGGGATGAAGGCCGCCATCCCACCCATGGCGAAGGCGCCTCGCTTATGGCAGGTCTTGACCAGCAGCTCGGTGTAGGCGCGCATGAACGGCTGAGTCATGGACACCTGGGCCCGGTCCGGCAGGACGAACTTATCGCCCGAGGCGCGGAAGTACTTGATCAGCGAGAACAGGTAGTCCCAGCGTCCGGCGTTGAGCCCGGAGGCATGATCGCGCAGCTCGTAGAGGATCTCCTCCATGTGGAACGCGGCGGGCAGCGTCTCGATCAGGACCGTGGCGCGCACGGTGCCATGGGGGATGCCGAGCTTCTCCTCGGCGAAGCTGAAGACCTCGTCCCAGAGTCGGGCCTCCTTGTAGTGCTCCAGCTTGGCCAGGTAGTAGAAGGGTCCGCGGCCCTGTTCGGTGAGCGTCTTTGCGTTGTGGAAGAAGTGCAGGCCGAAGTCGACCAGCGAAGCGACGGCGGGCGTCCCGTTGAGCTGGAGGTGCTTCTCCGGCAGGTGCCAGCCGCGCGGGCGCACGACGACGGTCGGTGTCTCCACGTCATCGCGGAGCCGGTACTGCTTGCCCTCCGGGGAGGTGAACTCGAGGGTCCCGGAGGCGGCGCCGGCGAGGTTGCGCTGGGCGTCGATCACGTTGAACCAGTTCGGCGCCAGCGCATCTTCGAGACAGGCGAGCCAGACCTTCGCGCCCGAGTTCAGCGCGTTGATGGCCATCTTGGCCGGGGCCGCCGGACCGGTGATCTCCACCCGCCTGTCCTGCAGCGCGGCCGGATGCTCGGCGACGGTCCAGTCCGAGTCCCGCACCTGCGCGGTCTCGTCGGGGAAGTCCACGGTGCCGGTGCTTGCAGCGTGGGCCTGTGCGGTGCGACGGTCCTCGAGCAGCTCGTTGCGGGTGCCGGCGAACCGGGTGTGCAGCTCTTCCAGGAACGCCAAGGCCTCGTCGGTGAGGATCTCCTCGGTGCCCGGGACCTCATAGGGGGCGTGGACGGTGATGCTCATGCGCTGCTCCTTTGCAGTGACGAAAACTGTGCCGCTGGGAAACACCCTGACGCCGAAAAGTGCGGGGCTGATGCACGACGGCGCCGCGGGTGCTCTCGCTCACACCATTCTTGGCATAGAGTTCGCATCATGGAAGCCAAGGTCCACGATGCGGACTCACCCCGGGTGCAGGTGGTGGAGCGTGCCTTCAGCCTGCTCAACGTGCTCGCCGGGCTCGGCGGGTCCGCGACGGCCGGGGAGCTGAAGACCGCGACCGGCCTCGCCGGGCCCACCGTGCACCGGCTGCTGCACACCCTCATCGGCCTCGGGATGGTGCATCAGCTCAGTGACCGACGCTACGCGCTGGGCGCGAACCTCGTGCCGCTGGGGGAGTCTGCCACCCGGCAGCTCGGCGGACCCGCCGTGCCGCAGATGCAGGCCCTGGTGGCCGAGCTGGGAGAGAGCGTGAACCTGGCGGCCATGGAGTCGGAGATGATCGTCTACATCGGGCAGGTCCCCTCCCCGCACACGATGCGGATGTTCACCGAGGTCGGTCGCCGAGCGCACCTGCACTCCACCGGAGTGGGCAAGGTGCTGCTGGCTGGGATGGATCCGGTACGGGTGCGGGAGATCCTCACGGCCACCGGCATGCCCTCGCTGACCGAGAAGACCCTGACCAGTCCTAAGGCGCTGTTGGATCAGCTGCCCCGGATCGCCGCCCAGGGCTACGCCCTGGACGACGAGGAGCAGGAGATGGGGGTGCGCTGCCTCGCCGTCGTCGTCCCGCATGGGCCCTCGCCCATGGGGCTCTCGGTCTCCGGGCCCACCGGTCGGATGCATGACGGGTTCGTCCGGCATGCGGTGCCGCTGATGCGCCGCACCGCAGTGGAGATCGGTCGCCGGATGAGCCGGCTCAGCCCTCGCCGCGGTTGAGCTGATCGATCACATCGCCGGGAGGATCGATCATCAGGGTGGCCTCATCGCGCAGCCCCTTGAGCTCCTCGTCGATGAAGGAGGGCAGCGACTCCTCCAGGCTGATGTCACGGTGCTCCCGCTCGGAGAGCCGCCACCGGTGATCGATGAGCTGGTGCATGATCTCGGCCGGTTCGAGCTTGTTGCGCAGCTCCTTGGGGATCTCGGAGATCAGCGGCTGGAATACCTGCTGGGTCCACATGTGCGCCGCCACCGCCTCATCGCCGTGCGGATCGGACTGCGCCCGGTAGGCGTCGATCGCGCCGAGCAGCCGCCGTGCCTGATTCTCCTGCACGTCGAGGCCGGTCAGGTTCATCAGCCGGCGCTGGTGGTGGCCGGGGTCGACCACCTTGGGGCGCAGCAGCAGCTTGGAGTCCTCGCGCATGGTGCGGATGTCGTACTCCTCGACGTCGAAGCCGAGCTCGTTGAGCCGTCGGATCCGCTCCTCGATGAGCCACCGCTGGTCCGGGTTGAACGCGGTGTCCCCGGTGAGCTCCTGCCAGAGTCCGCGGTAGGCGTCGATGAACTGGTGCGAGGTGGCGATCGGGTCCACGTCCTCATCGACCATGCCGCCCTCCATGAGGTCCATCAGCTCCCCGGCGATGTTCACCTGCGCCACGTCGAGGTCGTACTCGCGCTGCCCGGTGGAGAGCTTCGGGTGGATCTCCCCGGTCTCGGCGTCGACGAGGTAGGCGGCGAAGGCGCCGGCGTCGCGCCGGAAGAGCGTGTTGGACAGCGAGACGTCGCCCCAGTAGAAACCGATCAGGTGCAGCTCCACCATCAGCAGCGCCTGCGCGTGGATCAGCCGCAGCAGCGTCTCCTTGCGCATCATCTGGTTGAACACAGCACGGTAGGGCAGCGAGAAGCGCAGGTGCCGGGTGACCAGGGCGGGGGAGAGCTCCTCACCCTCCGGAGTGGTGCGACCGGTGACCTCGGCCACCGGCTTCACACACGGGGCTCCGAGCTTGCCCAGCTGGCGAAGCATCCGATACTCGTGCCGAGCCGCCCGCTCGGAGGTTTCCTTCACGGCGATCACCGATCCGCCCAGGTAGGCGAAGCGCACGATATGCCGGGAGATGCCGCGGGGGAGCGCGGCGATGACGTGTTCGGGCCAGTCCTCCAGCGGCAGGTGCCAGGGGAGGTCCAGCAGCTCCTGCGGAATGGTGCCTGAGGCGGTGAGTCCGAGACCGGGGATGGTCGTCATGGGCAGTCCTTACGGGGTCGGGCGGGTGTCCGAGCGGGAGGCGCTGCGGCGCTGTGCGATGAGGCGCAGCACGCCGGCGAGGTCCTTCGGCTCTGCGATCCGGTGGCCGGCGGCGGTCTCGCCGTCGCCCACCTTGATGCCGATGTCCTCACCGTCGAGGACCGCGAAGCCGTGTTCATCGGTGACGTCGTCTCCGGCGAAAAGCACCGCGTCCGGGGAGGTGTGCTCCCGCAGATCGGTGATCCCCTCGCCCTTGGTGGCGAGCACCACGACGGACTCCAGCACCTTCTTGCCGTTCTTCAGATAGGCGCCGTCGACCAGCGACAGCGCCGCCCGCCCGTGCTCGAGGACCTGCTCGCCCAGCTCGTCACCGGCGACGTTGCGCACATGCAGCGCCGCGCCGGCGGGCTTGTGCTCGACCCAGGCGCCCTCGGCGTCGGCGGCCACCTCTTCGAGGGTGGAGATGATCTGTCCGCGCGCCATGGTCTCGGTGGTGTTCAGCTCCAACCCGGGGGAGTCCTCGCCGAGATCCTTCTCCGCGCCGTGGGAGCCGACGAGCAGGACCCCCTGGGGCGGCTGCGCCAGCTCGCGCAGGGATTCCAGGGAACGCCCCGAGACATAGGCGACGTCGACTCCGTCGAGGTCTGCCAGGGCGGCGATGGCCTCGGCGTTCTCCGGGACCGGACGGGCTTCGGCGGCGTCGGAGACCAGCTCCGCGACGCATCCGTCGAAGTCCAGGGCGATGAGGATCTTGGGCTGGTCGGCGAAGCGCTCCAGCGCACTGCGCAGGGCCTCATCCGTCTCACGTGACTCCGCCATGGTCAGCCCTTCACGCTCGGGGAGCCGGTGAGCTCGCCCAGCCGGTCGAGGAAGTCGGTGGCCCAGCGTCGGACGTCGTGGTGGACCACCTGGCGGCGCAGATTCTCCATCCGCGCGCTGGCATCGTCGCTGTCCATGGTGGTGGCGCGCAGGATGGCGGCCTTGAGCTCATCCACATCGTGGGGGTTGATCAAGAGCGCCTGGCGCAGCTGATCGGCGGCCCCGGTGAACTCGGAGAGCACCAGGACGCCGTCGTCGCCGCGCCGGGCTGCCACGTACTCCTTGGCCACCAGGTTCATGCCGTCGCGCAGCGCGGTCACCAGCATGACGTCGGCGGCCATGTAGAGGGCCACCATCTCCTCGATCGGGTAGGAGTGGTGCAGGTAGCGGATCGCCGGGTGGGAGAGCGTGTCGTACTCGCCGCTGATCCGGCCCACGGTCTGTTCGATCTCCTCCTTGAGCAGCCGGTAGCTCTCGACTCCCTCACGGGAGGGGCTCGCGACCTGGACCAGACAGACCTGGCCCACGCTCAGCGACCCGTTCTGCAGCAGCTCCTCGTAGGCCTTCATCCGGTGCCGGATGCCCTTGGTGTAGTCCAGGCGGTCCACTCCGAGCAGCACCGTCTCCGGGTTGCCCAGCTCCTCGCGGATCTTCTGGGAGCGGGTGATGATGTCGTCACGCTGGGCCAGCGCGGTGATGGTGGCGGTGTCGATGGAGATCGGGAACTCTTTGGCCTCCACCAGGCGGGCCATCCCGGCGGGAGGGGCGGTGCTGACCCGCACCGCGGTCCCGCGGTCGGCATCGGCGTTGAAGCCGGCCAGCGGGGAGCCATGGTCTGGGGCGTTGGTATGCAGGGGCACGTGGATCATCTCGTCCTCCACGTAGTAGCCCATCCGGTTATGCACCGCCCGGCGGAAGTTCGAGGCGTCGGACGCGCGCTGGAAGCCGATCAGGTCGGCGCCGAGCAGTCCGCGCAGCACCGAGTGGCGCCAGGGAAGCTGGGCGAAGAGACCCGGGGGAGGGAACGGGATGTGGTTGAAGAAGCCGATGGTCAGATCCGGGCGGAGGTCGCGCAGCATCGCGGGCACCAGCTGCAGCTGGTAGTCCTGGACCCAGACGGTGGCTTTGTGCGCGGCGACCTGCGCTGTGTGCTCGGCGAAGCGCTGGTTAACCCGTCGGTAGGCCTCGAACCAGTGCCGGTGGAAGTCCGGGCGCGCAATGACGTCGTGGTAGAGCGGCCAGAGCGTGCCGTTGGAGAATCCTTCGTAATAATCCTCGATGTCGTCCCCGCTCAGCGGGACCGGGACCAGGTGCATGTCGCCGTGGTCGAAGGGCTCCAGGACGTCGTCGGCGGCGCCGTGCCATCCGACCCAGGCGCCCTCGGAGCTTTCCATCAGGGGTGCGAGTGCGGTGACCAGGCCGCCCGGGGATCGCTCCCAGCCGGTGGTCCCGTCCTCATTCGTGACGTGGTTGACGGCCAGACGGTTGGCCACCACCACGAAGTCATAGCCGTTGCCATTCTCGGTATTCTCTGGCACGTGACACACCTTCCATGCGTAGCTGCAGACACCCCCTGGCGACAGCGGTGCCGTCGTCATGAGCCTATACCCTGGTGATCCGGCCTAGCCTGACCCTGTATCTTGAGCACTGCCGGATCCCGATCACGGCAAGATCACGACCACAGCCCCACAGCGATCATCGTCCGAGGCATCAGTACGGACATGATCCACATCAGTCACCGGAGAACACCATGGCTCGCAGCTCAGAATCCACCCGCAGCGCGAACGCGCGCGAACAGGCCCGCAAGATGCAGCAGGAGCAGGAGCGCAAGCAGAAGCGCACCTCCGTGCTGCTGCGCGTCGGCGTCGTCGTGGTGGCGCTCGCCGTCATCGTGGGGCTGGTGCTCTTCGTGGTCAACCGTGATGACTCCGGTGCAGCACCCAGCGAGGGCCCGGCCCCGGCGGCTGCCAACGAGCAGGGCGGCTTCGTGCTGACCTCCTCCACCGAGCTGGCCGAGGGCGACGAGCTCGGCCAGATCGACGCCTCCGACATCGAGGACCCCGACTCCGAGATGCCTCCCGGCGTGGCGGAGCGCGAAGCCGGTGAGGTCCCGCACATCATCATCTACTCCGACGCCTACTGCATCCACTGCGCGAACTTCGAGGCTGAGCACTCGGCGCAGATGGATGAATGGCTCGATGAGGGACTCATCACGCTGGAGTACCGCTCGGTCTCCTACCTCTCCTCCTCCACGAACTATCCGGCACGCGCGGCGAACTCCTTCGCCTGCATGGCCGAGGAGTCCCCGGAGAACTACAGCTCATACGTCGCCCAGGTGACCGCGAACCGGGTCACCAACGATGAGATGTCCAACGATCAGCTCACCCAGCTGGCCAGCGAGACCTACAGCGCCGACATCGGGGAGTGCATCGAGGACGGCACCTACCGGGCCTTCGCCAGCTACACCACCCGCCACGCTCAGGCCGCCGGCATCGAAGGCACCCCGAGTGTCTACGTCGACGAAGTCTCCTGGGCCGACTCGGAGCGCCCGTTCCGTGAACTGGTCGAAGAGCACATCGAGGAATACCAGGCCGAGGGCTGATGTTGAGGAACTGATACCATCGATGACTGGCGCCCTGCCTGGCAGGGCGCCTTGCCTCCTTAGCTCAGCTGGTAGAGCAGCTGTCTTGTAAACAGCAGGTCGTCGGTTCGAACCCGGCAGGGGGCTCTCTCAACCCCAGAGTGGTATCACCCCAGCGGTGGACCGCTCTGGGGTTCTTTCGTGTTCTTTTGGAGGATCTGTGCCCGCTTCACCCAATACCCTCCCGCCGCAGGCGACGTCGCGCGGCGCTCGCCCGGCCCGCACTCCCGACGACGGACGGCTGCCCTCGGCGGACAAGCTCACCATCGGCGCGCTGCTGGTCTCCACCTTCGTGATGATCCTCAACGAGACCCTGATGAACGTGGCTCTGCAGCCGCTGATGGAGGAGTTCCAGGTCTCCGAGCCGACCATCCAGTGGCTCACCACAGCCTTCATGCTCACCCTGGCGACCGTGATTCCGATCACCGGCTTCCTGATGCAGCGCTACAGCCTGCGCGCGGTCTTCACCGCGGCCATGGGCCTGTTCATCCTCGGCACCGCCCTCGCGGCCGCCGCCCCCGGCTTCGAGGTCCTGCTCGCGGGACGCGTGGTCCAGGCCAGCGGCACCGCGATCATGCTGCCGCTGATGATGACCACCGTGCTCACGCTGGTTCCGCTGCACCGCCGCGGGGTGGTCATGGGCAACATCTCGATCGTAATCTCGGTGGCCCCTGCCACCGGACCCGCGCTCTCGGGCTTGATCCTGCACCTCGCCGACTGGCGCTGGCTCTTCCTGGTGATCCTGCCCATCGCGGTCATCGCCCTGTTCCTGGGCCGTCCTCGGCTGAACAAGGACCCCGGCACGGTCGGCAAGCGGCTCTCGATCCCCTCGCTGCTGCTGGCAGTCCCAGGGTTCGGCGGCGTCGTGTACGGCATCAGCCAGATCGGCGGTGGACACGGCACCGAGGACGTCTCCGCCGACAGTGCCCCGAGCGTGGACCCGGTCGCCATCGGCGTGCTGATCCTCGGCGTGATCTGCCTGGTCGCCTTCGCGCTGCTGCAGGTGAAGCTGCAGAAGACCGACTCAGCGCTGCTGAACCTGAAGCCCTTCGCGTTCACCATGTACACCCGCGCCCTGGGCATGATGCTGCTGATGATGATCGCGCTGTTCGGCGCGCTGATCCTGCTGCCGCTGTTCCTGCAGACGATCCGCGGCCTGGACACGCTGCAGACCGGCCTGATCATGCTCCCCGGCGGGCTGCTGATGGCGCTGATGGCTCCCTTCGTGGGACGCCTCTACGACCGCGTCGGACCGAAGCCGCTGGTGATCCCCGGTGCCTCGATCCTGATCATCGCGCTGTTCTGCATGAGCCTGCTCACCGCGACCACGCCGGTGCCGCTGGTGCTCGGCCTGCATCTGCTGCTCTCCTCCGGGCTGGCGCTGCTGTTCACCCCGGCCTTCACCACGGCACTGAATCCCCTGCCCAAGGCGCTGTACTCCCACGGCACCGCGGCGCTGAACACGCTGCAGCAGCTGGCCGCCGCCATCGGCACCGCCGCGCTGGTGGCCGCCGTCGGCCTGGGCACCGCCGCCGCAGTGAACTCGGGGATGAACCCCGACGACGCCGCCATCGAGGGCTTCAAGGTCGCGTTCCGGCTCGCCGCCGGACTCAGCGTGGGCACGCTGATCCTCGCCACGACGCTGCGGGCCACCCCTGCTCCCGAGGCTGAGGGTGCCGAGGGTGATGTCAGCGCGGGCGGAGACGTCGCTCTTCCCGACTCCGAGCACGCCGACTCCGACCGCGCCAACGCTGACCTTGCCGACTCCGAGCTTGGTGGCACGGACATCGAGGATCGCGCGCAGGCAGGGTCGGGCACCAAGGCCTGAATCTGCCCCGGACGTGATCAGTTCGGCCCTCCGTGGGCCGTACACAGCGAGCCATAGACAGCGAGCCCCGCACTACCTGCCTCCGCAGGAGGTTCGGGGCTCGCTGTGTGGAGGTCGCGGCCACCGCGCCAGCTCGGCATTAGCACCAGCACCGGGCGCGCCCTGCACCGACGCCCGGGTCACCCCAGTGCCAGCGGTCGCGTCAGCCCAGGGCGCGGATCCCCGCCGCGGCAGCTGCTCCGGTGAGCACCACCAGGATGAACGGTGCGCGCAGCATCAGCGCCACCGCGGCCGCCAGCAGCGCGCCGAGCCGGGCGTCTATGGTCACCGACTGCTCGGCCGAGAAGGTGTTCATCGCCACCAGGGCGGCGAGCAGCCCGATCGTGAGCATGGCCGAGACCCGCCCCACGGCGGGATGCTTCAGCCAGCTCTGCGGGACCAGATAGCCCAGCAGCTTGGTGGCGTAGACCGCCGCGCAGGCCGCCAGCACCCAGAACCACAGGCTCATGCGCGAGCCTGCTTGAACACGAGTCCCCAGACCACGGCGACGACGGCGGCAGCGAGCACCGGGATCCCAGGGGCCAGCAGCGGCATCGTGATCGTGGTGACCAGCGCGGCCAGCACCGCCAGCGCCCAGGCGTCCAGCGACTTCAGCCGCGGCCAGAGCAGACCCAGGAACGCAGCGACGACGGCGCCGTCGAGCCCCAGCGCCTCCGGTTCGGCGATCACGTCGCCCAGCAGCGCACCGAGCACCGTGGCCAGGTTCCAGAAGAGGTAGCAGGCGATGCCCGCGCCCCAGAAGCCGCGCCGCTGCTCCACCGGGTCCGGGGCGGACATCGCCACCGCCGCGGACTCATCGATGGTCACCTGAGCGGCCGCGAGGCGTCTGAACCCCCGAGGATTCAGCAGCGCCTTCATTTGCACCGCATAGATCGTGTTGCGTCCGCTCAGCAGCGTGGCCGCCCCCAGTGCGGCGACACCGGTGCCGCCCGAGGCCAGGATGCCGATGAAGGCGAACTGGGAGGCTCCGCTGAAGAGCAGCGCCGAGAGTGCCACTGTCTGCCACAGGCTCATCCCGGCGGCAGCGGAGAGCGCCCCGAAGGAGACCCCGTAGAGCGAGATCGCCGCAGCGATGGAGAGTCCCATCCGCAGGGCGGGGGATCGTCGCAGCGGAACGGGCGCAGAGATGCTCGCAGGCAGGGAAGGGGCTGGCACGCTCCACAGTCTAAGGAATAGTGCAGGCGTTCAGACGTTATGAGGAGTGAACCGTCGGGAGCATGTACATCCGGCGGACCCCCATTCGAGGAGGCAATCCCTGCTCGCGAAGGAGAACATCATGGCTGAATCTCAGCGCGTCGTCATCATCGGCGGCCACGGCAAGATCGCACTGCTGGCAGCACCGAAGCTGGTCGCCGCAGGCTTCAGCGTCGATTCCCTGATCCGGGACCCCGACCAGGCCCAGGACATCACCGACGCCGGCGCGACCCCGCGCGTCCTGGACATCGAGTCCGCGGGCTCGGCAGAGCTGGTTGAGGCCTTCACCGGCGCACACGCCGTGGTCTTCTCCGCCGGCGCCGGCGGCGGGAACCCCGCCCGCACCAAGGCCGTGGACCACGAGGCCGCAGTGCGCAGCATGGACGCCGCCGTCGAGGCCGGCGTGTCTCGCTACGTGATGGTCTCCTACGCACGCAGCGAGACCGACATCGACACTGTGGACCCGAAGAGCTCGTTCTACCCCTACGCGCTGGCGAAGCACCAGGCCGACAAGCACCTGCGCGGCACCAGCCTGGACTACACCATCCTGGGCCCCGGTTCGCTGACCCTGGAGCCGGCCAGCGAGAAGATCACCGTTCTGGACCCGGCCACCGCCGGCGAGGTCATGTCCAGTGAGAAAACCTCCGTGGACACCTCCCGGGAGAACGTCGCGGAGGTCATCACCGAGACCCTGCGCAGCGGCTCCGCCGTGCGCGCCACGGTGAACTTCCTCGACGGCGAGACCCCCATCCAGGAGGCGCTTGCCTCGGTTTCGTCCTGAGTCTGAACAGGTGGTAACCTTCTGAGGCACGTGAACGCGGAATGCCGCGCGCAGGTGCCTCAGGATCTGTAGCTCAGTTGGTTAGAGCGCTCGCCTCACACGCGAGAGGTCGATGGTTCGAGTCCATTCAGATCCACTTTCTTCGCCTGCGCTCCAGGCACCATCATTCACACACCCTTGAAGGCCCCGGCATCTGCCAGGGTCCTTTTGTGGTTCTGTTGCCTGCGAGGAGGGTTCATGGCACCGAAGAACATTGAACGGCACCCCACTGGGGGATACGTCGCCGAGGCGATCGACCCGGTGCGCACCGAGCCCAATGCCGATGTCACGCACATCCCGGTGGTCCACTCCACCCAGGAAGTCCTCGACGAGACCCCCACCGGCTTCGTGCAGACGCTGCGCAGCTCCTTCGCCTCCTCCTGGCATGCCTCCGCCGAGGCCGAGGCCGCGCTGGAGTGGGAGGAATACGACGCGGAGGCGGTGGCCCGCGCCGCAGATCAGGATGAGAACGACGCCGCTCGGCACGAGTATGTGGCAGACCCCCGCTTCGAGCAGTCCTACGCGGCGCCGCAGGGCACGACCGAGCCCACGGACCACTACGCCTTCCCCGTCACCGGCGACTGGCACCAGACCGACGCCCTGGGACCGCAGATCCCGACCGGACCGCAGGAGACCACGACCTCCTGGGCCCAGCGCGCCGGGGAGCCAGCACCGGGATCCTCGGGTCTGATCAGCCTGCCGCACAGCGCCCCGGGTGCCCCGCTGCGGCAATCGCCGATGAGCCACTCGCCGCGGCGCTCCGCGGCGCCGCGTGCTTCCTGGTTCAAGGACAGACTGCGCGGCTCCGCTCGGCGTGACCCCGAGTTCGACCCGAGCGTCTTCGATCGCAAGCCGCGCTCTCCGCAGGTGCTGCGCCGCATCATGCAGGCCGAGCGCGCCGCGACCGGTACCGTGCCGATCATCGACCGGCTCGCCGGCACCCCGTTCGAAAACCCCT
The DNA here is from genome assembly GCF_051262655.1 of Nesterenkonia maliinae. Taxonomy (NCBI): domain Bacteria; kingdom Bacillati; phylum Actinomycetota; class Actinomycetes; order Micrococcales; family Micrococcaceae; genus Nesterenkonia; species Nesterenkonia maliinae. The sequence goes on along the minus strand of NZ_JBIMEY010000003.1, from coordinate 375,090 downwards.
ACCAGGCCGAGCAGCACGTGGAGACCGACGAGCTGGCCACGATCGCCTTCGTGCTGGACCTCGGCGAGGCGTTGTTCCGCTACGGGGCCGGCGCGCTGGAGGTCGAGACCTCCATCATCGCGGTCACCGCCGCGTTCGGGATGAAGAACACCGATGCCGACATCACCAACCAGTCGATCAGCCTGAACTGGGCGCCCGACGGCAAGATCCCATATTCACGGGTGCGCGTCGTGCGCTCCTGGTCGAACAACTTCCGGGCGCTCGCCTCCGTGCACCAGCTGGTGACCGACATCATCGCCGGCCGGCTCACCCGCGGCGACGCCGAGGACCGGCTGCGCGAGATCATTCGAGAGCCCAAGCCCTACCCGCGCTGGATGGTGACCATCTGCGGCGCGATCTTCGCGAGCTTCTTCGCCTCTTTCCTCGGGGCGCCGCTGCTGGACGCCTCGCTGGGCTTCGCCGCGACGATCCTGGTGCTCTGGACCACCCGGCAGCTGGCCACCTGGCGGGTCCCGGAGTACTTCGGGCTCGCCGCGGGTGGGTTCGTCGCGACCTCCTTCGCGATGGGCGCGTTCGCGATGGATCTGCCGATCCGTCCGTCCATGGTGGTGGCCGGTGGGTTGATGATCCTGCTTCCGTCGGCGCGGATCGTCTCCGCGATCCAGGACGGGATCAACGGATTCCCGATCACCGCGGCCGGTCGCATGATGTCCTCGATGATCGCCTTCGCCGGGATGACCTCCGGCATCATGGCCGCAGTGGTGATCGCGAACATCCTCGGCGCCCCGCCGATCGAGGTCGCTGTCGGCCTGGAGCGGATCTACCACCCCGCCGTGCTGGTCGCGCTGGTCTTCCTCGCAGCGATGGCCGCCGCCGTCGTGGAGCAGGCGAGCTGGCGGATGCTGCTTCCCATCGGCGCCGTCTCTGCGCTGGGATTCTGTGCCTACTACGCCGCCGAGGTCATCGGTCTGGGCGAACGCATCACCCCGGTCTTCGGGGCGGTGGTGGTCGGTGCGCTGGGCCGGATCCTCGCCCTGCGGATGGGATCGCCTCAGCTGGTCGTCGCTGTGCCCGCGATGATGTTCATGCTTCCCGGACTGATGCTCTTCCGCGGCATGTACCAGATCGCCATGGACTCTTCCACCGTGGGCATGATGGGAGGGCTCACCGAGCTGTTCAACGCGCTGATCATCATCATGGCCATCGCCGCCGGAATCGTGCTCGGCGACGTGCTGATGCGACCGCTCACCGCCGGTCTGCAGTCCCACGAACGCTCACGCACCCGCCGCCGCTGAGCAAGCTCAGCCGACCGCCCGGCTGAGAGAGTTCGACTCACCGGGACGCTGGAGTTCAACCGCCTGGGCCCCACCGCCTGGGTTCAACTGACAGGGTTCAGCTGCCAGTCCACGGGTTCTGCGCCGAGCTGACGCAGCGCCTCATTCGCCTGCGAGAACGGCCGGGAGCCGAAGAAGCCGCGCCGGGCCGAGAGCGGTGAGGGATGCGGGCTGGTGATCACCGCCGTATGCGCGCCCTGATCGAGCAGCGGGGTCAGCTTGCGCGCGTCCGCGCCCCAGAGGATCGACACCAGCGGGATGCCCCGATCGACCAGCGCGCTCAGCGCCGCCTCGGTGATCTGCTCCCAGCCGATGCCGCGGTGGGAGCCCGGCGCCCCCGCGGCGACCGTCAGCACCCGGTTCAGCATCAACACGCCCTGGGCGGCCCAGGCCGTGAGATCCCCGTGGGGACTCTTGGGGATCCCGAGGTCCGACTCGAGCTCGGTGAAGATATTGCCCAGGCTGCGAGGCAGCGGGCGCACCTCGGGGTCCACGGCAAAGGACATGCCGATCGCGTGGCCCGGGGTCGGATAGGGGTCCTGACCCAGGATCAGCACCTTCAGCGCGTCGAAGGGCTGACGGAACCCGCGCAGCACCAGCTCGGGGGCGGGGAGCACCTGCTCTCCGGCCTCACGACGCCGGGTCAGCTCCCCGCGGACGGTCTCGAAGCGTGCAGACTCTCCGGCCAGGGCGTGGGCCCACCCTGATTCCAGGGGGGCGATCAGTTCAGGTTCAGTCGTCATCACCTCCACCATAGACAGCTCGGACCGCTGAACACACCGTCGCGTTCATCTGGCTCGATATTCCGGCAATGCCCCTCCCTCAGCCGTAGGATGACGGGGAGATGATCACTGAACCGGAGAAGAAGATGCTCGACCTGGAGCGCCAGTGGTGGAAGTACGCCGGCGCGAAGGACGAGGCCATCGCGCAGGCACTCCAGATGTCAGCCGTGGCGTACTACCAGGCGCTGAATCGGCTGATCGACACGGAGGCGGCACTTGCCCACGACCCGATGCTGGTGAAACGCCTGCGCCGACAGCGGGAGGCCCGGCACCGCGCCCGCGCGACCCGCCGCTGAGCAGCGCCGAGAACAGCACCACCGAGCATCGCCCCCGCACCTTGAGGACAGGACCTATGAGCCAGCACCCGCACGACGAGTTCGACGACGTCCCGCCGTATCAGACGGGGGAGGCCGGCAAGCACCGGGCTCCAGGCGCAGCCGGAACCGGCGGCGCCGGCGGCAGCGGCCTGCGTTGGATCGCTCTGCTGGCAGGATTCGTGCTGCTGGTCGGGGCGTTCGCCTACTTTATCGTGCCGACGTTCTCCGACTCCGACGCTGAGACCACCGCCGAGGACCAGGACGCTGCGGTGACCGAGGACGAGACGGAGGGCGGCGCCGAAGGCGAAGGCGAGGACGGCGCCGGGGAGGGCGAAGCAGAAGAGGCTGAGGAGCCCACTGAGCCGCAGCCGGCCAGCGACACCGAGACCCCGGTCCAGGTCGCGAACTACCAGGGTGCCGAGGGTGGAGAGACGGCGATGAGCGCCGAGCTCGAGGAGCTCGACTACAACGTGGTCTGGAACGGCAGCTGGAACTTCGAAGCGCGTGCCGAGACTCCCGCCGTCGTCTACCCCGCCGGTTCCGGTGAAGCTGAACAGGCGCTCGCCGAGGAGCTCGCGGAGAGCTTCGGAGCCGACACCGTCGAGGAGCACGACCAGGCCAGCTTCGTCACCCTGATCATCGGGTCCGAATACGAAGGCTGAACACCTGCCCCGCACTGCTTCTGCGAGCTAAGCGAAGGCGGAGACTCCGGTCAGTTCTCGCGCCGCGATCAGCAGATTGATGCCCTGGGAGCCCTCATAGGTGTAGATCGCCTCGATGTCTCCCGCGATCTTGGCCGCCTCATGGTCACTGAGGATTCCGTTGCCGCCGAGGATCTCCCGTGCGGCAGCTGCCGACTCGCGGGCCAGCCGGGTCAGCGTGGCCTTGCCCAGAGAGGCATGCATCATGGTCAGCTCGCGGTCGGCCTGCAGCCGCGTCAGCTCGGCCATGAACGAGGTCGAGACCGCCAGGTTTCCGGCGACCTTCGCCAGCGCGACCTGGATGAGCTGAAACGAGGCCAGCGGTGATCCGAACTGGTCCCGCTGCAACGCATAGGTCCGGGCGATGTCCAGAAGGGCCTGCTGGGCGCCGACGGCCTGCCATCCCACCCAGGCCCGCGAGCTGCGCAGGCCCCGGTTCGTCGCGGCGAACGAGGTGGCGCCCGGCAGCATGGCGTCCTCGTCGACGGTGACATCGAGCTCGATATCGGCGTTCGGCATGATCCGCAGGCCGGTCTTGTTGTTGATCTTCCGGGCCTGGTATCCCGGGGTCGAGGTGGGCACCAGAAAGCCCTTGACCTCCCCGTCGGCGGTGTCTCGCGCCCAGACCAGGGCGACGTCGGCCACGGTCCCCATGCCGATCCAGCGCTTGGATCCCTGGATGTGCCACTGTGAGCCGCGCAGCGTCGCCGAGGTGGCCAGTCCGCCGGCCACGTCGGACCCGTGGTCCGGTTCGGTCAGGCAGAAGGCTCCGAAGCTCCGGAACCGGCGCAGGCCTGGGAGCCACTGCTCCCGCTGCCGCTGGGAGCCCAGGGTGTCGATCATGCCGACGATGAGTTCGTTGTGGATGCCCACCACCGCGGAGATCGAGACGTCGGCCCGGGCGAGCGCCGTATGCGCAAGACCCCGGAACAGCGGTGACGATCCGTCCAGGTGCAGCTCGCCCAGCCCGATCTCGCCGAGCCCCTCGAGGATCTCCAGCGGGAGCCGACCCTCTTCCCAGGGCGCGAGGCACTGGCGCCGGATATTGCGCTGGGCGTACTCCTCGATCTGCGCGAGCCGGTCTCGCTCCGCGTCGTCGAGGTGACGGGCCAGGTTCATCAGGTCGGGATCCTCACCGGCCGACATGAGGTCTGCGGCGTCGTGTGTGGCCTGCTTCATCATCGAGCTCTCCCTTGTGGTCCGATGGCGCCGGGTCCGTGCAGTCATGTCGACGATGACACTGCACGTCAAACTGAATCTTTACCAACTATATGACTTCCAAGTATATTCTAGAGTGATCGGCATCACGTAGATCTCGAGGAGGACGTGGAGAAATGACAGTGACTGAAGAGTTCCGGGCAGCTCGTGACCAGCTTGTGGGCTCCCAGCAGGATTGGGAGCGCGCGCGCCGAGAGTTCGTCTGGCCGCGATTCACACACTTCAACTTCGGCTTCGACTGGTTCGATCAGGTGGCGAAGAGCCCTGAGCGCGCTGAACAGAACGCGCTGGTGATCCTCGAGGAGGACGGTTCACAGCTCACCCGCACCTTCGCGCAGCTGCGCGAAGCTTCCAACCGGGTGGCGAACTGGCTCAGCGGCATCGGGGTCGCGCGCGGAGACCGGATCATCCTGATCCTCGGGAACCAGGTGGAGCTCTGGGAGACCATGCTCGGCGCCATCAAGCTCGGTGCCGTGCTGGTCCCCACCACCACACAGATGGGCCCCGCCGACCTCCAGGACCGAGTGGTCCGCGCCGAAGCGAGCTGGGTGGTCGGAGACTCCGAGACGCTGCTCAAGTTCACCGAGGTCCACGGCGAGTACTCCCTCATCCACGTGCCCGGCGTCTACGCACACGGGCAGGCGACAGTCCGCCCCGAGGTGCCCGGCCGCACCGTCCACTCCTTCTCAGACGCGGATGCCGCCTCCCCGGAGCTGGAGCAGGTGGTGCGCACCGGCGCCGACGAGACGATGCTGCTCTACTTCACCTCTGGCACGACGTCGAAGCCGAAGCTGGTCGAGCATACGCATACCTCCTACCCCGTCGGGCACCTTTCCACGCTGTACTGGATCGGTCTCGAGCCCGGTGACGTCCACCTCAACGTCTCCTCGCCAGGCTGGGCCAAGCACGCCTGGTCGAACTTCTTCGCCCCCTGGATCGCCGAGGCGACGATCTTCCTGTACAACTTCAGCAGGTTCGACGCCGCGGCGCTGATGCGAAGCATGGACACCGCCGGGGTGACGAGCTTCTGCGCTCCGCCCACGGTCTGGCGGATGCTCATCAAGGCCGACCTCGCTCAGCTGAAGAATCCCCCGCGCGTCACCGTGTCCGCCGGGGAGCCGCTGAACCCGGAGGTCATCGAACAGGTACAGCGGGCGTGGGGGTGCACCATCCGTGATGGCTTCGGGCAGACCGAATCCTCGCTGCAGATCGCCAACACGCCAGGACGCCGAGTGAAGTTCGGGGCCATGGGACTGCCCCTTCCGGGCTTCGACGTCGCTCTGATCGACCCGGTGTCGGGGAAGGCCGCGGAGGAAGGGGAGATCTGCCTCGCTCTTGATCCGCGTCCGGTCGGTCTGATGAAGGGGTATTACGGCGACGCGGAGAAGAACGCCGAGGTGTTCAGCGATGGGTATTACCACACCGGAGACATCGCCTCCCGAGACGAGAACGGTGTGATCACCTATGTGGGCAGAGCTGATGACGTCTTCAAGTCCAGCGACTACAAGGTCTCGCCCTTCGAGCTGGAATCCGTGCTCATCGAGCATCCGGCCGTGATGGAGGCGGCCATCGTGCCTGCCCCGGATGAGCTGCGACTGGCGGTTCCCAAGGCGTATGTGACGCTGGCCTCCGGGTGGGAGCCGAACGAGGCGACCGCGACGGAGATCCTGCAGTTCGCCCTGAACAAGCTGGCACCTTATAAGCGGATCCGCCGCATCGAGTTCACCGAGCTGCCGAAGACCATCTCGGGGAAGATCCGGCGGGTCCAGCTGCGCCAGGCCGAGGAGAAGCGGGCCGCCGCGGGTGAGGGCGTCGACGGGTTCGGGGTGGAGTACCGCGAAGCCGATCTGGGCCTGAGGCGGAGTTGAGTCCAGCGGTCTCAGCACGGGGCCGGTGTGCGGCGGGACCCCTGCCCTTGTAGCACGTCCGACATTCGGCCATTCCCGGATACACTCCGGTGCAACCAGAGAATGCCTGGTCCGAGCCCTAAAGAGGAGACTCCCTACATGCACCCCCCGCTTGCGAAGGATCCGATCGCCGAGATTCAGAAGAACTGGGAGCGGCAGGGATGGACATCCGCGGCCGCCCCTGCCGCGGCGGTCACCGCGATCATGCGCACTCAGCAGATCCTGCTCGCTCGAGCGAGGGACGTGCTGAAGCCGTTCAAGCTCACCTTCGCGCGGTACGAGGTGCTCGCGCTGCTGGGGTTCTCCCGGGAAGAGCGGCTGCCGATGAACAAGGCCAGCAAGCTGCTGCAGGTCCATCCGACGTCGATCACCAATGCCGTGGACCGGTTGGAGTCCGCGGGGCTGGTGCGCCGCGAGCCGCATGACTCCGACCGGCGTGCGATGCTGCTTGTCCTCACCCCGGAGGGCAAGGATGTGGTCGAGAAAGCCACCAAGGCGCTCAACGAGCAGCTCTTCGAGCGCACCGGATTTCAGGAGCAGGAGATCGAGGAGCTCAACACCATCCTGGCGAACTTCCGCCAGCGCGCCGGAGACTTCCCCTCCTGAGCGGCCGGCTCAGCGGTGCTTCCACTCCGGATCCCGCTTCTGGGCGAACGCGCGCATCCCCTCGGACTGATCCTCGAGGGAGAACATCGAGTGGAACATCCGACGCTCGAACAGCAGTCCCTGGGCCAGCGTGGTGTCGAAGGCCGCGCCCACGGCCTCTTTGCACATCTGGGCAGCCGGCTTGGACTTCGAAGCGATCAGCTCCGCGACCTCGGTGGCCTCGGCGATCGTGTCCGCATCCGCGACGACCCGTGAGACCAGGCCGATGCGCTCGGCCTCCGCGGCGTCGATGCGTCGCCCGGTGAGGATCATGTCCATCGCCTTGGCCTTCCCGACCGCGCGGGTCAGCCGCTGCGAGGCGCCCATCCCCGGCATGACGCCGAGGTTGATCTCTGGCTGACCGAACTTCGCGCCGGCGCCGGCCACGACCACATCAGCCATCATCGCCAGTTCGCACCCGCCTCCCAGGGCGTAGCCGTTCACCGCCGCCACGATCGGTGTGCGCAGTCGTGTGAGGTCGTCCCAGCGGCGGAACCAGTCGGCGGCGTACATTCCCGGGTGGTCCTGATCGGCCATCTCGTTGATGTCTGCGCCAGCCGCAAACGCCTTGTCCGAGCCCGTGATGAGGATCGCTCCGATCTCGGAGCTGGCGTCGAAGTCTGTGGCCGCGCGCACGACCTCGTCCATCATCGTCGTGTTCAGCGCGTTGAGGGCCTGCGGTCGATTCAGCCGGATCGTGCCGACCCGCGCCTCGCTGGCGACCATGATCGTCAGATATTCAGACATGTTTCATGCTCCTGCGTCGTCGGAGTTCTCGCGGATGGTGTTGATGATGGCAGAGAAGTCCTGGCGCTCGCCGGGGCCCTGCGCGAACTCGGAGAAGATCGCCGCGGCGAGTCTCCCCAGCTGCGCATCGACCCCTTGTTCATCCAGCGCGTTGGAGGCGAGGGTGAGGTCCTTGGCCATCAGCGCCCCGGCGAACCCCGGCGTGAAGCCACGGTTGGCAGGGGAGGTCGGCACGGGCCCGGGCACCGGACAGTTGGTGGTCAGCGCCCAGCATTGCCCCGACGCGTTGGACACCACGTCGTAGAGCGCCTGATGGCTCAGTCCTAGCCGTTCGCCCAGGACGAAGGCCTCACCCACGGCGATCTGGGTGACGCCCAGGATCATGTTGTTACACAGCTTCGCGGCCTGGCCGAGACCGGTGCCGCCACAGTGAACGACGCGGCCGCCCATGATCTCCAGCAGCGGGAGGATCTCCTCGAACACCTCACGAGACCCGCCGGCCATGAAGGCCAGGCTGCCGGCCTCGGCGCCGACCACACCGCCGGAGACCGGCGCGTCGGCGGCGCGGAAGCCGGCACGTTCGGCGAGCTCGGCCGCCTCCTGCGCCTCGGATATGTTGATGGTGGAGCAGTCCAGGAAGATCGTGCCCGGCCTGGCGGCTGCGAGCAGCCCGGGTGAGTCCTGATAGGCCGAAAGCACGTGCCGCCCCGAGGGGAGCATCGTCAGCACCACCTCAGACTTCGCCACCGCCTCGAGCGGATCGGTGAGGATCTCGACGCCCTTGGACCGGGCCGTCTCCACGGCGTCTGCGCTGAGGTCGAAGCCATAGACCTGCACGCCGGCCTGGACCAGATTCGCAGCCATCGGGCCCCCCATGTTGCCGAGCCCGATGAACGCCACGGAGGGGTATGCGGATGCTTCACTGCTGGTGCTGCTGGTGCTGCTGGTGCTGCTCATGGTTCAGCTCCCCTCGGGCATGATGAAGCTCGCGCCCTCTTTGGTGCCGGAGGGCCAGCGGGTGCTGACCGTCTTGGTCTTGGAGTAGAACTTCAGCCCATCGACGCCGTGCTGGTTGAGGTCCCCGAAGCCTGAGGCCTTCCATCCGCCGAAGGTGTAGTACGCGATGGGCACCGGGATCGGCACGTTCACGCCGACCATGCCCACCTCCACTCGGGAGGTGAAGTCTCGCGCAGTGTCCCCGTCGCGGGTGAAGATCGCGACGCCGTTGCCGAACTCATGCTCTGTGGGCAGGCGCAGCGCCTCCTCGTAGTCCCGGGCGCGCGCGATGCAGAGCACCGGGCCGAAGATCTCCTCCTTGTAGATGCGCATGGACGGGGTGACGTGGTCGAAGAGGGTGGCGCCGATCCAGTACCCGTCCGGGTGACCCTCGACGACGACGCCGCGCCCGTCCACCACCAGCTCGGCACCCTCCTCGACACCGAGCCCGATATAGCCTTCGATCCGCTCCTTCGCGTCCGCGCCGACCACCGGGCCGAAATCGCTGGAAGGGTCCAGGGAGGGGCCGACGGTGAGCTTGGCGATGCGATCCAGCAGCTTCGTGCGCAGCGCCTCCGCCGTGGCCTCTCCGACGGGCACGGCCACGGAGATCGCCATGCACCGCTCGCCCGCGGAGCCGTAGCCGGCACCGATCAGGGCGTCGGCGGCCTGGTCGAGATCAGCGTCGGGCATGATCACCATGTGGTTCTTCGCACCGCCGAAGCACTGTGCGCGCTTTCCCTGGGCTGCGGCCGCGGTGTAGATGGCCTGGGCGATCGGGGTGGAGCCCACGAAGCCGATGGCCTTGACCCGGGGGTCCTCGATGAGCGTGTCCACCGCTTCCTTGTCCCCGTTGATCACGTTCAGCGTGCCGGGCGGCATCCCGGCCTCCAGTGCGAGCTCGGCCAGGCGCAGCGGCACGGAGGGATTGCGCTCGGAGGGTTTGAGCACGAAGGTGTTGCCCGCGGCCAGGGCGGTCCCGGCCTTCCAGAGCGGAATCATGGCGGGGAAGTTGAACGGCGTGATGCCGGCGACGACCCCCAGGGGCTGGCGCAGGCTGTGGACGTCCATCCCGGTGGCGGCATCGTGGGAGAACTCTCCCTTGAGCAGGTGGGGAGCGCCGGCACCGAACTCCACCACCTCCACCCCGCGCTGGATATCCCCCTTGGCGTCGTCGAAGGTCTTGCCGTGTTCGTTGGAGAGCGTCTCGGCAAGCTCATCGCGGTGGGTGTTGATCTTCTCCGCCCATCTGAGCAGGATGCGTCCGCGCTGCTGCGGGTTCATCGCCGACCACGCCCCGAAGGCCTCCTGGGCTGAGTCGATCGCGCGGGTCACCTCCTCGGAGCTTGCGAGGGGGACCTGGGCGGTGAGCTCGCCGCGGACCGGGTTGAAGATCTCTCGGCTCCGGCCGGAGGTGCCCTGTACGTGGCCGCCGTGGATGAAATGGGTCAGATCCGTCATGGACGAACTCCTTCGCGTCGAGATCAGACTCAGGGCTGCCTGCGAGGCACTGGTCCGCTCGGTCTCACATGTGATTCAACTCTCAGTGTGCTAGCCTAAGCTCAAGTTATTGGATGTGCAACTATCGCCCTTACGACCGCTATCTGAGGCCGATGAAGGAGACCCGGATGGAACTGCAGGGAGCCAGCGCGATCGTGACCGGGGGAGCATCCGGCCTGGGTCTCGCCACGGCGAAGGTGCTCGCCGCCGCCGGGGTGCAGGTGGTGGTCGTGGACCTCCCCGATGCCGTCGGCAGCACAGCGCGGGCCGACGCCGTGTCCTCCCTCGGCGGCACCGCTCTGTTCTGCCCGGGAGACATCGCGGACCCGGCCACCAGTCGGACGGCCGTGGCTGCCGCTGTGGCGCGCGGACCTCTGCGGGTGGCCGTGAGCTGCGCCGGCGTCGCGACCCCGGGGAAGCTGCTCGGCCGCGGCGGTCCGCTGTCCCAGGAGCAGTTCATGGGGGTCCTGGCCATCAACGTGGGAGGCACCGTGAACCTGATGACCCAGGCCGCCGCAGCGATGCAGGACAACGAGCCCATCCAGGGTGACCGCGGAGTGCTGATCAACACCGCCTCGGTCGCGGCCTTCGAAGGACAGATCGGACAGATCGCCTACGCGGCCTCCAAAGGAGCCGTGGCCTCGATGACGCTTCCGGCGGCGCGGGAGCTCTCCCGCCACGCGATCCGGGTGATGACGATCGCCCCTGGACTCTTCGAGACCCCCATGATGGCGGGTCTGCCGGAGGAGGCCAAAGAATCCCTGCGTGCCAAGACGCTGCATCCCGCCCGGCTCGGCGCGCCCGAGGACTACGCCCAGCTGGTCATGCAGATCGTGGCCAACCCGATGCTCAACGGGGAGACCATCCGCCTTGACGGAGCGATCCGGCTGGAGCCCCGATAGCCGAGCGCCGCGGCGTCCGGCCGCCGATGGAACCGGCGCTCAGCCGATGAGGGGAGGAGCGCTCAGTCGCTCCACCCGGTGTAGGAGTCCGCGAAGTAGGCCTGGCCGTGCACCGAGCCGGTGATCGCGTCGAACTCGCCGCGCCGGCGGCGGTGGGTGAAAGGATTCTCCTCGGGCTGACGGTGCAGCAGGTTCGTCGCCCAATAGGAGAAGTTCTGCGCCTTCCACACCCGGTCCAGCGCGGTGCGGGAGTACCGGCGCAGCGCCTCCGGCGTCTCCACGGTCGTCGCCTCGCGCTCAGAGGCGTGGCGGTGAGACGTGTCCCGGTCAGACCCGCCGGCGCGCAGCTCGGTGATGAACTCCTCGACCCGAGGAACCAGAGCCCGCACATCGGCGAAGGCCAGGTTCAGCCCCTTGGCGCCGGTCGGTGGGACCGTATGCCCGGCGTCGCCGGCCAGCACGAGCCGGCCGTGGCTGAGCGGGTCGCAGACATAGGAGCGGAACGGCAGCACGGTCTTTTCGATGATCGGCCCACGCTTGAGCTGGACGCCGCCCTCAGTGCCGAGCACCGCCTGGATGTGATCGAAGATCGCGTCCTCGGACCAGCTGTCCGGATCGGTGTCGGGGTCGCACTGGAAGTACATCCGCTGGACGCTCGCGTTGCGCTGGGAGATCAGCGCGAAGCCGAGCTCGGAGTTCGCGTAGATCAGCTCCGGGGCTGTGGGCGGGGCCTCACAGAGGATCCCGAACCAGGCGAAGGGATAGGAGATGAAGTGATCGGTGCGCACCGCCTCGGGGATCAGCCTGCGACACATCGAGCGGGACCCGTCGGAGCCCACGATCAGATCCGCCTCGATGCTGCGCGCCTGGCCTGACGCATCGGTGAAGCTGATCCGCGGGGCCGAGGTCTCCACGCCGTGCACCTGCGTGTCGGTGACCTGCCAGTGGATCTCCCCGCCCTCGCGCTCCCAGGCATTGGCGAGGTCGTAGAAGACCTCGTTCTGCGGGTAGAGCCAGACCGAGCGACCGACCAGGGCCTGGAAGTCGATGCGGTGCTGCTCGCCGTCGAAGCTGAGCACCGTGCCCTCATGTTCATGGCCGTCGGTGAGCACCCGTGATCCGACCTCGGCGTCGAGGAGCATGTTCACCGTGGCGGCCTCGAGGATCCCGGCGCGCTGGGTGTGGTGGATGGTGTCCTTGGTGCGGGTCTCGATCACGGCAGCGGAGATCCCGCGCCGCTTCAGCAGCAGCGCGGTCATCAGCCCTGCCGGTCCGCCCCCGACGATGCCGACGTCGACTCGGGTGGTGTGCTCGGTCATGTCTCTCCCTCGTGAGGGGCCGCTGCGGTCGAGCATCTGCCGCTTCCGCCGGACCGGCCCTGTGGGATCAGTCTGCTCAGCCGATGTGCCCGACGCCACACGAATCCCATTGAATGCGATCCTAGCCGCGGATCTGGTCAGCTCTTCCCGCTGATCTCGCGCTGGATGCCCCGGGCGGCGATCTGCAGCATCTGGACCCACGGCGCAGGGCGGCGAGCCACGTCGTCGTCGTCGGTGACCACGCCCAGGGCGGCCACCACGTTGCGTCCGCGCTGTCGGATCGGCACCGCGACGCCGGTGACCTCACGCTCGATCACCCCGGTCTGCGCGCAGTAGCCCTGCTGCCGGACCTGCTCCAGCCGATCCTCGGAGATGATCGGCCCGGGGGCGGCCTCTTGGTGGTGGGCCCGGTAGAACGTGCGGAACTCGGGGGAGGCGTGTGCCAGCAGCACGAGCCCGGTGGCTGAGACATGCAGCGGCAGCCGCCCGGCCACCCCGCCATGGATGCGCGGGGCCTCCCGCGCCGAGAGTCGGTCCACGAAGAGCACCTCGTGTCCCTCGATCACCCCGAGCTGCACGTGCTGGCCCATCACGGTGTGGACATCGGAGAGATAGGGCCGGGCGCGCACGGCGAGCTTCATCGTCGGCGCCGAGCGGTTGGTCATCTCCCAGAGCCGGGTGCCGACCATGTATCCCGCCGGCAGCGCCTCCAGCCAGCCCAGCTCGGCCATGTCCCGGCAGAGTCGGTGGGCGGTGGCCGGCGGCAGGCCGGTGCGCCGGGCGATCTCGGCCGCGCTGAGCAGGCTGTCGACCGCCGAGAAGGTCGAGAGCACCCGGTCCAGCCGGTCCAGGACCGAATCGCCGGTGGGGGAGTTCGCCATGGCTCACATGCTAACTTCCACGGCTGGCTGCGCAGGACGGCTGCGCAGACCGGATGTGCAGGACGAAGGGCGCAGGACGGTCCCGTCCGGCGACGACCGGGGGTCCGCGTCCAGACGGCGGCTAGGCTTGGGCCCATGGCAAACTCGCCCAGCGGTGACGCGGTGCTCGATCGCGCGATGCGGATCCTCGGCGCTCTCGAGACCCGGCCCAGCCTCCCCGCCGGGGAGCTGATCGACGCCGCCGGGCTGCCGCGGACCACCGGGTACCGGCTGGTGCGCACCATGCGGGCCCACGGCCTGCTCGCCACCTCAGCCTCCGGCGAGCTGGTCCTGGGGCAGCGGCTCTGGGAGATCGCGCAGAGCGCCCCGATCAGCCGCACTCTGCGCACCGCCGCGCTGCCGTTCATGCATGACGTCAACGCGGTGGTCCGGCAGACCACCCAGCTCTCGGTGCTCGATGAGCACGGGGTGCTGATCGTGGAGCGGCTCTCCCGCCACGGTGCGGTGGTCAACCCGGCCGAGGTGGCGACCACCATGCCGGCACACCTGACCTCGATGGGGCACGTGCTGCTGGCCCACTCCCCGGCCCACGTGGTGGAGAGCTGGTGGGACCCGCGCCGGGCGCTAATCCAGGAGTCTCAGCCGCAGCTGCGCCGCGAGCTCGCTGAGGCCCGGGCCCGTGGCCACGCCCAGCTGAGCGGGATGATCAACGCCGAGACCACCGGGGTCTCGGTGCCGGTGTTCGACGCCGGCGGACACGCCGTGGCCGCGCTGACGGTGGTGGTCCCGCGCGGTTCCAGCGAGATCCCCCAGTTCCTGATGGCGCTGCAGACCGCGGCCCGCGGAATCACCCGCGCACTGGAGGGGATGGGCCATTGAATGGCAATCGTGTGGCGGTCGCCGCGCGTCGGCGGGCAGACTGGGTGAGAACCACGTCACACCCCGGCGAAGCGTGCCGCCGATCCACTCCAAGGAGCGAGAGTCTCATGGCCGAGAAGAACACAGACCCGGACGCCGCCGTCCTCACTCAGGCGGAGATCGACGCCGAGATCGCCGCCATCCACGGGGAGTACCGAGCCCAGCGCGACGCCGGCGGTCAGGTGGAGACCAACGCCCGGCTGAACTTCGCCCCCTACCGGAGTTCGCTGCTGAGGCACCCGACGAAGTCTCTGCATCACGCGGACCCCGAGGACATCGAGCTCTACAGCCCGGCCTTCGGGCACCGCGACGTCTCCCCGCTGGAGGCGGACCTGACCATCCAGCACAACGGTGAGCCCATCGGGGAGCGGATCATCGTGACCGGCCGGGTGCTCGACGGTGACGGTCGCGCGGTCGCCGGGCAGCTGGTGGAGATGTGGCAGGCCAACGCCGCGGGACGCTACATGCACAAGCGCGACCAGCATCCCGCGCCGCTGGATCCCAACTTCACCGGCGTCGGACGCGCGCTCACCGGTCCCGACGGGGAGTACAGCTTCACCACCATCAAGCCGGCGCCGTATCCGTGGAAGAACCACCACAACGCCTGGCGCTCTGCGCACATCCACTTCTCGCTCTTCGGCACCGACTTCACCCAGCGGATCGTGACCCAGATGTACTTCCCCGGGGACCCGATCTTCGATCTGGACCCGATCTACCAGTCCATCACCGACCAGGCCGCCCGCGATCGCCTGGTCGCCAGCTACGACCACTCGGTCTCCCAGCACGAATGGAACACCGGCTACCGTTGGGACATCGTCCTTTCCGGAAGCAACCGCACCTGGGCCGAGCAGGAGGAGGAGCACTGATATGAAACTCACCCCTACCCCCGGCCAGACCGTAGGACCCTTCTTCGGCTACGCGCTGCCCTACGCCGGCGGCGAGGCCCTGGTGGACCGCTCCCACCCGGGTGCCGTGCGGCTGCACGGCACCGTCTACGACGGCGACGGCGTGCCGGTGCCCGACGCGCTGCTGGAGATCTGGCAGCCCGACGAGCACGGCGTGATCTCCCAGCAGCCAGGATCCCTGCACCGGGACGGATACACCTTCACCGGATGGGGCCGAGCCGCCGTCGACGGCGTCGGGCACTTCTCCTTCACCACGGTGGAACCGGGCAGCACCGAAGGTGGTGTGGCGCCGTACTTCCTGGTCACGGTCTTCGCCCGCGGGCTCATGGACCGGCTCTTCACCCGGGCCTACCTGCCGGGAGACCCCACCACGCTCGAACAGGACCCCCTGCTGAGCTCGGTGCCCGCGGATCGCCGCCAGACGCTGATCACGACCCGAGAGCCCGACGGCAGCCTGCGCTTCGACATCCACTTCCAGGGCGCGGACGAGACCGTGTTCCTCACCTATCCCAACACCCCACAATTCACCGGCCCCGTGGATTGATCGACAGGAGCGCCCCAGCCATGACCGGACCCTCAGCATGACCGGACCCTATGGAATCCTCAACCCGGTATGGGCCGGCACCCCGACGGCGCAGCTGATGTCCGAGGAGTCGATCCTGCGGGCGATGCTGCGCGTAGAGGCGTCTTGGGCGCAGGCGCTCGCCGATGCTGGCGAGGCCCCCTTAGAGAGTGCGGCGGCCATCGCAGCGATCAGCGAGGATCCCGCGCAGGCGGGAATCAGCGTCGCGGAGATTGCGGCGCAGAGCCCCGGCGGCGGCAACCCGGTGATCCCGATGCTCGCGGCCGTGCGGTACGCACTGGCGGAGACGGGTGAGTCCGACGCGGCGCTGCACCGCGGGGCCACCAGCCAGGACATCCTCGACACGGCGCTGATGCTGGTGTGCCGGGACGCCGCGGCTGTGGTCCTGACCGAGACGCGTCGAGCCGGCGCGGCGATGAGCAGGCTCAGCCGGGAACATCGGGACACCGTCTGTGTCGCCCGGTCGCTGACCCAGCACGCACTGCCGACGACCTTCGGGCTGCGCTGTGCAGGCTGGCTCGACGGGCTGACCCAGGCGATCCGACGGCTGGAGCTGGCCGCGGCGAAGCTGCCGCTGCAGTGGGGCGGAGCCGCAGGCACCCAGGCCTCGATGAGCGACGCCCTCGGCGCTCAGCAGACAGCGCAGCTGACCCATGATCTTGCGGCCCGACTGGGCCTGGACCCGATGGGCCGGCCCTGGCACACGCAGCGCCAGGTGGTCCTGGACCTCGGCTCCGCACTCGCCGGCGTCCTCGCGGCACTGGGGAAGGCCGCCGGAGATGTGCTCACGCTCCAGCGCCCCGAGATCGCCGAGCTGCGTGAACCCGCCGCGCCGGGCCGCGGTGGCTCCTCCGCGATGCCGCAGAAGCAGAACCCGGTGCTCGCCACGCTGATCCGCTCCGCGGCGCTGAGCGCGCCGGCTCAGCTGAGCACGCTCTACCTGGCGGCGGTTACCGCCGAGGATGAACGCCCGGCGGGAGCCTGGCACGCCGAATGGCCGAGTCTGGTCGAGCTGACCCGGCTCGGCGGCGGTGCCGCCACCCGCGCCGCAGAGCTCTTCGAGGGACTGGTGGTGCGCCCCGACGCAATGACGACGAACCTGCGGCTCAGCGGCGACGCCGTGCTGAGCGAACGGCTGATGGCGCGCCTGGGTGATTCCTTCCCCGGAGGACGCACGGCGCTGCAGGACGTGGTGAAGCGCAGCGCCCTCGAAGGTCTCGGGCTGCGCCCGCTGCTGGAGGATCAGCTCGGGGAGCAGGCCGGTGCCGCTGATCTCGACCGGCTGCTCGACCCGCGGCAGTACCTGGGCCGGACCCAGGAGTTCATCGATGCCGCGGTTCAAGACTTCGACCAGCCGGACCTCAACCAGCAGAACCTCGACCAGCAGAAGCTCAACAAGACCGCCGCCCAGCCGGAAGGATCCACTGATCATGCCTGAGCCAACAGAGTCTGAGCCCAACCTGTCTGAGCCCAACGTGTCTGAGCCGAACGTGTCTGAGCCCACCGGGACTGAGCCCACCGCGTCAGCACCAGGGGCCACCCTGACCCTGACGCCGCAGCTGCTCTCCGGGTCCGTGGAGGACCTGCGCGCCGGAACCCGCCCGCTGCTGGTGCTGGGCCCCTCCTTGGGGACCAGCGTGTCGGTCCTCTGGGAGAGCGCCCTGGCACACCTGCAGGAGACCTACACGCTGATCGGGTGGGACCTGCCCGGCCACGGCGACGCGGAGGCGTATACCGAGTCCTTCGAGATCTCTGACCTCGCGGACGCGGTGGAGGAGCTCGTCGCGGAGCTCAGCAGGAACCACGGTGTGCCCGCGGACCTGCCGATCTACGCCGCCGGAGTCTCGATCGCCGGAACCGTCAGCCTAACCCTGGCGCTGCGCCCCGACACACGATTCACCCGCCTCGCGGCCCTCTGCACGGCCGCGAAGATCGGTGACCCACAGATGTGGAGCGAACGCGCGGCCCTGGTCGCTCAGGCAGGAACCCCCACCATGGTCGAAGGCTCGGCGCAGCGCTGGTTCGCCCCGGGATTCATGGCCCGACAGCCCGCCGTGGTCACCGGGCTGCTGCGCTCCCTGCAGCACACCGACCGCCATTCCTATGCCGCGGCCTGCCGCGCCCTTGGCCGCTACGACCTCACCGGCGAGCTCGCCGGCGTGGCCCGGCCGCTGCTGGTGATCAGCGGGGAACAGGATCCGGTCTGCCCGCCGTCGGCGGTGCAGGACCTCGCTGCAGCCCCGCACACACAGACCGCAGTGCTCGACGGCGTCGCCCACCAGGCCCCGGCCGAAGCCCCCGAAGCCACCGCCCGACTGCTCAAGGAGTTCCTCGATGACTGATTCCAGCTACCAGGACGGCATGAAGGTGCGCCGCGAGGTGCTCTCGGACGCCCACGTGGACCGGGCGGAGGCGAAGAAAGACAGCTTCACCGAGGACTTCCAGGAGCTGATCACCAACTACGCGTGGGGATCGATCTGGACCCGGCCCGGCCTGGACCGGCCGACCCGCTCGGTCATCACGCTCACCGCCCTGATCGCCGGAGGCTACTGGGAGGAGCTTGAGATGCACGTCCGCGCGGCGCTGCGCAACGGGCTCACCGAGGACCAGATCAAGGAGGTCTTCCTGCAGTGCGCCATCTACTGCTCGGTCCCCGCGGCGAACACCGCCTTCAGCATCGGCCGACGCGTCCTCGAGGAAGAGCGCCGCAAGGACAGCTGACCGGCTGCGCCTGACTGGCAGGGCCTGACCAGCTCGGCGGATCAGCGACCCCGGCAGCCAGCCCGCTCAGCGCCGCGACATGTACAGGTTGAACGCCCTGGCCAGCAGCGGATTGACGGGGTAGTCCCATTCGCCGAGCGTCTGGACCACGTCGGCGCCCATGGTGGTCTTGAACCGCGTCAGCCCCGCCAGCGGGTACTCCGGATCGAGTGAGGGACTGAGCCCGCCCAGGTCATACCACTGGCAGCCAGCGGCCAGGGAGTCCTCGATCTGGCGCAGCTGCAGCGCGCGCGGGGCGTAGCGCTTGCGCTCCTCCGAGGAGGACGCGCCATAGACGTACCAGGCGAACTGGCCCTGCCGGACGTAGATCGCCGCGGCCAGCAGCTGCTCCTCGAAGTGAGCCAAGTAGAGCGTGCACTCGCTCAGCGGCGAGGCGTTGAGCTCTCGGTACATGTCCTGGAAGTAGGTGAGCGGGCGGCCGGTGAAGTCATCACGGTCGGCGGTCTCGGCGTAGAGCGCGTGCCAGGCCGGCAGATCCGATTCAGCACCGACGCTCACGGTCAGCTCCGAGCGGGTCGACTTCTTGGTCTGCCGGCGCGAGGACTGGTCCATGCGCGCCAGGACGTCGTCGATGGGCAGCGTGGCGCCGGCGTCGTCGGTGAGCGGGATGCGCGCCTGGAACTGCGGCTGGCCGGCCTCGAAGTCGGTGCTCGGTGCCGGAGCCGTGAAGCCCAGCGCCCGGAGCTGCTGCTGCCAGCGGCTGGTCTGAGCGGCGCTGGCCGGATCGACGTCGAGCGGCTCGAGCTCCTCGATGGAAGTGTTCTCCCCGGCGGCGAGAGCCCGGCGGACCTCCTTGGCCTCCCAGCGGCGCAGCACGGAGGGCAGACCCATGCGGATCAGGAAGGCTCCGGAGGACTTCAGGTGCGTCAGCAGCGGCGGCAGGATCTGCTCCAGCTCCGCCGCGGCAGGGTCCATGACCGGGCCCTCAGCCATATACGCGAGCTTCTTGCGTCCGAGCAGCGGAACGGCTGCCGGAATCGGAAGTCGGCGGAAGAGCACCAGCGCGGCGGCCACCGGCGCGGAACCGGCACCTGAGCCGGCGTCGAAGACTCCAAGGCTTTCGGCCTGCCATTCCTTCTTCACCGCGGGCCAGCGCGGGTTCTGCAGGAACGATGCGGTCGGCTGATCTGCGAGGAAGCGGGTGTGCTCCTCCAGGCTGATCGGACGGACCTCGTACACGGCGGAAACGCCTGAATCTCTATGCTCAATCACGCCTCAAGGGTACCGTCTGGTTCCTGCGCGGCTGGGAGGTCAGGTTCGGGGCCGGTTCCGTCTGCGGCGGCACAATCTGCCATCGGCGCAGAGGTTTGCACTCGGTAGGGGAGAGTGCTAAAAATTGGTTTAGCACTCTCGTGTCGAGACTGCTAGAGGAACCTGAGCAGGTGAGGCCATATAGATGTTCCCGGTGACGCGGGAACGGCCGTCCGTCGCGGGCACCTGGAATGGTTCGACCCAGCAGACGCGAACACGTCTGACAGTCACACACCACGGCTTGAGATAAGCCGAGTCCAGGAAGGACACGCGCCACTATGGCAAAGACTATTGCATTCGATGAAGAGGCCCGCCGCGGCCTCGAACGCGGACTGAACGTCCTCGCCGATGCCGTCAAGGTCACCTTGGGTCCCCGCGGCCGCAACGTCGTGCTGGAGAAGTCCTGGGGTGCACCCACGATCACCAACGACGGCGTCTCGATCGCCAAAGAGATCACCCTTGACGACCCCTACGAGAAGATCGGCGCTGAGCTGGTCAAGGAGGTCGCCAAGAAGACCGACGACGTCGCTGGCGACGGCACCACCACCGCCACCGTCCTCGCCCAGGCCCTGGTCAAGGAAGGCCTGCGCAACGTCGCGGCCGGCGCCGATCCGATGGCGCTCAAGCGCGGCATCGACATCGCCGTGGAATCCGTGACCGCGGAGCTGTTCAAGTCGGCCAAGGAGATCGAGACCACGGAGCAGATCGCTGCCACCGCCTCCATCTCTGCCGGCGACACCCAGATCGGTGAGCTGATCGCTCAGGCGCTGGACAAGGTCGGCAAGGAAGGCGTCATCACCGTCGAGGAGTCCAACACCTTCGGTCTTGAGCTCGAGCTCACCGAGGGCATGCGCTTCGACAAGGGCTACCTCTCCGGCTACTTCGTCACCGACGCAGAGCGCCAGGAAGCAGTCCTGGAGGATCCCTACATCCTCATCGCCAACTCCAAGATCTCCTCGGTCAAGGACGTCATCGGCGTCCTCGAGCAGGTCATGCAGTCCGGCAAGCCGCTGCTGGTCATCGCCGAGGACGTCGAAGGCGAGGCCCTGGCCGCGCTGGTGGTCAACAAGCTCAAGGGCACCTTCAAGTCCGTGGCCGTCAAGGCTCCCGGATTCGGTGACCGCCGCAAGGCCATGCTGGCCGACATCGCCATCCTCACCGGCGGTCAGGTCATCGCCGAAGAGGTCGGCCTGAAGCTGGAGAACACCACGCTGGAGCTGCTCGGCACCGCGCGCAAGGTCGTCGTGACCAAGGACGAGACCACCATCGTCGAAGGCGCCGGCGAGGCCGACGAGATCGCCGGTCGCGTGGCCCAGATCAAGGCCGAGATCGAGAACTCAGACTCGGACTACGATCGCGAGAAGCTCCAGGAGCGTCTGGCCAAGCTCGCCGGAGGCGTGGCAGTCATCAAGGCCGGCGCCGCCACCGAGGTCGAGCTCAAGGAGCGCAAGCACCGCATCGAAGATGCCGTGCGCAACGCCAAGGCCGCTGTGGATGAGGGAATCGTCGCCGGCGGCGGCGTGGCCCTGATCCAGGCCGGCGCCCGCGCCTTCGCCACCCTGCAGCTCAGCGGAGACGAGGCCACCGGCGCGAACATCGTGAAGTTCGCCGTGGAGGCCCCGCTGAAGCAGATCGCCATCAACGCCGGCATGGAAGCCGGCGTCGTGGCCGAGAAGGTCCGCGGACTCCCCGATGGTCACGGCCTCAACGCCGCCACCGGCGTCTACGAGAACCTGCTCGAGGCAGGCGTCAACGATCCGGTGAAGGTGACCCGCTCTGCTCTGCAGAACGCCGCCTCCATCGCCTCGCTGTTCCTCACCACCGAGGCCGTCGTCGCCGACAAGCCGGAGAAGCACGGTGCCGGCGCCGGTGCCGAGGGCATGGACCCGATGGGCGGCATGGGCGGCATGATGTGATCGCCTGATCACGGGCGCCCCGCCGCACTCTGGAGAACCCCGTCGCAGACCTGGTCTGCGGCGGGGTTCTCTGCTGTTCAGTGGCCGAACATCCTGGTGTTCGCCGATTCGGTCTCCTCGTACTGGCTGGAGGCCGAGGCCATCGCCTGGCGCACGCTGGCCAGGGACTGCTCGACCTGGACCTGAGTGGAGCGCCACTGGGTCAGGACATCCTGGAACGCCATGGAGGCCGAGCCCTTCCATGACTCCTGGAGCTGGCGCAGCTGAGACTCCATCGAGCTGACGTCGGTCTGGATACGGCCCAGCGTGGCCTCCACGGTCTGGCTCTTGGCCAGCAGCTCCGCAGTGTCGATCTGAAGAATCGCCATGTTCTCTCCTCGGGTGACCGGCGCAGCCGGTGCTGATCATTGGCCCGGAGGGACCCGCTGTCCCTGCCGGTGCTGAGCACAGTACGGGGCCTGCGGTGGGCACAGCGCCGGACCTGA
The DNA here is from genome assembly GCF_051262655.1 of Nesterenkonia maliinae. Lineage (NCBI taxonomy): Bacteria > Bacillati > Actinomycetota > Actinomycetes > Micrococcales > Micrococcaceae > Nesterenkonia > Nesterenkonia maliinae. The sequence goes on along the minus strand of NZ_JBIMEY010000003.1, from coordinate 353,002 downwards.
AGGGCTGTGGAGGAGCAAGCCGCGACGGCTGGCAGCAGCCGGGTTGGGGAAGACCCGTCTACTCGGGAGTGTGGTGCTCCCGGGCCGCTGCACGGAGCTGGTCCAGCTCCTCCTCATCGATGTCGGCCTCGTGGTCGCTCTGGTCATCCAGGGCCACCATCGGCAGTCGCAGCGTCATCGTGGCGCCGCCGCCCTCGGTGGTGCTGTGTCGCACCGTTCCCTGGTGCTGCGCGGCGATCGCGGCGCAGATGGCCAGGCCCAGGCCGGTGCCTCCGGTCTCACGCTGCCGGGAGTTGTCTGCCCGGTAGAACCGGTCGAAGATCTTCGCGGCATCCTCTGCCGCGATCCCCTCGCCATGGTCCCGGACCTCCAGCACGGCATCGATCTCCCCGTCAGCACCCTCGCTGGTGCCGACTGCGATCTCCAGAGGGGTCCCCGGGGGCGTGTAGCGCAGCGCATTGGTGACCAGGTTCATCACGATCTGGCGAATCTTGCCCTCATCGCCCACCGCAGGGGCGGGAACCGGAGAGCCGCCCTCGAGGCCGATCACTCGGGTCTCACGATCCGGCGCGTTGACGGCCAGGTCCATGATGGAGTCATGGGCGATCAGGTTCAGATCCAGCGGCGCCTTCTGCAGCGGGCGCTGCTCGTCCAGGCGGGCGAGGGTAAGCATATCTTCGACGAGCTGGCCCATGCGCTTGGCCTCGGACTCGATCCGGCCCATGGCCATGCCCACGGCCTCGGGGCTGTCGCTGACCCCGCCCTGGCGGTAGAGCTCGGAGAATCCGCGGATGGTCACCAGGGGAGTGCGCAGCTCATGCGAGGCGTCCTGGATGAACCGCCGCATGTTCTCCTCCGAGGTGCTCTTGGCCTGGAAGGCGGTCTCGATCTGTTCCAGCATCACGTTGAGCGAGCGGGAGAGCCGGCCGATCTCGGTCTCTGGCGGGGCTGAGGTCTCGACGCGTTTGGAGAAGTCCCCGCCGGCAATCTCCGCGGCGGTCTTCTCCACGTGGAAGAGCGAACGGAACGCCCGGGTGACCAGGGCGTAGGCGATGGTGGAGGCGCCGAGCGTGGCCATCAACCCGATGGTCGCGACCAGGAAGGTGGCGCGCTCCACCGAGGTCTCGACCTGTTCGAGCGGCAGCGCGACGGCGAGGCTGTCCTCCCCGTTCTCCAGCGGCATCACGTGCACCCGCCAGCCGCGGGAGCCCTCCTGGGTGCCGGCGACGTCGAGGTGCTCGCCCTCCTGCCAGAGCTCGAAGACCTCGTCGAAGGTCATGCTCGGGATCTGTGGGATGTCTCCGCCGAAGCCGGCGGGGTGCGTGGAGTTGGCCTGCATCAGCTCCCCGTCCTCGTCGATCAGGATTCCGTAGAAGCGCAGGATCGACTGGGCGTCGCCGTATTCGGGGGCGCTGCGCCGGGTGAGGAACATCGAGACGTTGTTCGCGTTCGCGTAGATGTCCTCGTCCAGGTTCCGCAGCAGCTCCTGGCGGAACAGCGAGGCCGAGACGAAGGTGGTCACGAACAGCGTCAGGATCAGCAGCCCGGACATGATCAGCACGAGCTGGGTGCGCAATGAGGCTTTGCGCCAGGTCTGGGTCAGGGAGCTGAACGGGCGCATACGCAGACCTTACGTGCCGCAGGGGATCCGGGCGAGATCCCTCGCGGGGTCAGCCGGTCTGTTACAGGCCCTGCGAGCGCTGCCGGCGCTCCCAGGTCTGGAGCACGTAGCCGACGCCGCGCTTGGTCTGGATCATCGGAGCGCCCTCGGATCCGGAGTCGATCTTCCGGCGGAGGTAAGAGATGTAGGACTCCACGATGGAGGCGTCCCCGTTGAAGTTGTACTCCCAGACGTGATCGAGGATCTGCTGCTTGGAGAGGACCCGGTTGGGGTTCATCATCAGGTAGCGCAGGAGCTTGAACTCGGTGGGGGAGAGCTCCACCATCTCGCCTCCGCGGCGGACTTCATGGGCGTCGTCGTCGAGTTCCAGGTTGTCCACGACGATGACGGCGTCCTCATCCTCGAAGGGCGCGGTCCGGCGCAGCACGGCGCGGATGCGAGCGACGACCTCGTCCAGCGAGAAGGGTTTGGTGACGTAGTCGTCGCCGCCCACGGTGAGGCCGGTGATCTTGTCATCGGTGTCATCGCGTGCGGTGAGGAAGAGCACCGGGAAGTGCTTGCCGGCGGCACGCAGCCGGCGGGTGACGGTGAAGCCGTCCATGTCGGGAAGCATCACGTCGAGCACGGCGAGATCGGGCTGGAACTCCTCCGCGGTCTCCAGCGCTTCGCGACCGTTGCCGGCAGCGGCGACCTCGAATCCGGCGAACCGCAGCGAAGTGGCCAGCAGTTCTCGGATGTTGGGCTCGTCATCGACGACGAGCAGCTTGGCTTCAGGAGTTTTGTCAGTCACCCTTACAGCTTGATCCCCATTTCTGGTTGTTTCCTGGACATTTCCTGTCTGTCGGGTGGTCTGATGGTCCTCGCCCGCCGACGGGACTGGCGAGGATTCAGACGATGTCGTCGGCGTCGAGGATCGAGTAGCCGTAGCCCTGTTCGGAGAGGAAGCGCTGACGGCGCGCGGCGTACTCCATGTCGACGGTGTCGCGGGTCACCACGGAGTAGAAGTGGGCACGCTTCGGGTCCTCGCCCTCCGCGGCGGTGCCGGGGCGCAGCAGCCGACCCAGGCGCTGGGCCTCCTCCTGACGGGACCCGAAGGTGCCGGAGACCTGGATCGCCACCGAGGCCTGGGGCAGGTCGATGGAGAAGTTCGCGATCTTCGAGACCACCAGCACCTCCAACTCACCCGCGCGGAAGGCGTCGAACTGCTTCTGCCGGGCGGTGACCGAAGCCGAGCCGGTGAGCACCGGGGCGCCGAGCTGTTCACCCAGACGTTCCAGCTGGTCCACGAACTGACCGATCACCAGGACCTGTTCGCCCAGATGGCGGTGCCGGGCGACCAGCCGGGCCACCACGGCATCCTTGACCTCGGCCCCGGCGGCGAGCCGGTGCCGCTCCTTGTCCGCGGCGGAGGCGTACTCCATCCGCAGGCCGCGCGGCAGGTCGGTGCGCACCTCGATGCAGGTCGCCGGGGCGATCCAGCCCTGGGCCTCCATCTGCTTCCAGGGCGTGTCATAGCGCTTGGGCCCGATCAGGGAGAACACCTCGCGCTCCCGGCCGTCCTCGCGGACCAGCGTCGCGGTCAGCCCGAGCCTGCGCCGAGCCTGCAGATCAGCGGTCATCCGGAAGATCGGGGCCGGCAGCAGGTGGACCTCGTCATAGATGATCAGGCCCCAGTCGTGGCCGTTGAGCAGCTCGAGGTGGGTGAACAGCTCGTTGCGCCGGGCGGCGAGCACCTGGTAGGTCGCGATGGTCACCGGTCGGACCTCCTTCTTGGCCCCGGAGTATTCGCCGATCTCCTCCTCGGTCAACGAGGTGCGCTTGAGCAGCTCGTCCTTCCACTGCCGCGCCGAGACGGTGGAGTTCACCAGGATCAACGTGATCGTGCCGGAGGTCGCCATCGCGGCCGCGCCGACCAGCGTCTTGCCGGCGCCGCAGGGCAGCACGACGACGCCGGAGCCCGCCTGCCAGAAGTTGTCCACCGCCTCCTGCTGATATCCGCGCAGCGCCCAGCCGTCCTGGCGCAGCGCGATCGGGTGAGCGGTGCCGTCGACGAACCCGGCCAGATCCTCGGCGGGCCAGCCGAGGCGCAGCAGCTGCTGCTTCAGCTCGCCGCGGGCCTGTCCGTGCACGGCCACGGTGTTCTCATCGATCTCGGGTCCGAGCAGCGGGGTCAGCGTCTTGGCGTGGAGGACCTCACTCAGGATCCCGGGCTCCTGGCTGCGCAGCACCAGTCCGTGCACCGGGTCCTTCTCCAGCCGCAGCCGCCCGTAGCGGCTCATCGTCTCAGCGATGTCCACCAGCAGCGAGTGCGGGACCGGGAACCGGGAGTGGTTGAGCAGGGTGTCCACCACGTACTCGGCGTCGAATCCGGCGGCACGGGCGTTCCAGAGCCCCAGCGGGGTGATCCGATAGGTGTGGATGTGCTCCGGTGCGCGCTCGAGGTCCGCGAAGGCCGCGACCGCGCGCCGGGCGGCGTCGGCCTGGGGGTGATCGACCTCCAGCAGCACGGTCTTGTCCGACTGCACGATCAGCGGTCCATCAGCCATTGCTCTCCTCTATGGTGCTCGGTTGCTCCGCAGGTGCCGGCACGGTGGGCTCCTGAAAGGGGCTCTCCCGCGCCGGGTTCTCCTCGACGGCGGCGATGCGGTGCAGCATCACGGTAGCCTCCCCTTCGTCGTCGCGCACCCTGATCCGGACCCGCCCGGCGTTCATCCCGGTGGGAACGCCGCTGAGCTGATGCGTGCTGCCCTGCGGGGAGACCCGGGTCAGCGTGACCTCACGTCGGGCCGCCAGCGCCGAGCGCAGCGTGCCGATGACGTCGTGGGCCGCGGCGGACGGTGAGGACGACGACGGCGCCGCCCGTCCGGCCTGCCGCAGCGCGGCCGCAGCGGCGTTCAGCAGGGTCTCATCCAGGTCCTCCGGCTCCGCGCTGGTGATCCGCACCGGGGACTGCTCCCATGGGGAGGACTCCAGCGACCAGGAGGCGGTGTGTTCCGGGGAGGTGCCCGCCGCGGGGCTGGGACCGCGGTCTTCTTCGGCCTCGGTGCTGCGCGCGGAGTTGAACCCGGCCTCGGTCAGCGCCTGTTCCAGCGCTGCCATCGGGGCCCGCGCGATCAGGATGTCCTCGGCGAGCACCCGCAGTCCCAGTCCGCCGAGCACCGGGTCGTCCAGCAGCGCCTCGCGCTGCTCAGAGTCGGTGACCCGCAGCCAGGCGCCGGCCTCGCCGATCTGCACCCCGCGCCAGGTGCGTGCGGCGTCCTCGACCTGGGTCGTGAGGGACGCCGGGAGGCCGGTGAGGCTGTGCGCCTCGAGCCAGGCGAGCATCGAATCACCGGTCCAGCCGCGCGTGAGTCCGCGGTGCAGCGAGTCGGGGCTGAACCGATAGGTGGGCACCGATCCGTGACCTTCGCGCTGGCCGAAGTCCGCCAGCGCCGCGGCACTGGCGGGGGAGAGGGCGCCGGTGGCGATCGCGGTGAGGTCCGACTGGACCAGGATGGTGTCGACCTGGGCCGGCATCGAGGAGGCCAGCTGTTCGGCCAGGCGGCTCAAGCCCGGCCGCCAGCCTGCCCCGGGGTTCGACGCACGTCCCAGCTGAGCTCCCTCGAGCAGCGCAGCACCGGCGGCGCTCAGCGCACCCACCGCGAAGAGGCCCAGCCGTTCGGCTTCGCGCGCCAGCCAGGGCAGCAGGTGGAGCACCCGTGCGCTCATCAGCGGCCGTTCCCAGGCCAGCCGCAGGGGAAGGGCGCCGGTCAGCGCATCGGGACCGGGGAGATCCTCGTCGGGAAGGTTCAACGCATAGAGCTGGACCCGCTCCCCGGCCGCTTCGGCGCTGAGCGCGCCGGCGGTGTGCAGCAGCGCGCGGCGCAGCCGTTCGGCATCTCCGCGCTGGCGGTCGAGGCCCAGCGTCGGGGCGATCCGGCTGCTGGGGTGGGGTCCGCGCAGCAGCATCGGGGCCCGGGGTGCCAAAAGCCACCCGGAGACCAGCAGCTGGTGCCGATGGTGACGTGCCGCGGCGCCCCACTGCTGAGCCAGGCGACTCGGCGCCCACGCCTGGCCGTCGGAGAGCTCGATCAGCCCGCTGGCGGCGCTGAGCTCCAAGAGCCATCCGATCTCGCCGACGCTGGCATCGGAGCCGAATCCTGCGCCGAGCCCGGACGTGGCAGGGCGTCCCCTCCGGGCGCCGCTGGTCGCCGCGGACCCCCAGCGCGCCGAGGCGGCGGCGATCCGGCGCAGCTCGCGCATGCCCACCCCGCCGGTGCGCAGCGTCATGGCGGGAGAGTCGGCCAGCAGCGCGAGCACCTCCGCCACGTCGTCGAGCAGCTCCGAGATCGCCGCCACCGAGGCGTTCTCGAGCATCGCGGCCGAGGCTCCGGCGGGTGTCGGAGCCGGCGGAGTCTGAATGGTCAGCGAATCGGCGAGCTGCGGCAGATGCGCCGTGAGCGAATCGAAGATGTGGGGGAGCCGGGCAGGCGTGGAGACGGCCGGGGCGGACCCGGTCTCGGCGAAGAAGAGCCCCGCCGCCTGCAGAGCCTCGAGGGCGACCGGGTCCGGATCCTCCGCCGAGGACCCCTGTGCGGCCGCGCGGGAGAGCTGGGTGGCCGCGTGCAGGGTCGGGGCGTCGAGGCGCTGCAGGTGCTGACGGATGCTGGCCTCTGAGCCCACCCGCACGGCCAGCGTGGTCAGATCTCCTGGGCTGGGCTGCAGCAGGTCGGGACGCAGCCTCAGCAGCGTGACCAGTCGGGGCTCGTCCCAGGTCTCGAGGTGTTCAAGCAGGGCTTCCAGGCTGAGCAGAGACACTTCAGCCGATGCCGGTGCCGCGGCGGCGCCGGTTCACCGAAAGCAGCAGAAACGCGATCAGCAGCGCGAACCCGAGGGGGAAGCCCCAGAGGGCGGCGACATAGAACGCCGGGTGCGGATCGGTCGCCATGAAATACAGGCTCAGGATGACCAGCAGCGCGATCCCGGACAGCGCGGTGATCACCACTCCTGACCACAGCAGCGCCTGCGCAGGACGCGAGCCGCTGCGTCGGGGCACGCCGTGGACGGCGGTCGTCATGGGGGACATGCTGCGATTCTAGCGCGCAGCCTGGGAGCTCCGGCGTCGGAGTTCGGGCTCCGGCGCCGACGGCGGTACTCTAGAGGCCTTGATCATCAGCATCCGTCTCCAGCGATTCATGAGGTAAGAACACCGTGCCAACCGGGAAAGTGAAGTGGTTCGACGCCGAGAAGGGCTTCGGATTCCTGACTTCAGATGACGGCCAGGAAGTGTTCCTGCACTCTTCTGCCCTGCCGGCGGGAGTGCCCAGCGTCAAAGCAGGCACACGCATGGAATATGGCATCGCCGACGGCCGGCGAGGCAAGCAGGCGCTCTCCGTCCGGCTGCTCGAGGAAGCTCCCTCGGTCGCCCGCGCCACCCGCAAGCCTGCCGACGAGATGGCAGAGCTGGTCCAGGACCTGGTCAACGTCTTGGACAACTCCACCGGGGCGCTGCGCAACGGGCACTACCCGCAGACCGCACAGTCGAAGAAGATCGCCGCGATGCTGCGTCGCGTGGCCGATGAGTTCGACGCCTGACCATGACTGAACAGACCCCCGAACAGAGCGCTGTGCAGACCTCCGGCGAGAATGCCGACTCGACGACTGCGGTTGCTGAGAAGACCGACGCCGGGAAGGTCCGCGCTGAGCCGGCCGCGCGCACCCGTCGTCCCGGCAAGCCCAAGGTGGACCCGGTCCTGGCCGCGGCTGTGGCGCTCGCCCACGACGCGCTCTACGAGATCGCCGACCCCGCCCAGGTGGGAGACCACCTCGGAGTCTCCGCGGAGGAGGACCGGCTGCTCACGCACCGGTTCGCCGCGGACAAGCCCGGTTACCGCGGCTGGGAATGGTTCGTCACCGTTGCCCGCGCGCCCCGGGCTAAACTGGTCACGGTCTGCGAGATCGGCCTGCTCCCCGGCGAGGATGCGCTGATCGCGCCGCCGTGGGTGCCCTGGCTCGAGCGGATGAACGACGAGGAGCGCGAGGCCCACAAGGCGGAGCAGGCCGAAGCCGACGAAGGCTGAGCCCGCTCCGCCCCGGCGGATCAGCTGCCCAGCACGTGGTCGATGCAGTTGAGCAGCCGGGTGACATCCTCGGGCTCGATCGCAGTGAACGTCGCGATGCGCAGCTGGTTGCGGCCGAGCTTGCGGTAGGGCTCGACGTCGACGATTCCGTTGGCGCGCAGCGTCTTGGCCAGGTCGGTGGCATCCACCTCATCGGCGAAGTCCACCGTGGTGATCACATTCGAGCGCTCGGCCGGCTCGGCGACGAACGGCTGGGCCAGCTCATGGGCCTCGGCCCAGGCATAGACCCGACCTGCGGAGTCCGCGGTGCGCGCCGCGGCGAAGTCCATGCCGCCGTTTCCGTTGAGCCAGCGGACCTGTTCGTTGAGTGTGACCAGCGTCGCCAGCGCCGGGGTGTTGTAGGTCTGGTTCTTGCGGGAATTCTCGATCGCCGTGGTCAGCTGCAGGAAGTCCGGGACCCAGCGGGCCGCGGCAAGCTTCTCGGCCCGCTCCAGAGCGGCCGGGGACATCATGGCCAGCCACAGCCCGCCGTCGGAGGCGAAGTTCTTCTGCGGACCGAAGTAGTAGGCGTCGGTCTCGGTGACGTCCACGGCGAGCCCGCCGGCCGCGGAGGTCCCGTCGATCAGGACCAGGGCGCCGTCGTCGGCCCCCTCGACCCGCTTGACCGGCGCCGCCACACCGGTGGAGGTCTCGTTGTGCGGCCAGGCATAGGCGTCGACCCCGGCTTCTGCCGCGGGCGCCGGCAGCGTGCCCGCCTCGGAGGTCAGGATGCTGGAGGGGTCGAGGAAGGGAGCCTTGTCCGTGGCCTTGGCGAACTTGGACCCGAATTCACCGAAGGAGAGGTGCTGGGCCTTCTTCTCCACCAGGCAGAAGGACGCGATGTCCCAGAACGCGGTGGAGCCGCCCACGCCGAGGATCAGCTCGTAGCCCTCCGGAGCGCCGAAGAAGGTGTGCAGCCCCTCGCGCACCTCACCGACCAGATTCTTCACCGGTGCCTGCCGGTGGGAGGTGCCCAGCAGCGCCCGCCCCGCGGCAGAGAGTGCCTCGATCTGCTCGACACGCACCTTCGAAGGACCGGCGCCGAAGCGACCGTCCTGCGGGAGCAGCTCTTGCGGAATGGTGACGCGCTGGGACATGGAGACTCCTAGATCAGTGTGAGGCGGTGCCCACGGGGTTCTTCACGGTCGCATCGGTCAGCGTCGTTGCCGAAGGGTTCCGGTGCGGAACTATGCTGTACAGGAGCTGTTTCCACCAGGACGAACAGCGCCGAGGCTCACGTTATCAAGGCACGGCGCAGGAGAGTGAGTCATACGTGACCGATCTGATCGACACTACTGAGATGTACCTGCGCACCATCCTTGATCTGGAAGAGGAAGGGATCGTGCCGCTGCGCGCGCGCATCGCCGAGCGTCTCGAGCACTCAGGTCCGACGGTGTCCCAGACGGTGGCCCGCATGGAGCGCGACGGCCTCTTGGTGCTCACCTCGGACCGGCGGCTCCAGTTCACCGAATCCGGGCGGGACCTCGCCGTGCAGGTGATGCGCAAGCATCGTCTTGCCGAGCGGCTGCTCTCGGACGTCATCGGGCTGGAATGGCAGTACATCCACGAGGAGGCCTGCCGCTGGGAGCACGTGATGAGCGAGCGGGTCGAGCGCCGACTGGTGGAGATCCTGCAGTCCCCGGTGGAGTCTCCCTACGGCAACCCCATCCCCGGACTGGACAAGCTCGGCGTGGTCCTCGCCGAACAGCCCGGCATCCCCACGAAGACCACGCTGCGCCAGGCCGCAGAGGCGGACCCCACGGGCCAGAGCCCGCAGCTGTGGATCGTGAAGCGGCTCGCGGAGTCCATCCAGATGGAGCCCGAGGTGCTCGAGCAGCTGCTCGAGGCAGGACTGCGACCCGGCGGGGCCCTGCGGCTGCGCGGGGTCAATCAGGCCTATGTGATGTTGGAGGTCGCGATCTCGACGGAGGAACAGCTGGAGGTCGAGCTGCCGCTCGAGGTCGCTCAGCACCTCTTCGTGGAAGAGGCTCCCGCGTCCTGAGAGCCTCTCGGGGGCACCCGCACGGGCCAATGTCACGGTGAGATGACGCACATGGTCACGGAGTTTCTCGGGCTCCGTGACCATTGCTTTGTCCAGAAAATGCCACAGCAAATGCCGCTGACAAGGCGTTATGTGGTTCTCCGTGACGTTCGACAGGCGGGGCGACCGGGTCCTGATCAGCTCATTCCCAGGCATCTTTACATCGACCGTGACCTGAGCGTGACAATTTTATCGATCTGTTATAACGTCGGAGTCGTGCTCGCGGCCGACGTCCGAAGTTGCAGCACCTCTAGTCAGATCCTTTCCTGCCGCTGACCGGAGCCGTTCCATGAAAACTACCGCAAGGCAGGGTGTGGGGCATCGCGGTCGATCAAGACCTGAAGAACGTGAGCTTCCCGGCTCGCACTTCACGTAGGCGGCCCCGCAACTACAGGGAGAGGTTTCCAGAGAAGTGACAGACATGACTTTCGTCTCACGCCGTGACCGGCGCCGCCAGGCCAAGCCTTCACTGGCAAAGGCCGTGGCATCCAACGCCGGCATCGTCGGACGAGGTGCGGCAGCCGCCGTCGCCGCATCCGGCCTCGTGATCTCCTCCGGAGTCGCCGCGAACGCCGGCACCGACATCAACACCCCAGAGGTCACCACCCTGGACGTGCCCGCATCGGGTCTCAGCGTGGAGCGCGCCAGCGCCACTTCTGCGGTGGCCGTGAGCGCATCCACCGACGTCGAGCTCTCCTTTGACCGTGCCATGGTGACCTCCACCCCCGCCCCGGAGCCCGCTCCCGTGGTCGAAGCGGTCGAGCCCGCTCCTGCGCCCGAGCCCGCACCGGAGCCAGCTCCTGCTCCGGAGCCCGAGCCAGCTCCCGCACCGGAGCCGGCACCCGAGCCAGCTCCCGCACCGGAGCCCGAGCCAGCTCCCGCGCAGCAGGCAGCTTTCGCGCCGCAGCCCGCTCCCGCGCCGGCTCCTGCACCGGAGCCAGCTCCCGCACCGCAGCCCGAGCCAGCTCCCCAGGAGCAGACATGGCAGGCGAACACCGGTCAGCAGGCCCAGGGCAACACCCAGGTCGCCTCCACCGCTCCTGCGCAGGAACAGACTCAGGCCTCCACCGGCGGCGGCAACGGCTCCGTCGTGGGCGCAGCCTACTCCGGCCTCGGCAACCCCTACTCCCTCGGCGGCACCTCACCTTCGGGCTGGGACTGCTCCGGCTTCATCAACTGGGCCTACAACCAGGCCGGCGTCTCCCTGCCTCGCACCACTTACGGCATGATGGCTTCGATGCGCCAGGTCGATTCGCCCTCCCCGGGTGACATCGTCATCCAGAACGGTGGCGGCCACGCCGCCATCTACGTTGGCAACGGCCAGCTCATCGGCGCCAACAACCCCCGCGTCGGCACCGTGCAGTACCCGCTGAACTCCCCGTACTGGTCCAACACGATGTACCTCAGCGTCAACTGATGCTCCCGCCGCCTCGGCGGTGAAACAAACCTCGGCCGCAGGGCGCGATCCTCATTGGGATCGCGCCCTGCGGCTTTTGTCTGCCCTGGTGCCATGTCATCAAGTGGGCATGATCCTCCGCACGGTCTATATTGAGCCTGTACAGGCAGAGCAGAACGCTGTGGAACCCTGTGAGGACCGCACCAGGACGCGCCGTGAGGCGTCGACACCGGCCGCTCGACGAGCAGGGGTGAACGCACGGGAGCCCCGAAATGCGCACACTGGTGCTCAACGCAGGCTATGAGCCGCTGAGCGTGGTCACCTCACGCCGCGCCGCCGTGCTGGTGATGCACGGCAAGGCCAGCGTGCTCGCCGAGGACCACACGCCGATCGCCACGCCTTCCGCGCTGGTCCCGCGTCCGGCCGTGATCCTGCTCCACCACTACGTCCGGGTGGCACGCCGACGGCCGGCGGCACCGTCTCGGCGCAGCATCCTGCGCCGCGACGGCCGGCTGTGCACCTACTGCGACCGGCCGGCCGCCACCGTGGACCATGTCATTCCGCGCGCCCGCGGCGGAGACTCCAGCTGGGAGAACCTCGTCGCCTGCTGCGGGGCCTGCAACGCCCGCAAAGGGAGCAAGACCCTCGACGAGCTCGGCTGGACGCTGGGCATGACCCCTCAAGCACCCCCTCACCACGTCTGGATGCCGGTGGAGCTCGATGCGCCTCGGGAGGTCTGGATGCCATTCTTGACCCATGTCTCCTCCCACTGACCACGAGCTCACCGCGATCCTGCTGGCCGGAGGACGCGGACGCAGGATGGGCGGGGTGGAGAAGGCGCTGCTGCGCCGAGACGGGCAGACCCAGATCCGACGCTGGCTTCAGGAGCTCCACGCCCGAGGCGTCCGCACGGTGGTGGTGGGACCGGCGACGCTGAGCAGCGAGATCCCGAGTTCGGTCCCGCTGGTCCAAGAGACCCCCGCCTTCGCCGGACCTGCTGCGGGCGTCCTCTCCGGCGCCGCAGAGCTGCATCGTGATCGTCGCGATCTCGTGGGTCTCCAGAACTTCCATGACCTCCAGAACCTCCGGGACGATCCCGACGGCGGCACCATCCTCGCTCCCAGCGGATGGACCCTGCTGTTCGCGGTGGATCTGGCCCAGCCTGCTGCGCTGCTGGACTGGCTCCTGGAGGAGCTGGGCAAGATCCAGGAGCGGGGGATGTGCGCGGAGCGAGCGGAGCTCGAACAGCGCGGCGAGCCGGCCGCGGTGATCCCCCTTGACGACAGCGGGCGGCACCAGTACCTGAGCGCGGCCGTGCCGAGCGACTGGCTGCTGCGCCGGGTTCGAGAGCTGCGCCCTGAACAGGTCGAGGATCGACCGCTGCGCCGGCTCCTGCAGGGACTCGACGAGTCGACGGCGCTGCACCACCCGGTTCTGCCACGCGGCCTCAGCGACGACGTGGACACCCTCGAGGACGCCCACCGGCTCGGGATCAGTCTGCCCTGATCAGCCGGGCTGTGAGATTCTAAAGGCAGCGCCAACGAAGGAGCCGGAATGACTGCAGAACCCACTGACCCGCAGGAATCAGCATCGAGTGACCCGCATGAATCCATCGAGATCTGGATCCAGGAGCTCGCCCACCACCTTGAGGTCGACGGCGTCGAGATCGACATCGACGCCGTGCTTGCCCTCGCCGGTCAGGCGGCGCACACCGTGGTCCGTCCCGCGGCACCGGTGACCACCTACCTCATCGGCTACGTCGCCGGGCTCGCCGAGGCCACCGGACAGGCAGACTTCCAGACGGCCTCCCGCGCCGCATCGCGGGTGGCCGAACAGCTGCTCGAGCGCCGCTCCGAAGCCGCAGGCTGAGCGCGAGCCGCCCCGAGATGCTGACACTGACCCAGGCCCGAGAACGGGCCGCCGCTCTCGACGCGCTGCCACCTGCCCAGATGAGCCTTCGTGAGGCGATCGGGAGCGTGCTCGTGGACCCGGTCCAGGCCCAGCAGGACATCCCGCACGTCTCGACGTCCGCGATGGACGGGTGGGCGCTGGCCGCGGACCCGCTGCCGCACCCCGACGGCGTCCGGCGCTGGTCGCTGCGGTCCGAAAGCGCAGTCAGCCCCGCGACTCGGCCGGCCCCGCTGCGCCCCGGTGAAGCCACCGAGGTGCTCACCGGATCCCCCGTGCCCGAAGGCACGCATGCGGTGCTGCGCACCGAGCACGGCGTCGCCGACGGCGCCGAGCTGCAGGCCATCAGCGCCAGCCCGGACACCGCACCCCAGCGCAACGTCCGCCACGCCGGAGCCGAATGCCGCGCCCGGGACCAGCTGGTGCCGGCAGGCGCGGTGCTCACGCCGGCGCGAGCCGGCGTGGCCGCCGTCGCCGGACACGACCACCTCCGGGTGATCCCCCGACCGCGTGTGCAGCTGCTGCTCACCGGCACGGAGGTCATCACCCGCGGGACCCCTGCGCCGGGCCAGGTGCGCGACGTCTTCGGTCTGGCACTGCCGCCGATGCTCCTCGAGATGGGCGCCGGAACCGTGGAGTCCCGGCGGCTGGGAGATGACCCCGAGGAGCTCACCGAGACGCTCCGGCAGCTCTCGGCCACCGGGGCTGCGGATCTGATCATCACCAGCGGAGGGACCGCCCACTCACGCGCCGATGCGCTCAGACCAGCCCTGGGGCTGCTCGGCGCCGAGCTGGAGGTGGATTCCGTGGACATGCGCCCGGGGCACCCGGTGCTGCTCGCCCGGCTGCCTCGCCCGGAGAGGCCCCTGTATCTGCTCGGCCTGCCGGGGAACCCGCTCGCAGGGTTCTCAGCGCTCACCGCGCTCGGAGTGCCGCTGCTGCGCGCGCTGCGCGGGATCGACCACGGCTCACGCACCCCCACGCTGCCTCGCACCGCGGGGGCGCAGCTGAGCGGCGCCCGCCGCGGCACCCGGCTGCTTCCCGTGCGCCAGGGCCCGCAGGGAGTCATCCCCGCTGGGCACAGCAGCTCGCACATGATGCGCGGACTCGCCGAGGCCGACGCGCTCGCGATCGTGCCCGAGGCGGGACTGGCCCCCGGAGATCCAGTGACATGCCTCCCGGTGCCCGGACAGCAGAAGGAGGACATGGCATGGGACGTCTGACCGAACGCCGCCGCGTGGTCACCCTGCGCCCGGACGGATCCCGGAGCAAGGGTGATCTGCTCGCCGTCGAAGAGCCGCTGGAGCTGCGCCTGGCGGGGGAGTCCTTCACCGTGACCATGCGCACCCCGGGCCACGACTTTGAACTCGTCGCCGGCTTCCTGGTCGCCGAAGGGATCATCAGCTCCCAGGATCACCTGCGCAGCCTGCGCTACTGCGCCGGCACCGACGAACAGGGAAACCAGACCTACAACGTGATCGACGCCGAGCTGGACCCCCGACTTCCGGCGACGTCCCTGCTGCGCACCCGCAACGTGCTCACCACTTCCGCCTGTGGGATCTGTGGAACCACCTCCATCGACGCCGTGGAGAAGACCCTGCCCCCGCACCGGACCGAGGTGCTGCGCCTGAACTCGAGCGTGCTGATGCAGCTCCCCGAGCGGATGCGCGAGCGGCAGACGCTGTTCTCCAAGACCGGGGGAGTCCACGCCGCCGGACTCTTCGACGCCGACGGCGCGCTGCTGTGTCTGCGTGAAGATGTCGGGCGGCACAATGCCGTGGACAAGGTGGTCGGCTGGGCGCTGACCCAGGGTCGGCTTCCGTTGCGCGGCACGGTGCTGCAGGTCTCCGGCCGAGCCTCGTTCGAGCTCGTGCAGAAGGCGGCCCTGGCGGGGATCGAGATGCTCAGCGCGGTGGGGGCGCCGTCGTCGTTGGCGGTGGACCTCGCCGAGCGCTCCGGGCTCACCCTGGCCGGATTCTCCCGGGGCGGCTCCATCAACCTCTACACTCACCTTCAACGCGTCGAGACGGAGGACGAACAGTCATGACCAAGGTGCGCGATGAGTCAGTCCGCGGCCACGCCGCGCAGTTCGAGGACATCGATGAGGACTCGCTGCAGGTGAGCGAGCCGAAGACCCACGCGGCCGGACTCAAAGCGGTGGAGGTGTCCTTCTCCCGCGGGATGGCCCAGGGTGGACTCTCGCGCACCGTGCGCTCCATGTACCGGGTCAACCAGTCCGGCGGAGTGGACTGCCCCGGATGCGCCTGGCCCGAACCGACCGAGACCAGGCGCAAGCCGGTGGAGTTCTGCGAGAACGGCGCCAAGGCGCTCGCCGAGGAGTCCACCACCCGCGTGGTGACCCCGCAGTGGTGGGCGGAGCACTCGATCGCTGAGCTGGAGACCAAGACCGAATACTGGCTCGGCCAGTCAGGCCGGATCACTCACCCCATGGTGATCCGCGCCGGAGAGACCCACTACCAGCCCATCGGCTGGGCAGAGGCCTTTGAGACGATCGGCGACCACGTGCGCGCGACGACCCCGGAGCGGTGCATGTTCTACACCTCCGGGCGCACCGCGAACGAGACGGCGTTCCTCTACCAGCTGCTGGCACGTTCGCTGGGCACCAACAACCTCCCCGACTGTTCCAACATGTGCCATGAATCCTCCGGGACCGCGCTGAACCCCACCATCGGCATCGGCAAGGGCACCGTCTCGCTCAAGGACCTCGAGCACTCTGAGCTGATCTTCGTGGTCGGGCAGAACCCCGGCACGAACCACCCACGGATGCTCGGCTCTCTGGCCCAGGCGCGGAAGAACGGCGGCAAGGTGGTCTCGGTGAACCCGCTCCCCGAGGCGGGGCTGCTCCGGTTCAAGGATCCACAGACCGCGAAGGGGATCATCGGAGACGGGGAGCGGATCAGCGATGAGTTCCTGCAGATCAAGGTCGGCGGAGACCAGGCGCTGTTCCAGGCACTGGGGCACCTGCTGCTGCGCAAGGAGCAGGAGAATCCCGGATCCGTGGTGGACCGGGAGTTCGTGGAGTCCAAGACCAAGGGCTTCACCGAGTACAGCCAGGCCCGCGCCACGCTGGACTGGGCCGAGATCGAGTCGGCCACCGGGCTTCAGCGCGCCGAGATCGAACACATCGCCGACCTGATGGCGGCGTCGAAGGCGACGATCTTCTGCTGGGCGCTGGGTCTGACTCAGCAGCCCCATTCGGTGGACACGATCAAAGAGATCGTCAACCTGCTGCTGCTCCAGGGCAACTTCGGCAAGCCGGGAGCCGGCGCCTGCCCGGTGCGCGGGCACTCCAACGTCCAAGGCGACAGGACCTTCGGCATCTGGGAGAAGCCCACGGAGCCCTTCCTGCGCCGGCTCGACGCCGAGTTCGGCATCCGCTCCCCGCGCGCCCACGGCTTCGACTCCACCAACGGCATGTCCGCGATGGACGCCGGAGACATCGACGTGTTCGTCTCCATGGGTGGCAACCTCGCCGCGGCGAACTCCGACACCGCGGTGATGGAGGCCGGGCTCAAGCGCACCGGGCTCACCGTGCACATCTCCACCAAGCCCAACCGCTCCCACGTGGTCCACGGCCAGACCTCCATCATCCTTCCCACGCTGGGCCGGTCCGACAGGGACGACAAGCACCCCGGCGGCGCCCAGTTCCTCTCGGTGGAGAACTCCATGTCGGTGGTCAGCTCCACCCGGGGTCGTCTCGAACCGGTCTCAGATCACCTGCTCGCCGAGCCGGTCATCATTGCGCGGATGGCCGAGGCCATCTTCGGACCCGAGCATGTCGTCGACTGGCAGGCCATGGCCGAGGACTACGACGTCATCCGCGACCACGCCTCACGGGTGATCGAGGGGACCGAGGACTTCAACCGCAGGATCCGGGACAAGCTGGGATTCGTGCTGCCCAACCCGCCCCGGGACCACCGCTCCTTCGCCACGGCCGACGGCAAGGCCGGATTCACGGTGCGTGCGCTGGAGTACCTGACCCCGCCGGCGGGGCACCTGGTGCTGCAGACGATGCGTTCCCACGACCAGTACAACACCACCTTCTACGGCCTCGATGACCGCTATCGCGGAGTCTCCGGAGGCCGCCGCGTGATTCTGATCCATCCGGAGGACCTCGAGGAGACCGGGTTCGCCGACCGTGAGCTCGTCGACGTGATCTCGGTGTTCCAGTCAGAGGAGCGACGCGCGGAGCGGTTCCACCTGGTGGCATACCCCACGGCCCGTGGCTGTGTGGCGGCCTACTACCCCGAGGCGAACGCGCTGACCCACCGCAACCTCGTGGCTCGAGAGTCCAACACCCCCGGTTTCAAGGCGATGATGGTCAGATTCGAGGCCCACACCCCGGCACCAGGCGCAGAGCCCGCGGCGGCAGGTGCAGGGGAGGGTGCGTCTGCGGGGTCAGATGGCGCCGAATGACGCATCATCCAGACCAGTAGTGACCCCAGCGGATTATTAGCGTAGGCTGGCGGAGTACCACACGGGCGTCCACACTTATGTTGTCGTCCAGTGGTCACCGCAGTCGGCCTGCCAGGTCGGTCGCGGCACATGCATCGTGAGATCGATGCGTAGCAAGAGCAAGTATATTAAGGAAACATCATGGCTACAGGCACAGTTAAATGGTTCAACGCTGAAAAGGGCTATGGTTTCATTGCCCCCGAAGACGGTTCAGACGATGTCTTCGTGCACTTCAGCGCGATCACCACTTCCGGCTTCCGTTCCCTCGAGGAGAACCAGAAGGTTGAGTTCGAGACCGCCCGCGGCCCCAAGGGTCTTCAGGCTGAGAACGTCAACCCTCTCTGAGCTTCACTGAGTTCGCCGAAGGCGGCTGCATAGCCGTCGGACGCTGAGCATCTCGGGTTCGATGAACAGAACCTCAAAAGACCGGCCCCCAGGAATCGCTTCGGCGAGACCAGGGGGCCGGTTTCTTTGCATGCCCTCCAGCTGAGGCGTCGGCGTGACCAGCATCACTTGCTGCCAGTGCTTGTCGCGGGGCCGCCCCAGGTCTACAGTTCAGCTTTGTGAATCAACCTATGCCCGCTGGTCAGCGGGTTTTGCTTCGCCGGATCCAACCGGTGCAGCTCATCTTCCTCGGCTTCCTGCTGGCGACCGCCGCCGGAACCGGGCTTCTGCTCCTCCCCGCCGCCACCGCGCCGGGCCAGGAGACCGACCTCATCCACGCGCTCTTCACCGCGACCTTAGCCCTGTGCGTCACCGGGCTGACCGTGGTGGACACCGGCACCCACTTCTCCACGTTCGGGCAGATCGTCATCCTGGTGCTGATCCAGCTCGGCGGCTTCGGCGTGATGACCTTCGCGACCGTGGTGGGGCTGATGGTGCTGGGCCGGCTCTCGCTGCGCTCCAAGCTTCTCGCCGCCGCGGAGGCCAAGAGCCTCGGACTGGCAGATCTGCGCTCGCTGATCCTGGGCATCATCAAGATCTCGCTGATCATCGAGATCACGCTGGCGGTCATCCTGTCGCTGCGGTTCCACCTCAGCTACGAGATGAGCCCGGGAGAGGCGATCTGGCACGGCGTCTTCCACTCCGTCTCCGCCTTCAACAACGCCGGGTTCGCGCTCTACAGCGACTCCATGATGGGCTTCGTCACCGACCCCGTCGTCGGGCTCGGCCTGTGCGCGGCGATCATCCTCGGCGGACTCGGCTTCCCGGTGATCATGCAGCTGCGGCGCCGGTTCCGGACCCCGCGGCTATGGTCGATGCACACCCGGATCGTGCTCTGGGCGACCAGTGTGCTCCTGGTGCTGGGCACCGGGATGGTCCTGGCGCTGGAATGGTCCAATCCCGCGACCCTGGGTCCGCTCTCGGCGCCGGAGAAGCTGCTCGCCAGCTTCTTCCAGTCGGTGCAGACCCGCACAGCGGGCTTCAACAGCCTCGACATCTCAGCGATGGAACCGACCACCTGGCTGGGAATGGACCTGCTGATGTTCATCGGCGGCGCACCTGCCGGGACCGCGGGCGGGATCAAGGTCACCACCTTCGCGGTGCTGCTCTTCATCGTCTACACCGAGCTGCGCGGCGACACCGCCGTGAACATCTTCGGCAAGCGCCTCTCACGAGCCGTGCACCGGCAGGCCATCGCCGTCGTGATGCTCGCCGGCGGACTGATCAGTGTGGTCACCGGCGCACTGATGCACCTGAGCGGGCTGCCCCTGGACCAGGTCCTCTTCGAGACCGTCTCGGCGTTCTCCACGGTGGGTCTCTCCACCGGGATCACGGCCGAGCTCCCGCTGGCCGGGCAGCTGCTGCTGGTGCTGCTGATGTTCATCGGTCGTGTCGGCCCGATCACCTTCGCCTCGGCGCTCGCGCTGCGTGAGCGCCGCACCATGTACGAACTTCCCAAGGAAAGGCCCATCATTGGCTAACTTCAAGCTCTTCGGAGGAACCGATCCCGGCGACGTCGCGGGACCCGACTCGGTGGCAGTGATCGGGCTGGGCCGGTTCGGCCGTGCGCTGGCCCTGGAGCTGATGGCCCACGGCACCGAGGTGCTCGGGGTCGACCGCGACGAGTCCGTGGTGCAGTCGCTCAACGGACGGCTCACCCATGTGGCCGCCGCCGACGTCACCAGCGAGGAGGCGATGCGTCAGCTCGCCGTGGACGAGTTCGACCACGTGGTCGTCGCCATCGCCTCCAACCTGGAGGCCAGCATCCTGACCACCTCCCTGATGCTGCAGTTCAAGATTCCTGAGCTGTGGGCCAAAGCGGTCAGCGAGCCGCACCGGGCCATCCTCGAACAGCTCGGAGTGCGCCACATCGTCTTCCCGGAGCAGGACATGGGCCGCCGGGTGGCGCATATGGTGCGCGGCAGCCTGCAGGACTACATCCTGATCGACGAGGACTACGCCCTGGCCAAGACCACCCCGCACCAGGGGATCCTGGGCCGGGAACTGGGCGTGCTCGACGTGCGCCGCCGCCATGGGGTCACGATCACCGCCGTGAAGCATGCCCAGGGAGGCTGGGAGCCGGCGACGGCGCAGACGGTGCTGGCCGCCGACGACATCATCCTGGTCTCCGGGCCCGCAAAGAAGACCGAGGGGTTCAGGCGGATCCGATGAGCCGCCATGTGCTGGATCACACGCACATGGCAGACTTCAGCCATGACCTCGCTCTTCAGCTCGCCAGGACCCTTCCGCAGCCATGACCCCAGCCTCGCGCACCGGCGGGCCCAGGCCACGCTCACGCTGACCGGGTCAGACGGCGCCCCGCTCGCGGGTCGGGACGTGCTGGTGCGGCAGCGGGATCACGCCTTCGGCTTCGGCTGCATCGGGTTCGAGCTCATCGACTGGATCAACGGTCGCTCCCAGGACGAGGCGGCCGACGCCGAGTTCGCGCAGCGCTGGATGGCGCTGTTCAACAAGGCCACGCTGCCCTTCTACTGGGGCCAGTTCGAACCGGTCCGCGGCGAGCCGAAGACCGCAGAGCTGCTCGCCGCCGCGCACTGGTTCAAGGATCACGGAGTGAGCGTCAAGGGGCACCCGCTGCTCTGGCACACGCTGACCGCGCCGTGGCTGCGTGACATGGAGGTCGAGGAGATCGACCGGGCGCTTCGTGCGCGGATCCGCCGTGAGGTGCGGGACTTCTCCGGGGTGATCGACACCTGGGACGCCATCAACGAGGTCGTCATCATGCCGGTGTTCACGGCGGAGCCCAACGGGGTCACCACGCTGGCCCGGCAGAAGGGGCGGATCGCGATGATGCGACTGGCCTTCGAGGAGGCGCGAGCGGCGAACCCGAACGTCACGCTGCTGCTCAACGACTTCGACATGTCCACCGCCTACGAATGCCTCATCGAGGCCGCGCTGGAGGCGGGGATCCAGATCGACCGTCTGGGTCTGCAGTCCCATATGCACCAGGGCGCCTGGGGCGAGGAGAAGACGCTGAACGTGCTCGAGCGCTTTTCGCGCTACAACATCCCGATCCACTTCACCGAGACCACGATTCTCTCCGGCACCCCGGTGCCCGGGCATATCTCGGACCTCAACGACTGGCAGGTCTCGGCCGAGCAGTGGCCCTCCACCGAGAAGGGCGAGGCGCGCCAGGCCGAAGAGGTCGAGGCCCACTACCGGCGGCTGTTCGGTCACCCCGCGGTGGAGTCGCTGACCTACTGGGGTCTGCCGGACAAGGACATGTGGCTCAATGCTCCCGGCGGCCTGCTGCGCCGCGACGGCAGTCCCAAGCCCGCCTACGATCGGCTGCATGAGCTGATCAAGGGCGAATGGTGGACCCCGGAGACTCCGCTGCGCACCGACGAGTCAGGGAGCCTGAACCTCGAGGGATTCCTCGGCGGCTACGAGGTGGAACTCGACGGCGTGACCGCCGAGTTCCACCTCGATGCGCCCGGAGCGGCCCACCTGGAGCTGCGCGTGCCTCAGGCCTGACCCGGCCGTGATCAGTTCCGCAGCGCCGGGTAATCGGTGTAGCCGCGCTCGCCGCCGACGTAGAACGTCGAGGGATCGGGCTCGTTCTCCTCGAGTCCCTGCTCCCAGCGCAGAGCCAGGTCCGGGTTCGCGATGACCGAGCGACCGACGCCCACGGCCTCGGCCAGGTCCTGCTCGATGAGCCGGACGGCCTCCTCGCGGGTGGTCTGCACGCCGAAGCCGGAGTTGGCGACCAGCGGGGCGGCGGAGACGGTGCGGATCAACTGCACGATCTCGCTCGCCGGGTCCGCGTTGAGCACATCGATGTGCGCCAGCCCCAGCGGCGCGAAGCCCTCCGCCATGGCGCGGTAGGTGGCCAGCGCGTCGTCGTGGTCCTCCTCCATCGCGCCCTGGATGTTGTGCTGTGGGGAGAGCCGGATGCCGGTGCGGTCAGCGCCGATCGCCTCGGAGACCGACGCCGCGACCTCCACTGAGAGCCGTGCCCGGTTCTCCGGGGAGCCGCCGTAGCCGTCGGTGCGGGTGTTCGAGCCCGGGGCGGTGAACTCATGGAGCAGGTAGCCGTTGGCGCCGTGGAGCTGCACGCCGTCGAAGCCTGCCTCGATCGCGTTGCGTGAGGCCTGGGTGAAGTCGGCGATGGTCTGCGCGACCTCCTCGGTGGTCAGCGCATGCGGCACCGGGTGGGCCGTCTTGCCCTCAGGGGTGCGGATCTCACCGGGAGCGGCGAGCGCACTGGGAGCGACGACGCGGCCGGTGCCGGAGATCAGCCCATGACCGATCCGGCCGCCGT
The DNA here is from genome assembly GCF_051262655.1 of Nesterenkonia maliinae. Classification (NCBI taxonomy): domain Bacteria; kingdom Bacillati; phylum Actinomycetota; class Actinomycetes; order Micrococcales; family Micrococcaceae; genus Nesterenkonia; species Nesterenkonia maliinae. The sequence continues at coordinate 330,736 of NZ_JBIMEY010000003.1, read as the reverse complement.
GCATGATCTGGGCGACGATCTTTCCGCCGGCGGCGTGCACCGAATCGGTGACCTTCCGCCAGCCGGCGACCTGCTCGGCGGTCTCCAGCCCGGGCTGACCGATCCAGGTGCGACCCTCCATCACCGGGAAGGTGCCCTCGGTGACGATCAGTCCGAGCGACGCGCGCTGGGTGTAGTACTGGACCATCATCTCGTTGGGCACCCCGTCCTCCTCGGCGCGGATGCGGGTGAGCGGGGCCATCACGAGCCGATTGCGCATCTCGATGGCACCGAGGGAGAGCGGCGAGAAGAGCTTGTCCTGCACCTGGCTGGCCTGGGCGGAAGAAGTCATAGAAGAAGTCCTTGTCTGCGTGGTGGTCGGAGCGTCCCACGGGAGAGACGCCCCCTCCGTTCTGCACAGGCCAACCGCGCGGGGACGGCTTAGATTCCTGATCAGGGCCAAGGTCACACTCCCCGGCGGATATCGTGGCGCCATGGAGGTCTCTTCTGAACGTGCTGTCCCAGCGATCCCGCCGCTGCAGACCGTGACCCTGCTTCAGGACTCGCTGCGCGACGCCGGCATCGACAGCGTGGTCGGCGGGTCCGGGCTGCTCGCGAGCCTGGGACTCATCCAGGAGGTCCGCGACTGGGACCTGGTGATCGATGCGGCACCCGCTGGGGCGGATCCGGCAGCGGAGCCGGACCAGGTGGTGCGAGCCGTGGAGCAGGTGCTGGACACCCTTGGTCTGCCGCATCAGCGCCGGGAACGTTCCGGGATCTTCCACACCGCCGCGGCGTTCCTGGTCGACGCCGGTGATCACAGCATCGACGTGCTGGTGGGCTTCGCGCTGGGGTCGGCGGATCGAGTCGTGAGCATTCCGGCGAGACCGGGCCATCTCTGGCGGGGCCTGCAGATGGCACGACCCGAGGAGTGGTGCCAGGCCTACCGGCTGATGGGGCGCGAGGAGCGGGCCGAGTCGCTGCAACGCCATCCGGGCCTCTGGGCCGGGGTGTGAGAGGGCCCGTGATCAGGGCCGACCCTCTCACAAGTCCCGCAGCAGCACATCTCTATGCGAGCTTCTGCCTGATTCAGCCTCGCGTTGTGTAGTCCGTGTGTTCGTCTTCAACGCCTTGCGGGTCGTTCTTGGTGAGACGTAGTTCGTCCTCGATTCTCTGGACCGACTGTTCCAGGGACCGAAGCTTCCGCAGAACCTCATCCTGGAAATTGATCTCGGACATGTCACTCTCCTCTAGGTAGCCCCGGTCCGGAGAGGGCCGGCTAGGTTCACTGTAGATGTGTTCTACGACACTGCGCCCCGTCTGATGTCTCCGAACGGTCCTTGCGCCATCCGTGAGGTTTCCTGGCCAGGCGAATCCGTGACCTGGAAGCTGCTCTGTGGTTCGTCTGGTCCCCCCGGCAGGATTCGAACCTGCGACACCCGCTTTAGGAGAGCGGTGCTCTATCCCCTGAGCTACGGAGGGTTGGACGGTGATGATCACCGCGCATGCCGTGAGTCCCGCGCGGCACCGGACCATCCTACCTGGGTCGCCGCGGACCGAAGCCACCCGGCCGGGCAGGGCGCAGGCCCTGAGGGATTGACTCTCCAATATGTGTAGGCATTAGCCTATGCCCAATAGCTTCGATGGTGTCAGGCGGCGGACACGGGAGGGAGAGCCATGGCGCGGGCAGGAATAACCCGAGAACGTCTCGCGCGCACCGCGGCCGAACTGGCCGATGAGATCGGCTTCGCCCGAGTCACCCTCGCCGAGGTCGCGAGGCGCTGCGGCGTCCAGACGCCGAGCCTGTACTCCCACGTCGGCGGCACCGCAGAGCTGCGCCGCAGCGTCAGCGTGCTGGCGCTGGCCGAGATGGCCGACCGTGCCGCCGAGGCGATCGCAGGCCTGTCCCGCCGGGAGGCTCTGGAAGGACTCGCGAACGCGTACCGCGACTACGCACGCGAGCATCCGGGCCGTTTCGAGGCCTCCTCGGAGCCCCTCGACCCCGAGGTCGCAGCGGCCAGTGCCGGACCCCGCCACGCGCGATTCAGCGAGGCAGTCCTTCGCGGCTACAAGCTGGACGCCGAGGCGCAGGTGCATGCGGTGCGAATGCTGGGCAGCACCCTGCGCGGATTCATCCTGCTGGAGCTCAACGGCAGCTTCGACCACAGTTCGCCTGCGGCGGACGAGAGCTGGCCGCGGATCATCGACGCCCTCGATGCCGTGCTGAGCAGCTGGCCGCTCGATTCCCCCTCCCCTCGACACGAAGGATCCCGATGACACACCCGGCTCTCGCAGCTGTCCGGCTGACCCCGGCGCTCATCCACGGTGCGGTGGAGCTCGAGCGGACCGAACGCGGCATCCGGGCCCACCGGCTGCCCGGCTGGGCCCGAGAACAGAACATCGATGCACAGATGGCGATGGTGGAGGCCCAGTCCTCCGGAGTTCGAGTGGTCCTGCGCAGCGCCGCGACCGCGATCGAACTGGACACCAGGCGCTCGCGCACCCATTATGCAGGAACTCCAGCACGTCCCGACGGGGTCGTCGAGCTCATCCTGGCCGGTGAGGTGATCGGGCATTCCACGACCTCGGGCGGAACCACGACAGTGGTGGACATGACCACCGGGGCCACGGAGCGGCAGGCCGGCCCGCCGCACACCGCCAGCTTCACGGGGCTCGTACCGGGGATGAAGACGCTCGAGCTCTGGCTGCCGCACCAGGAGATCACGGAGGTCCTCGCGCTGCGCGCCGACGCCCCGGTCGAACCGGTCCAGGCCTCACGTCCGCGCTGGGTGCACCATGGCAGCTCGATCAGCCACGGCTCCAACGCGACCCGTCCCACCGGAACATGGCCGGTGGTGGCGGCGCGGGCGGCGCAGCTGGATCTGGTCAACCTGGGCTTCGGCGGCAGCGCCCTGCTGGACCCCTTCGTGGCGCGCACCATCCGCGACCTCCCGGCGGACGTGATCAGCCTCAAGCTGGGGATCAACCTGGTCAATCGGGATCTGATGCGGCTGCGCGCGCTGGGTCCTGCGGTCCATGGATTTCTGGACACCATCCGGGAGGGTCACCCCGGCACCCCGCTGATGCTGATCTCCCCGATCTATTGCGCCATCCATGAGCACACTCCGGGACCGGGTGCGTTCGACCTCGAGGCCCTTGCGCAGGGGACCGTGCGGTTCACCGCCACCGGAGACCCTGCCGAGAGTGCGGCGGGCAAGCTCACCCTGGACGTGATTCGAGCCGAACTCGCCCGGGTGGTGCAGCAGCGCAGCGCCACGGACCCGAACCTGTACCACCTCGACGGCCGCGTCCTCTACTCCGAGCAGGACAGCGCGGAGCACCCGCTGCCGGACGCTCTGCATCCGGACGCGACGGCGCATCGGATCATGGGAGAACGGTTCGCCGCGGCGGCCGCCGGGCTGCGACTAGGGCCGTTCCACGCCCTGGCGGATGAGGCCCATCACCACTGACCCGATCACCGCCGCACCCAGGATGATCAGCAGCGCCCAGCTGGCGACGGTGAACCCCGAGGAGAGCGTGACGAGGCCCTCGTCCAGGGGCTCCATGGTGAGGATCCGGTCGATCAGGAAGTTCTCGGTGATGTCCACGGCCGCGAAGAGCACGGCGCCGGCGAGCACGATCCAGCGGAAGATCCCGCGGCGCATCACCAGCCCGACCACCGCCCAGCTCGAGAACAGGAAGGACAGCGGGAACAGGATCCCGGCGGTGCGGTGCAGGAAGCTGAGCTGGCCGGTGCCGTCGGAGTCCATGACATTGCGCAGCCGCTCGATGTCCTCCACCGAGTAGCCCAGCAGCCGGCTGTCCGGCATCGAGAATCCGCCCGCGAAATAGTTCATCTGCGGCAGCGCGTACAGATGCAGGTACGCGAAGAGGAACGCCATCAGTCCCAGGAGCGCGTAGAGCAGCAGGTGCGGATTGGAATCGGTGCCCTCCCCGGCGCGCTGGCTGGCCTCGTTGAGGTATCCGTCACGCACGTCGTCGCGGCGCTTGGGCGTCGTGGAGGGGTTCAGGCCCTCGCGGCGCGCTCGACGGAACGCCCGGAGCCCACCCGGAGCCCCTGGGACCCCTGAGGACTCCGGCTCTGTGGCCTCGCGCGCAGGGTTGCCTCGCACCTTCTTGCGCCGCTTGGACATGACCCTCCTGGATAGATCCGTGTCCCTCCAGTCTGGCAGAGGTTCGGCCGCCCCATGCGCCGTGTGAGTGTCAGCTCCGGCGCTTAGACTGAGCCCACCATGGATTTCCTCTTCACCCCGCCGAAAGCCGCACCCGCCGAGCAGTCCCGCAAGCCCGCCAGCGCGGCTGGCCGTGCGGTTCACCACGACGACGGCGGGCCAGCCGTCCTGCAGCAGGGTCAGCCTCCTGCGGCAGAGGCCTCCGCGGACGCCGTCGCCGAGCTGAACCCCGAGCAGCAGGCGGCCGTGCTGCACACCGGCTCCCCGCTGCTGATCGTGGCCGGGGCGGGCTCCGGCAAGACCCGGGTGCTGACCCGGCGAGTGGTGCACCTGCTGCGCAGCGGCGCCGCCCGTCCGCACGAGGTCCTGGCGATCACCTTCACCAACAAGGCCGCCCGAGAGATGAAGGACCGCATCGCCGAGATGATCGGTCCCTCCGCGGAGCGCATGTGGATCTCCACCTTTCACTCCTCCTGCGTACGGATCCTGCGCGCCGAGGCCGCCCACCTGGGGCGCCGCTCGACGTTCACCATCTACGACAGCGCGGACTCGCTGCGACTGATCACCACCATCGCGAAGTCCCATGACCTGGACCCGAAGCGGTTCGCCCCGCGGGCGCTGAAGAACAAGATCTCCGCGCTGAAGAATGAACTCGTCGACGCGGATCAGTTCCAGTCCACCGCCGCCCATGAGCCGTTCTCCGAGGCGGTCGCCACGGTCTACCGGGAGTACACCGAGCGGCTGCGCGCGGCCAATGCCTACGACTTCGACGACCTGCTCGCCGAGACCGTCTACATGTTCGACGCCTTCCCGCGGATCCTGGACAGCTACCGGCGGCGTTTCCGGCACGTGCTGGTCGATGAGTACCAGGACACCAACCACGCCCAGTACCGGCTGGTCCGTCAGCTGACCGGCCCGACCGAGACCAGCGGGGACGCGATGACTCAGGTCCCCACGCCCGGGGCGGAGCTGACCGTGGTGGGTGACTCGGATCAGTCCATCTACGCCTTCCGCGGCGCCGATATCCGCAACATCGTCGAGTTCGCGCGGGACTACCCCGACGCCACCACCATCAAGCTGGAGCAGAACTACCGCTCCACGCAGACGATCCTCAACGCCGCGAACGCGGTGATCTCACAGAACCCCAACCGGACCGAGAAGAAGCTCTGGACCGCGCTCGGCGAGGGCTCCCCAGTGGTGCTGCACGTGGCTCCCTCGGAGAACGACGAGGCCGAGTGGATCGCGCGCACCATCGACTCACTCGGCGACGCCGAGGGCATCAGGCCCTCCGACGTCGCCGTGTTCTACCGGACCAACGCCCAGTCGCGCTCGCTGGAGGAGCGGCTGATCAACCGGGGCATCCCCTACCGGGTCATCGGCGGCACCCGGTTCTACGACCGCAAGGAGATCAAGGACGCGCTGGCCTATCTGCGGGTGGTCAACAACCCCGACGACGACGTCAACCTGCGCCGGATCCTCAACGAGCCCAAACGGGGGATCGGCGAGCGAGCTGAGGGAGCCGTGGCCACCCTAGCCACCCGTGACCGGACCACCTTCCTGGAGGCGCTGCGCCGGGCCGAGGAGGCCCCCGGGATCGCGACCCGCTCGCTCAAGGCCATCGCCTCCTTCGTGCGGATGATCGATGACCTGATCCAGCTCAACCAGGACGGCAGGCCCTCGGTGGTGCTCGAAGCCGTGCTGGAACAGTCCGGCATGCTCGAGGCGCTGCGCCAGTCCAAGGACCTGCAGGACGAGTCCCGCGCCGACAACCTCGGGGAACTGGTGGCGGTGGTCAAGGAGTACGAGACCGAGGCCGCCGCGGCAGACTCCGCCCGAGACACCGGCTCCGGGGGAGTCGTCCAGGGCGAGGACTTCCTCGAGACCGAGACCGGGTCGTCCGCCGACGCCGGCGCCGACGCCGGTCTCGGCGGAGCCGACCTGCAGGAGGGTCCCGGCGCGCTGGCGAACTTCCTGGAACAGGTCTCCCTGGTCGCCGACGCGGACGCCATACCGGCGGCCGGTGACGAGGAGTCCCAGCGGCTGGCCGTGGAGCAGGGACAGGTCACCCTGATGACCCTGCACACCGCCAAGGGCCTGGAGTTCCCGGTGGTCTTCCTCACCGGGATGGAGCACGGCATCTTCCCGCACTCGCGCTCGATGTCCGATCCCGAGGAGCTCGCAGAGGAGCGCCGGCTCGCCTACGTGGGCCTGACCCGCGCCCGGCAGCGGCTCTACCTCTCTCGCGCGGAGTCGCGCCACCTCTGGGGGCAGCACCAGTTCAACCCGCCCAGCCAGTTCCTCGGGGAGATCCCCGAAGAGCTCATCGAGGTCAGCGCCGCATCTTCCACCTCCTCCCGCGGCCCGCGCTTCGGCTCGGCAGGCTTCGGGTCCTCCGGATTCGGCGGCTCCAGCCAGGGCGGGGCGGGCAGCCTCAGCGGGGGCTGGGGCTCCGGCTCGACCTCCTACGGCTCAGGCGCGCCGCGGTCCGGCGCGACCATCTACGGCGCGGCCGACAGCAAGAAGACCTCCGCCTCACTGCCCGGAGCCACCCGCGGCGCGGCGCCGAGCCAGGTGGATCCGGATCGTGAGATCCCCAGCCTGAACCCCGGCGACCGGGTCAGCCATCAGCGCTTCGGGGTCGGGGAGGTGCTCGCCGTCGAGGGAACCGGCGCCAAGACCGTGGCCAAGGTGAGCTTCGCCGGGTCCGAGAAGCGACTGCTCCTGCGATATGCTCCACTGGAGAAGGTCGGCTGAGCGCTGCGCGTCAAGCGCGCGACGCCCTCGACCTTCAACATGTAGAGATGACTTCGACGTAGAAGGACACACACGTGGACCTGTATGAGTACCAGGCGCGCGATCTCTTCGAGGCACACGGCGTTCCCGTGCTGGCCGGAATCGTAGCGCAGACCCCGGAAGAAGCGAAGGCGGCCGCCGAGAAGATCGGTGGCGTCGTCGTCGTCAAGGCTCAGGTCAAGGTCGGAGGCCGCGGCAAAGCCGGCGGCGTCAAACTTGCCAAGAGCGCCGATGAAGCACAGCAGCATGCTGAAGCCATTCTGGGCATGGACATCAAGGGGCACACCGTGCACCGCGTGATGATCGCCCAGGGTGCAGACATTGCAGATGAGTACTACTTCTCGATCCTGCTGGACCGCGCCAACCGCGACTACCTCGTGATGTGTTCCAAGGAGGGCGGCGTCGAGATCGAGCAGCTCGCCGTCGAGCGGCCCGAGGCGCTGGCCCGGGTGAGCGTCGATCCGAACACCGGCATCGATGCGGCCAAGGCCAAAGAGATCGCCGAGCAGGCCGGATTCCCGGAAGAGCAGCATGAGCAGCTGGCTCACGCCTTCATCCAGCTGTGGGAAGTCTTCTCCAAGGAGGACGCCACGCTGGTCGAGGTGAACCCGCTGGTCAAGACCGGCGACGGGCAGATCATCGCCCTCGACGGCAAGGTCACCATCGACGAGAACGCCGAGTTCCGCCAGCCGGCGCACTCGGAGCTCGTGGACGAGCAGACCGAAGACCCGCTGGAGGCCAAGGCCAAGGCCAACGACCTGAACTACGTCAAGCTTGACGGTCAGGTCGGCATCATCGGCAACGGCGCCGGTCTGGTCATGTCCACCCTGGACGTCGTCGCGTACGCAGGCGAGGCCCACGGCGGCGTGAAGCCCGCAAACTTCCTCGACATCGGCGGCGGCGCCTCGGCCGAGGTCATGGCCAACGGCCTCGACGTCATCCTGGGTGACGAGCAGGTCAAGTCCGTCTTCGTCAACGTCTTCGGCGGCATCACCTCCTGCGACGCCGTGGCCAATGGCATCGTCAAGGCCCTGGAGATCCTCGGGGACTCCGCCACCAAGCCGCTCGTGGTCCGCCTCGACGGCAACAACGTGGAGGAGGGGCGCCGCATTCTGGAAGCGGCGAACCACCCGCTGGTCACCACCGCTGACACCATGGACGCCGGCGCCGACAAGGCTGCCGAACTTGCGCACTCCGCGCGGACTGACAAGTAAGGACCTGCTCACACAATGTCTATCTACCTGAACAAGGACTCCAAGGTCATCGTCCAGGGCATCACCGGCGGCGAGGGCACCAAGCACACCGCCCTGATGCTCAAAGCAGGCACCAACATCGTCGGCGGCGTGAATGCTCGCAAGGCCGGCACGGCCGTGTCCCACAGGGACAAGGCCGGCAACGATGTCGAGCTGCCCGTGTTCGCCTCCGTGTCCGAGGCCATGGAGAAGACCGGCGCCGACGTCTCGGTGGCCTTCGTGCCGCCGAAGTTTGCCAAGGATGCCGCAGTCGAGGCCATCGAGGCCGGCATCGGCCTGCTGGTGGTCATCACCGAGGGCATCCCGGTGCAGGACTCCGCGGAGTTCTTCAACCTGTCGCTGACCAAGACCGGAGCCGACGGCAAGCCCGTCACCCGGATCATCGGCCCGAACTGCCCCGGCATCATCACCCCGGGCCAGGCTCTGGCAGGCATCACCCCGGCGAACATCACCGAAGCAGGGCCCATCGGCCTGGTCTCGAAGTCCGGGACGCTGACCTACCAGATGATGTACGAGCTGCGCGACATCGGCTTCTCCACCTCCATCGGCATCGGCGGCGACCCGGTCATCGGGACCACGCACATCGATGCGCTGGAGGCCTTCGAGAACGATCCGGAGACCAAGGCCATCGTGATGATCGGTGAGATCGGCGGCGACGCTGAAGAGCGCGCAGCCGACTACATCAAGGCACACGTCACCAAGCCTGTCGTGGGCTACGTGGCCGGCTTCACCGCACCCGAGGGCAAGACCATGGGCCACGCAGGCGCCATCGTCTCCGGCGGTTCGGGCACGGCTGAAGGCAAGAAGGAGGCCCTCGAGGCCGCAGGGGTCAAGGTCGGCAAGACGCCGTCCGAGACCGCAGCGCTGCTTCGCGAGGTCTTCAAGGGCTGACGCTCACTCCACGTCGCAGTCTGGAGATCGCAGCACGGGGCCGTTCCTGATCATCAGGGGCGGCCCCGTTCTCGTCTGTGCTCAGCCGCCCTCGGATCCCTCGCCCAGCTCTCGCTCCGGGTGCTCGCCGAAGCGGAAGTGGCGCCCGCTGACCTCCTCGGGGACGATCCGCACGAAGTAGTCCTTGACCGTCGGCACCCATGGCCTGAGGTTGAGCTCCTCGGCGGCCTCGCGCTCGGCGGAGGTCTCCAGCCGGGCGGCTGTGCCGCGCAGTACCACCGACCAGGCCTGATCGGAGAGGATCCCGTCGGCCTCGAAGAGCACGTTCTCATTGACGGCCATCTCGGCGAGCTTGGAGCCCGGAGCGGTGCGCAGCACGATCGACCTGTCCTGGGCCGCGCAGTTGACCGGGAAGATGTCTGCCCGTCCGCCGACCACGGTGACCAGTCGGCCGTGCTGGACGCCTTCCAACAGGCTCCAGCACTGGTCCTGGCTCAGCACCAGGACCGGTTCTCCCTCAGAGTGTTCGAACATGCTCGCCGCCTCTCAGTCGGTGGTGCACTTCGTTGTGCACCACCGAGTCTAGACCTTTTCTACAGCGTGTAGAAGAGTTGCTCGAGGCGAGATCCACTTGCTGGTCAGGCCACCGTGCCGCCGAACAGCGTGCCCAGGACGTAGGTGACCCCGGCAGCGCCGAGGCCGATGCCCAGCTGGCGCAACCCGCGCTTGAGCGGGGAAGCCCCCGAGAGCAGGCCCACCGCTGCGCCGGTGGCCAGCAGCGCGATCCCGACCAGTGAGCCGGCGATGATGATCGCGGTGGTGCCTTCGCTGCCCAGCAGGTAGGGCAGCACCGGGATCAGCGCGCCGATGGCGAAGAACACGAAGCTGGAGCCGGCCGCGGTCCAGGCCGAGCCCACGATCTCATGCGAATCGGCGGGCTCCTCCGGGTCGTGGGAGAGCTCCGGCCTGCAGTCGCAGGTGAAGACGTTGAGCCGCTCCAGCGCGCGATGCTCCGCGTCGGCCTTGCTCATGCCGCGGGCCCGATAGACCAGGATCAGCTCGTTGTGGTCGAAGTCCAGATCGGGGGCGGCGCGCAGGGTGACCTGGGTGGGTCGGGTGGCGTCGAGCAGCTCGCGCTGGCTGCGCACCGAGACGAACTCCCCGGCGGCCATCGACAGCGCTCCGGCCAGCAGTCCGGCGAGGCCGGTGAGCAGGATCACTCCGGCGCCGACGCCGGTGCCGCCCATGCCCACGATCAGGGCCAGGTTCGAGACCAGACCGTCGTTGGCGCCGAAGACCGCCGCACGGAACCCTCCGGAGAGCTTCTCCCGGCCGCGCGTGGCCAGGGCCCGGACGACCTCTTCGTGGATGGCCTCGTCGGCGGCCATCCGTGCCGTCGCGTCGTCGTCATCGTCATAGGGAGACCCGCCCTCGGCGCGCTGTGCCAGCGCCAGGATGAACACCGACCCGAAGATCCGCGCCATCCAGCCCAGCAGGACCCGGTGGGCCGAGGGGGCGGGCAGCTTCTCGGCGTCGGCGCCCAGGAGATCCCGCCAGTGCTGCTCATGGCGCTTCTCCGCAGCGGCCAGACCGAGCAGGATCTGACGCTCCTCGCCCTGCTTGCGCTCCGCCAGGGCGGTGTAGAGCCGTCCTTCGGCCTGCTCATCGGCCAGGTACTTGCGCCAGCGGCGGATCTGCCGTGAGCTGGGCGCGGCGGTCTGCGTGCGCGACGCGCTCGGGTCAGCCGAGGAGTCTGCGGGGTCTGTGGAGCTCATTGAGCTCAGTCTTCCCGATCTCCGGTCGTCGCGGACCTCTGGACGGCCTGTGACGAAGTTCAGGAATGGCTAAACCGACGACGCCGGTCGCTGGCCTCGCGGAAGAGGCGGCGCGCCTCGGGGGAGTCCACTCCGGGGCCCAGGCCCAGATAGTCCGGCGCCAGGTGATCCGGGCGCTTCCCGAGACCGTCGCCGTCCCCGCGGGAGGCGAGGTAGGTGCCGCCGGCTCGGCGCAGGATCAGCATCCCGGCCGCGATGTCCCAGGGCTTGGTGTCCACACCGAGCACCACGTCGTTCCATCCGGCGGCTGCGTGGCAGAGCTCCAGAGCCCCGGACACCACCCGGCGCACTGTGGAGAATCCGGTCACCATCTCGCCGAAGGCCTGCAGCGCCAGCGGACCCTCCTGGGCGAGCACCTCTGCGGAGGGATAGCTGGTCATCAGGTTCAGCTGCGCGCCCGAGCGCGAGGCCCCGCGAGAGGCTTCCAGACGGGTCGCAGGCCGCTGGGAGGAGGAGAGGTAGGCGCCGTCGTCGTCGGCGGAGAAGCTGAGCCGGTTGACCGGGTCATGGACCACCCCGGCGATGACCTCCCCGGCGAAGACCGCGGCGATGGAGATCGAGAACATCGCGAAGCCGTGCGCGAAGTTGCTGGTCCCGTCGATGGGGTCCACGATCCATTCCAGCGAGCCGCGGCCGCGCGCGCCCGATTCCTCCCCGGTGATCCAGGAGTCCGGGACCGCGCTGGTCAGCGCGGCGGCCAGGGCGTCCTCGGTGGCGCCGTCGTGGACGGTGACCAGGTCGTGGCTGCTGGTCTTGGTCGTGACTCCCATTCCCGCAGGCTCGGGGGCTGAGCGGAAGGCCTGGACCAGCGGGGTCCCGGCCGTCTGTGCGGCCTCTAGGGCGATGCGTCGGAGCTGGTGCGGGTCAGGGCGGGAAGCGGTGGTGTTCGGCACACGTTCACCCTACCCACGCAGGACAGCGCCAGTGGCCTGGCGCACAAGCCGGTATGATCGAGCCGATGACGAACCCAGAGCCCACTGAGGTTATTCAGGACAACGCCGCCGTGCGGTCCCACTACAGCGACCGCACCCGGAATCGGGTGATGAAGACCGAGGACGGCTGGCACCAGTTCCGTCTGGGGCTGGCGCGGCGACGCGGGCTCAACGTCACGATGCTCTCGATGACCGGCTACGGCTGCCGGCGCTGGGTGCGGGTGTTCTCCCGGGTGGTGATGGCCCCGGACTCCGACTTCGAGAACGGCCTCCGGGTGGCCAAGGTCATCGCCGACGGCGTCCGCGGCTGGCGCAACTTCATCTCCGCGCCGGTGCCCTTCGCGGAGATCACGGTGGAGATCGCCGGCCGCCAGTTCGAGGTGGTCGCTGATCGCGGCGGGATCGTGGACGCGGTGGTCGAGACCGACCTGGAGCCCGGCTGGCAGCAGGTCACCCTGCACGCCCCGGGCAGCGAGCCCACCACCGCCGAGGTGCACATCATCGATGATTCCACCGTGACCGGTGTGGTCTGCGACATCGATGACACCGTGGTGGTCACCACGCTGCCGCGGCCGCTGCTGGCGGCCTACAACTCCTTCGTGCTCGACGAGCACGCCCGCACCCCGACCCCCGGCATGGCGGTGATGATGGAGCGGCTGATGGTCAGCTTCCCCGGCTCGCCGGTCATCTACATCTCCACCGGCGCCTGGAATGTGGCGCAGACGCTGACCCGGTTCCTGACCCGCAACCTCTATCCCCAGGGACCGCTGCTGCTCACCGACTGGGGCCCCACAGCGGACCGCTGGTTCCGGTCCGGACGCGAGCACAAGGTCCGGCAGCTGGAACGCCTGGCCCAGGACTTCCCGGAGATGTCCTGGGTCTTGATCGGCGACGACGGCCAGCACGACCCGAGCATCTACGCCGACTTCGTCCGCCGCCACCCCGAACACGTCACCGCAGTGATCATCCGTGAGCTGACCTACTCCGAGGCGATGCTCGCCGGTGGTCGCGCGGAGGATCCGGTGGGCAACGACCTGCTCAACTACGGCGATCCGGCCGAGCCAACCGACGCGGTCCAGCTCGCCGGGGATCGCCGGATCCCCTGGATCTACGGTCCCGACGGCAAGGACATCGCCGCGAAGCTCTCCCAGCACGGGCTGCTCTAGGGCCTCGGCCGGGACCGAGTGTCGGCCTGGACTGGGTGTCGGCTTGGACCGAGACCGGCCGGCCGGGGCCAGCCGGTCGGCCGTCAGTGGTTCGAGGTCGCCTCTGCGGTCCAGGTCTCGGAGCGGCGCGGCCGGGTGTGCATGGTGCGGACCCGGCGGTTGACCTCCACTGCGCGGGCATAGTGCCCGATCAGCTCGTTGGACAGCGCCTCCCAGGTCCGGCCCTGCACGCTCTCGTGCGCGCGCCGCCCGAAGTCGCGGCGGGCCGCGTCGTCGCCGATGAGGTGCTCCACCGCGGAGCGCAGCCCCTGCAGGTCCCCCGGCCGGTAGAGCCAGCCGGTGCGGCCGACGTCGACGAGGTCCAGCGGACCGCCCCGACCCACCGCGACCACCGGCACCGCCGCGGCCATGGCTTCCTGGATGGTCTGGCAGAACGTCTCGGCCTCCCCGGGGTGGACGAAGACATCCAGGCTCGCGACATGGGTGCCGAGGTCATCGCCTGACTGGAATCCGGCGAAGTGCGAGCGGGGCAGCCGGCGGCGCAGCGCATCCTCCTGCGGGCCGGAGCCGATGATCACCAGCCGCGTGCCGGGCAGAGCGTCGAGCACGGCGAGGTCTTCGATCTGCTTCTCCGAGGCCAGCCGCCCGACGAAGCCGATCAGCAGCTCCTCGGGATCCCCGCGGCCGGGGCCGCCGGCCGCGCTGTCACGGATCTGGGCGCGCAGCTCCTGGCTGCGCCGTGCGGGGGTGAATCGCGTGGTGTCCACGCCCCGGCGCCAGGTCTTGAGCCGCTTGATGCCGCGCCGGGTGAGCTGCTCCCGGCAGAAGGAGGACGGCACCAGGGTGAGCGTGGACGCGGTGTGCATCCGATCCACGTGCTGCCAGAGCAGCTCCGTGGCCCAGGGAATCCGGTAGCGCGCCGCGTAGGTGGGCACCTCGGTCTGGTAGATCGACACGGTGGGCAGCCCCAGCGCGGCCGCCGCCTGGATCGCCCGCCAGCCCAGCACGAAGGGTGAGGCCACGTGGACCACATCGGGGCGGATCAGCTCGAGCAGGTGACGGATCGGGGTCACGAAGCCCGCAGCCACCCGAACCTTCGGATAGTCCGGCAGCGGCAGCGAGGGAACCCGGATGACCGGGAAGCCCTCACAGAGCTCCCCGCCGGGACTGGACGGATCGACCCGCTGGCCGGGGTCGAACATGGTGTCGGCGGGGGCGATGACGGTGACGTCATCGCCGCGGCGACGGAGGTGGGCGAGTACATGAAGCACGGAGTTCGTCACGCCGTTCATGTGGGGCAGGAATGATTCGGTCACCACGACAACTCTCACGCTCTCAGGCTAGGCAGGCCGGGCCAGCGCAGGCCGTCGTCGTCGTGACCGCACTGTGAACGCTGCTCAAACGTTTCCTGCACCAGCGGATAAGGTGACCAGGTGGAGTTCCTGATCCCTCTCGCCGTGGTCGGCCTGGTCCTGCTCGCCTCCGTCATCCAGCGTCTGGTGGGGCTCGGCTTCGGCATGGTGATGGCACCCTTCCTGGTCGTGCTCATCGGCGCGCACGAGGGCGTGATGTTGGTGAACTTCCTGAGCATCTTCGCGCCGATGCTGGTGCTCCCGCGCATCTGGAACGACATCGAGTGGCGCAAGGTGCTCTGGTTGGGCCTGCCGGCGCTTGCGGTGATGCCCGCCGCGGCGTGGATCTCGGTGAACTCGTCCCCCGGGCCGCTCTACGTGGTGGTCGCGGGGCTGGTGATCATCGGACTGATCACCTCGATGCTGTTGACCCGGATCACCTTCGAGGCCGACGGCGCCACCACCCGGGTGATCGCAGGGATCGGATCAGGGGCCGGCACGGTCATCGCCGGGGTCGGCGGCCCCGCGGTGACGATCTATGCAGTGGTCTCGCGCTGGCCGGTCATGTCCATGATCGCCACTTTGCAGCCGATCTGGATCCTGCTCTCACTGGGCTCCTTCGGGATCAAGTGGTCCTTCGACGACGGCGCCCTCCCCGGTCTGCCCTGGTGGGCCTGGACCGGCTCGGTGGTCGCGATCGTGCTCGGGATCGTGATCGGGGAGTGGCTGCAGCGCCGCATCGACGAGACGCTGGTCCGTCGGCTGGTGCTGATCCTCGCGTTCATCGGCTCGATCATGGCCCTGATAACAGGTCTGCGGATGATGTTCGGCTGAGGCCTGTTGCTCCAGCTGAAGACCAGCACCTGCTGGCACGATAGGACCGATGGCCACCACCGACACCGAACCCAGCGCCGCCGCGCGTGCAGCCGCCGGCGCCCCCGAGCGCACCCGCCGCCGATTCCGCCTGCCCGCCCCTCCGCTGTGGCTCATCGGCCTGATCGAGGCGGCGCAGATCCTGCTGATCACCATGCTGCTGGTGGGGATCCCGGTGCTCGCGATGAGCCTCGCGGGGGGCGTCTCCGCGTTCGACCTGGACTCCGTGCTCTCCCTGGCGGCGCAGGTGTGGTTGGTGCTGCACGGGACCCCGGTGGAACTGGTGGTCCCCCTTGACCCCGGTGCTCTGGGCGGCGCCCTCGACGTGCCCGGCGGCGGCTGGTTCCACCTCGTGCCGCTGGGTCTGACGCTGATCCCGCTGTGGCTGGGCTGGCGCGCCGGCAGTCGGATCGCCCGCGGCTCCTATTCCGATCAGCTCTGGCAGGGACTGCTTCCCATGGTCCTGGGCTACGCGGCCGGCGCGGCCGGAATCGCGCGGGTGGCTCAGGCCGAGGCCTTCCAGGTGATGCCCTGGCTGGCTGCGGTCTGCGCGGCCGTGCTGATGAGCCTCGCATCCCTCGTCGGCTGCTACGCCGAGGCGCGCAGCGCGGCTCGGATGATCGGCACGGACCTCGAGGCGCGGATCGACGATCTCTCCCAGCGGCTGCGCTGGGCAGGGTCCTACGCCTGGGCCGTGGCCCGGGCCGGGATGGTCGGCTTCGTGGCCGCCTGCGGACTGGCCTCGTTGCTGCTGGCCGGTCAGCTGGGCGCGCAGTGGATGGAGATCGCCAACGTCTATGAGCAGCTGAACCCGGGGATCATCGGTGTCCTGGGATTGACCGTGCTGCACCTGGGACTGGTTCCGAACCTCATCCTGTGGGCACTGGCCTACTCCACCGGGTCCGGCTTCGCGCTCGGCTCCGGCACGGTGGTCTCCCCGCTGGGCACCGAGCTGGGCGCCGTTCCTGCTGTGCCGGTGCTGGCGGCGCTGCCGGATCAGGCCCATCCCTTTGCGCTCCTCGTGCTGGCCCTGCCGGTGCTTGCCGGCGTGGTGGCCGGCTGGTGGCTCATGCGGGAGGGGGAGAACCACCTGGACGACTGGTTCACACTGCGGATCTCCTGGCGTCCCCTGGCCGCAGGCCTCTCCACCTTGTCGCTGGGGGTCTTCACCGGTCTGGTCGCCGCGCTGCTGGCGCTGGGGCCGCTGTGGCTCTCGCACATCTCACTGGGGGTCGGGCGGATGACCGACGTCGGTCCGAACGCGCTGCTCAGCGCCGGGATGCTCGGCGCCTGGGTCGCCCTCGGTGCGATCCTGGGCTACAGCGTCTCGCTGGCGGCGCAGCGGCTGCGCCGTCGCACCACGGGCTGAGCGGATCCAGCCTCAGCGTCCGAGACCGGGGATCGAGCTCATCATGCCGTCCTCGTAGTCGAGCAGGCACCGGTCCATCGACCGCTCGGTGAGCGCACTGGCGCGACATTCTTCGAAGTCGACCGTGGCCTGCCAGAAGATCACCTGCGAGGTGGCGGTGAAGGTGAAGATACCGCAGCACAGCAGCGCCGCGATCGCGCTGATGTGCATCATCACCGGGAGCTTCTTGCGGAAGCACTGGACCAGCAGGATCACCCCGCCGACGACGCCGAGAAGACCCGCCACCACCGCGAGCAGCCTCCAGGGCAGCGGCAGCTGCAGGCCCAGATAGCTCAGCAGCAGCGCCAGCACGAGCCACCCGGTGAAGCGGCCGTAGAAGCGGAACGTCTTCTCATCGAGGTCAGTGGCGCGGCTGCGGCCTGGTGATGTCATGCTCATGGTCCACCACCCTATCGGGGCGCCTCCTGGAGCCGGGACTGCTCAGCCGCAGAACCCGCAGTAGGCTGGCGGTCATGCGAACAGTGGTCCTGGTCTCCGGTTCGGGGACGAATCTCCAAGCCGTCATCGATGCTGTGCAGGGCGGTGAGCTGGACCTAGAGCTCGCCGCGGTGGGCTCCGACGTCCCCGACTGCGGCGGGATCGCCCGGGCGACCGCGGCGGGGATCCCGACCTTCGCGGTGCCCCTGGTCAAGGGCGGGGACCGGTCGGCGTGGAACGTCGCACTGGCCGACGCGGTGCGCGCCCACGCCCCTGACCTGGTGGTCTCCAGCGGGTTCATGCGGATCTTGGGCGTAGAGTTCCTCGAGCAGGTGGGTGCGGCGATCATCAACACGCACCCGGCGCTGCTGCCGAGCTTCCCCGGCGCACATGCGGTGCGCGACGCCCTGGCCCACGGGGTCAAGATCAGCGGCTGCACCGTGCATCAGGTCGACGCCGGGGTGGACACCGGTCCGATCCTCGCCCAGGAGGCCGTGCGCGTCCGCGAGGACGACGATCAGGACTCGCTGCACGAGCGGATCAAGATCGAGGAGCGTCGCCTGCTGGTGAACACGCTCGCAGGCATCAGCTCCGGTGCGATCACCGTGGGCTAGATCCCCCATAGGGGTTGTCCCGCTGGGACGGATTCTGCTGCCCCGGACCGGTCTGCCCCGCATGGCCGGATTGACCCTGTTGGTATGGACCCTGCTGATGCGGGCCCTGCTGGTAGGGGTTCTGCTGCTGCGGCGCCCAGCCCTGCGGATTCTGCGGGCCCGGCTGCCCCGGACCTTGGGAGGCAGCGCTGCCGTAGGGGTTCCCGGTTCGTGCGAACTCCTTCCAGGCCTTGCGATCGCGCACATAGGTGTTGCTGGCGGGCAGCCAGAGCGCCACGATCGCGGCGAGGCTCAGCCCGGTCACGATGAGGTTCTCGGCGCCGAAGAAGATCATGAACACGCTGCCGGCGAGGAAGATGGTGGCCAGGATCCGCCCTACATTGCCGGTCATGGTGCCCACGAAAGCGAACATCGCGTAGAGCGACGCCAGGATGATCCCGCCCAGCAGCACCAGGACCCCGAGTCCCAGCATCAGCTCCTGGACCGAGAGCTCCTCCGCGCCGGGGGGCTGCTGGGCCTGGGACTCCGCTGCCACCTCGGTCCAGAACGGATCGACGTCCTGGGGGTCGACGGAGGCGAAGCTGCTGAAGCTCAGAATGCTCAGCGTGAGCGCCGCGGCGCCCGCGAGCAGCATCAGCACCATGGCCAGGATCAACGTCATCGGTCGCTTCGGCTTCTGGGCCGGGGCCGCTCCCGGTCCATAGCCGCCCTGCCCATAGCTGCCCTGCCCGTAACCGGGCTGCCCGTAGCCGGGCTGCAGCTGGCCCTGTGGCGCCCCATAGCCGACCTGGCCGCCACCGTGCTGGACCTGGCCCGGCTGCTGGCCGTCACCCTGACCTGAGCCGTAGGACTGATGGGAGCCGGAGTGCTGGCCGGTACTCGGAGGCTGTCCATAGCCCGCAGACTCGCCGTAGCCGGCTGACCGGCCGTAGCCCGAGGGCTGGTCCTGTGGCGCTCCCTGGCCGGGCTGCTGATTTGGGGTTGAGCCCTCGGGCCGGCGCTGCCCCCAGCGGGGCTGCTCCGGGGTGCGGTTCTCTTCAGGTGTGCTGCTCATCTGTCCCTCCTCTGCGCCCGGGGCCTCTCGGCACGGGAGGCGCCTCCAAGACCCGCGGCGCGGCCACGGTCCGATCTCAGCACTACTGTATCGGCGTGCAGGTTCGCGCCCCACCTGCCTGCGCTTCAAGAGTGGGGCGGCCGCGCCGATCTCTGCAAGACTGTGCTCCATGAAACCTCGGGACATCACGGATCGACTCAACGCGCCGCGGGCAGGCTCCACCGTGCACCTGGTGCGCCACGGCGAGGTCCACAATCCGCAGCGGGTGCTCTACGGTCGGCTGCCCGGATTCGGACTCTCCGAGCTGGGCCAACAGATGGCCGTCGGCATCGCCGACTACTTCCAGGAACGCACCGAGGCCGGCCGACCTGTGCACATGCTGGCCGCCTCCCCGCTGCAGCGCGCGCAGGAGACGGTGGCTCCGATCTCCGCACGCCTGGGACTGCCGGTCACCGTGGAGAATCGAGTGCTCGAGGCCGAGAATGCCTTCGAGGGCCTCTCCGATGTGAAGCAGCAGCTGAAGAACCCCCGCTGGTGGCCGCTGCTGATCAACCCGCTGCGCCCCTCCTGGGGTGAGCCGTACAAGTCCCAGGTCGCTCGGGTGCTGGCCGCGGTGAAGGACCTCTCCGACGAGGCGCTCGCGACCCACGGCGACGGCGCGGAAGTCGTCGTCGTCTCCCATCAGCTGCCGATCTGGGTGACCCGGCTCTGGGCCGAAGGCCGCCCGCTCTTCCACGACCCCCGTGACCGCGCCTGCTCACTGACCTCGGTGACCTCCCTGCACATCGGACCCGAGGGAGTGGAATCGGTGAGCTACGCCGAGCCCAACCAGGAGCTCCTCAAGGACGCCACGAACCTCCCCGGCGCCTGACCGCGCCTGACCCGGCGCCGGGTCAGCCCGCTGTTCCATGCCTGTTCCACGCTCGCGCGAGTGCAGGTTCCTGGGACCCATCCGGGACCGATATGTTGCTCCGGCATCCCCATGTGACTTCTGGCTCCGGCAGCACTTCTACGGACTGTAGAATTGGTGCTCGGCTGACCCTGACTCCCTCTTCAGATCTGGACACCGCAGCGCATGACCGTCTTCGACAAGCGAACCTCCCGGACATCCCGCCTCCGCGCCCTGGCAGCGGTGGGCCTGGCCTCTGCCCTGGCGCTGGCCGGGTGCAGCTCCGCCAACGATGAGCTGAGCCAGCGCGCGCAGAACGACGGCACCAACTACGTCGCCGGCGACGGATCGGTCCAGGAGCTGGCCGCCGAGGACCGCGGCGAGCCCGTGCAGTTCGAATCCACGCTCTTCGACGGCTCCGCGGTGGGTCCCGAGCGCTGGGAGGGCGAGGTCACCGTGATCAACTTCTGGTACGCCGCCTGCGCCCCCTGCCGTGTCGAGGCCCCCGACCTGGCCGATCTCCACGCGGAGTTCGAGGGGGAGGGCGTGCAGTTCTACGGGGTCAACACCCGCGACACCCAGCCCACCGCCGAGGCCTTCGAACGCACCTTCGGGATCGAATACCCCTCCATGGAGGACCGCAGCGGTGAGGTGATGCTCGCCATGACCGACTACGTCCCGCCCTCCGCCGTGCCCACCACTCTGGTGCTGGACAAGCAGGGCCGCGTCTCCGCACGGATCCTGGGCATCGCCGAGCCCAGCACCCTGCGCGCCCTGATCGACACCGCTCTGGACGAGGACGACGACGCCGCTTCGGCCTCCGGCCTCGGCGCTGCCGCGGTGGAGCCAGCTCAGCGGTGATGGACACACTCCTCCTTGCGGCGCCGCTGGCAGGCGTTGCCGACAACCGCTTCGCCGAGATCGTCTTCGACGGCTCGCTGCTGATCTCTGCCCCGGTGGCGCTGCTCGCCGGACTGGTCTCCTTCCTCTCGCCGTGCGTGCTTCCGCTGGTGCCCGGCTACCTGGGCTACGTCACCGGACTCTCCGGCGTGGAGCTGCATGAGCGGCGCCGCTCCCGGATGGTCCTCGGCGCCTCGCTCTTCGTGCTGGGATTCTCCGTGGTCTTCGTGCTCATCGGCGTGGTCTTCACCCAGGCCATGGTCTGGCTCCGGGTGGAGGGAGGCTGGCTGACGCAGGTGCTGGGCGCCGTCGTCGTCGTCATGGGCCTGGTCTTCATGGGCGCCTTCACCTTCTTCCAGCGCGAGCGCAAGATCGAGCGCCGTCCGCCCGACGGCCTGCTCGGTGCGCCGCTGCTGGGCGCGACCTTCGGCATCGGCTGGGCGCCGTGCATCGGCCCGACGCTGGCCGCGGTGCTCGCCCTGGCCACTCCGATGGGCGGAGATCCGGGCCGCGGGGTCTTTTTGATGTTCATCTACTGCCTGGGACTGGGCATCCCGTTCATCCTGATCAGCCTGGGACTCAAGCGCGGGATGACCACCTTGGCGTTCTTCACGCGACACAAGGTCGCCGTGATGCGCTTCGGCGGTGCCGTGCTGATCGTCGTCGGACTGCTGATGCTCTCCGGGGTCTGGAACATCTGGGTCTATGCTCTGCAGGACTGGTTCGCCAATGAAGTGAGGCTGCCCATCTGATGGCCGAAAAACGCGAGAACACCTATATGCCGGCCGGGCACCGCGACGCACCCGAGGCCGCCGAGAACGACCCGCGCAGCGCCGGCGGCAAGCCCGAGGTCACCGCCCCGGCGCTGGGCGTCAAGGGCATGCTGCGCTGGGCCTGGACCCAGCTGACCTCCATGCGCACCGCGCTGATGCTGCTGCTTCTGCTGGCCGTGGCCGCCGTGCCCGGATCGATCTTCCCGCAGCGCGTCCAGGACTCCTTCGCGGTGAACACCTGGATCGAGGACAACCCTGGGGTCGGCGAGGTGCTGGACTTCCTGCAGTTCTTCGACGTCTACTCCTCCATCTGGTTCTCCGCGATCTACCTGCTGCTCTTCATCTCGCTGATCGGCTGCATCCTGCCGCGCGCGAAGAAGCACTGGCAGCAGATCACCTCTGCCCCGCCGCGCACCCCGCGCCGGCTCGAGCGGCTGCCTGAATCCGGCGCGCTGGAGCTGCAGTCCGAAGCCGCCGGCGATGCTCAGGACGGGCCCGGCGCCGAGACGGCGCTTCACGACGCCGCGGCGATCCTGAAGGCCCGGCGCTACCGGGTGGAGGTCCGGGAGACCTCCGTGGGAGCCGAACGCGGCTACCTCAAGGAGACCGGCAACCTGCTCTTCCACGTCTCCCTGGTCGGTGTGCTGATCTGCGTGGCGCTGGGCTCGATGTTCAGCTACCGCGGACAGAAGATCCTGGTCGAGGACGAGAGCTTCGTCAACGCGCTGGTCGCCTATGACAACTTCTACCCCGGGGCGTACTTCAGCGAGGACCAGATGCAGCCCTTCTCGGTGAGCCTCGACGCCTTCGAGCGGGTCTTCGACCGGGAGTCGACCACCCACTTCGGCCAGGCCCTGGACTTCACCGCTGACGTCACCACCCGACTCGGCGCCGACGGGGAGCCGCAGACCGAGGAGCTGAAGGTCAACCAGCCGCTGACCATGGACGGCGCGCGCGTCTTCCTGGTCGGCAACGGCTACGCCCCGGAGGTCACGGTGCGCGACGGCGACGGCGAGGTCGCCTTCTCCGGTCCGGTGGTCACCCGCCCGGAGGACGAGGTCTACACCTCTATGGCGGTGATCAAGGCGCCCGACGCCTCACCGGAGCAGCTCGGCTTCGTGGGCCTGTTCCTGCCCACCTCCCAGGATGCCGGCGACGGCCTGGCCGTGTCGGTGGACCCCGAGCTGGGCAACCCGGAGCTGCAGCTGAACTCCTACTACGGCGACCTCGGCCTCGACGACGGGCTCGCCCAGAACGTCTATGTGCTCGACACCGAATCCCTCGAGACGCTGAACTCCCGAGAGCTCGACGCCGGCGGCATCGTGCTCTCCCCGGGCGAGACCTACGACCTGCCCGAAGACATGGGCTCGATCAGCTTCGACGGGGTCAAGGACTACATCGCCATCGACATCCACTACAACCCTGCGCAGCAGGGAGTGCTGATCTTCGCGCTGACCGCACTCGGTGGTCTGGTGCTCTCGCTCTTCCTGCGCCGTCGTCGCGCCTGGGTCACCGTGGAGACCACACCGGCCGGACGCACCCTGGTGCGCTACGGCCTGCTGTCCCGCGGCGAGGACTTCCGGCTGCGAGATGAGAACATTGCCCTGCGTGCCCAGTTCGAGAAGAAGTGGCCGGTGCGCGCCCCAGAGAAGGAATCCTGATGCCATCCATCAATATGGAGCTGGTCCAGTACAGCGAACTGTTCATGCTCATCGCCGGGTTCATCTACACCGGCGCCTTCATGCTCTTCGCGGTCGACATGATCCGCAGCTCGGCGACCATCCGCAGGGTGGAGGCTGAGCTGGCGGCGGAGAACGCCGCCGAACGAGAGCTGGTCGGGGCGGGAGCCGTCTCCGGCGGCTCGGCCGCCGCGGACAGCGACCCCGGCCGGCCGGCCGCCGCCCCCGCTGAGGAGCTGGTCGACGAGGAGATGGCCTACCTGGGCACTTCCCGGCCCTTCGCCAACGTCGCCGTGGCGCTGGCAGTGCTCGGCGTCGCCGCGCACGCCTTCGCCGTGGCAGCCCGCGGGATCGCCGCGAACCGGGTGCCCTGGGCGAACATGTATGAGTTCCTCGCCACCGGCGCGCTGGTCGTCGCCGCGGTCTACCTGCTGGTGCTCACCCGCAAGGACGTCCGCTTCCTGGGCACCTTCGCGCTCGGCCTCGTGGTCACCATGATGGCCGCCGCCACCATGGGGTTCCCCACCCCGGTGGCCCACGTCCAGCCTGCCCTGCAGAGCCCCTGGATCGCGATCCACGTCTCGCTCGCCGTGCTGGCGATCTCGCTGTTCACGCTGACCTTCGCGATGAACGTGCTGCAGCTGATCCAGCACCGGCGCGAGCTCTCCCAGGCTGCGGGGGAGACCACCCGGCGCAGCGGCTGGCAGTTCCTGCGGCTGGTGCCCTCGGCGACCTCCCTGGAGAACTGGGCCTACCGGATGAACGCCGTGGGCTTCGTCTTCTGGACCCTCGGGCCGCTGATCACCGGTGCGATCTGGGCCGAAGAAGCCTGGGGTCGGTACTGGGGCTGGGACGTCAAGGAGGTCTGGACCTTCGTGATCTGGACGGTCTACGCCGGCTACCTCCACGCCCGCGCCACTCGCGGCTGGACCGGCAACCGCGCCGCCTGGCTCTCGATCATCGGCTACGGCTGCATCATCTTCAACTACGCCGTGGTCAACGTCTACTTCCCGGGGCTGCACTCCTACGCGGGCCTG
Organism: Nesterenkonia maliinae; assembly: GCF_051262655.1. Taxonomy (NCBI): domain Bacteria; kingdom Bacillati; phylum Actinomycetota; class Actinomycetes; order Micrococcales; family Micrococcaceae; genus Nesterenkonia; species Nesterenkonia maliinae. The sequence continues at coordinate 306,677 of NZ_JBIMEY010000003.1, read as the reverse complement.
CCGGAGTAAACCTCCGCGGCTCGGCCGGTCGCCCGACTAGCGGGGCGACTCGGTCTGCGGTCCGTGGTCCTCGGCTCCGCGCTGCTGCTGCGCGCGCAGCTGCTCCTGGGTGAGGTGGAAGTCCTCAGCGAGGGCGTCTTCAGCCGCATTGTCATCGAGCTCCGAGCTGCCCAGCCTGCGGCCTCCGCCGAAGCGCCGGGCGAGCTCCTGGCCCGCCTCGAGGCGCAACCGGTTGAAGAAGAGGTAGCCCAGCGCCCAGGACACGATCAGTCCCACGATCAGCGCGAAGAAGATCGTGTATTCGCCAAGATCCAGCATCAGGCAGGCGGCGAACACGATGAAGAAGGCACCCAGGCGGATCAGCGAGTATTTCAGCACAGACATGCCCCCAGTGTAGGTCTGCCCGCTGGTGAATCCGAGCTGACGAATCAACTACGCTGGAGGGATGTTGAGGATCATTATCGGCTTGGGAATCGTAGGGCTGGGGCTGTTGATCTACAGCCTGATCGAATGCCTGCAGACCCCGCGCCATCGGATCCGCGTCATGCCGAAGGTGGCATGGATTGCGGTGATCGTGCTGCTGCCGATCATCGGTGCCAGCCTCTGGCTGGGTTTCGGTCGTGTCCGCGCACCGAAGAAGGGTGCGGCGGCTTCGCGCCGGCCGCGCTCACCCGATGACGACCCGGATTTCCTGCGTCAGGTCGAGATCCAGCGCCGCCAGCGGCAGCGCGCGGAGGAACAGCGCCAGCGCGATGCCGAGGCACGGCGCAAAGAGCGCGAGCTCGACGCCCGCACCCGGGACGAACGTGAGAAGGAGCTCGGCGACGCCGCAGACGCGGCGGTCTCTGGCGACTCCGCTGCGCAGGACGTCGACCCGCTGGGCGACTCGCCGAGCAACGGCCGGCCCGCAGGCCGTGACGCCGAGGAGACTCCCCAGAAGTCCTCAGATGACGACGACGAGGGACCTCAGCCCGCACCGCGGAGCTGACTCGGCCGCAGGGCAGGGCCTGACCGCGGGTCAGCTGAGGATCAGCGCCGCCGAATAGGTCAGCGCGAAGGCCATGCCGATCAGGCTGGTCAGCTGCAGCACCTTGATCAGTGCGGGGCCCTTCTTCGTGGGTGAGAGCATGATCCGCGCCGGTCCCAGGGCCAGCGGCCAGGCCAGCAGGACGAGCAGGAACCACCAGCTGTGCACCAGAAGCGCCAGCGGCAGCACCAGGGCGACGCCCACCATGGCCACGTAGCTGAACCGGGCGCGGCGTTCACCCAGCCGCACCGCCAGAGTCACCTTCCCCGCCTCGCGGTCGGTGGGGATGTCGCGCACGTTGTTCGCCATCAGCAGCGCAGACGCGATCAGTCCCGAGCCCACCGCGCCGATGCCGGCGCCTGTGCTGAGCTCGGCCGCCATGGCCCAGGTGGTGCCCAGAGTTGCCACCAGCCCGAAGAAGACGAAGACCATGATCTCGCCCAGCCCGCGGTAGCCGTAGGGCCTGGACCCTCCGGTGTACCACCAGGCGGCGAGCACACAGGCCGCGCCGACGGCGAGCATCCACCACATGCCGGTGAGGATCACGATGATCAGCCCGGCCAGCGAGGCGAGCCCGAAGCTGAAGAACGCGGCGTCCTTGACCTGCCGGGGCTTCGCCGCCTTGGAACCGGTCAGCCGCATCGGGCCTACTCGGACGTCGTCGGTGCCCCGGATGCCGTCGGAGTAGTCATTGGCATAGTTCACCCCGACCTGCAGAGCCAGCGCCACGACCAGCGCGAGCAGAGCGATCAGCGGATCGAAGCGCTCAAGCGCATGGGCGGCGGCAGCGCCGATGATCACCGGGGCCACAGCCAGCGGCAGGGTCCGCGGCCTCGCACCCGCGACCCATTCCTTCACAGTTGCCACGTCGTGTCCTCTCGTTGCTGTCTTCTTACGCGTCATGCGTGAGTATGTCGGTATTTCAGGATGAGCGGTCCCGTGTCGGGCAGGCACACCAGCTCCACTCTGCCCGGTGCTGGCTCTGTGACTGCCCGGTCTACGGCACCGGAGCGTCGAGCAGCCGCAGCAGCTCCTGACGATCAGGCTTACCGCTGGTCAGCGTCGGAAGCGCGCGGAGGACCAGCAGGCGCTTGGGCGCAGCGGCGCGGCCCAGGGAGCCACGGACCAGCTGCTGCAGCTCCCGCTCGATTCCTCCGGCTCGGGGTTCCTCAGCGGCTGCGCTCGGCACGTCGGGGGCGGCGTCCGATGCCGGTCTGAGCTGACCCGGATCAGCCGGCTCGGTGAGCACGACGGCGGCGCAGACCTTCTGTCCCCATTCCAGGTCCGGGACCGGCGCCACGAAGGCCTCCCGGACCCGTGGGTGGCTGAGCAGAACGGCGCGGACGCCCTCGGCGGAGATCTTGACCCCTCCGGTGTTGATGACGTCATCGGCGCGCCCGGCGATGCGCAGCAGCTGGCCCTCGGCGTCGGTCTGGACCTCGCCCAGATCATCGGTCAGGAAACGGCGCTCCGCGGAGTCGGGGTCGAGGCTGAAATGCGCCTCGGTGAGGTTCGGGTCCTCCAGATATCCGTGGGCGACCATCGGCCCGGTGATCCGGACCCTCCGGGACGTCCCGTCCGCGGCGCTCAGGGTCTCCAGGCGTACGCCCGGCAGCGGTCGTCCGTCATAGACGCAGCCGCCTCCGGTCTCGCTCATCCCGTAGGTGCGCACGACGTGCAGCCCATGAGCAGCCGAGAGGTCCAACAGCTCGGCAGAGGAGGCGCCGCCGCCCAGGAGGATCGCATCGAACCTGGCGAGCGCAGCTGCCAGCGCGGCATCCTGGGGGACGTGGTCCAGCAGGCGCTGCAGCTGGGTGGGCACGAGGGAGACGAACCGGCGATCCGCCGTCAGCCGCTGTGCGGCCTCGGTGAAGGCTTGCGGGTCGGTGGTGTGCTGCAGCAGGGCCACCGGAGTGGTGCCGGCACCGAGGCTGCGCGCGAGCACGGCGAGGCCTGCCACGTAGCTGGGCTGCAGTGTGAGCAGCCATTGACCGTGCCCACCGAGCGCCTGCGCGGTGGCGGAGACCGAGGCGTTGATGGCAGCGGCGGGCAGCAGCGTCTGCTTTGGGGTGCCGGTGGAGCCGGAGGTGCGCACGATCACTGCCGCCATCTCCGCCGGGACCTCGTGCCGGGAGGTCCAGGTGGGAATGCCGGTGGCATCAGCGGGATGAAATTCCAGCGGGGGAGCGGTGTCTGACGCTCGCTCGGAGGAGATGTGTAGGTCGGCTGCGGGGTCCGGACCCAGGACGGCGCGGAGCGCGGAGAGCGCCGCGGGGACCCAGTCGTCGGTCGGGGAGGTCGTCTCTGGCACCTCAGCTGCCGCCGTCGTCCTTTGTGTCCCGGTCATCACGTCTGCGCTGCTCCAGCTCCTCGAGGCGGGCCTCGAGCATGTCCAGACGCCACCGGTCTTCGGCAGACATGTTCTCCTCAGCCTTGGTGGGAATAGCGGGGCCCTCGAGTTCTCCCTTGTGTTCCTTCTCCAGCTTCTTCAGCCGTTTCCGGAGTGCCTCGATCTCTTCCTCGGAATCCGAGCCCCAGGGAAGCGGTCGCCCGGTGGCCATGCTCACGATCTGGGTGAGGCCGAACACAACGATGGCGATAATGGCGATCCACGCGAACCAAGGCAACATGCGCCAAGATTAGCAACTGAGCTCCTCAGCCCGGCAGAGGCAGGTTCTCGCGAGTGTGCCCGGGGCCGGAGACCTAACCGCGGCCCTGACGCCACCAGCGGCCATACGGGTCCCCCGCGGTGAGCTCGCTGCGGCGATCCTCAAGCTGAGAGGCATTTTCGCTGGCCAGCGGCTGACCTGCGGGCTTCTCGAACTTGTTCCGCGCGCCGACGGTGATGCCCAGGAGAGCGGCGAGCACGGCGAAGACGGTCACCGTCTGGTCATCCGCGCCCAGGACGCTCAGGGTGAATCCGGTCATCCCGAGCAGGAGCACCGCTGCCGTCCAGAACTTCTTGCTGGTCTCTCCCATTCCGGGAGTCTAATGATTGCCATAGACTGCCGCTACCCAGGGTGATTCGATTGGGATTTATTGGGACGTCATGAATAGCGAATAGACCGGTGCTGGTCTTCAGTGCGATCAGGAGAATCGCCATCCCGAGCGCGAAGATGACGAACGCAAGCGCGAGCAGCGTCGCCTCCGCAGACGTTCCCGGGCATCCCGCTGAGCTGTCATCGATCTCGGGACAGGATCGCCAGGGCTTCAGGAACATCGTGAAGCCGGATTTCACAGAAGTGCTCTTCAGGGGGTGACGGTGGCGTGTTCGTCGGACACAATGCAGGTACCCGGTTGAGACGGGCAACTGCCTGCTCGGTGCGCGCCGGATGATTCGTGGGACGGAAGGTGACGCAGTGACGCTGGAGACCGACACCGCTCAGGACCTCGTGCAGGAGCTGACCCGCGCGGGCGTCTCCCAGGTCGATCCCTCGGTGCTGGCGCGAGGCATGTACTCCTCCGACGCGAGTCTGTACCGGGTGGTGCCCGAGGTAGTCGTCCGCCCGCAGCACGTCGACGAGCTCCACGCCGTACATTCGGTCTCACGATCCTTGGCCGTTCCGGTCACGATGCGCGGCGCCGGCACCTCGATCGCCGGCAACGCGGTGGGCGAGGGGATCGTCGTCGACACTCGGGACCTGAAGCGGATCATCGCCATCGACGCGGACGCCCGGACCGCCACCGTGGAGCCCGGGGTCGTGCACGCCGATCTGCAGCGGGCGGCAGCGCCCCACGGGCTGCGCTTCGGCCCCGACCCGTCGACCCACTCGCGGTGCACCATCGGCGGGATGATCGGCAACAACGCCTGCGGCTCCCGCGCACTGGGCTACGGACGCACGGCGGACAACGTCGAGGCGGCCACCGTGCTCTTCGGCAACGGCGAGGTCGGCAGCTTCGACTCCCGCAGCGGCAACGCACAGGGCGCGACGGCCAGGCAGCTGCTCGGGCTCGCCCAGGGCAACCTGGCTCATGTCCGCACCCGGTTCGGGCAGTTCAGCCGGCAGGTCTCCGGCTACAGCTTCGAGCATCTGCTGCCGGAGAACCGCGGACGCATCGAGCGCTTCCTGGTGGGCAGCGAGGGCACGCTCGCCACCGTGCTCGAAGCCGAGGTCCGCCTCGTCGTCGACGACCCCCGCAGGCTCCTGCTGGTGCTCGGATACGACACCGTCAGCGAAGCCGCCGACGCCGTCCCGCACATCCTCGACGCGGTCCACGGGGAATTCGGGCCCAACAGCCTCATCGCCTGCGAGGGAATGGACTCCCGCCTGGTGGCACTCGTCCGTTCGGCCGGCAAGCCCGTCCCGCAGCTTCCCCAAGGACAGAGCTGGCTGTTCGTGGAGGCCGCCGGCGAAGCGGCGAGCTCGGTCATCGAGCGGGTCAAGACCGCCTCCTCCGCCGTGGATACCCGCTTCATCGAGAGCGCCGCCGAGGCCGCCGCGCTGTGGAAGATCCGGGAGGACGGAGCCGGGCTGGCCGGGATCAGCCTGGACACGCCGGCACATTCCGGATGGGAGGATTCTGCGGTGCCCCCGAAGCACCTCGGCGCCTGGATGCGTGACTTCGAGTCCCTGCTGAAGGAGTTCGGCCTGCAGGGCTACCCCTACGGCCACTTCGGCGACGGCTGCATCCACTGCCGGATCGACTTCCCCTTCAAGCATGGGGACCCGGCCAGCACCGGAGTGTTCCGGGAGTTCATGCTGGCCTGCGCCGAACGGCTCGCGGTCTACGGCGGATCGCTCTCCGGAGAGCACGGTGACGGCCGGGTGCGCTCTGAGCTGCTGCCCTTCATGTATGACGAGACCTCTCTGGATCTCTTCGCCCAGGCGAAGCGGATCTGTGACCCGCAGAACCTGCTCAACCCGGGGATCATCACCGGTCCGCAGACCGACGGCGCGCGCGCCGGTCAGCCCGGCGGCACCGGCGCGCGGGTCAACACCGAGGACATCCGGCCGACCCGGCCGAAGCAGACCCTGCCCTGGCCCGGACTGCTGATGGTGCACGACGACGGCGAATATGGTGCCGCTGTGCACCGATGCTCCGGCGTCGGACGCTGTGTGGCGCCGAAGACCACCGGGGTGATGTGCCCGTCCTACCTGGCGACCACCCAGGAGAAGGACTCCACCCGGGGCAGGGCGCGTGTTCTCCAGGAAGCCATGGACGGGACGCTGGTGCAGGGGCTGAGCGATCCTGCGGTGCACGAAGCCCTGGACCTGTGCCTGTCCTGCAAGGGCTGCGCCTCGGACTGCCCCGCCGGGGTGGACATGGCGGCGTATAAGGCGGAGGCGCTGCACCAGAAGTACGACCGCGACGCGGAAGGTCTCCCGCGGCGTCGGCTGCGGCCGCGCAGCCACTATGTCCTGGGCCGGCTCCCGGTCTGGGCGAAGCTGGCTGCACCCGTGGCGCCGGTGGCCAATGTGATGATGCGACTGACCCCGCTCGCCGCGGCGGCGAAATGGGTCGCCGGCATCGATCAGCGTCGGTCGGTGCCGACGTTCGCGCGTCGGACGCTGCGCCGCGCGGCGCAGAAGCGGGATGACCTCCGCGCCTCGGGCGGTCCGGCTGGGCGGATTGCTGCCAGCGCGTCTGGTCTCACCCGCGCCGCCCGTGCCGGCGAGCCGGATGTGTGGGTCTGGGCGGATTCGTTCACGAACCACTTCTTCCCGGAGTCCGGGCTGGCGGCGATCGAATACCTCCAGTCGCAGGGGCTGGAGGTGCGGCTGATCCAGAAGGAAGGGTGCTGCGGACTGCCGTGGATCTCGACCGGTCAGCTCGACCAGGCCCGGCGACGCATCACCCAGGCCGTCGAGGTGCTCGCACCCTATGTCAGCTCGGGGGTGCCGGTGATCGGGCTGGAACCGAGCTGTCTGGCCACGCTGCGCAGCGATGCGCTCGAGCTCTCCGACAGCGAGCAGGCCAGAATCGTGGCCTCGGGGGTGCTCACCTTCGCGGAGCTGCTCACACGTCTGGAGGGGGAGAGCCGCGTGCAGCTGCCCGACCTCAGCGGGGTCGACGTCGTCGCTCAGCCGCACTGTCACCAGTCAGCGATCATCGGGTGGGAAGCGGACCGCGCCCTGCTGGAGAAGGCCGGCGCCGCCGTGACCAAGGTCGCGGGATGCTGCGGGCTCGCCGGGAACTTCGGCGTGGAGAAGGGTCATTACGAGACCTCCGTCGCGGTGGCCGAGACCTATCTGATGCCGGCCGTGCGGGACCAGCGCCAGCGGGGCGGGGACACCGTGGTGCTCGCGGACGGCATGTCCTGCCGGATCCAGCTCGATGACCTCGCCGACGTCCCCGCAATGCACCTCGCCGAGCTCCTGAACTCACGAGAACGTGCCGCCAGACCCTCCCGGACCTCGCTCTAGTCGAGCAGCGAGACCATCGATGCGTGCTCCAGGTTCACGAGTCCGCTGACGGTGGGTGGAGCCTGCGCGCGGAGGCGTGCAGGCTCCACCCACCGACGTGGTCGGCGCCGCCTAGCGCTTCTTCGCATTCCGATACGCATCAACGACATCTCGATGCAGCCGGCCCCTCGACGCGACCTTGTATCCGTTGTTCACCGCCCACTCGCGAACCTGCTGAGCCTCGTTCTGCGGTGACGGAGGGGCCGTGACCCGACCCTTCCGAATGTATTGCTTGAGCGTCTCACGCAGCTCCTTGATGTGCTCTTCGCTGAGGTCAATCTCGTAATACCGAGCATCTAGACCAAAAGAGACGGTCTCTTTCGCTTCGCTGCCGTCAAGATCGTCGACGAGCACCACTTCCACCCGCTGAGCCATATCTAACCCCTTGCTGCTTCATCGAGGAGGAGGCAGGGTTTGCCTCATCTCTCGTCTCGAGTTCTGCACGCAACCGTCGTGCAGAAGTGTTTTCCATTAGTGGTTACTCGAGAAATATGCCCAGCGTTCACTCTCGTCCAAAATAAATACAATTCCCAGAAAGGTGGGCGAGTAGAAGTCTGACCATGAACAGCAGAAGCCCAGCCGTGCGCAGGCTTGAGCAGGGAAGGATTGAGCCGCAGAATCGGCTGATTCACGAAGCAGCTTTCGTGCGGCACGATAGGCCGGACGGGGCGCGTCGTGTGTCGGCCCGGGCTGCGGACAGCTCCTCAGCTGTGGGCGGTGCTGCGGCTCTTCGGCATTGCCCGCACTGCGCTGCGGAACGCTGAACCATCCGAGAGAGTTCTACGGAACTTCGTTCAGGAGGTGGTCAGGGAGCCGACTGCCGGGAGCGCGGCTCCGGATCTCCAGCAGCGTGCGGGTATGTGACCAGAGCTCGCGGTCCTCCGCACTGACCGGCTCCCACGGAGGAACGGGGACAGAGGTCCCATTCTCGTCGCGGGCGACCATGACGGTGATGCAATTCGTCGTCGGGGTCAGCTCCTCGCCCTTGGGGTCTCCAGAGCGGACCTCGACAGCGATATGCATGCCTTTGTTGCCGGTGTAGATCAGTCGGGCTTCGACTTCGACGAGGTCCCCGATGCGCAGCGGGCGGGTGAAGCGAATCCCGCCGGAGAACACCGCCACAGTGTCTCGGCCGCAATAGCGGGACGAGCAGAGATAGGCGGCGGTGTCGATCCATTCCATAACGACGCCGCCGTGGACCTTGCCGCCCCAATTCACGTCCGTGGGTTCTGCCAAGAAACGCAGCGTGACGCGTTCTGCGGTGCCTGCATCCGTGTAGCGCTGGTTCTTCAACGCCGCCGTGATGGCGTTGCGGATGGGGATGCGAGACATGGCGTAATCGCGGTCGCGCTCTTGCTCAGGGGTGTGGGGGACGAGTTCCGGCACCGGCGTGGCGTGGCCGTCCGCGTCCACGGCCACGAAGATGACGAGGCAACGGGCACGCTCCTCGAGGCGGCCCGTCTTGGGGTCGCCTGAGCGGACCACCGTCTGGATGTGCATCGAGGTCCGGCCTGTGTAGAGCACGGTGCCGGTGACCTCCACCATCTCGCCGACCTGGACCGGATCGTGGAAGTGGATGTTGCCGACGTAGGCGGTGACACAGTAGCTGCCGGACCATCCGGTGGCCGCAGCGAAGGCCGACTTGTCCACCCATTCCAGGACCCGGCCGGCGTCGACGGTCCCGGCCTTGCCGCGGTCCGTGGGTGCGGCGAGAAAACGCAGAGTGACTTCGTTCGAGTTCATCCCAGGCCAGTGTCCTATCCGCGCGTCAACGCATTGCAGGCCATGACATCAGCGTCCATAGCTCTGATCGGGAGTCTATTCGTCGCGGGTTCGGTCGTCTCCGGTCTTCGGCGCCCGGTGTGCCCCCAGTGGAGAGATCACCAGCTGCTGCGATGCGGAGAGTCTCCGGATCGGCAGCAGTCCGGATCGGCAGTCGTCCGGATCAGTAGTAGTACGGGAATTCAGACCAGTCGGGCTCGCGCTTGGCCAGGAAGGCATCCCGGCCCTCCACGGCTTCATCGGTCATGTACCCCATCCTGGTGGCTTCCCCGGCGAAGACCTGCTGGCCGGCGAGACCGTCGTCGGGGGCGTTGAAGGCGAACTTCAGCATCCGGATGGCCTGCGGGGACTGCCGGGCGATGTCGGTGGCGTAGCCGAGCGCCACCTCTTCGAGACGCTCATGGTCGACTGCCTCGTTGACGGCGCCGACGGCGACCATGTCCTGGGCGGAGTGCTCACGGGCGAGGAAGAAGATCTCGCGGGCCTTCTTCTGGCCCACCTGTCGGGCCAGCAGCGCCGAGCCGTATCCGGCGTCGAAGGAGCCCACGGTGGCATCGGTTTGCTTGAACTTCCCGTGCTGCAGCGAGGCGATGCTCAGATCGGCGACCACGTGCAGCGAGTGTCCGCCGCCGGCGGCCCAGCCGTTGACCACGGCGATGACGACCTTGGGCATGGTGCGGATGAGCCGCTGGACCTCGAGGATGTGCAGCCGGCCGGCCCGTGCCGGGTCGATGGTCTCGGCGGTGTCGCCCTCGGCGTAGCGGTACCCGTCACGGCCGCGGATCCGCTGGTCTCCGCCGGAGCAGAAGCTGTGCCCGCCGTCCTTCGGCGAGGGGCCGTTGCCGGTCAGCAGCACCGCGCCCACGTCCGGGGTCATCCGGGCATGGTCCAGCGCCCGGTAGAGCTCGTCCACGGTGCCGGGTCGGAACGCGTTGCGCACCTCGGGGCGGTCGAACGCGATGCGCACGGCCGGCAGATCGGCGGTGATCGTGCCGGCCTCGTCGCGCTGCACGCGCCGGTGATAGGTGACGTCGGTGAAGTCGAAGCCCTCCACGGTGCGCCACTGCCACGGGTCGAAGATGTCGGAGACCTTCGCGGGCAGGCTGGGGACGGTCGGGCTGCTGGGGGTATCGGATCCGGTCACAGGGGGAGTCTACCGAGGAGCACGGGTGCGTCGTCGTTGGGCACCGCAGGGGTGTCGCCCCTGGTCGCATTGTCGTAGCGCTGTGGCAGATCGTAGAGCTGGAGCCCTACGATCTTCGGAAAGCTCTACGATAATTTGAAAAGTACCGGACGCCGGAGAGGGAGAGCATGAGCGCGAGACGTTTCACCGACCAGGCCTGGGCCAGCACCGAGTCGATCCGCGCCGCGATCGACGAGTTGCCGTTCCTGCAGCAGCTCGAAGACGGGTCGCTGCCGCGGGAGATCTTCGAGAACTACATGGGCCAGGACGCGCTGTACCTCACCGACTACGCCCGGGCGCTCGCCGCCTGCGCCGCGCAGTCCACCGACCCGGAGCACATCATCTTCTGGTCCCGGGCCGCCGCCGGCGCGATCGAGGAGGAGCGCGCGCTGCACGCCACCCACGTGGTCGACTTCTCCGCGGTCGAGCCCGCACCGACCACCGTGGCCTACACCTCCTATGAGCTCGCCCTGGCCTCGGCCGGCTCGTTGCCGGTGCTCGCGGCCTCGGTGCTGCCCTGCTTCTGGATCTACGACGACGTCGGCACCCGGCTCAAGGCGCGCGTCGGGGACCTCGCCGGGCACCCCTATGCGGACTGGATCAGCGCCTACGGCGACCCGGAGTTCCACGAGCTCACCGAGGCCGCCAAGCGGATCCTCGATGAGCTCGCCACGACCGCCAGCGAAGAGACCCTGACCGCGATGCACGCCGCCTACCGTCGGGCCAGCCAGTTCGAGTGGATGTTCTGGGACTCGGCCCACCGGCAGGAACGCTGGCCGGTCGGCTGAGCGGCTACCCCGATGCGTGAACTGCCCGGGCTGAACGCCTCTGACCAGGCCTCCATCGAGGAGCTGCGGACCTACTACCTCCACTTCGCCCAGGTGGAGGCAGCCGGGGTCTCGGCTCGCTACGCCGCCTGGGCCCTCGGAGTGGCGGAAGACGAGGCGATGCTTCAGCGGCTCCTCGGGCTGCCACCCGCCAAGCGGCAGGCGAACCTGCTCTTCGCCGCGGCCCGGCTGCACGATGTCGAGGCGGCGGAGTGGGCCGAGGCCAGCGCCCAGATCGAAGCCCGCTGGACGCAGATCGAGGCCACCATGCTCGAACGCGCCACCCAGACCAACGAACCCGGGCGGATCGCCACGCTGAATCTCGCCTTCGCGCAGATCCAGGCGCAGGAGCGGGCCCCGCTGGCACTGATCGAGGTCGGCGCCTCTGCCGGGCTCTGTCTCTACCCCGACGCGTGGCCGGTGCGCTACCGCCGCCAGGACGACGCCGACGTGCTGCTGGCCCCCGCTGCGGGTGAGCTGTGCAGCGCCGTGGAGCTCTCCTGCGAACTCCACGGATTGGCGGCCCCACAGGCGCTTCCGCAGGTCGGTCATCGCGCCGGCATCGACCTGAACCCGCTGGACGTCACCGCGCCGCAGGATCTGCGCTGGCTGGAAGCGCTGATCTGGCCCGGCATGGAGCACCGGATCCCACGGATCTCCGCAGGAGCGGCCCTGGTGGCCGAGTCACCGCCGATCCTGCACGCCGGCGACCTCAACGAGCGGCTCGCCGAGGTCCTCGACCAGGTGCCGGCCGGCATGACTCCGGTGGTCTTCCACACCGCCGTCCTGGCCTACCTCAGCCGGGAGGACCGGCTGCGGTTCCGTGAGCAGGCCGAAGCCTCCGGTGCACGCTGGGTCAGCAACGAGGGGCTCCATGTCGTGGAGGGCATCGGCGAGCAACTACCGCTCGAGAACGATTCCGAATCAGGTTTCGTGCTCAGTCTCGACGGTGAGCCGATCGCGCGCACAGCACCTCATGGGCAGTCCGCCCGGGCGCTGCGGCAGTGACCGGGTCGTTGGCTGGCTGCCGCTGACCAGGTGCCTGCCGGTCGAGGGCTTTCACCGCTGCACCACGGATCAGGCGGGCTTCTGGACCAGGAAGATCATCTCGGGGGAGTCCTCGGTGAGCTCCTCGCGGTCCCAATCGCCCCAGATCTGCACCGGCAGGAACCCGGCGGCGCTCAGCGTCTCGCGCAGCACCTTCAGCGGGCGGTAGCGCAGCGTCTCCTCGGCGATGATCTCGCGGGAACCCGGCAGCAGATTATGCGCCCGGGCGGTGATCAGCGTCCCTTCGTCAGGGTCCTCGGTGACCTTGGCGATCTCCATCCATGAGGTGAACTCGCCGCCGTCGGGGTGCGGCTGGGTCTCGCGGGTGGAGTCCGGGTCCCAGGCGTCGAGCTCCAGCGCGGACGGATTGCGCGCCTCGAAGGCCAGATGCCCGCCGGGCTTCAACGCCCGGAAAGCATGGCCCAGCACGGACTCCCAGTCCGCGCGGGACAGGAAGTACTGCGCCACATGGCCCTCCATGACGGCGAGGTCCGCAGACTCCGCGGGAAGCTGATCGGCGAAGCCATGGATCCAGCGCGGCGTCGGGTTCATCGGCGCGGCGGTGGCGTCGGCATCTGCGGCTGCCTCAGCGGCGGCCGCTTCGGTCCGGGTGCGGGCGACGTCGATCATCGCCGCCGAAGGGTCCACCCCGGTCACCGCGATGCCGTGCTCGGCCAGCAGGATCCCGAAGACCCCGGTGCCGCAGCCGATGTCAGCCACATGCCCGGCCCCGAGCTCTTCGGCCAGCTCCAGGTAGAACTCGTGGTCCCAGCCGCCGGAGTTCTCCACGTCGTAGATCGCCACCAGCTCCGGGTCGCTCACCCAGGCGAACGCCGGGTCGACCTCGGGCGCGCTCATCGACGCGGCTCGCTCGCGCCGAGATTCTGGTCGGCGCCGAGGTCATGCCCAACACCCAGGTGGTGCGCGATGAACGCGTAGTCCCAGGCACGTTCCTTCCAGGTCTCATACCGACCCGAGGCGCCGCCGTGGCCGCCGTCCATCTCGATCTTCATCACCACCGGCGCCTCACCGCGCTGGGCCTCGCGCAGCACCTGCACCCATTTCGCGGGCTCCACGTAGAGCACCCGGGTGTCGTTGAGGCTGGTCACGGCGGCGATCGCCGGGTAGGCCACCTCGCGGACGTTCTCGTAGGGCGCGTAGGACTTCATGTAGTGGTAGACCTCGGGGTCGGTGATCGGGTTGCCCCACTCCTCCCACTCCAGCGCCGAGAGCGGCAGCTCCGGATCCAGGATGGTGGTCAGGTTGTCCACGAAGGGCACCTGGGCCAGGATCGCCACGTACTTCTCCGGGGCCATATTGGCCACCGCGCCCATCAGCAGTCCGCCCGCGGAGCCGCCGAGCGCCGCGATCCGGGCCGGGTCCGCCCACCCCTGATCGATCAGGTGGTCGGTGGCGGCGATGAAGTCGCTGAAGGTGTTGGTCTTCTTCAGCTTCTTGCCGTCCTCGTACCAGCCGCGGCCCAGCTCGCCGCCGCCGCGGACGTGCGCGATCGCGAAGACGATGCCGCGATCCAGCAGCGAGAGCCGCGGGATCCCGAAGCTGGGATCCATGCTCATCTCATAGGAGCCGTAGCCGTAGACCAGCGTCGGGTTGGTGCCGTCGGCGACGACGTCGCGGTGGTGCAGCACGGTGACCGGAACCTCGATCGCGGAGCCGTCCGCGCGGGTGTCCCCGCTCGGTGCCCAGATCCGGGTGGCGCGGTAGGCCTCGAGATCCACCTCGTTGACCGGAGTCTCCCGGCGCAGCACCGGCTCCGCGGTGGCATGGTCGATGTCATAGATCCGGGTCGGGGTCATCCAGGACTCGTACGCCACCCGGAACAGCGGCGCCTCGTACTCCGCGGCGATCACCGCGCAGGTGTAGAGCTCGTCGTCGAAGGCCGGACCGGGCAGGGTGGAGGTCAGCACCGGATCGGCGCCGGCGCGCGCCGCCCGCAGCGCATCCAGACTCAGCAGCTGGATGGACTCGATGGTGTCTCGGCGGGCGGCCACGATGATCTGCGCGGCCGTGACGCTGACGCCTTCGAGCTTGACCGTCACCTCATGCGGCAGCACCTCTCGGCCCAGGTCCAGCGCCGCGTCGGAGGTCGCGTCTGACCCGGTGTCCGTGTCTGAGCCGGTGGTCGCGGCCTGGGCGGTCAGCGCTGCGGCGGTGGTCACCGAGAGGGCGTTGTTCGGCCCGGACTGGTTGTGCGTGATCAGCAGCAGGCGCTCGCCGTCGACCTCGAGGGGGTCGATGCTGTGCAGCAGCCGACGCTCGGCGCTGATCAGGAGCACCGGCTCCGCCTGCGGGTCGGTGACGTCGAGCAGCCGTGACTCGTCGTACTCGGAGTTCCCGGAGATGATCACCAGTTCGCGCTTGTCGGCGGAGAGCCCGACGCCGGTCCAGAGCTGCTCGTCGGCGATCTCCAGGATCAGCCGATCCCGCTCGGCAGGAGTGCCCAGGGTGTGCATATAGAGCCGGTAGGGCCGCCAGGCGGCGTCGGCCACCATGTAGTAGGCGCGCGCGCCGGTGGGCTCCAGCACGGGTCCGCCGTGGACGTTGCTGATCTGCTCGGGGTGGTTCTGTCCGCTGGTGAGGTCCCGGAAGCGCACGGTGTAGTGCTCGTCCCCGGAGGTGTCCTCGGAGTACGCCAGCAGGGTCCCCTCGGCGTTCAGCGACATCCCGCCGAGCTGGTAGAACGGGTGCTTCGCCGCCTCGGCGTTGGTGTCGAAGAAGGTCTCCTCCCCGGGGAGCACGACGCCGGCCTCGACCTGCGGCGGGGTCCAGGACCCGCGCTCGCCGTCGTCGGCCGCGACCCGGCAGTACACCGGATGCTGCTCACCTTCGATGGTGCGGGTGAAGTACCACCAGTCTCCGCGCCGGGAGGGGACCGAGAGGTCGGTCTCCACGGTGCGGTGCTTGATCTCGTTGAAGATCGCCTCGCGCAGCGGCTTCTGCGGCGCGGTCACCGCCTCGGCGTAGCTGTTCTCGGCACGCAGGTGCTCCAGCACCTCGGGGGAGTCCTTCTCGCGCAGCCATTCGTAGTGATCCACGAAGGTGTCTCCGTGATGGGTGCGTTCGGTGGGGACCTTTTTCGCCTGCGGAGCAGTTGATTCAGACATGCGGCCATTCAATCAGACCGCCGAAGTCCGGTTCATTCCCCGGCGCGCACCAGCCCGCACTCGTAGGCGTAGACCACCATCTGCGTGCGGTCGCGCAGCGCCAGCTTCGTGAGGACCCGCGACACGTGGGTCTTCACGGTCTGCTCGGCGAGGTAGAGGTCAGCGGCGATCTCCGCGTTCGAGCGTCCCCGGGCGACGGCGGTCATCACCTCCGCCTCCCGATCGGTCAGCTCAGAGAGCAGCCGGGCCTGGACCGGGGTGGCGGTGGGACGGGCCGCATAGTCGGCGATCAGGGTGCGGGTGATCTTGGGGGAGAGCAGCGCGTCGCCGTCGGCCACCACCCGGACGGCCTGGACCAGCTCCTCGGGGGTGGCGTCCTTGAGCAGGAAGCCGCTGGCTCCGGCGCGCAGCGCATCGAAGACGTACTCGTCGGCGTCGAAGGTGGTCAGCATGAGGATCCGTGGCGGAGTCCCGTCCATGCTGAGGATCTGCCGCGTGGCCTCGAGGCCGTTGACCTTGGGCATGCGGATGTCCATCAGCACGACGTCCGGGGTGGTGCTGCGCACCACGTCCTCGATGCCGTCACCGTCGGCGGCGGTGCCGGTCACGGTGATGTCCACCTGCGCGTCGAGCAGAGCGGCGAAGCCGGCGCGGATCATGGACTGGTCATCGACGATCAGCACCCGGATGGACGGGCCGGAGATCGAGACGGGCGAATCGGCAGGAGAGTCGGCCGAGGAGTGGGCGGAGACGGCGGGGGGCATGCCTCAACGCTACCCCGGTACCGCGCTCCCGGATGCCTGTGATGTGATGAGTTCACCATGCCTTTCAGCCCAGGATCACCCCCGTGCACAGCACCCGCCCCGAATCGCTGACCCGCCGGCTCCTGCGGGACAGCGCCTACGTGCTCCCGGGACTGCCGATCGCGCTCTTCGGCGCCAGCCTGCTGCTGACCCTGCTGGCGGTCTCGATCGCGACGGCGCCGCTGTGGGTGGGCGCCCTGGTGCTCCCGCTCACGCTGGTCACGGCCTCGGAGTTCGCCGAGCTCTCCCGCCGCCGGCTACAGATCTGGGGTGCCGAGCTGGCGCCGGTGACCTATCGGCCCAGGGATCCGGGGCTCTCCGGGCGGCTGCGCCCGGTGGCAGACCCGCGCCGCTGGCTCGACCTGATCTTCGAGATGATCCTCGCGCTGCCGGTGCGGCTGGTGACCTTCGTGGTGGCGATCCTGTGGATCCTGATGGGCCCGGTCGGGCTCACCTATTTCTTCTGGTCCCGTTTCATTCCCGGCGAGCGCGGCCTGATCCGGCTTCTGGAGCTCATCGGTCCGGCGCTGGTGCCGGCGACCGCGTTCTGGCAGTACGTGCTGGACTCGGCGGTGTTCTTCATCCTCGGCGTGGTCTTCCTGGTCACGCTGCCCGCCGTGATGCGCGGCCTCGCGGCGCTGGATGCGCTGCTGGCCACCAGCCTGCTCGGCGCCGGCGGCCGGGGTCGGCTGATCCCGCTGGAACACCCGCAGGCACACCCGCTGGAGCGCACGCTCTCCCGCGCCGCGGTGGGCCGCCCCGAGGCCCGGATCGCGGAGTCCTCGGCCTCGTTCAGCGCCGCCGCCTGGTCCTGGATCGGCATCTGCTTCGCGGCGGTCGTGCTCTTCGCCGTGGCCTGGCCGCTGACCACCACCGTCTACGAAATCCACCCGGCCCTCGCCCTGATCCTGACCCTGGCGCACTGCCTGAGCCTGGTGCTCACGCTGAAGCTCCCCTGGGCGGGCATCGGAGCCTCCGTGATGGTCTCGGCCGCGCTGATGGGCGCCACCGCCGAGGCCGGGGTGGGGATCTGGCCCTGGCCGGTCACCGCCATGCTGATCCAGTGCGGCGTCATCCTGGTCGCGGCGCTCCGTGAGCCCTGGTACTGCGCGGCCAGCGGATGGGCCGCCAGCGCGCTGCTGACCGCCGCGGCCATCGTCATGGCGGCACCGGAGCTTCCCGACGGCGCCGTCGGCACCGGGATCGTCTTCGCCTCAGTGGGGGTGGCGGTCGCGGTGCTGGGCAGCCTGACTCGGCAGTGGATCCGCGACGCCGACCGGCTCGAGGTCTCCGAACGCACCAGCGCCCAGCAGAGCCGACGCCGACGGGAGCTCGAGGAGCGCAACCGGATCGCCCGCGAGCTCCACGACGTGGTCGCGCATTCCATGTCGGTGATCAGTGTGCAGGCCGCCACCGCCCGCTACCGGCTGAACTCGATCTCGCCCGAGGCGCAGCAGGAGTTCGAGGAGATCGCCCGATCCTCGCGTCAGGCGCTGAGCGAGATGCGGATGCTGCTGGGCACCCTGCGCAGCGAGGAGGAGGCCCCGACCGGGCCGACCCCGGGGCTCGCGGAGATCCACTCCCTGGTCGAGGCCACCCGCGCCTCCGGGACCCCGATCAGGGTGACCGGGCTCGACGTCGTCGAGGCCTCTTCCGCGGTGGGGCTCGCCGCCTACCGGATGGTCCAGGAGGGGCTGAGCAACGCGCTGCGCCACGCGCCGTCTTCCACCATCGAGGTCAGCGCCGAGCTGACCGGGGAAGGCCCCGGGGACTTCGCAGACACCCGGCACCTGCTGATCCAGGTGCGCAACACCGCGCCGCCGCATCCGGTGTCTGTGCCCGCACCGGGCGCCGGCCTGGGGCTGGAGGGGATCCGGGAGCGGGTCAGCGCCGTCGGCGGCACCGTGGAGACCGGGGAGACCCCGGACGGCGGCTACTTCATCCGTGCCGCCTTCCCGCTGTGAGCAGATACGACCCCCTACCCGCGTAGGGGGTCAAGATGGCTCCGCCGGGTGACGCGCTCCAGGTCTCAGCTGGATAACGTGGAAGCATGACAATCACTGAGACACGCTCGGAGGCCGTGCAGGGCCGCCCCGAGCGGGTGCGCCCAGCCGGTAACAAGCAGGTCAACGAATTCTTCGAGCTCGCCCAGCGGGTCAAGGACGAGGGCCTGATGGACCGCGGCGCCTCCGCGTACGTGACCCGAGTGATCGTGCTGACCCTGGCGTTCGCCGGCGCCTTCGTGGCCATGTTCACCCTCGGTGACAGCCTCTGGCAGCTCGCCGTCGCCGCCTTCTTCGGAATCCTGCTCACCCAGGTCGCCTTCCTGTCCCACGACGGCGCCCACCAGCAGGTCTTCCGCACCGGCAAGCGCAACGAGTGGTTCGGCCGGGTCACCGGCAACCTCATCGTAGGTCTCTCCTACGCCTGGTGGACCAAGAAGCACGGCAAGCACCACGCCAACCCCAACACCATCGGCAAGGACGGCGACATCGCCCCCGGCGCCCTGGTCTTCGTCGCCGAAGACGCAGCCAAGCGCACAGGATTCATGGGCTGGCTCGCCCGCCGGCAGGGCTGGATGTTCTTCCCGCTGCTGACCCTCTTCGCCCTCGCGCTGCACTACAACGCGCTCAAGACCGTGTTCACCGCCCCGAAGCTCAAGCGTCGCAAGACCGAGCTGGCCATGCTGGCCGTGCGCCTCATCGGCTTCCCCGTGCTGATCTTCATGGCCATGAGCCCCGGCCTGGCGCTGGGCTTCCTCGCCATTCAGCTGCTGGTCTTCGGCGTCTACATGGGCGGCAGCTTCGCCCCCAACCACAAGGGCATGCCGATCATCCCCAAGGACTCCGACATGGACTTCCTGCGCCGCCAGGTGCTGACCTCGCGCAACATCAAGGGCGGACGCGCCATGGACGTCGCCATGGGCGGGCTGAACCTGCAGGTCGAGCACCACCTCTTCCCGCGGATGCCCAGCCCCAACCTGCACAAGGTCAAGCCGATCGTCGAGGAGTTCTGCGCCGAGAAGGGCATCAGCTACACCGCCACCGGACTGGTCCAGTCCTACGGCATGGTCGTGACATACCTGAACCGTGTGGGCCTCGGCTACGCCGACCCGATGGACTGCCCGATCATGAACCAGTACCGCCCCCGCTGAGACCCGCCGCGGTCCCACCCCAGTCCTGACACGGGGTCTGCTCACCCCGTCGTCTGCCGCCCGGTCCACCTGTGGACCGGGCGGTTCTGTCTGCCCAGCCGTGCAGAGGTCTCTTCATGCCTGGCACCGCTCAGGCGCTGGCATCTCTCATGCCTGGCACCTGGCACCTCGCAGGCGCTGTAGTGGTCAGCGCGTGCGGGCCGTTCGGGCCAGATGCTTGGTCTCGCTGGAGAACAGCGGGATCAGCACCGCGCTGAGCAGGAAGGCCGGGGCGCTGGAGAGCGCCGCTCCGGCCATGAACAGCCACGGCGACGGTGCGGCCGTCGCCTCGTGGAGACCGTGACGCGCCACCGGACCCAGCAGCGCCGCCAGCCCGATGACCGTGCCCATCACCCCGACGGTCAGGCAGAGCCCCGCCTGTTGTCCGCCGGGCATTCCCGGTTCCGCCGGCAGCGGCGCCAGCTGCGGGTCCTTGGCCTCGATGTGATGCACCACGGCCCCGCCGATCAGCGTCCAGGCCGCCACCACCAGGTAGGCCGCCATCATGTCGCTGGGCAGATGCCAGCCCTCGATGAAGATGTAGCCGCCCCAGCCGGCGGACCAGATCCCGGCCAGGACGCCCCAGAGGGCGCGGTCCCGGGGCCGACAGATCAGGAACGCCGCTGCCGCGGCCCCCGCCGCCATGGTGGTGTGCCCGCTGGGCAGCGAGTTCGCCGGCCATTGCTCACTCAGACCCACCAGAACGGGACGCCCTGACCAGATCAGTTTGATCACCTGCGTGGTGATGTTCGAGCCCAGCGCGACCACCGCCCCGCAGAGCAGGACGATCCAGCGCTGGTGGGGTCCGCGCTGATGCGCGAGCGCCGCGCAGGCCAGCGCGGGCGGCAGCAGGATCCACACGGCGGCCCACTCCCGATGGGCGCTGAGCTCGGGCAGCGGGTTCCAGGTGCCGACGGCGGTGCGCTGCATCATCTGGTCCAGCAGCTGACCCGGCCCGGTGCGCACCGCGCCGAGGTAGAGCACCCCGAAGAGCGCGACACACAGCAGAAACCCGGCCACCCACCGCTCAAGGTGGAAGGCCGGGTTTCTCTGGTGTCGGGGCATGCGGCTATTCTGCCGCACCGCTCAGCGGGAGGTGCGCGTGCGCCGCGTCTCTGAACCTGATGTCGACCCGGGTGCAGCGCCGGTCCCCGGTGCGACCCGGTGATCGGCCATGTCCGCTTCGGTCCAGCACTCGATGTTGCGCAGATCCGGCATGTCAGAGGCGAGGAACAGCGGCTCGAGGCCCTGTCGCTTCTGCGCCTCGTAGTGCTTCAGCAGCCGCACCGCGGTGCCGCCCAGCAGGGTGATCACCACCAGGTTGTAGAGCGCGATGATGACCATTGTCACACCGGCGATCGCCCAGGCGAGGTCCACCGGGATGATCGCGCCGAGGAAGACGACGACGGTCAGCGCCACCGCGTAGATCTTGCGGCTGGTCTCGGTGTTTGAGATGAAGAGCACGTTCATCTCGCCGTAGGAGTAGTTGCCCAGGATCGAGGTGAAGGCGAGCAGCAGTATGATCACCGCCAGTGCGATCGCTCCGAAGGCCCCGAAGTTCGAGACCAGCGCCGCCTGGGTCAGCTCGCCGCCGACGTTGGTCTCCGCGCGGACCGCAGCGTCGGGGAAGGTCACCAGGATGATGAAGGCAGTGACCGAGCAGATGATCAGCGTGTCCAGGTAGACGCCCAGGGTCTGCACCAGTCCCTGCTTGACCGGATGTGAGACATCGGCCGTGGCCGCGACGTTGGGCACCGAACCCATCCCGGCCTCGTTCGAGAACATGCCGCGCTGGACCCCGGCCATGATCATCGCGCCGAAGGCGCCTCCCGCGGCAGAGGTGAAGTTGAACGCTTCGCCGAAGATCATCCCGAACACGGCGGGGATCGCTTCGATGTTGAAGGCCACCACGACCAGGCCCAGCAGGATGTAGGCCATGGCCATGATCGGCACGACCCGCTGACTGACCTGGGCCACCCGGCGCAGTCCGGCGAGGACCACGAGCCCGGTGAGTCCGGCCAGCACCACGGCCAGGATCCAGACCATGCCGGTGGTGTCGTCCATGCCCAGCTCGGTGGCCGCGCCGGTGGCGGCGTCGACGATGGTGTTGGACTGCAGCGAGGTGAAGGAGAGTGCGAAGCAGAAGATGAAGATCACCGCGAAGACGATGCCGCCGGAGCGCGAACCCAGCCCGCGCTCGATGTAGTAGGCGGGCCCACCCTTGAAGGTGTCGAAGCGACGAACCTTGTAGAGCTGGGCCAGGGTCGACTCCACGAAGGAGGCCGCCGAGGTGAAGATGGCCATCAGCCACATCCAGAACACAGCACCGGGGCCGCCCATGGCGATCGCGCCCGCCACACCGGCGATGTTGCCGGTGCCCACGCGGGCGGAGGCGGTGATGGTGAAGGTCTGGAAGGCAGAGAGCGACCGGGTCCGGCCGCTCTCGTCGCTGGTGGCCTTGTCCGTGATGGCCCGGAACATGTCGGGGATGTGCCGCAGCTGGACCAGCCGGGTGCGGAAGCCGAGATAGAGACCCACCGCGATGATGACGGGAATCCCGAGCCACGTCCATGCGGTGTCCTCGATCAGGCTGATCGATGAGACGAGATCTTCGTTAGTCATAAGAGCCTGACTCTACCGCCCACGGCACCCCAAGCATCCTCCCAGGCTCTGTACGGATGGTGAGGCAGAATGGGGGCACCTACGGTTTCACAGAAGGTGATCACGATGGACCACGCTCCCGAATCCGCGATCTTCCGCCGCTTGGACGACCACGTCTTCCTCGCCGAGCTGGGGGGTCCCACACCGTTGAACGTCGGGCTGATCCTGGGAGAGGACACCGCAGTCCTCGTCGACCCGGGTCCGGCCGACGGCGACCATGAGGCCCTGCTGGCAGCGGTGCGTGAGCTCAGCTCCGCCGAGCTGGTGGTGGTCAACACCCACGGCCACCCCGACCACATCGGGGCCAACGCGCTCCTGCTCCGCGAGGGGGTCCGGCGTATCCTCGCTCACGCCGACGCCGAGGTGGAGACCGCGACCGAGCTGGTCTCCGCAGACCCGGTGACCCTGCCGCTGGGAGGCGGCATCGACGTCGTCGTCGAACATCTCGGCCGTGGCCACACCCAGGGCGACCTGGTGGTCGGCGTCCGCGCCGAGGGCTCCACCGGGATCATCTTCTGCGGCGACCTGGTTCGCGAGGGCGATGACCCGGAGTTCCACGACTCCTACCCCAAGGAATGGGTCCGCTCGCTGGGTCGGCTGGGGTCCTTGTCAGGCACCTACAGCCGGTTCATCCCCGGCCACGGCCACGAGGTCGACGCCGACTTCATCGGATCGATGCGCCGACGGATGCAGCAGGGCTGCAACGTCTCCTCCCAGGCCATCCGAGACGCGGTCAACGACGCCACCAAGGCGATCCCGATCGTGCCGTACGGGCCGGGGGAGTCCCGGGAGCTGATCACGCGGCTGCGCGGACGCTGAGCAGAGCCCAGAGTCTGTGAGGCTCAGACCCGGTAAGGCTCAGACCCGGTAGAGCTCGCTGAACTCGGGCGGGATCGGGTACTGCACGGCCTCGCCCTTCGGGGAGGGGACCGGGGCGCCGCGCTGGCGTCGGCCGGTCTCTGCGCTGAAGAGGTTGATCCCGGCGGCGGCCATCAGGAAGCCGGGACCGATGGAGAACAGCAGCCCCGCGAACCAGTGCCAGAGGCTGGGCTCCTCCCCGGCGAGGGCGACCCCGCTCCAGCCCCCGGAGAAGAGGAAGCACAGCACCGCCACCACGGTCAGGGCCACGCCGAGGAACCAGGCGAGTCCAGCCAGCGGCGCACTCTCGGGCTCGTAGTCGATGACGGCGGTGTTCCACTCGGGGCCGGTGCGCATGACCAGCCAGCCGCCGATCAGTGCCCAGGCGGCCACGACCAGGTAGGCCGCCATCACGTCGGCCGGGCGATGCCAGGTCTCGGTGAAGGTGTAGGCGCCCACCAGCCCGGCGTAGAAGGCCGCCAGGACTGCCACGAACGGGCGCCGCCGCGGAGAGCTGACCAGGAACACCGCGACCGCCATCGAGGCGGCCATGGTGGTGTGCCCCGAGGGCAGGGAGTTTCCGGTCCAGAAGGGGACGCCGTTGTCCAGATCGGGGCGGTCCAGCCAGACGTTCTTGAGCACCTGGGTGGAGAGGTTCGCCCCCACCACCGAGACGGCCGCGATCAGTCCTGCCAGGAAGCGCTGCCTGGCCAGCACGATCACCAGGAAGACCACTGCCGGCAGCGCGACGATCACCGGGCTCAGCCACCACAGGTCGAAGCCGCGCGCCGAGAGCGGGCGGACCCGTTCCGCCGCGGCGTCGAGCATCGCGTACTCCACCCACTGCCCCGAGGTGGAGCGGACGAAGTACTCGTAGACGGCGATGAAGACCGCGCAGCAGAGAAGGATTCCGATGACCCACAGGCCTGTGCGTCGGGCCGGGGGACGAAGCGCGCGGGCAGCTGACATGTGAATCAGTATCGCAGGTTCGCCTCTGCCTACACTGAACGTCATGGATCACCACACCCCGCACCCCGCCGGGCTCCCCGCCCGCTGGCAGCTCCCCGAGCTCGACGAGATCCTCGCCGAGGCGCATGTGGTGTCGCTGCCGCTGCGCACCCGCTTCCGCGGCCAGACCCGGCGCGAGGCGATGCTGTTCCGCGGGCCGGTCGGCTGGGGAGAGTTCGCCCCGTTCCCGGAGTATGCGGCCACCGAGTCCGCCCAGTGGCTGCGCGCCGGCCTCGAAGCCGGCTGGCAGGGCTGGGGGGAGCCCAGACGCACCCGGATCCCGATCAACGCCACCATGCCGGCGGTGTCCCCGGACCAGGTCGAGTCGGTGCTGTCCCGCTTCGGTGCGGTGGATTCCATCCCGGCCGTGAAGATCAAGGTCGCCGAGCCAGGCCAGACCCTCGACGACGACGTCGCCCGGTTCCGCGAGGTGCGCCGGCTCGCGCCGCGGGCGGGGCTGCGTGCCGACGCGAACGGCGGATGGAGCATCGCCGAGGCGGTCCCGGCGCTGGCGCGTCTGGCCGAGGTCTCCGGTGGGAACTTCGAATACGCCGAACAGCCGGTGGCCGGGGTGGAGCCGCTGGCGGAGCTGCGTGAGGCGCTCGCCGCCGCAGGAGTCAGCTCCGCCGACGGCGCGCCGCTGCGGATCGCCGCCGACGAGGCGGTGCGCAAGGCCGAGGACCCGCTGCGGGTGGCCAGGCTCGGTGCCGCGGACCTGATCGTGGTGAAGGTGCCCCCGCTGGGCGGGGTGGAACGAGCGCTGCAGATCGTGGAGCAGGCCGGTCTCGACGCCGTGGTCTCCTCAGCCCTGGACACCTCCGTGGGCCTTGCCGCGGGCCTCGCGCTGGCCGCGCGGCTGCCCAGCCTGCCCTACGCCTGCGGACTCGGCACGGCCGCACTGTTCGAACACGACGTGCTGGACGCGCCGCTGCTCCCGTCCGCGGGGGTGCTGGCGGTCCCCGGTGCGGTGGCGCCGTCCCCGGCTCTGCTGCAGCACCACCGAGTCAGTGCTGACCGGGAGCAATGGTGGGTCCAGCGGCTGCGCGCCGCCCACCGGGTGCTCGCCGGAGAGCTTCTAGGATTGACCCCATGACCACACCCCGGCGCCCGTTCCGCGAGTTCGACGACGCCTATGACGTGGAGTCCCTGCGGCTGGCCCGCCGGGTGATCCGCGGGCTGACCATGAGCATGCGCCATATCGTGCTGGCCCCTGGCTCCCGCTCGGCCCCCATGGCGTATGCGCTGCGCGAGGCCGAGGAGCTCGGCGCGATCACCGTGCACGTGCGCATCGACGAGCGCTCCGCGGCCTTCACCGCACTCGGGATCGCGATGGCCACGAAGTCTCCCGCCGGGATCGTGACCACCTCCGGCACCGCGGCGGGAAACCTGCTGCCGGCGATGATGGAGGCCGATCTCTCCGGAATCCCGCTGGTGGCGATCACCGCAGACCGGCCCGAGGAGCTGCACGGCACCGGCGCCAACCAGACCACCTGGCAGCAGGGCATGTTCGCCGGTCGGGTGCGCGATGAGATCCATCTGGAACAGGGGGAGGCCCGGCTGGAGCCGGAATCCCGAGACGACATCCTCGCCGCCGAGACCCAGGTGGGACTGCTGCTGCGGGTCGCCACCGGGTCCGCCCCCGGACCGGTGCACCTGAACATCGGATTCCGGGATCCGCTGGTCCCGGCCGCCCCGGGTGAGGGTCATCAGGGCGGGGCCCAGCGCTGGGCTCGGACGCCCTTCATCCCGCGCAGCCGGGGCACCGACTCCGCCGAGCAGCTGCGCGCCGAGATCATCGGCAGCGAGATCCTGGGGGACGAGTCCCAGCAGGGCCTCGCGGCTCAGACGTCCGCTGGGGCAGCCGAGTCACCGGCGGAGTCCCCCGCAGAGGCCGCCGCCAGGTTCGAGGCCGGCCTGGGCGTGGCCCGGACCGTCTTCGTCATGGGCGCCGACGCCCCGGCCGAGGCTCGCGAGCTGGCCCGCCGGCTCGGGCACCCGCTGCTCTCCGAGCCCAGCAGCGATGCGCGCTGGAGCGATCTGGGCACCATCCAGGGCTACCGGCTGATCCTGCAGGCGCCGGAGGGTTCCCCGGCCAGCGTCCTGGCGGGGAGCATCGAACGCGTCGTCGTCGCCGGTCGGCCCACGCTGACCCGACCGGTGCAGCAGCTGATCAACCGGGACGACGTCGAAGCGGTCCAGTACGCACCCGGCGGAGAAGCCTGGTTCGATCACCGGCTCGCCCGTCGTCAGCTGCCCGACGTGCTCACGCTGGCGCAGTTCGCCAAGATGGCCCCTCCTGGGTGGCACGACTCCTGGACCGAGCGTGGACTCGCGGCGCAGCGGCTCATCGACGCGGCGCTGACCGAACAGGAGGCCCTCGCCCAGGGGGAGCTCTCCTCGGTGCGGGTGGCGCAGTTCGTGGCGGAGACCGTGAAGACCCCGCTGCTGCTGGGGTCCTCCTCCGTGATCCGCGATGTGGACCTGGCCGCGGTGCTCAACCGCACCGTGCTGGGCACCCGCGACGACGCCCGCAGGGTCTACGCGATGCGCGGCCTGGCCGGCATCGACGGCAACCTCTCGGCCGCCTCCGGCATCGCGCTGGCGCGCAACACCCGGGTCACCGCGCTGGTGGGGGACCTGACCTTCCTGCACGACGTCAACGCGCTGCTGCTTCCGGCCACCGAACGCGAGCCTGACCTGGACATCGTGGTGGTCAACGACTCCGGCGGCGCGATCTTCGACCAGCTTGAGCACGGGGCGGTCGGGCGCCGGGAGGGCCAGGCGGACGCGGTGGAACGGTTCTTCGGCACACCGCAGACCGTGGACATCGAGGCGCTCGCCGATGCCTACGGCCACGAGTACCACTACGCGGAGGATCTCGACTCCCTGGGAGAGGGGCTGGCGGGCCTCGAGGACCGCGTGGGCATCCGGATCATCGAGGTGCGCACCGACCGCACCGTGCTGCGCGACTTCCACGCCAGGCTCCGCGCCGCCGCCGCCAACCTCTGATCCGCAGACCCCTGTTCCCGGCTTCGCAGTCGGGGTCGGCGCCGGGGTCGAACCGGGCGTGGGTCACGGTTGGTGGACCCTTGCACGAGGCCGCTCGGCGGGTCACGCTGGATCCAGATCACAGACGCGGACGCCGCCGCGGGGACTGTGGTCAGGTGGAAGCAGTCGTGTCGAGGAGGCCGTTATGTCTGAGTTCCATTCAACAGTGACCATCGACCGACCGCCGGAGGAGGTCTTCGCGTACCTGGTGAACCCTCAGACGCAGGAGATCTGGCAGTCGGGACTTCAGGAGTTTGAGGCGGACTGGGCTGAACAACCCGCGGTGGGTGATCACTCCCGAGGGACCGTCAAGGTGGCAGGGAAGAAGCTGCAGTGGGAGGTGGAGATCACCGAGGTGAAGCGCCCCGAGAAGTACGCCTTCCGCACCGTCAGGGCGCCCTTCTCGTTCGAAGTGGCCTATTCGCTCCAGCAGGTGGGCGACTCGACGGAGGTCCACTACGACGGGACCGCCGAGGCGACGGGTGGCTTCTTCGGCAGATTCGCCGACCCGCTGGTGGCGCTCATGTACCAGCGCGATACCAACAGCAACCTCGCGAACCTCAAGGCCATCCTCGAAGAGAGATGACGGCTCTCCCCGAAGATCGACGGGTCAGGGCTGGCGGACGCCGAGGGCGCCGAGCATCGGGCGCATCTTTGCCCAGGTCTCGGCGAGCTCCTCCTCGGGGTCCGAGCCTGCCACGATCCCGCAGCCCGCGAAGAGCCTGATCTGGGTGCCCTGCTCCTCGAGGATCCCGCCGCGCAGCGCGATCCCGAAGTCCGCGTTGCCGGAGGCGTCGATCCAGCCCACCGGACCGGAGAACGCTCCGCGATCGAGGCCTTCCAGGGTGGAGATCAGCTCGGCGGCGGTCGCGGTCGGGGTGCCGCAGATCGCGGCGGTCGGGTGGGCGCGCTCGGCCACCAGCAGCGCAGGGGTCCGCGCGGTCAGCCGACCGGTGACATCGGTGGAGAGATGAAAGACGTTGGGCAGCTGGAGCACCGCCGGGGGATCCTGCGCGCGCAGGTGCTGCGCGACCGGCGCCAGCTGGTCCAGCAGCGACTGGGCGGCCAGCCGGTGCTCATCGCGCTGCTTGGGGTCCTCCAGCAGCATGGCGCGGGCCCGCTGCAGTCCGGTGCTGCCATCCACGGTGCCGGCCAGCACCCGGGCGGAGAGCTCCTGGCCGCGGATCTTGACCAGCATCTCGGGGGTCGCTCCGAGCACGTCGCCGGCGAGATAGGTCCAGCACTCGGTGTAGTCGGCCGCCAGCGCGGCAAGCACCGGGCCGGTGGCCAGCGGGGCATCGGCGGCGACGACGACGTCGCGGGCCAGCACCAGCTTCTCCAGCCGGCGGTGCCCGATCGCCTGGACTCCGGCGCGGACCGCGCGCAGATAGTGCTGCTCCGAATGGGTGCCCTGGATCAGCGAGGTCGCCGCGGTGCCGCCGGATCGGCTGGCCGTCGCCTCGGTGCCCGGAGCGAGAAGGCTCAGCCGGCGGTCCTTGAGCTGCAGGGAATGCTTGGCCAGCACCCCGTGCACCCGACGCCGCATCGCGGCGTCGTCGTCCTCGGCCTCGAAGGTCTCATCCAACGCGGACGCGCGCACCACGGCGGTGATCCACGCGGTGCCCTCGAAAGAGCCGAGGATCAGCTCCGGAAGGATCAGGTGCGAGTCCGCGGCCGAGGTCGAGGAATACGTGATCGAGGTCAGCGCCACCGGACCGGCGCCGGGGATCCCGGTCAGCTCCTCGGGCAGCTGTGACTCCTGTGCCAGCGGGGCCAGGTGCTGCTCGTGCCACTCCGCCAGCTCCGCGAAGCGTTCGGCGCCGCGGGTGCGGACATGGGCCGCGGTGCCCAGACCGATCAGTCCCTCACCGCGCAGCAGCCAGACCCCGCTGGGGTCCAGCGCCGGGAGCATGTCCGCCAGCGTGGTTCCTTCGGGAAGATCCACCACCAGTGTGGTGACGTCGAGGGAACCCGGGAGCGCTGTCATGGCTGGACAAGTCTAGGACATGGCGGCGGGAGCGATCCGCGCATGTGGGAGAATGCCAAGGTGAATCGCCCCACCGCTGGAAGCCGCGCAAGCCTCGCGAAGAAGCCCGAGGACGTCGCCTCGATGTTCGATGAGGTCGCCGACCGCTACGACATCACCAACGACGTGCTCTCGATGGGCCAGACCAAGCGCTGGCGCAAGAAGCTCGTCGCCGCGCTCGCTGTCGCCCCAGGTGAGCGTGTCCTCGACCTCGCCGCCGGTACCGGAAGCTCCACCGAGCCCTTCCACGACGCCGGTGCCGACGCCGTGGCCTGTGACTTCTCCCTGGGCATGCTCCAGGTGGGCAAGCGGCGCCGCCCGGACATGACGTTCATCGCCGGAGACGCGATGAACCTGCCCTTCGCCGATGACACCTTCGACGCCGTCACGATCTCCTTCGGACTGCGTAACATCGTGGACCCGCTGGCCGGTCTGCGCGAGATGCTGCGCGTCACCAAGCCCGGCGGACGCCTCGCCGTGATGGAGTTCTCCGACCCCACGAACAAGGTCTTCAACACCGTCTACAACGAATACCTGATGCGGGCGCTGCCGCCGACCGCCCGCGCCGTGTCCTCGAACCCGGAGGCCTACGTGTATCTCGCCGAGTCCATCCGGGCCTGGCCCGATCAGGACCACCTGGCCGCAGAGATCTCCGCCGCCGGGTACGACGCAGTGAAGTACCGCAACCTCAGCGGCGGAATCGTCGCGATTCATCACGCCACCAAGCCCCGCGCCCTCCCCGCGTCCTGACCCTGGATAGGCTAGACACCGATGACTGAATCCGCAGCTGATCCCCTGACCACCAAGCTTCCGGCAGGGTTCGACGTGCTGGCCGACGATGAGGCGCTCGCCTCCGAGGTCGCCGAGGCCCTGTCCCAGGTCGAGGAGGATCTCCTCGGCTCCCTGGCCAGCGCCGATGAGCTGGTCAACGCCTCCGCGCGCTACCTCGCCCAGGCCGGCGGCAAGCGGGTCCGCCCGCTGCTGACCGTGCTGACCTCGATGCTCGGCAACGGTGTCGACGAGCGCGTCCGGCGGGCCGCCGCGGTCATGGAGATGACGCATCTGGCCACGCTCTATCACGACGACGTGATGGACTCCGCGCCGGTGCGCCGCGGCGCTCCCGCCGCCCACCAGGTGTGGGGCAACTCCGTGGCGATCCTCACCGGGGACCTGATCCTGGCCCGGGCCTCCCGGCTGATGTCCGAGCTCGGGCTCGAGGCCTCGGAGATCCAGGCGCAGACCTTCGAGCGTCTCGTCATGGGGCAGCTCCACGAGACCGTCGGCCCGCAGGAGGGTGAGGACGCCTACGCCCACTACCTGCGCGTGATCGGGGACAAGACCGGTTCGCTCGTCGCGGCCGCCTCCCGTCTCGGAGCGCTCTTCGGGGGCTGCTCCGCACAGACCATCACGATGCTGCAGAACTACGGCGAGGCGGTCGGCGTGGCCTTCCAGCTCGCCGACGACGTCATCGACCTCACCGCGGACCCCGCGTCCTCCGGTAAGACCCCGGGGACCGATCTGCGCGAAGGCGTGGCCACGCTTCCGGTGCTGCTGCTGCGTCAGCAGGCGCAGGACGGCTCCTCGCGGCAGACCCAGCGGGACGCGACCGAGCTGCTCACCCTGATCGACGCCGACCTCAGCTCGGACGCGGCGCTGGCACAGACCGTGGCCGCCGTCGTCGCCCATCCGGTGACCGAGCAGTCCTGGCAGGTGGCGCACAGCTGGGCCGAGAAGGCGAAGGACTCCATCCAGGAGCTGCCGGAGAGCACGGTGAAGTCCGCGCTGGTCTCCTTCGCCGATGCCGTGGTCGAGCGCGAGGGCTGAGTCAGCTGCCGCCGGCGAGCACCTGTTCCAGCGCCGCGCGCAGCTGGAGCGCCTTCTCGGCACGGACCTCGACGTCGACCGGGTGCCGGACCTGCCGGTAGAGCATGTCATCGGCATAGCGGGGAAACACATGCAGGTGGTAGTGCCACACGTGCTGGTTCCCGGCCGGCTCGTTGTGCTGCCGCACCGAGGTGCCCTCCGGGTCCCAGGCCAGCTTCATCGCCTTGGAGACCTCGCGGGACATGATCGCGATCTTCCCCAGCAGCTCGTCGTCGAGGTCATAGAGCGCCTCGCGGTGCTGCACCGGGGAGATCATCGCATGACCCTCATGCGGACCGAACCCGTCACAGGCCATGAAGACCATCAGGTCGGTGTCCTGGTAGACCAGGTCGCTGAGTTCACAGCGGTTCTTCGGGTCCTCGACGTCGCCGCGAGCCAGCCCGCAGAACGGACAGGTGTACCCCGGCGGGGCGTGGGAGCTCCAGAGCTGGGCCAGATCCGGGGCGCTCACGGTGCGTCCTCCTCCTCCTCGAAGGAGAACTCCAGGAGGTCAAAGATGAACTCGCTGACCGTGGCCCCCTCATCGTTCCACATGCCGGAGTTGCTGCTGCGCCGCACGATCAGCGGATCCGGGACATCGAGGGTGTCCACATCGACGCCCCAGGCCCAGCGCTCCTCCTCGTCTTCGAGAAAGAGCAGGTGTCCGTCCTCGACGACGAGCTCATCGGGATCGAAGAAGAAGTGATAGGCCTCCATGATCTCCTCGCAGCGGCCCAGCGCCAGGTAGAACTCCTCGAGCACCTGGGGCAGCCGCGGCCGCGCCTTCAGGTCATCGGGCAGCTCGGAATCGGCGATCATCTGGCGCAGCTCCTCGACGGTGAGACCCTCGGCAGGGGTCCACTTCGCGTCGAGATAGGCCGGCACCAGGGCGCGGAACTTGTCGAGGAACATATCAGCCATGGCTTCAGTCTAGAAGACCGGGAACAGAGTCATTCGCCGCCGACGTTCACCCCAATACGGCATACTGTGCTGAGTTAATCGATCGATAGGAACCTATCCGTGTCCCAGAATTCCTCGCAGCGGCCAACAGACCGGGCCATCCGCGTCGCCGTCGTCGGCGCCGGCCCCGCAGGCGTCTACGCCTCCGACATCCTGGCCAAGGCGCAGAAGAAGAGCGACTTTGAGTTCAGCATCGATCTCTACGACCGGTATCCCGCCCCGTTCGGACTGATCCGCTACGGCGTCGCTCCTGACCACCCGCGGATCAAGGGGATCGTCAAGGCGCTGCACAAGGTGCTCGACCGCGGCGACATCCGGCTCATCGGCAATGTCGAGATCGGCAAGGACCTCAGCCTCGAGGACCTGCGTCGGCACTATGACGCCGTGATCTTCGCCACCGGTGCGATCAAGGACGCCGAGCTGAACATCCCCGGGATCGAGCTCGAGGGCAGCTTCGGCGCCGCCGACTTCGTCTCCTGGTACGACGGCCACCCCGACTACCCCCGGGACTGGCCGCTCACCGCCGAGCGCGTGGCCGTCATCGGCAACGGCAACGTCGCCCTGGACGTCGCCCGGGTGCTCTCCAAGCACGCCGAGGACATGCTCACCACCGAGATCCCGGAGAACGTCTACTCCGGTCTCAAGACCTCCCCGGTCACCGATGTGCACGTCTTCGGACGGCGCGGCCCGGCCCAGGTGAAGTTCACCCCGCTGGAGCTGCGCGAGCTCTCCCACA
Source organism: Nesterenkonia maliinae (assembly GCF_051262655.1). NCBI lineage: Bacteria > Bacillati > Actinomycetota > Actinomycetes > Micrococcales > Micrococcaceae > Nesterenkonia > Nesterenkonia maliinae. Next base: position 274,126 of record NZ_JBIMEY010000003.1, on the reverse strand, counting down.
GCCGCGACGTCGACATCGTCCTCTACGAGGAGGACTTCGACTTCGACGCCGGCTCCGACGAGGCGATCAAGACCAACAACCAGGTCAAGACGATGGTCAACACGCTGGGCAACTGGCTGGTGGAGCAGGAGGAGCGCGAGGCCGAGGCCTCCCGCAGGCTCCACCTGCACTTCCTGCTGCAGCCGGTGGAGATCCTCGAGGGCACCGATGAGGCCGGCAACGGCACCGGGGCCGTCGCAGGAGTCCGCTTCGAGCGCATGGAGCTCGACGGCACCGGCAACGTGCGCGGCACCGGGGAGTTCCAGGTCTTCGACGTCCAGGCGGTCTACCGGGCGGTGGGCTACCTCGGCTCCGGGATCCCCGGGCTGCCCTTCGACGAAAAGCGCGGCGTGCTGGTCAACGAGGCCGGACGGCTCAAGGACGAGGCCGGCTCCCACGTTCCCGGCACCTACGCGACCGGATGGATCAAGCGCGGCCCCGTGGGGCTGATCGGCCACACCAAGGGCGACGCGCTGGAGACCATCGGCTGCCTGCTCGAGGACCTGCACCACCTGCCCGTGGCGCCCGAGCCGACCGCGGACGCCGTGATCGAGCTGCTCGAGTCCCGCGGGGTCGAATACACCACCTGGGACGGCTGGCAGAAGCTGGACGCGCACGAGATCTCCCTGGGGGAGTCCTACGGCCCGCTGCCCGACGGCGGCGCCCGGGAACGCGTCAAGGTCGTCGAGCGCGAGGACATGATCCGCATCTCCCGCGAGGGCTGAACCCCGCTGCGGAGGCTTCCGCACAGAGCAATGCCCCCGAGCCGTCCGGCGCGGGGGCATTGCTCTGTGCGGGGTGCGTCAGTCGGGACCCGGTCAGCTCGGGTTGTGGCCTGCCATGGCTTCGAGCCGGGCGATGCGCTCAGGCATCGGCGGGTGGGTGCTGAAGAGCTTCTTGGCCCGGGCGCCGAAGGGGTTGGCGATCATCATGTGGGCGTGCGCGTCGTGCTTGGGATCTTCCTTGAGCGGGTAGCGCGAGATCCCGCGCTCGAGCTTGTCCAGGGCCGAGGCCAGCGCCAGCGGGTCCCCGGTGAGCGCGGCGCCGTCGGCATCGGCGTCGTACTCGCGGGTGCGGCTGACCGCCATCTGGATCAGGCTGGCCGCGATCGGCATCAGGAACACCGCGACGATCGCACCGACCAGGGCCAACGGGTTGCCGCCCTGGTTGTTGCCGCGGCCGCCGCCGAAGAGCAGGAAGAACTGGCTGATCGTGGTGAGGAAGCCGGCCACCGCCGCGGCCACCGAGGAGATCAGGATGTCGCGGTTGTAGACGTGCATCAGCTCGTGTCCGGTGACACCGCGCAGCTCGCGCTCATTGAGCAGGTTCAGGATGCCCTCGGTGAAGCAGACCACGCCGTTCTCCGGGTTGCGGCCGGTGGCGAAGGCGTTGGGCGTGGGCGACGGGGCGATGAAGATCCGCGGTGCCGGCTGCTGGGCCCGCTGGGCCAGGTCTTCGACCATCTGGTAGAGCTGGGGCGCCTGCTCCCGGGTCACCGGGTAGGCCTTCATCGCCTTCAGCGCGATCTTGTCCGAGTTCCAATAGGAGTAGGCCACGGAGACCAGGCCGATCAGACCGAAGACGAAGATCAGTCCGGGAGTCTGGGTGGCATAGGCGATCACGGCGCCGACGAGCAGGAGCATCGCGAAGAGGAACGCGAGCAGACCTGCTGTGCGCAGCCGTCCGTGGTGCTGGTGCATTGACTCTCCTAGGAGGGGATCAGGGGAAGAGATGGTCCGCTTGTGACCAAGGACATCCTACTCTCGCCGGGTTTCGACGGATCGTTCACCTGCAGTTCACCTTCCCGTGTGAGTCTCGTCGGGCAAACGGTGCACAGTGTTCTACGGCCCTTCATCCGGCAGTGATATCACCCCCTGTGATTCACCTCGCATCAGCTGCGAGGACCGGTTCAGGGAAGTGCCAGCGCCAACACTCAACAGGGCTCATCCACGCTCGTGTTCCAAGAGGAGATTGCATGTCCGCACCGTCGATGGAGGCCCCGCAGCGGGTCGCCGGCACTGTAGACGAAGCACCCGCCCAGCGACCCTTCAGCCCGTTCGAACGGTTCGGCCTCTCCGGGCGTCTGCTCGACGTCGCCAACTGGCTGTCTGTGGCGTTGGCCGTCTACGTGCTGATCACCGCGGTCAACGTGATCGGCACCGGTTTCGGCATCGCCACCGGGGATCAGGCCGAGAGCCTGTTCGCCTTCGCGACCAACCCGATCATCGGATTGATGATCGGCATCTCCGCGACCGCCCTGACCCAGTCCTCCTCCACCACCACCTCGGTGACGGTGGGCCTGGTCGCCGGCGGACTTCCGCTGGGCGTCGCGATCCCGATCATCCTGGGTGCCAACATCGGCACCACCCTGACCAACACCCTGGTCAGCCTCGGCATGGTGCGCGAGCAGGAGTCCTTCCGCCGCGGGTTCGCCGCCGCGACCGTGCATGACTTCTTCAACCTCATCGCCGTGGTGATCTTCCTGCCGCTGGAGATGATGTTCAGCCTGCTCGAGCGGCTCTCCACCTTCTTCGCCGGACTGGCCATGGGCACCGACGGCGGCCCCGTCGCCTACGTGCTCGAAGCCGTCGGCTCCACGATCAAGGCCGGCACCAAGCCGCTGGCGAACCTGATCGAAGACTCGTTGAGCTTCATCCCAGGCAGCTGGCACGGAGTGGCGATGATCGCCGTCGCCATCGTGCTGATCCTGCTGGTGATCAACTTCATCGGCAAGCTGCTGAAGGTGCTGCTGGTGGGCAGGGCCAAGCAGGTTCTGCATGCGGCCATCGGTCGCGGACCGATCGCTGGCATCGGCTCGGGGGCAGCGGTCACCGTGATGGTTCAGTCCTCCTCGACCTCCACCGCCCTGATCGTGCCGCTGGCCGGCTCGGGCGCCTTCACGCTCAAGCAGCTCTATCCCTTCACCCTGGGTGCGAACATCGGCACCACGATCACCGCGCTGATCGCGGCCTTCGCCTTCGACGGCCCGGCAGGTCAGGTCGCGCTGACCGCGGCGCTGGCCCATCTGCTGTTCAACGTGCTGGCCACCCTGATCATCTTCTGCACCCCGTGGCTGCGGGACCTCCCGCCGCGCGGCGCCACCTGGCTGGCCGATCTGGCCGCCGAGAAGAAGGTGTGGGCCTTCGCCTGGGTGCTGGGTGTCTTCGTGGTCATCCCGCTCGCGCTGATCGGTCTGAGCATCATCTTCTGATCCCCGCTCTCCCCAAAAACCCCGCTGGTTGCAGTTTCCGGTCGATACGTATCGACCGGAAACTGCAACCAGCGGGGTTTTTTCGTGGGCCGAGTCGCGCTAACGTGACGCTGGACGTTGTGCGTGCAGGTCAGCGCCCTGACATCGACCCGAAGGAGTCCTATGACGACTACCGTGCTGCGCAGTGCCGGTGAAGCGAACCCGATGGTGCCCGACGCGATGGAGGTGATGGGGCTGGGGTTCTTTCTGGTCTTCCTGATCCTGCCGCTGCTCGCGCTGATCCTCACGATCTGGGCGGTGGTGCTGGTCATGCGCACGGCCACCCTGGATATCACCGCCAAGGGCGTGCTGCTTCTCCTGGCGCTGATGGCTCCGATCCTCGGACCGATCCTCGTGCTGTTCCTGTGCCGTCAGAGTCGCCGTGGAGGTGCCGTTGACGCCGACGTCGCGTGGCGCCGATAGTCCCACGCTGACACGAAGAAACCCCGCTGGCTGCGGTTTCCGGTGGATACGTGTCCACCGGAAACCGCAACCAGCGGGGTTTTTGGTGTGTGGGGTGCGGGTCAGCGCATGTTGACGAACTGCAGGTCGGCGTCGTCGAAGTTCTTCAGCATCGCGATGACCTCCTGGAGGTCGTCGCGAGACTTCGAGGTCACGCGCAGCTCGTCGCCCTGGATGGTGGCCTTCACGGTCTTCGGGCCCTCGTCGCGGATCAGCTTCGTGATCTTCTTCGCCGTGGGCTGGTCGATGCCTTCTTTGATGGTGCCCTCGATCCGGAACTCCTTGCCCGAGGCGTAGGGCTCTCCGGAGTCGAAGGACTTCAGCGAGATGCCGCGCTTGACCAGCTTGGAGCCGAAGACGTCCTCCACGGCCTTCGCGCGCTCCTCGGAGTTGGCCTTGATCAGAAGCTTCTCCCCGGAGTAGTCGATCTCCGCGCCGGTGCCCTTGAAGTCATAGCGCTGGGCGATCTCCTTCTGCGCCTGGTTCAGCGCATTGGCGACCTCCTGCTTGTCCACCTTCGAGACGACGTCGAACGTCGAGTCCTTAGCCATGTGTACCTCCTGATCGGCATGGATATGTGCCGCCGAGTCTAATCGCGATGCACCCTCGCGTGGAGGTGAGCGGAGGCCGACGACGACGCGGCACCTGTCGTACTGGACGCGGCAGCCTCCGCGGGCACTACACTTTGGCTTGAAGATATGAACAAAATAAGGAGAGTGAAGATGTCCAGGACGTTCGTTCCAGTCACACACGCCGGATCCCTGCCGCGCACCGCCGAGCTCATCGCCGCCAACGGCGCGCGAGAGCTCGAGGCCGACGGGTTCACCCTGCGTCGCACCGAGGAGTTCGAGCAGCTGCTCACCGACGCGGTGACCGACCTGGTCGCACGGCAGAAGCAGGCCGGCGTCACCGTGCCCGGGGACGGCGAGTACGGCCATGCCATGACCTCCGCGGTGGACTACGGCGCCTGGTGGTCCTACGTCTTCCAGCGGGTCGGAGGACTCGAGCTGACCGGCGAGGACCTCTTCAACTGGCCCCACGTGGAGTCCAGCCCCGGGAACATCCGACTGACCAACATGCTCAACAGGCGCGACTGGGTGCGCTTCCGCGAGGCCTACTCCGATCCCAGCTCCGGGATCGGCACCGGGACGAACGCCACCGCCTTCCCCTCGACCACCGCAGAGCTCACCTGGCGCGGACAGGGCGCGATCGACTCCGACATCGCGAACCTGCGCGCCGGGCTCGATGCGGCAGGGCTGGAGACCGGCTTCCTGACCTCGCTCTCTCCGGGCTCCGGAGCGCGGATCCCCAACCGGCACTACGCCACCGAGGAGGAGCACATCTGGGCCTGGGCGGCGGTGATGCGACACGAGTACAAGGCCATCACCGATGCTGGCCTGATCGTGCAGATCGATGATCCCTCCGTCGCCGAGAACTGGGACCAGATCTCCCCGGAGCCCAGCCTCGAGGACTACCGACGGTTCACCCAGATCCGGATCGACGCGCTTAACTGGGCGCTGGAGGGGATCCCCGAGGAGCAGGTGCGGTTCCACCTGTGCTGGGGTTCCTGGCACGGCCCGCACACCACGGACATCGAGTTCCGGCACATCGTCGATCTGATGCTCCAGGTCAATGCGAAGTACTACCTCTTCGAAGCAGGCAACGTGCGCCACGAGCACGAATACATCGTCTGGGACGAGGTGGCGCTGCCAGCCGGGAAGGTGATCGTGCCCGGGGTGGTCTCCCATGCGACCAACGTCGTGGAGCACCCCGAGCTGGTCGCGCAGCGGATCCAGCGGTTCGCCGACCGGGTCGGTGCCGAGAACGTCATCGCCTCCACCGACTGCGGGCTCGGCGGCCGGCTGCATCCCCAGATCGCCCACGCGAAGCTCGAGACCCTCGGTCTGGGCGCCGCGCGGGCCGGGGAGCGGCTCTTCTGAGGGCGCCGTGCAGACGCGGCGACGCCAGGGCCGGGTCTTCACGGGCCGCCCCTGGCGTCGAGGGGTCGAACGGGTCCCTCAGACGAAGGTCGAGTTCAGCCCGTCCTCGGTGGCGTGGAGCACCAGCTGGGCCAGTCCGCCCAGCAGCTCCTTGTCCTCCGGCAGCTGGGCGCAGGAGATGCGCAGCAGCCCGGTGGGCTGCTCGGTCATATGGGAGCTGGTTCCGACGTCGGTGATGATCCCCTGCGCGCTGAGAGTCAGCGCCGCGGCGCGCTCGTCGGGGACCTGGACCCAGATCGCCCAGCTCGCCGGACCGGACTGCGCCGTGAGTCCGACCTCGGTGAAGGCCTCCAGGGCCATCCGTCGGCGGTTCGCGTAGCGGGTCTTGGCGCTGTTGAGCCTCCGCCCGGCGCCGGGATCGCGCAGCAGGAAGGCGAGCGTGTTCTGCAGGATCCGGCTGTTGGAGCTGACCCCGCCTGAGCGCTCTGCGATGGCCCCGTTGATGAGCTGCTTGGGCCCTGCCATGACCGCGGTCCGCAGGTCCATGCCGTAGGCGCGCTCGAAGCCGATGACGCGCAGCGTGCGCTCGGGCAGCAGCGTGTCCAGGGAATGGGTGAAAGGGTCCACCTCCGCGAGCGGCCCCAGCGGGTCCTCTTCGATGACGACGGTCTCGGGGGAGGACTCCAGCACGGCCGCGAGCTCCTGGGCGCGCTCGTCGCTCAGGACGTGGCGCGGGGAGAAGGCTCCCGAAGGGCTGTGCACGAACGCGCCGGCGCCGGCGTCGAGCGCCTCCCGCAGCGACTCGGGGATCGGACCGTGCTCATCCACCGACACTCCGACGGTGCGCAGGCCAAGGCTCTTGGGGACCGAGAGATAGCCGGGGGAGGCGGGCTCCTCCACGGCGATCAGGTCACCGCTGCTGGTGACGGACTTGGTCGCGAGCCAGAGCCCCTCGGTGGCGGAGGAGACCGCGGCGAAGCTTCGCGCCCGGGCACCCTCGGCCTGGGCTCCGAGCTTCTTCTCCACGGCGCGCTGCAGCTCGGGCAGGATGTGCTCCCGACTCCAGCTGTGCAGCTGCGGCTGCTTGAGGCTTCGCACGATGCCTTCCTCCAGGGAGGGCAGGAGCCGCGGATCGGGGCTGCAGTGCAGCAGATCGACACCGGACCAGCTGCGGAAGCTGGGCCCGCCGACGTCGCCGGGCTCCACGATGCGCGTCCCGCCGCGACGGCGGGTCTCGACCAGGTTTGATTCACGCAGCAGACTCCAGGCCTGGGCGATGGTGCCGACGCTGACCCCGATCTCGGTGGCGAGGTCACGGACGGTGGGCAGGCGCATGCCGCCGCTGAGCGTGCCAGCACTGATGAGCTCGCGCACCTGCTCCGCGATGCCATTGGGGCTGCGTTCACTCAGGTGTCGAGCCAGTGTCTCGGCCTCGATATCGGCCACGTTGCTCCTTGAAGGTGGGTGCTGGGAATGTCCATGCCTCATTGCGGTCGACCTGAACGGGATCGTGGCGCACGCATGGATGGTGTGTTCAACCCTACTCCCTGTGATGCATTCGGATTCGAAAATTTCCAGTGTTGTCGCTAAAGTAATGGGGTGCCTCTTACGGGGCGCCGAAAACTCCTTCGGGAGGGTTCGTGTGGTTGCACGGCAGATTACCCGAGCGGCCAAAGGGGGCTGACTGTAAATCAGCTGGCATCGCCTACGGGGGTTCGAATCCCTCATCTGCCACCACATCGAAACGGGACGGTTCGGATCTGAAGAGATCCGGACCGTCCTTTTTCGTGGACCCGGTCTGATGCGGCTCAGACATCGCTCTGGTTGCGCTGGGCGCTTAAGTGGTCCCATGCCAGCAGGGGGTGGGCCGACAAGGCGGAGCCGCTCGCGTAAGGTGGCGAGGCATGGCTACCACTGATCTGACCACTGCAGACTTCCAGCAGACCCTTGAGGACAGCGACATCCTGCTCGTCGACTTCTGGGCCGACTGGTGCGGACCGTGCAAGCAGTTCGCCCCGGTGTACTCCCAGGTCTCCGAACAGCACCCCGACGTGACCTTCGCAAAGGTCGACACCGAGGCCGAGCGCGAGCTTGCCGCCGCCGCGAACATCACCTCCATCCCCACTCTGATGGCTTTCCGCGAGAAGGTCCTGGTCTTCTCCCAGCCCGGCGCGCTGAACGCCGAGCAGCTCACCGAGGTCATCACCGCGGTGAAGGACCTCGACATGGCCGAGGTGCACAAGCAGATCGCCGAGGACGCGGCCGAGCAGGACACCAAGCCGCAGGGCTGATCTCCCCACCGTCGCGGCGACTCAGCCGCCGTCCCGCGCAGTGACTCAACTGCCCACCGGCGCAGCGACTCAGCCGCTCAGCGGCCCCGGTGATCGGCCGGGGTCAGCTTCGGCCCGTATTTCTGGTCCTGGAATCCGGAGAGCTTCAACAGCCGGATGACCCGCTGCCGGTGCGGCGCATAGGGCGCGAGCAGGCGAAGCATGCCGGCGTCGTCCGTGCGCGCACCGGTCATGGCGGCTCCGACGAAGTTGCTCAGGTGGTAATCCCCGACTGAGGGAAGATCGGCAGCCCCATGGGAGCGCTGCAACGCCTCGGCCACCGTCCACTCCCCGATCCCGGGGATCGAGCGCAGACGCAGCCCCAGCTCGGCCACCGACTCCGTCTCCACTCCGGTCCGCGCACTGAGCAGGTGGATCGTGGTGGCGCGCTCGGCCACCCGTTGGATGGTCTTGGACAGCGCCGGCTGGACCCAGAGCTGGTGCCACTCCCATGACGGAATCCGGCGCAGCGCCGGACCGGTCAGCGGCAGCCGCATCCATGGCGGCGTCGGCACCAGGGCCGATGCCGGCGCGGGCTCCCCGTGGCGGCGCAGCAGCTGTCGCCACCCTGTGCGCGCCTGATCGTGGGTGACCTTCTGCTCGAAGGTCGCCGTCACCAGCTGATCGAAGAGCCCGCCGGTGGCGGGCAGCCGGACGCCCGGATGGCGTCGACGCACCCTGACCAGCGCCGCAGAGAGCTGATCTCCGAGCGCATCGAGCAGCAGCTCGGTCTCCTGCCAGCTGTCCTGGGCCCCGAGGATCTGCGCGCCGCGCCGCGCCGCCAGACCGGACACCAGCTCGGCGCTGATCCCGGGCCCCGCCGCGGCCACCCGCACGCGCACCGTGGACGCGGTGCGCTGATCAAAGCGCAGCGTCGCCGCCCCGAGCGGCGCGCCGTTGTGGTCATAGATCCGCTGACACATCCACGCCCCGGCCCCGGGCGTCCCGCGCGGACCTCCGGTCATCGAGGCCGCGCCGGGGTCGAGCCGGATGCTCGGGTCTCCCGCGCCGCGCTGGAGCACCGAGAGCGTGCGGGGAAGATCGATCGGCCCGCCGAGATCCACAAGCCCCTCGTCCTCGTGCGCCGCCGGGGTCGACGCCGGGGTCGCTGCCGTCGTCGGTCCCAAGGTCATGGTTCCACTCTGGCACAGGGCAGGGACATCGCCCGGCTGCAGACGATCGCGAACCTCGCCGGCCCAGATCAGCGCGGTGACGTGTCGAAAGAAGACCGGAGCTGACTGATCCGCCGCCGAGGTCGGTAGAGTTGGCCGCATGAAATATGCCCAGTCCGTCGTCGAACTGATCGGCCGCACCCCCCTGGTGAAGCTGAATCGGATCACTGAGGGCGTCTCCGCCACTGTCCTTGTGAAGCTCGAATACCTCAACCCCGGTGGATCCATCAAGGATCGCATCGCGCTGAAGATGATCGAGGAGGCCGAGTCCGCGGGTCTGCTCAAGCCCGGGGGAGTGGTGGTGGAGCCGACCTCCGGCAACACCGGCGTCGGCCTGGCCCTGGTGGCCCAGCAGAAGGGCTACCGGGCGGTCTTCGTCACGGTGCCCAAGGTGGCCCAGGAGAAGCGCGACGTGCTGCGCGCATACGGCGCCGACGTCGTCGTAGGTCCTGCAGGGGTCCCTGCGGAGTCCCCGCTGTCCTACTACGGGATCTCTGACCAGCTCGCGGGGGAGATCAAGGGCGGCTACAAGCCGGATCAGTTCTCCAACCCGGCCGCGCCGAACTCCCACTACGAGACCACCGGCCCCGAGATCTGGGACGACACCGACGGCAAGGTCACCCACCTGGTGGTCGGCGCCGGCACCGGCGGCACCGTCACCGGCTCCGGGCGCTACCTCAAAGAGGTCTCCGCCGATCGCCCCGGCGGCCCGGTGCGCGTGGTGGTCGCCGATCCCGACGGGTCCATCTACTCCGGCGGCGAAGGCCGCCCCTACTTCGTCGAAGGCGTCGGCGAGGACATCTGGGTGAAGAACTACGACGCCTCGATCCCTGACGAGCATCACGCCATCTCCGACGCCGAGTCTTTCGCCATGGCGCGCCGGCTCGCCACCGAAGAGGGCCTGCTGGTCGGCGGATCCTCCGGCACCGCGGTCGCCGCGGCGCTGAAGATCGCCAGGGACCTCGGCCCCGAGGATGTGGTCGTCGCGGTGCTCCCGGACTCCGGTCGCGGCTACCTGGGCAAGATCTTCAACGACCAGTGGATGATCGACCACGGCTTCGGCGCAGTGGTCTCGAACTCCACCGGCGTGGAGATCAGCGTGAAGAGCTCCGCCGAGCTCAGCGAAGCCGTGACCAGCGGAATGATCGGCGCGGATCCGAGAGAAGACGACGCCGAGGGTGCGGCCACGAAGAAGGGGGACTCGGGCAGGGACGCCGAGCACGTCACCGCTTCCGACGTGCTGCTCGCGAAGACCTCGCTGTTCTCCGCCGCGATGCCCGAGGTGGTCTCGATCTCCCGGCAGACCACCCTGCGTGAAGCCGTCTCGGTGATGAACCGCTACGGCATCGACATCGTCCCGGTGATCGACCAGCCCGGACGGGTCGCCCGGATCGGCGAGGTCTACGGCGTCGTCGACGTCGCGCACCTCTCCGAAGACCTGATCATCGGCCACGCCACCCCCGATGAGCTGGTCACAGACCACCTGGACATCGACCTGCCGCTGGTCGGGATCACCGAGACCCTGCCGCAGATCCTGAAGAAGCTCAGAAGCAACCCCACCCTGCTGGTCGCCGAGAACGGCGACATCGTCGGGGTGCTCACCCGCAATGACCTGCTTGCGCACCTCTCTGGTGCCCAGGAGAAGGAGACCCGATGACCGAGAAACGCCACGGATTCGCCACCGACGCCATCCACGCCGGACAGGAGGTCGACGAGGTCTTCGGCGCAGTGGTGCCGCCGCTGCACTTCTCCACCACCTACGCCCCCGATGGGATCGGCAACCTGCGTCGCGGCTACGACTACGGCCGCGCCGGCAACCCCACCCGCACCTCGCTGCAGACCCAGCTGGCGGCGCTGGAGGGTGGGCGCCACGCCTTCAGCTTCGGCTCCGGCCTGGCCGCCGAGGACGCCATCATCCGCGCGGTGACCCGCCCCGGACAGCGGATCGTGATGGGCAACGACGCCTACGGCGGCTCTTACCGGCTGATCAGCCGGATCCACGGGGACTGGGGGATCGCGAACACTCCGCTGGACCTCACCGATCTGGACCGGGTCGAGGCCGAGCTCTCGGCTCCGGAGGCCACGCTGCTCTGGGTGGAGACCCCGTCGAACCCGCTGATGGCCATCACCGACATCGCCGCCCTGGCGAAGATCGCCCACGCGAACAACGCGCTGCTGCTGGTGGACAACACCTTCGCCAGCCCCTACCTGCAGCAGCCGCTGGCGCTGGGCGCTGACATCGTGGTGCACTCCACCACCAAGTACATCGGCGGACACTCCGACGTCGTCGGCGGCGCCGTGATCACCTCCGACGACGAGCTGGCCGCCTCCATCGGCTTCCAGCAGTTCGCCGTGGGCGCGGTCTCCGGCCCGCTGGACGCCTACCTGACCACGCGCGGACTCAAGACCCTGGCAGTGCGCATGGACCGGCACTGCAGCAACGCCCAGGCCATCGCCGAGCACCTGGTGGACCACCCCGCCGTCGAGCGTGTGCTCTACCCGGGGCTGCCCGACCACCCCGGCCACGAGCTGGCCAAGGCGCAGATGAGCGGCTTCGGCGGGATGGTCTCGATCCAGCTCGCCGGCGGAGAGGCCGCCGCACGCAAGGTCGCAGAAGGCACCCGGCTCTTCATCCTCGCGGAGTCCCTGGGCGGCATCGAGTCGCTGATGAACTACCCGCATGAGATGACCCACGCCTCGGTGCGCGGCACCGAGCTCGCCGTTCCGGAGAACCTGCTGCGGCTCTCCGTGGGCATCGAGGATGTGGCTGACCTGATCGCGGACCTCGACACCGCCCTCGCCGGGCTCTAGTCCGGTGTCCGAAGCCTCGCCGACCTGCCTGGCCGGCGCCGCGGACCGGCTGGGACTCACCGGTTCGGTGGACGCCGTCTGCGTGGTGCACCAGCTGGTCCCCGATGAGGTCGGCCAGGTCGGGATCAGCGGGATCGACAAGCGCCCGGTCCCCGGCCCGGTCCGCGTGCGCACCCTGGGGCTGCACGGGGATGTCCAGGCCGACCGCAAGCACCACGGCGGCACGGAGAAGGCCGTCTACGCCTACACCGCCGAGGATGCGGACTGGTGGGCCCAGGAGCTGGGCCGGGAGATCCCGGCCGGCAGCTTCGGGGAGAACCTGCGGATCTCCGGGATCGACCTCGACGGTGCCCACCCCGGTGAGCGCTGGCAGATCGGGGACCGGGTGGTGCTCGAAGCCACGGTCCCACGCATCCCCTGCGCCACCTTCGGCCGGTGGCTGGATCAGCCCAGCTGGGTGAAGCGGTTCATCGCGGCAGGACGGCCCGGGACCTACTTCAAGGTGATCACCCCCGGCACGGTGCAGGCGGGAGACCAAGCTGCCGTGATCGCCGTCGCGGAGGCCCCCGGCGCCACGATCCGCGAGACGGCGCTGCGCCGCGGCCCGGCGCAGTCCCGTCCCGACGACTGAAGCTCCGCGACTGGAACCCCCAGCTCAGGGACGCTGAGGGTGACGTTCGTCTCCAAAGGCGACAGTCACGGCTCGGCTGGGCTAGACTAAACAGGCATTCTCCGGATATTCCCGTTTTCTCTTGCTGACTCCGAGCGTGCCTCATCCACATGAGGCCGGACGCTCGTTGAGGGTTGTGTGTATCCACGGGTCGACTCCGGAGCCGACAAAGCGGCCGAGTCCCTGTGACTGATCCAGTCCCTTCCTAGAACCCTGAGCAACCTGTCCTGCCCATGCAGAGGCTGTGTGCCATGCCTACCGGCATGCCCAGCTTCTTCGAGCAGCGATGGTTGATTGCGCAAGGTCTTCTGGGACTGGATCTTCAGCGGGTTCACTCGATCGCATGACATGTGACGAGGAGTCAACATGACGATCCAGGACCATAACTCCCCAGAGCCCACTCCGGCCGAGGCCGAGACTGCCGCTGCGGCGCAGACCGCAGCGACCACCGAGTCCGGCGCGACAGAGACGCCGGAGACTGCCACCCCTTCTGAAGCAGCCCCCGCTGCCGATGAATCCACCCCGGCCGCCGAGTCCACCCCGGCCGCTGAGTCCACCCCGGCCGCTGAGGCGTCCGCCGCGGCGGCTCCCAAGGCCGCCGAAGAGTCCACCGGCCCGAAGTTCTCTGAGCTTGGCCTGGACCCGCGCGTGCTGCAGTCGGTGACCAAGCTCGGCTACGAGACCCCGTCCCCGATCCAGGCGCAGACCATCCCGCTGCTGAGCCAGGGTCGCGACGTCGTCGGCCTGGCCCAGACCGGCACCGGCAAGACCGCGGCGTTCGCGCTGCCGGCCCTGTCCCACATGGCTCGGGCCAACGACGCCGGAGAGCTGGGGAACTCCCCCTCGACTCTGGTGCTCGCCCCCACCCGTGAGCTGGCGATCCAGGTCGCCGAGGCGTTCTCCACCTACGCCCAGGGAGTCCCCGGCATCACCGTGCTGCCGATCTACGGCGGCTCCCCCTACGGCCCGCAGCTCGAGGGCCTGCGCCGCGGCGCCCACGTCGTCGTCGGCACCCCCGGTCGTGTCATCGACCACATGACCCGCGGTTCGCTGAACCTCTCCACGATCAAGCACCTGGTGCTCGATGAGGCCGACGAGATGCTGCGCATGGGCTTCGCCGAGGAGGTGGACCAGATCCTGGCCCGCACTCCGAAGACCAAGCAGGTCGCGCTGTTCTCCGCCACAATGCCCAAGGCGATCCGCCGGATCTCCGCGGACTACCTCAACGATCCGGTCGAGGTCTCGGTCAAGTCCAAGACCTCCACCGGCACCAACACCCGCCAGCGCTTCGTGCTGATCAAGCATTCGGCGAAGAACGAGGCGCTGACCCGGATCCTCGAGACCGAGCCGCACGACGCCGCGATCGTCTTCGTGCGCACCCGCTCGGCGACTGAAGAGGTCTCGAACAAGCTCGCCGCCCGCGGATTCCGCACCGCGGCGATCAACGGTGACATCCCGCAGAACCTGCGTGAGAAGACCGTGGAGAACCTCAAGTCCGGCCGCATCGACATCCTCGTCGCCACCGACGTCGCCGCCCGCGGTCTCGACGTCGAGCGCATCACCCACGTCTTCAACTACGACATCCCGCTGGACACCGAGTCCTACGTGCACCGCATCGGACGCACCGGCCGCGCCGGACGCTCCGGCGACGCCGTGCTGTTCGTGACTCCTCGTGAGAAGCGGATGCTGCGGTCCATCGAGAAGGCCACCCGCCAGCCGGTCGAGCAGATGTCCATGCCGACCATCGCGGATGTGAACTCCTCGCGGCTGGAGCGCTTCTCGGAGCGGATCACCGAGACCCTGGCCTCGGAGGAGCTCGAGGAGTACCGCGGTCTCGTGGCCTCCTACACCCAGGAGCACAACACTCCCGCCGAAGACGTGGCAGCCGCGCTGGTCGCCATGGTCCACGACGGACGCCCGCTGCTGCTCGACGAGAAGCGCGACGACGAGCTCGTCCGCGAGTCCAAGCGCGAGGTCGGCGAGGACCGCGCAGGCGGCGATCGTTCCGAGCGCCCGCAGCGTGATCGCGGACCGCGCACCGCCGGTCCGGGCAACGCGATGTACAAGATCGCTGTCGGTCGCCGCAACGGCGTGAACCCCGGACACATCGTCGGGGCCATCGCCAACGAGGCCGGACTGAGTGCCCGCGAGATCGGCGGCATCGACATCCGACCCACGCACTCCCTGGTGGAGCTTCCCGAGAAGCTCTCCTCCGAACAGTGGGCCGCCCTGGCGAAGACCCGCATCGGTGGCGAGCTGCTGAAGATGGAGCGCGACACCGGCGCTCCCTCCGGCGGCACCGAGTCCCGCGGCAGCTACGGCGAGTCCCGCGGCGGCTACGCCGGCAAGCGTGAGGGTGGCTCGAGCGATCGAGGCGGCCGCTCAGGCTCCGGCGACAGCCGATTCGGCAACAAGGATCGCAAGCCCCGCTGGAAGTGATCTCGCCCCCGAGAGGGGGTCCGGTCTTCACCGTCGCAGGTCTCGATCTGCGGCGGTGAAGACCCCCGGTCAGAGGAGACGCAGCTCACCTCGGATCGGTTTTTGAACGGTGCTGGACTGATGGTAGAGTTCAATGCTGTTGCCCCAATAGCTCAGTGGTAGAGCGCAGTCTTGGTAAGACTGAGGTCGCGGGATCGATTCCCGCTTGGGGCTCTGAATGAGAGCCCGCGCAGCGCAGAACATTGCGCGGCGCGGGTGTTTCTCATTCAAGCCGTTTCTTCTCCTCCGCAGCGGGGTGGGGGAACGGGGTTTGGCGGTGTAGCTCAGCTGGTTAGAGCGCACGACTCATAATCGTGAGGTCGGGGGATCGAGCCCCCCCACCGCTACCAAGACGCCGCACAGGCGAGAGAAACACCCCGGGCCCCACGCTTCACAGCGTCGGGGCCCGAGGTGTGTCACGGGCCGGGGGCCCGGCTCTCGCCGGGCCCTCGGCCGTTGAAGCTCATTCCTCGCGCGCAGTCAGGATGACGGGCCGCGCTCTTCCAGAGCCGCTTCGAGAAGCGTGACGAGCGCCTCGAGCTGCACGTCGGCTGAGTCGGGGATCTCCTCGTCGTTCCCGTCCAGCGCCCGTGCGGCCAGCCCGGCCTTGCTGTCGATGAGCTCGGCGATCTTCGTGTCCAGGGTCTGGGCGGCGATGATCCGCCACGCCGTGACAGGCTCCGCCTGCCCGATCCGGTGGATGCGGTCGATGGCCTGGGTCTGCTCGGCGTGGGTCCAGGACAGCTCCGCGAGCACCATGTTCGAGGCGACCTGCAGGTTGATGCCGACGCCGGCGGCCGTCAACGAGCACACGGCCACGGAGACATCCGGGTCGTTGGTGAACGCGTCGATGTGCTTCTGCCGGGCTGAGGCCGTCTGGTCGCCGCGGATGGAGGCGTACCGGATGCCCTGCTTGGCGAAGGTCGCCTCGGCGGTGTCCATGACATCGATGTGCTTGGCGAAGAAGACGACCTTGCCGGCGCTGCGGGCCAGCTGTGCGGCGTAGTCCGCCGCGAGGCCGGCCTTGGCCTGGCCGATGCGCCGCGTCATGGTGAACACGTTCTCGTTGGACTTCGTGGCCTTGCTCGCGCGCTCCTGTGCGGCGACCTGGCGGACCAGGGCGTGGTCTATGCCCTCGAGGACCTCGCCCGAGACCCGGGCCGCCACCGCACGGTCATAGCGTGTGAGGAGGCGACGGGCGAGGCTCTGCTCGGCGGCCCGGATGGACCGCCCGGCCTCGCCGTCGATCTCGACCGGGACGTCGGCCACTCGGCGAGCGGGCAGGTCGGCGGCGACATCCGCCTTGCGTCGGCGCACGATGCCGCGCTCGACCACGGCCGCGCGAGCGGCGGTGGAGAAGCCGCGGTCCGCCGGTGTCAGACCTGTCCGCTCCAGCGCGCCCATCAGCTCACCGATCGGCTTGGTCTCGTCGACCCAGCCGAGGAACTGCCAGATCGCCCGGAAGTCCTCGATGTCGTTGATCAGCGGGGTGCCGGTGAGGGCGATGAGCAGCGGGTCGGCGATCCGGGTGCGGATGCGCTCGGAGAGCTGCAGCACGTTCTGGGACCGCTGCGACTTCCGGTTCTTGATGTAGTGCGCCTCATCCACCACCATCCCGCGCAGACCCAGCTCGCGGAGCCAGCCCGCGTGCCGATCCAGCACCTCGTAGTTGACGATGATGATGTCCGCGAAGCCGTCGATCCGGTCGCCGTCGCCGTGGACCACCGTCGCGGGGCGGCGGGGCGTCCACAGCGCGGCCTCCCGCGCCCAGTTCATCTTCACGACGTTGGGCACGACGACGAGCAGCGGGTAGGCGTCGGCTGCCTGGGCGGCGAGCAGCGCCTGCGCCGTCTTGCCCAGCCCGGGCTCGTCGGCGAGCAGGAATGTCCGGTGTCCCGACGCCGCGGCGGCGACCAGCCGTGCCTGGTGCGGCATCAGGTCCAGCCCACGGGTCGCCCGGGTGGCGGACGGATCCGGCAGGTCCATGCAGGAGAGTGTGCCGCCCTCGGTGAAGGACTTCATCAGCGGCTCGATGAGCTCCCAGCCGACGAGGCGGCGGGGCGCGGCGGTGCGCTTGGCGACCGCGGCGTAGTCAGGTTCCAGGAACGGGTTCGCGAGCTGGCGAGACTCCACCGACACCGGGACCACCCGGCGCTGCGTGTCTGCCTTGGGTGCGACCGGTTCGGCGCGTCGGGCCGGTTCTTTCGGCACCTCGATGCCGGCCGACTCCAGGAGCTCTCGGCGCAGGGCGCGTGCACGGTCGGAGACGACGGCGTCGTCGGCGAGCAGCCCGAGCAGGGAGGGATCGCGGGCGGCAGTGGTCGCCAGGATGGTGGCGATGCCGTCGAGCCGCTTCAGCTCCTCGGCGCCCCGGGCCCCCGGCTTCGTCTCGGCCGCCTTGATGCGGGCGCGCTCCTCGCGCATGAGCAGCGCCACGACCTGGAACTTGGTCCGGGTCGAGGGGAGGTCGAGACCTTGCTTGACCGAGGACTCGACCTCGCGGACGACCTTGGCGAGCAGGTGGATGATGCCGCCGTCGTTGTTCTTGCGGGGCTGCCGGCGGGTGCGCGTGCGTGCGCCGTTCTGGCGCTGGGCTCCTCGAGCCACGGAGTCCTCCTAGGAGCGATGGGTCATTCGTGCCGGCGGGACGTGCCCGCGCGGCACCCGCGGCGGGGCGAGGGACGTCCGAGCAGCCTCGGCAGAGACGTCCCGGTGCGCAAGCTGGTCCACCGGATCCTGAGAAGAGATCGACGCGTGGAACGTGCCCCGCCGGGAGGGCCCCGCCAGCGTACCGCGTGCAGGGCGAATCTCAGCCCTCGGGAGAGCCTTCATGACGCGGATGAAGCCCGGACAGCGCTGCGACGTGGGCGAACACCGACGAGATTCATGGGGTCGCGCGCGGGCGGACGGGTCAGCGCGCCGCCTGCACTGCTGGGGTCAGTTCTGCCAGTCCTGCGCTGAACCGGTCCAGGATGATCTCCACCAGCTCCGTCGGGGCCTGCGTCGAGTCCTGCGGCAGCAGCGAGCTGGTCACTACGTCGGCGCCGGAGCGTTCGAGCATCTTCTGGAAGTAGCCCGGTGCCAGCAGGTAGCTGATCAAGACGACCCGGCCCTGTGCGGCCTGCCGCGCGTGCGCCACCGCGGTCTTCACCGCAGGCTCCGCGAAGGAGAGGTAGGCGTCCTGGACCGGGCGGCCCAGTCGGGCCTGGATCCGAGCCGCCATGTCCTGGCAGTCCCGGACGGCCGAGTGGTCGGAGGAGCCGGCGGCGGCGAAGATCAGGGTGTCCCGCGCGGAGTCCACTCCGGCCTCGCGCATCCGGGAAAGCAGCAGATCCACCAGCCGGTCATCCGGGCCCAGCGCGCCGCCCACGGTCACCGGGCGGTCCAGATCGGCGGTGTCCTCCTTGAGGTCCACGTTGACGTGGAAGCCGGCGGAGAGCAGCAGCGGCACGACGACGGCGGCCATCGCTTCCGGCAGGGCGGCCAGGCTGGCGGGGACATCGGGCTGCTGGACATCCACGTGCCCGAGCCTGACCAGATCTTCGAGGCCCCGCTCGGCGGCGACCTCGCGGACCCGGTCGGCCAGCTGGGTGACCAGCCGCTGACCTTCGGGGTTGGAGGTGCCGTGGGAGATGGCGAGCAGCGCTGCCGGATCCGCGGCGGTGCGGGTCATCAGAGACACCTCAGACTTTCACCTCGACGATTCCGGCCTGTACGCGCACCGGGTAGGACTTCAGCTGCAGAGCCTCGTCGCTGAGACACCGTCCGGTGGCCAGGTCGTAGGGCTGCTTGTGGATCGGTGACGCCAATGTGGGCCTGCCAGCCTTGGAGCCGACGATACCGCGAGACATCACATTCGCGCAGGCATAGGGATCCCACTGGGACACCGCGTGGATGGTCTCGCCCTGCAGCCGGATCAGCGCGATCTGCGTGCCCTCGACCAGCGCGGCCTCACCCCACATCGGCTCCAGGTCCTCCACCTGACACACCTGATGCCAGGTCGGCTCGACCGCCTCGGGACCGGAAGCGGTACCGGCAGCGGGGCTGGAAGTGGGCGTGGATGTGGTCGCGGTGCTCATGCCGCCAGCCTAGGCAGGCGCAGTTTCCGCGGGAACGCCAGCGTGTAAAGCCCTGATGACGCTGATCTCACCACCGCCCAGATCAAGATGAGGACCTTGTCATATTGGCTTTACAAACGCGACACCGCGTAGAAATCGGTTGTTCCTAGGCTGAGGCCAACCCTCGACGGTCCGGCGCACCCCTTTTCGAGCACGGAGGACCTCCGCCAGATCGACGTGAAGGCTCATCGCACTCATCGTCTACCGCGAAGGTGAACTCCCATGGACGCATCCACACACCCGGCCCCGGCCGAGGCCGAGCGGCACATCGCCGTCGTCGGCGGCGGCCCTGCCGCCCACCGGCTGACCGAGGCGCTCATCTCCCGGGACCCGGCTGGTCTTCGGATCAGCGTGTTCACCGAGGAGTCCTCCGCCCCCTATGACCGGGTGGCGCTGTCCCGACGCTTCGCGCAGGTCGACGACGAGCTGCTGCTGGGAGATCCGGCGCTCTGGGAAGACCCCCGGGTCGAGCTGCACACCGCCACCGCGGTGACCGCACTGGACGTGGAGGCCAAGACGCTGCGCACCGCCCACGGCGAGGTTCTCGGGTTCGACGAGCTGGTGCTGGCCACCGGCTCCTCGGCACCCCGACCGCCGATCGAGGGCAGCGAGCACATCGCGGTCTACCGCACCCTCGACGACGTCGACTGGCTGCGGCGGCGTGCCGCCGAGCTCAGCGAGGAACTGGGCCGACCGGCTCGCTGCACGGTGATCGGCGGCGGCCTGCTGGGACTGGAGGCGGCCGGAGGGCTCAAGGGCCTCGGCGCGGAGGTCACCGTGGTGCACTCGCGTCCCTGGCTGATGAACGCCCAGGTGGACGAGTACGGCGGCCGCACGCTGAACCGGCTCCTGGAGCAGGAGGGATACCGACTCCAGCTCGGTCACCGGCCCAGCCGGATGGCAGTGGACCTCGAGGCTCCCGCTGAGCGCAGCCGCTACACGCTGGAGTTCATCCAGTCTCCCGACCTCCCGGCCGACCTGGTCGTGGCCGCGATCGGCATCACCGCCCGGGACGAGCTCGCCGCCGCGGCAGGCCTCGACTGCGCCGAGCGCGGCGGGGTCGTCATCGACGAGACCTGCGCCACCTCGGCGCCGAACATCTGGGCCATCGGGGAGGTCGCGAGCTACCAGGGCATCTCCATGGGCCTGGTCGCCCCGGCCAACGCGATGGCCGAGGTCGTCGCCGACCGGCTCAGCGGGGGCGCAGCGTCCTTCATCGGCTTCGACACCGCTGCGAAGCTCAAGCTCGCCGGCATGGACGTGGCCTCCTTCGGCGACGCCTTCGCCGAGACCCCCGGGGCGCTGGAGGTGGTCTACGCCGACGCCGTCGGCGGGATCTATCAGAAGATCGTGGTCACCGACGACGCCACCACCCTGCTCGGCGGGGTCTTCGTCGGCGACGCCAGCCCGTATTCCTCGCTGCGCCCGCTGCTGGGCCGGGAGCTGCCTGCCGCCCCCGGCGCCTTCCTCTCCGCCGCCGGCGGCGGAGAGCTGGATCTGGAGCTGCCCGACGACGCCCAGGTCTGCTCCTGCAAGGACATCTGCGCGGGGCAGATCCGCTCCGCCGTGGCAGGGGACGAGACCACTCCCGCATGCACCGACATGGCCGCGATGAAGAGCTGCACCAAGGTCGGCACCCAGTGCGGCTCCTGCATCCCGATGGCGAAGAAGATCATGGAGGCGCAGATGCTCTCCCTGGGTCTCGACGTCTCCAAGGCGCTGTGCGAACATTTCGGGCACTCCCGCGCCGAGCTCTTCGAAGCCGTCCGCGCCACCCAGCTCACCAGCTTCACCGAGATCGTCTCCCGGTTCGGCACCCCCGCGGATGCGCGGCTCAACCTCGGCTGCGACATCTGCAAGCCGGTCGTGGCCTCGATCCTGGCCGCCCAGCACGGCGCCGAGTACATCCTCGAGGCCGGGCGCGGCACGCTGCAGGACACCAACGACCGGGCGCTGGCGAACATGCAAAAGGACGGCACCTATTCGGTGATGCCGCGGATCCCCGGCGGGGAGATCACTCCGCAGAAGCTCAAGGTGATCGCCGAGGTCGCGGCCGACTTCGACCTCTACACGAAGATCTCCGCCGCCCAACGGGTCGACATGTTCGGCGCCCGGCTCGAGCAGCTGCCGCAGATCTGGCGCCGGCTGGTCGACGCCGGCTTCGAGTCAGGGCAGGCCTACGGCAAGGCGCTGCGCAACGTGAAGTCCTGCGTGGGCTCCAGCTGGTGCCGCTACGGGGTCCAGGATTCGGTGGCCATGGGCATCCGTCTGGAGAACCGGTACCGCGGACTGCGCTCCCCGCACAAGATGAAGTTCGGCGTCTCGGGATGCGCCCGCGAATGCGCCGAGGCCCGGGCGAAGGACGTCGGGGTGATCGCCACCAGCGAGGGCTGGAACATGTATGTGGGCGGCAACGGCGGCGCCACCCCGGCCCACGGACAGCTGCTGGCCAAGGACCTCGACGACGCGACGCTGCTGCGCTACATCGACCGCTACGTCATGTACTACGTGCGCACCGCAGACCGGCTCCAGCGCACCGCGCGCTGGATGGAGGAGCTGCCTGGCGGCGTCGACCACGTCTATGACGTGGTGGTCAAAGACTCCCTGGGCATCGGGGAGGACCTCGAAGCGGCCATGGCCAAGCACGTGGACGGCTACGAGGACGAATGGGCCGCCACGCTGCGCGATCCGGAACGGCTGCGTCGCTTCCGCAGCTTCGTCAACGCGCCGGACGCCCCGGACACCGGACTGTCCTACGTGATCGAGCGTGGACAGCGTCGCCCGGCCACCGAGGAGGAGAAGGCCGACGCCGCCGCCGGGGAGGGTCCGGTGCTGCTGACCGGGCCGCGGATCCCGGTGCGCGAGGAGATGGCCCGCGAAGACGCCGCCCGAGCCGGCGGACACCTGGATCCGGAGCAGGCCCGCGAGGGCGCACCGGTTCCGAACAATCTGGCAACCGTGGAGGGAAGGTCATGATGGGTCTGGGAGAGGTGACACTGATCGGAGGCGGCCCCGGTGCCGCCGACCTGATGACCGTGCGAGCCCGTGACGCGCTGGCGATCGCCGACGTCGTCTTCTACGACCGGCTCGCGCCCACCGAGGGGCTGCGCGAGTGGGCCCCGGCGGCGGAGCTCTACGACGTCGGCAAGCGCCCCGGACATCACCGGGTGACTCAGGAGAACATCCAGGCGATGATGACCGACGCCGCGCGCAGCGGCCGACGCGTCGTCCGGCTCAAGGGCGGTGACCCGTTCGTCTTCGGACGCGGCTGCGAGGAGGTCGCCGCCTGCCGCGACGCCGGCATCCCGGTGACCGTGGTCCCGGGCATCACCTCGGCGATCGCCGTGCCCGCCGCGGCAGGGATCCCGGTGACAGCGCGCAACGTCTCGAAGTCCTTCACCGTGATCTCCGGACACGACCCGCTCAGCGAGCAGGAGCTCTCGGGCCTGGCCGCGCTGGGCGGCACCGCGGTGATCCTGATGGGCGTGGGCACGCTGGGACACACCATGGCCGGGCTGCAGCGCCACGGGCTCGCCGGGGAGACCCCGGTGGGGATCGTGGAACGCGGCTTCAGCCCCGACCAGCGGGTGCTCATCGCCCCGCTCGGTGAGATCCTCGGGGTCGCAGCCGAGGCCCGGCTGCGCTCGCCGGCCGTGCTGGTGATCGGGGAGGTGGTCCGGCTCGCCGCGACCGAGCCCTGCTCCGGTGAGGCCCGCAGCGACACCGACTCCTCCCCGGCGGTCGCCGGGGAACAGGTGATCCGCGCGATGGCCGGGGCGGTGCTCTGATGACTGCAGTCACCTCCTCCGGCGCCGGGTCGGCCGCTGCTCCAGAGTCGGCGGCCGCCGTCCCGCAGACCCTGGCCGGCTTCCGGATCGGGGTCACCTCTGACCGGCGCAGCGAAGATCTCATCTGCGCGTTCCAACGCCGTGGGGCCGAGGTGATGCATGCCCCGGCGCTGCGGATCGTCGCGCTGACCGAGTCCGTGACGCTGCAGCAGGACACCCGCCGGGTCATCGAGGCCGCGCCGGACTTCGCGATCATCACCACCGCCTACGGGATGCGCCGCTGGTTCGAGGCCGCCGACGCCTACGGGCTGGGCACGGAGCTCTTGGAGGCCTTGGAGCAGGCGACCATCCTGGTGCGCGGACCCAAGGCCCGCGGGGCGGTGCGAGCCGCAGGACTCGACGACGACGGCTCCGCCGAGGATGAGCGCACCGCCACCGTGGTGGACATGCTGCTGACCCGGGAGGTCCGCGGCAAGACGGTGGCCCTGCAGCAGCACGGTGCCAGCGATGATTCGCAGATCGAGCGGCTCCAGGCCGCCGGCGCCACAGTGGTCACCGTGCTGCCCTACACCTGGACCAAGCCCGATGAGGATTCGGACCTGCTGCGCATGATCGACGCGGTGATCGAGCGTCAGCTCGACCTGATCACCTTCACCGCCGCTCCCGCCGTGGAGGCGTTCCTCTCCGTGGCGCGCCAGTACGGCAGGTCCGAGGCGCTGGTCGGGGCGCTGCGCGGGGACGTGGTCTCCGTGGCAGTGGGCGCGGTGACCGCAGGCCCGCTCTACGACGCCGGGCTCAGCCCGATCATCCCCTCCCGCTGGCGGCTGGGCGCGATGATCAAGCTGGTCTGCGACCACTTGGAGGAACACCAGACGCTGCGCATCACCACTCGGCACGGGCCGGTGGAGATGCGCGGCGCCGAGGTGCGCCTCCCGCAGATCACCGATGAAGCCGTACGTCTGCCTCCGGGGCCGCTGTCGCTGATGCGGGCGCTGGTCAAGGCCGAGGGGGCGGTGCTCTCCCGCGAGCACCTGATGCAGCTGCTGGTCCAGTGCGATTCCGAGCATGCCCTGGAGATGTGGGTCTCCCGGCTGCGCAAATCGCTGCCGGTCAACGGACTCGTGAGCACGGTGGTCAAACGCGGATACCGGATAGCCGTCTGAGCTGCTCAGGCGTTCGCCCACGAACTCAGGCGTTCGCCGCCGCCGGGAGCTGCTCCTCGGCGCGCAGCAGCTTCTCGATCCGCACATGACAAGTGCCGCAGCCTGTGCCGGCCTTGCAGGCCGTCC
Organism: Nesterenkonia maliinae; assembly: GCF_051262655.1. NCBI lineage: Bacteria > Bacillati > Actinomycetota > Actinomycetes > Micrococcales > Micrococcaceae > Nesterenkonia > Nesterenkonia maliinae. The sequence goes on along the minus strand of NZ_JBIMEY010000003.1, from coordinate 249,779 downwards.
CGACCTCGGCCACGGTGGAGGAGCAGGCGGCCGCGTCCTGCACCTGGGCCAGGGTCGTCCCGGCGCACCGGCACAGGACGTCCTGCGGGCCGAGCTGCGCCTCGCGGGTCGCGTGCTCGGCGGCCAGCAGCGCGGTCCGATCGGTCACCGGGATCGTCCCGCGGCCAGCATGCATCGCCAGCTCAGCGGCCGAGCGAGGCATCCCGACCGAGACGAAGCCGAGCAGCCGGTCCTCGTCCGAGACGATGCGGAGGTACTGTCCGCCCTTGGGATCTGACCAGGTGGAGACGGTGGGCGAGTCGGGGTTCCAGGGGTCCACGTCGGTGGTCCCGGCGCAGGCGATGTTCAACGTGTGTGACTTCAGCAGGATGACGTCCAGGCCGGTGGCCGCCGCAAGGTCGACAGGGGCCCCGGAGGCATCGCGTTCCAGGGTCTGCTCCAGCCCCAGGTCCTCCCGCAGCGCCTGCGCGACGGTGCCGGCGTGCTCCCAGCCCGGGGCGATCAGCCCCGCGGAGACCTTTCCGGCCACCGTCGCGCAGTCGCCGACCGCGAAGATCCGCGGGTCGCTGACGCTGCGGCAGACCTCATCGGTCATCACGCCCCACCGGGTGGCCAGCCCGGACGCGGCGGCCAGCTGATCCCGGGCGCGGACGCCGGTGCAGGTGACCAGCAGCGCGGCGGGCAGCTTCTCGTCCAGCGAGGTGCGCACCGCGCACAGGCTGCCGGACTCTGAGATCACCGTGGTGATGTCGGCGGCCGCCCGCACCTGGACCCCGGCACGGATCAGCTCGCGGCGCAGCAGCATCCCGGCGTCGGTGTCGATCTGCCGGTTCATCGGCACATTGCCGCGGTGCACCAGGGTCACCGGGGCGCCGACCTCGGCGATCGCCAGCGCGGCCTCGACGCCGAGCACGCCTCCGCCGAGGACGATCACCGGCTCGCCGCGCAGTACGACCTCGGCGAGGCGCAGCGCGTCACCCATCTCGCGCATCGCCAGAATCCCATCGGGGAGCCCGCTGGGCCGCACTTCGGCGTCGATGGCCCCGCCGCGGCGGGACTCCACCTCGAAGTTGGGCGTCATGGGTTCTGCACCGGTGGCCAGCACCAGCCGGTCATAGTGGATCGTTCCGCCGTCGTCGAGCGTGACCTGCCGGGTCTCACGGTCGATCGCGGTCGCGGTCACCCCGGTGCGCACCTCCACGCCGGCCTCACGCAGCGATGCCGGGTCACTCAGGGCGAGGTCGGAGGGCTGGATCCGGCCCACCGAGACATCTCCGATGCGGATCCGCTGATAGGCAGGCTCGGCCTCGGAGCCGATCACGGTCAGCCGCAGAGCGCCGCCGGAGACCTCTTCGAGGAGCTCATCGATCAGCCGGGCGGCGACCGGGCCGAATCCGAGCATCAGCACGTGGGGGACGGAGCGGGTCATACGGCTGCCTCCAGGGACGTGGCGGGACGGATCCGGACGGGGGTGTTCTTGAACTCCGGCATCTTCGAATGCGGATCGGTCAGACCTCGGGTGAGCAGGTTCGCGGCGCTGCGGCCGGCGAAGTGGAAGGGAGAGAAGATCGTGTCTGCGCGGATCCCGGCGTCGAGGACGACCTTTGCGGTGAGTGCGCCCTGCGCGTTCTCGACCACCGCGAATCCGTCCTCGACCAGCCCGAACTGACGCGCGGTGGCTGGGTGGACCTGCACCGTGACCTGCGGGTGCGCGGCGTCCAGGGCCGGCACGCGTCGGGTCTGGTTGCCCGACTGGTAGTGCTCCATCAGCCGTCCGGTGGTGAAGGTCAGCTCCTCGGCCCGCGGCGCCGCCTGGGCGCGCGGCCGGATCGCGCGCAGCACCGCCCGACCGTCGGGGTGGGCGAAGCGTGAGGCGAACATCCGCGGGGTCCCGATGATCGGCTCCCCGGTGCTGGTCAGCTCGTCGGAATGGTCGGTGCCAGAGGCGCTGAGCTCAGAAGCGCTCAGCCCGGCGTGGTCCGCCCCGGCAGCAGGTGCCGCAACGGCGGGGTGCGGCCAGTAGCCGGCGTGACCGGCGTCGAGCAGCTCCCAGCTCATCGCGGAGTAGTCGGCCGCCGCTCCTGCGGTGGCCCGGCGGATCTCCTCGAAGACCTCCGCCGGGTCGGTGGAGAAGCCGGTGGGGGTGCCCAGTCGGCGGGCCAGCTCGGCGAAGATCCACAGCTCGGAGCGGCAGCCCGAGGGCGGGTCCACCGCGCGACGGCGGCGCAGCAGCCGACCTTCCAGGCTGGTCATGGTGCCGTCCTCCTCGGCCCACTGCAGGACCGGCAGGACGACGTCGGCTTCGGCGGCGGTCTCGGAGAGGAAGAAGTCAGCCACCACCAGCAGGTCCAGGGCGCGCAGGTTCTCCAGCACCCGGGAGGTGTCGGGCGCGGAGACCGCCACGTTGGAGCCGTGCACCAGCAGCGCTCGGACCCCCTCCGGGCCGTGCTCGGTCCGGGTGCCCATGGTGTGCAGCAGCTGGGTGGCGGCGATGCCGGGACCCGGAATCGCCTCGGGCGCCACGTCCCAGACCTCGGCGATGTGCGCCCGATCGGTGGGGGAGGTGATCGAGCGCAGCCCGGGGAGCTGGTCCGACTTCTGTCCCATCTCGCGTCCGCCCTGCCCGTTGCCCTGCCCGGTGAGGGTGCCGTAGCCGCCGTGAGCTCCGGGGAGTCCCAGGATCAGCGCCAGGCTGATCGCGGCCCGGGCGGTGTCGGTGCCGTCGCGGTGCTGCTCCACCCCGCGTCCGGTGAGGATGAACACCGGATCCCCGCCCTGGCGGGCTTCCGCGGCGGCGGACCCCAGGCGGCGGGCGATGAAACGGATCTGATCCGCCCCGACTCCGGTGTCGGCCTGGGCCCGTTCGGGCCACCAGGCCGCGGCGGACCGACGGAAGTCCTCGGCGCCGCGGACCCGCTGCGCCAGATAGTCCTGATCGGTGTAGCCCTCGTCGAAGAGCACGTTGGCCAGCGCCAGCAGCAGCACCAGATCCCCGCCGGGGGCAGGGGCCACGTGGAATCCGGCGCCATCGGCGGTGAGCTCCGCGGTGGCGCTGCTGCGCGGGTCCACCACGATCAGCCCACCCTTGGACCGGGCTCCCTCGAGGTGCTGCACGAAAGGAGGCATGGTGTCTGCCACATTCGAGCCCAGCAGCAGCACGGTGCAGGCGGCGTCGAGATCGGTGAGCGGGAACGGCAGGCCGCGGTCCAGTCCGAAGACCTCGGTGGAGGCCTTGGCCGCCGAAGACATGCAGAACCTGCCGTTGTAGTCGATCTGTGAGGTGCCCAGCGCGACCCTGGCGAACTTCCCCAGCGCATAGGTCTTCTCATTGGTCAGGCTGCCCGAGCCGAACACCCCGACGGCGTCCCGGCCATGGGCGGCCTGGATGCTGCGCAGCCGCCCCGCGATCAGGTCCAGCGCCTCCTCCCAGGAGGCCTCGCGGAAGCTGCGCGCGCCGTCGTCGTCGGTCTCGGCGATCATCGGGGAACGGAGCCGGTCGCTGCGTGAGGTGAGCAGCTCCGCCGCGGTGCTGCCCTTCCGGCACAGCCGCCCGCGGTTGGTCGGGAACTGGGCGCCTTCCACGGTGATGCCGGGCTCGGGCGCCTCGTTGATCTGCAGGGTCATCGCGCACTGCAGTGCGCAGTAGGGGCAGTGGGTGGTGACCTCTCGGGTCTTCGCGGGGGTCGGCATCAGACGTTGGCGCGGGCGAAGACGGTGCCGGGGCGCATGTAGACCACCCAGGTGAGCCCGGCCAGGGCGATGTAGCAGGCGGCGAAGACCCAGAACGCGGTGTCGAAGGAGCCGGTGGACTCGTTGGAGACCCGCAGGATCTGCGGAATCGCGAAGCCGCCGTAGGCGCCGATCGCGCCGATCAGGCCCAGCGCTGAGGAGGCCTTGCGCTCGTGCCCGACCCGATCGGCAGGGTCCACCGAGAGTCTGAAGACCACCGGGATCATCCGGTAGCTGGACCCGTTCGCGACCCCCGTGAGGGTGAACAGCGCCAGGAACAGCAGCAGGTAGATCCAGAAGTTCGCCATCGAGAGCGTCAGCACGACGGCGGCGGTGATGCCCGCCATGGCCAGGAAGCTGGCGATCGTCACCCGGGCACCGCCGACCCGGTCGGCGAGCTTGCCTCCGAAGGGACGGGCGAGCGAGCCGACCAGGGGACCGAGGAAGGCCAGCGACAGCGCCGCGCCGAGGACCTGGAAGCTGGAGAACTCCGGGAACTGGATGTTGATCAGGGTCGGGAAGACCGAGCCGAAGCCCATGAAGGAGCCGAAGGTGCCGATGTAGATCAGCGAGATGATCCACAGGTGCTTCTCCTTCAGCGCCGAGAGCGAGCCCTTGATGTCGTTCTTGGCGTGAGAGAGGTTGTGCATGTACTTCCGCGCGCCCCAGGCGGCGAGCAGGATGAAGGGGATCCAGAAGAGCCCGGCGGCCGGCAGGTTCGGCTGCAGCGCGCCGAAGGCGAACGCGGTCACCACGATCGGCACGGTGAACTGGGCGACGGCGACGCCGAGGTTGCCGCCGGCGGCATTGACGCCCAGCGCCGCGCCCTTCTCCCTGGCCGGGTAGAAGTAGGTGATGTTGGCCATCGAGGAGGAGAAGTTGCCGCCGCCGAAACCGGCGGCCGCGGCGATGACGAACAGCGCCCAGTTCGGAGTATCCGGATTCCCCAGGGTCAGCGCCATCGCGACGGTGGGGATCAGCAGCAGCAGCGCGGAGATGATGGTCCAGTTGCGACCGCCGATCATCGCCACCATGAAGCTGTAGGGCACGCGCAGGGTCGCGCCGACCAGGGGCGGCAGCGAGACCAGCCAGAACTGCTCGGAGGTGGTCAGATCGAAGCCGACCATGGGCAGGAAGACCACGGTCACCGACCAGAGCTGCCAGACCGCGAACCCGAGGAACTCGCAGAACACGCTCCAGATCAGGTTGCGCCGCGCGGTCGGCCGTCCCGGGCCCTCCCAGAACTCGGCGTTCTCGGGCTGCCAGTTGGTGATCCAGCGGCCGTCCTCGACCAGGAGCCGATCGGTGGGAGCGGCGGCCGTGGTCTCGACCGCAGCCTCGGCGGCCAGACCGGTGGGTGGAGCCTCGGTGGTGGAGATCTGGGGGTTCATCGCGATGTCCTGCTTCCTGGGGTCTCGCGGGGCGGGGCCGCACGGTGGACCATTCAGGTCCGGTGGGGAGGGTTCCACTCTGACAAGACCGTGTTTCCGCGAGTGGAGCGGCGAGTTTCGGTCGCGATAAACCAGCCTCATAGTCCGCTCGGCCGGGTGTGAGGTTTTTCGAGATGGCCGCGCCGCGGCCTGTAAGCTCACCCACGTGAACACTCAGTCCTTCGACCCGTGGAGCAGCGGGACGCGCGCGTACCGGGTCACCCTGGTCCTGGGCATGGCCTCCACTGCCGTGGGCGTGATCCTGGTGGTGCTCGCGGCCCTGCTCGACGCCGCCGAGACGACCGCTGCGCTGCGCAGCACGGGTCTGGTCTTCCTCGGCGTCGGGATCCTGAGTCACCTGATCTCCATCGGACTGCGTCGCCGCCAGGCGGTCCAGATCCTCTCCCGGCGAGCGAAAGACGACTGAATGATCAACCCAGACCGGCAGGGCCACCAGTACCCGCCCGCCGCGCCGTACCAGGTCAGCCGGGAGGCGGTCCGCGAGTTCGCGCTCGCCGTCCAGGCCGAGCACCCCGCACACCACGACGTCGACGCCGCCCAGGCGCTGGGTCACCGCGATCTGATCGCGCCGCCGAGCTTCGCCGTGGTCATCGCCCAGCGCGCGGAGGCCGCAGTGGTCAACGACGACGAGGCCGGGATCGACTTCTCCCGCGTGGTCCACGCCGAGGAGCGCTTCACCCATCACAGCCCCATCCAGGCCGGAGACACGCTGACCTCCCAGGTCACGCTGGAGCGAATCCGCACCATGGGCGCCGGCGCGATGGTCACCACCGTGGTGCAGATCAGCGCCCAGGACGGCACCGCCCGAAGCACCGTGACCTCCACCCTGCTGGTCCGCGATGATCCCGCCGGCGCGCCGGCCCGCACTGAGGAGGATGCCGCATGAGCACGCCGGTCTTCGAAGAGCTCGAGAAGGGTCAGCAGATCGGGACCCGCGAGCTGAGCTTCTCTCGCGCCGACCTGATCCGCTACGCCGCCGCCTCCGGGGATCACAACCCGATCCACTGGAATGACCGCTTCGCCCGGGAGGTCGGCCTCGAGGGGGTCATCGCCCACGGCATGCTCACCATGGGGTCCGCGGTCGACCTGGTGAGCGTCTGGGCAGGCGACCCGGGCGCCGTCGTCGACTATCAGGCTCGGTTCACCAAGCCCGTCCCGGTGCCGGACGCGGAGTCCGGCTCTCCCGAGACCACCACCGCCCGGCTCGAGATCAGCGGCAAGATCGGCGCGGTGGACACGGAGCGGCGCAGCGTGCGGGTGGACCTGAGTGTGGAGCTTCTCAGCCAGCCTGTCGCCGAGACATCCGCCACGGCAGGAGCGCACCAGCCTGCGCAGGCCATCCGCACCAAGGTGCTCGCGAAGTCCCAGGCTGTGGTGCAGTTCTAGTTCGTGCGCGGGTGCAGGCCTCGGGCAGCTCAGCGCGCCGAACCCCACTGCAACACGCCGTCAAGCTCGCGCCGGGCTGACATAGGGCCGAAACACAGCTTCACCGTATAATCGCGGACACCGTCTGACTTCGGTTTCCGCCGATCAACCCAAAGGATCCCACTATGGCTATGCACAAGACCGCGGCCAAGGCCGTCGGCGCCTCCGCGCTGGCAGCGCTTGTCCTCACCGCCTGTGGCGGCGGCGACGAGAGCGAGTCCAGCGACGATGGCTCGGAGATGCTCAACAGCGCCGGCACCCTCCAGGTCTGCTCCGACGCTACCTACCCGCCCTTCGAGTACCGCGACGAGACCGGCGAACTCGTCGGCTTCGACATCGACCTGGCCGAGGTGCTTGCGGAGTCCATGGACGCAGAGCTGGAGGTCGTGGAGACCGGCTTCGAAGGAATCCAGTCCGGCGTCGCCCTCGACTCCAACACCTGTGATCTCTCGATCTCCGGCATGACCATCACCGAGGAGCGGGCCGGCAACATGCTCTTCTCCGAGCCCTACCTCGACGACAACCTCGGTCTTCTCGCCGCCACCGAGGCGAACGTCAGCTCGCTGGACGACCTCGACGGTCTCACCGTGGGCGTGCAGAGCGAGACGACCGGCGCGACCTACGCCGAGGAGAACGGCTACGAGGTGCGCGCGTACACCGACTCCGGTCTGCTGATCCAGGGCATCGAGTCTGGCCAGGTCGACGCCGCCATCGGCAACATCTCCATCCTGGGCTACCAGGCCGGGGAATCCGACACTGCGGAGTTCGTCGAAGAGATCGACACCGGAGAGCAGCTGGGCATCGCCGCCCAGAGCGAGAACACCGAGCTGATCGACGCGGTCAACGAGGCGCTCGCCGAGATGGAATCCTCCGGCGAGCTGCAAGAGATCGAAGACCGCTGGTTCCGCGACGGCGACACGCCTGAAGAGGCTGCTGACGATGAGGCTGCCGACGACGAGCCCGCCGAAGACGAGGGTGACGAATAACTCTCATGGCAATGACAACCCGTGACCGAGCGCGAGTGAGCCTCGGGATCCAGGCCGGGATCTTCCTTGCGGTCGTGATCGTGCTGGCCGTGGTGGTCGACTGGTCTGCGATCCGCAACAGCTTCTTCTCCATCGAGAATCTGGGACCGATGTTCCCGGAGATCATCACCGTGGGACTGTTCAACACCGTCCAGTACACGGTGGTGGGCTTCGTCTTCGGTCTGCTCGGCGGAACGCTGCTGGCGCTGATGCGCATGTCCTCCTTCCCGGTCTACCGGTGGGTGGCCACCGCGTACATCGAGTTCTTCCGAGGAATCCCTGCGATCCTGGTGTTCATCGCGCTCGGTTTCGGTGCGTCGCTGGCGTTCGGGTGGAACCTCTCCACCCTGCAGATCGCCGGTTCGGCGCTGGCCATCGTGGCCAGCGCGTACATCGCGGAGACGCTGCGCGCAGGCCTCCAGGCCGTGCCCAAGGGCCAGCTTGAGGCCGCCCGCGCGCTGGGCATGCCCGCCTGGCGCGCGATGGTGACCATCCAGATCCCGCAGGCCTTCCGGATCGTGCTGCCGCCGCTGACCAATGAGGCGATCCTGCTCACCAAGGACTCCTCGCTGATCTTCGTCGTCGGCATGGCCGGCGGCGCCGCCGAGCTGACCAAGATGGGCCGTGACGGCATCAACATCTACCAGGCGGGCCTGACCCCGCTGGTGGTGGCCGGCTTCTGCTACCTGCTGCTGACCGTGCCGCTGTCACTGCTGGCCCGCCGCATGGAGCACCGCACTCCCCGGACGGGGAAGAAGTAGAGATGGACGCGAACATGAGCCAGAGTCACACGCCGGGGGAGACGACGCCGAACCCCTCCACAGCCAGAGCCTCAGCCGAAGGCGTGTCCGGCGGGCACGGCACGTCGGCCGCCGGGGTGACCATCACCGGGCTGCACAAGTCCTTCGGGGACAACGAGGTGCTCAAGGGCATCGACATGAGTGTGGCGCCCGGTGAGGTGGTCTGCCTGATCGGCGCGTCCGGCTCCGGGAAGTCCACGCTGCTGCGCTGCGTGAACCGGCTGGAGACCCCCAACGCGGGGACCATCACCGTGGGCGAGCACGAGGCGACCCACCCGGACGTCAATCTCGACGCGATGCGTCGGCAGATCGGCATGGTCTTCCAGCAGTTCAACCTCTTCCCCCATCTGAGCGTGCTGGAGAACTGCACCATCACCCCGCGCCGGGTGCTGGGACAGTCCGAGGCCGAGGCCGAGACCGAGGCGCTGGCCCAGCTCGACGCCGTCGGGCTCAAGCACCTCTCCGAGCGTCGCCCCGATCAGCTCTCGGGCGGTCAGCAGCAGCGGGTGGCCATCGCCCGGGCGCTGACCATGAAGCCGCAGCTGATGCTCTTCGACGAGCCCACCTCCGCCCTGGACCCCGAGACCGTCGGCGACGTGCTCGCCAGCATGCGCAAGCTGGCCGAGGCCGGGATGACCATGCTCGTGGTCACCCACGAGATGGGCTTCGCCCGCGAGGTCGCGGACCGCGTCGTGTTCATGGATCAGGGCCTCGTGGTCGAGGAGGGTCCGGCGACCGAGGTCATCGGTGCCCCCCAGCAGCCGCGCACCCAGGACTTCCTGCGCCGGGTGCTGAACCCGCTGGGCGAGTAGCACCGACCGGGCCTGCTGTCGTCTCCGCCCCGGTGGAGCCCCGACCTCTCCGGCTGTTCATGGGTCCGCAACCCTGAGTACACGCCGCGCAGATGCCCATTCCAGCCACTCCAGGTAGGCTTCTGCGCTGTGACCAGTGTTGACAGTTCTCCCCTCGCATCCACCGGCCGATTCAGCGATCACACCACGGCACGCGTCGGCGGCCCCGCCGGCCGATGGATCCGAGCGGACACCCAGGAACAGGCGCTGCAGGTGCTCCGAGAGCACCCGCTGCCGGACCAGGCAGCGCGTGAGCGCGGCGAAGATACCCTGATCGTCCTGGGCGGCGGATCGAATCTGCTGGTGACCGAGGACGGGTTCCCCGGCACCGTGCTGCAGCTGGCGTTCCACGGGATCAGCACCGAGGTCCACGGTGCCCGTGATGTGCTGCTGAGCGTCGCGGCGGGTCACGACTGGGACGACGTCGTCCGGTTCAGCGTGGCACGCGGCCTCACCGGGCTGGAGGCGCTCTCCGGGATCCCCGGCGCCACCGGGGCCGTGCCGGTGCAGAACGTGGGCGCCTATGGCGCAGACGTGGCCCACACCCTCAAGGACATCCAGGCCTGGGACCGGGGGCGTGGGGAGCTGGTGCGCTTCACCAATGCGCAGCTGCAGTTCGGCTACCGGAACTCGGTGCTGAAGCAGACCACCGTGCACGGCTCACCCCGCTATGTGGTGCTCCAGGTGCGCTTCATGCTGCAGAACCGGCCCGACGGGCTCTCGGCTCCGGTGCGCTACGGCGAGCTCGCCCGGACTCTCGGCCTGGATGCTGAGAGCGCCGACCACGAGCGCCGCGCACCGCTCAAACAGGTCCGCAGCACGGTGCTGCGGCTGCGGCAGGGCAAAGGCATGGTGCTCAGCGAGGGCGACCACGACACCTGGTCCACCGGATCCTTCTTCACCAACCCGATCGTCCCGCGCGAGGTCGCCGCTTCGCTTCCGGACGGGGCGCCCCAGTTCTCCGCCGGTGTTGACGGCGCCGGAAGCCCGCTGGTGAAGCTCTCCGCCGCCTGGCTGATCGACAACGCCGGCTGCGGCAAGGGATTCGGACTGCCCGATGGACCGGCGGCCGGACGCGGGACGCAGGGCACCGGGATCGCCGGAGGCCGCGCCTCGCTCTCCACCAAGCACACGCTTGCGGTGACCAACAGGGGCTCCGCGACGACCGACGACCTGCTCGCCGTCGCCCGGGCCGCCCGTGACCAGGTCAACACGGCCTTCGGCATCACGATGCACGAAGAGCCCGTGCTGATCGGACACGCGCTGTAGTCGCCCCGAAGATCGTCACGCCTCGGGTCGTCACGCCTCAGGTCTTCACGCCTCGGGTCTGGGGAACCGGCTCAGGGTGTTCTCGGAGCCGGTTCCCCAGACTCTGAGCGCTGGGCTCGAGGCTTCAGGGAGCGACGCTCAGAGCTTGCCGACGCTGATCAGCAGCATCCGGCGCAGCGGCTCCGCGGCGCCCCAGAGCAGCTGATCTCCCACCGTGAACGCGGAGATGTACTCCGGGCCCATTTCGAGCTTGCGGATGCGTCCCACCGGGATGTCCAGCGAGCCGGTGGCGGCCACGGGGGTCAGCTGGGACACGGTGGCCTCCTTCTCATTGGGGACGAAGGTGGACCACTCGGTGCCGGCGGCCACGATCGATTCGATCTCGGCCAGCGGCAGGTCCTCGCGCAGCTTCAGGGTCAGCGCCTGGGAGTGCGAGCGCAGCGCGCCCACCCGGACGCAGAGCGAGTCGAAGGGCACAGCCGCGCCGCGGGAGGTCACGCCGGGGGCGAGGTTGTCGCCGCGTCCCAGGATCTTGTTCGTCTCCACGCCGGCCTTCCACTCCTCCTTGGCCACACCGTTGCCCAGATCGGCGTCGATCCAGGGGATCAGCGAGCCGGCCAGCGGGACCCCGAACTGGGTGGCGTCGAGGTCGTTGCGCTGGGCGTGCAGCACGGCCCGGTCGATGTCCAGGATCGCGGCCGCGGGGTCGCTGAGGTCCTCGGCCACGGCGGAGTGCAGGGTGCCGAACTGGTTCAACAGCTCGCGCATGTGCTTGGCGCCGCCGCCGGAGGCCGCCTGGTAGGTCATGGCGGTGCCCCACTCGACCAGGTCATTGGTGAAGAGCCCGCCCAGGCCCATCAGCATGTTCGAGACCGTGCAGTTGCCGCCGATGAACTCCTTCACGCCTGCCGCGAGTCCGGCGTCGATGACGTCGCGGTTGATCGGGTCCAGCGCGATGATCGAGGTCTCGGCCATGCGCAGGGTGGAGGCGGCGTCGATCCAGATTCCGTTCCAACCGGCCTGGCGCAGCTTCGGGTAGACCTCGGAGGTGTAGTCCCCGCCCTGGGCGGTGACGATGATCGGCAGCTTCAGCAGGGTCTCCAGGTCAAAGGCGTCCTGCAGGGTGGTCTCCTCGGGGGTGACCCCTTCGAAGCTCGGGGCCTGGCCGCCGGCGTTGGAGGTCGAGAAGAAGACCGGGTTGATGTGGGCGAAGTCACCCTCCTCGAGCATGCGCGTGATCAGCACCGAGCCGACCATGCCGCGCCAACCGACGAGACCCACCGAGGGAGTCTCGCCGGGGACGGCGGAGAGGGCAGGGGACACTGAGGATTTCACTGCAGAAGTCATGCCTCCAGGGTAGCGGAGTCGGCTCAGCGAGTCAGAGTCAGCCCGCGACGCCGGGTGCTTCTGGGGTCTCGTCGGTACCCCGGGCGTCCTTGATCTCCTGCAGCAGACGACGACGCGACAGATGCGCCCACAGCCCGCCGGCCACCCAGATCTGCGCGACGAACAGGAAGGCGAGACCGGGCAGGATCCGGTCATTGAGCACCAGGACGAAGCCCAGGGTCACCGTGAAGAGGGCCAGGAACGGGAGGATCAGGTAGCCGCCGAGTCCCAGCATCATGAGATTGGTGGAGGTCGCCTGTGAGGCCTGGTCCGTCTTGCTGGCAGCGCTCTGGTCAGCGCTGTGGTCCGTCTTGCTGGCGGCGCCCTGGCTGGCGCGGGTGGTCTCGGTCAGCTCAGGCCTGCGTCGGTGTGTCTCGATGTGGTACTCCAGCCCGTTGGCGCCCTGATGGGTTCCGGCGGTGGGGTCTCGCTGGGTGAGCTCCCACTGCTCGGTCAGCGCCGGAGCCGAGGTATCACCGGAGGCGGAGCTCTTGATCACGGTGATCACCGCGAGGTCGGCGATAGAGCGCTGGACGGTCTCGGCATAGACCTGACCGCCGCCGATGATCCAGATCTTCTCGGCCGCGGAGGCCGCGGCAAGCTCGAGCCCCTCGTCCAGGCTGGCCACGGGGTGGCCGCCCAGCCCGCGGATCTGCTCTGCGGCGTGCTGATCAGAGGTGATCACGATGTTCTGTCGGCCGGGGAGCGGGCGGTACTTCGCCGGGAAGGACTCCCAGGTCCGTCGTCCCATGACCACCGGGGCGCCGCGGGTGGTGGCCGTGAAATGCGCCAGGTCCTCGGGCAGATGCCAGGGCATGGCCCCGGCGTCGCCGATGACCCCGGTGTGGGTCTGGGCCCAGATCATGCCGATCTCTGCCGTTTTGGGGTGGTCGCTCATACGGCGACGGCGGCCTTGATGGCGGGGTGGTGCTGGTAGTCGCGGACATCGAAGTCCTCGAACTGGTAGTCGAAGATCGAGTCCGGGGTCCGGGTGATCGCCAGGGCGGGCGCCGGGTAGGGGGCGCGGGAGAGCTGTTCGCGCACCTGGTCCACGTGGTTGTCATAGATGTGGCAGTCCCCGCCGGTCCAGATGAATTCCCCGGGCTCGAGTCCGACCTGCTGGGCGACCATCCGGGTGAGCAGCGCGTAGGAGGCGATGTTGAAGGGCACGCCGAGGAACATGTCGGCGCTGCGCTGGTAGAGCTGGCAGGAGAGCCGCCCGTCGGCCACGTAGAACTGGAACATGATGTGGCAGGGGGGCAGCGCCATGTCATCGATCTGAGCCGGGTTCCAGGCGCTCACCACGTGGCGTCGCGAATCGGGGTTCGTCTTCAGCGAGCTGATCAGCTGCTCAATCTGGTCGATGTTCTTCCCGTCCGGGGTCGGCCAGGAGCGCCACTGCACGCCGTAGATCGGGCCGAGCTCGCCGTCCTCGCCGGCCCATTCGTTCCAGATCCGCACGCCGCGCTCCTGCAGCCAGCGGGCGTTGGAGTCCCCGCGCAGGAACCAGAGCAGCTCCAGCGCCACCGATTTGAAGTGCACTCGCTTGGTCGTGATCAGAGGGAAGGACTCTGCGAGATCGAACCGAATCTGCCGCCCGAAGACACTTCTGGTGCCGGTTCCGGTGCGGTCAGACTTGGCGGTGCCGGTGTTCAGCACGTCTGCGAGCAGGTCCTCGTACGGGGTGGGGATCGTCGAGTTCACGCCCCACAGCATACCGGTGGGGCCTGGGCGCCAGGGCGCTGCCCCGACGGGTGTGCGCCTGCCCGCTTCGACGCGCGTGCGACCCGTCCGTCCAAGCTGCGGGCCTCCGGGCTGCGGGTCAGGAGAAGGTGGCCTGCAGTGACCGATATTCGGGATAGCGGTGCAGGTAGGCGTCCACATAGGTGCACTCGGAGGCGAAGAGCCGGCCCTCGGCCTGCAGCTGGTCCAGCAGCAGGGTCACCAGGCAGCGGGCGTAGCCCTGTCGGCCATACTGCGGGTGGACGATGGTGTGCTGCAGGAGGGTGACCTCCTGACCGCGCAACGTCTCGGGGGTGAAGCCGATGAACCCGATGAAGGTGCGACGCCCGTTGATGGTGTCCCAGAGCTCGGCCCGGCCCCGGTCCTCGTCGATGTTGAGCTCGGCGGTGGGATGGACGTTCTTCGGCGCACTCATGCATTGAGAGTACCGTCACAGTCCACCATTGTCAGCGGTCCGGCGGGGACGCTCACAGCCCGGGCGAGTTCAGCCCGGGCCCCGAGGGGACAGTTCAGTCCTCGAAGGGCTCGTAGACCTCGATCGAGACGATCTCGCCGCCGCGATCCATGGCCTGCTGGGCCACCAGCACGGCGCCGGGGCGCAGATACGGATCTTCATCAGGGATCGCCTGCAGAAGCCGCGGATCCTGCAGCCAGGCGCTCATGGTGTCCAGGATCAGAGGAAGGACCGGACGATGGGTACAGATCAGCGTGGGCAGCAGCAGCTCCAGGCAGCGTCGGACCCGGGCCCGGGAGCGTCCCGGGTGGGCCTCCGCGCGCTTCTCCGTGAGCGACTTGCGGTAGGTGGCGCGGTTGCGATGGGCCTTGACGTAGGGCGCGATGGTCTCGGCGCAGCGCTTCCAGGGGCTGGACTCCAGGTGGCGGGGGCGCCAGCAGATCAGCAGCCGCTCCACCGCGCGGGCCTGGCGCTTGCCCGTGGCCGCAAGCGGCCGCTCCGACTCGGCCCGGGACCAGGAGGAGCGCGGCTTGGCCTTGGCGTGGCGCAGCACGATGAAGGGCAGGGTGTGCAGCCGCCGGTCCTCGTGGAGACGCTCCAGCTCGTCCAGCGGCAGCACGTCGCCTCGATTGGTCAGCAGCTCGCGGGCCCGCTCGACGCTGACCCAGGCGGTCTCATCGACCTCGTCGCCATCCGGGACGGGAGTGCCTTCGGCGACCTGGGCGGCCCAGTACCAGACGGCCTTGTCCTTGCTGCCGTTCCCGTTCCCGTTCCGGGCGCCGCGCGCCTTGCCCACGGAGTAGCGGGTGATCGGCAGCGGCATGCCGAGCCGGACCTTGAGTCCGATCTCCTCGCGGACCTCACGGACCGCGCACTCAGGCAGCGTCTCGCCCTCGTCGAGCTTGCCCTTGGGGAAGGACCAGTCGTCGTAGCGGGGCCGGTGGATCACCAGCACCTCGAGCTCGGCACGACGGATGCGCCAGCACAGCGCGCCGGCGGCGAGGATCTCGGCATCGAGCCCGTCATCGGAGACCGTGACAGTTCTGCGGCGGGGGACCTTGCTCATGGTCTCGGGGGAGCTCACGAGAGACCAAGATATCAGGCTGGTTCCACGGCGGCTTCCTCGGTCGGGGCGTACATGGTGTCAGCGTCCCATTTGGTGAATCCAAGCTTCTTGTAGAGCTTCACCGCGGCAGTGTTGTCGGCGTCCACGTAGAGCATGATGGCGGCCAGACCGCTCCGGTGCAGGTGTTCGATCCCGGCAAGGGTGAGGCTGCGGCCCAGGCCGCGACCCTGCGCGGTGGGCACGACGCCGACCACGTAGACCTCACCGAGGTCCGGATCCGCGACCTTGGTCCAGTGGAACCCGACGAGCTGCTCGCCCTCCCAGGCCAGCAGGACCCCCTCGGGGTCGAACCAGTCCTCGGCCATTCGGGCATGCAGGTCCTCGAGGGTGAGCCGGCCCTGCTCGGGGTGATCGGCGAAGGCCGCGGCGTTCGCCGCCAGCCAGGCCTCGTCGTCGACGCCCGGGCGGAAGCTGCGCATCGTGATGCTCTCGGGCAGCTCGGGCGAGGGCGCCTCGTCGAGGTCGGTGAGCCGCATCCGCCAGAGCTCGCGCACCGGGTTCCAGCCGTAGCGTCGGGCGAGCCGCGCCGCGGCGTCGTGCTCGCCATGGGCCCAGGCGCGCTGCACCCGGCCCGAGGTGGGGGAGAGCACGTTCTCGGTGAGCGCCTCCACCAGGGCGGTGCCGATGCCGCGCTGGCGGCAGTCAGGTCGGACCACCAGCTCCAACACGTCGGGCGTCCCGTGTGCACCCTCGACGACGACGCCGGCCCCGGCGAGCAGCCGGGAATCCGGCCGCGCATCGGTCCAGGCGTAGGCGATCCTCAGCGGGCTGCGCTGACCTTCTGCGGAGGTGCCTGAGGCCGTCTCCGACGTCGCGGCCTCAGGCCGGTCAGCAGCCCGGTGCAGCTCCACCAGCGTCTGTTCCGAGAACGGCGGGTTTGCGTCAGCCTCGGCGGAGACGGCTGCCAGCTCGAGCAGCGCGTGGTGCAGGTCGGCATCGGGTGCGCCGTCGCTGAGCTCGACCACTGCGAGCTCGGTGTCTTCTGGGGTGCCATCTCCTGGGTTCATGGGCTCACTGTATCGGAGCTGAACCCTCAGGTCACCGGCTCAGGCGGCGTCTGCGCCGTCGTCGCGCCGGTCGTCGTCCGGTGGGGTCGCGGTGTCCGACCCGCTGATCACCAGGCGGTATCCGACATTGCGGACGGTGCCGATCAGTGATTCGTGATCGGGCCCCAGCTTGGCGCGCAGACGTCGGATGTGGACGTCCACGGTGCGGGTGCCGCCGAAGTAGTCGTAGCCCCAGACGTCGTGGAGCAGCCGGTCGCGGGTGAAGACCTGGCCCGGGTGCAGCGCGAGGTGCTTGAGCAGCTCGAACTCCTTATAGGTCAGGTTCAGCAGGCGTCCGTTGATGGTCGCCATATAGGTGGTCTCGTCGATGGTGATTCCACCGGCGCGGATCTCGCCGACCGGGGTCTCCTCCTCGGTCTCCACTGCTGCCAGCCTGATCCGGGCGTCGATCTCGCCGGGGCTGGCCTCGCCGAGGATGAAGTCATCGGCCTGCCAGGACTCGTTCAGCGTGGCCAGGCCGGCTTCGGTGACGATGACGAGCACCGGTGAGAGCATCGAGGACTTCACCAGCTGGCACAGCGACCGGGCGTGGGCGAGCTTGGTGCGCGCATCGATCAGCGTGACGTCCACATTGGGAGCCCGCACGATCGAGGAGGCTTCAGCGGGGAAGGTGCGGATTCGGTGGGTGAGCAGCTCCAGTGACGGTAGTGCGTCGTCCGGGGTGTCTGAGAGCAGCAGAACTTGAGCCATGCATGACTCCTTCCCCTTGGGTCACTGTCTTCACCGGGTCCCGCAGGGTCGTCAACGGTGATTACGGTCTTAAACGCCAGTGATTTCACAATGCGAAAACGTGATTCAGCGATCTGCAGATGAGTATATGCGACGTGTGAAGCGCCGACCTCTAGGATGGCCTGTTGTGAAGTACATCCCAGTCGCAGCCTCCGCCCTGCTCGCCGCGACAGCGCTCGCCCTGGCTTCCTGGGCCGGGACCGTCGCGATGACGCTGGTGGTCTGCGGGCTGTCGATCCTCATCGCGCTGGGGTGGCCCCAGCTGATGGGCGTCTCAGCCCGGCGCTCGCTCTCGACCGTGATCGCCTGCGCCGGTGTCATCGCTGCCCTGGGCGCCGGAGTCGTCGGTGCCGCAGATGATCTCTTCTTCTGGTCCTCGGTGGCGCTGGCCTTCGGTGTGATGAGCATCTTCCTGATCCAGGTGCTGCGCGGGACCGGAAGGCCGCACCGGCTGGAGTCGACCATCGGAGCCTGCGCCGGAGTGCTGATCGCGACCACCGGCGCCGGGTGGGTGGCCGGTCTGCGCTACCCCGTGGAGCTCGCCGACGCGACCGGCGACGACGCCCGCGGGATCCTCGCGGTGCGCGGGCTGCTGCCGGTGGAGGACACCACCCTGCTCGCCGTCACCGGGACCTCCGGGGAGCTGACCGTGGTGGCGCTGGCCGCAGGCACGCTGATCGTCGGGACCCTGCTGGCCGCGGTTCCGCTGCCCAACGCATGGGCGATGCTGCTGGTGGTCCTGGGCAGCGTGGCGGCCGGCATCGGCATGACGTTGGCCTGGGGAGAACTGACCCTGCTCTTCGCCGGGACGCTCGGACTGGTGGCCGGACTCCTGCTGGCATCCTTCCGCCGGTTCCTCCTGGCGCAGGGCCCGCCGCAGGGGATCCTCTCCGGGATCGCGGTCGGTGCGGCCCCGATCGCGGCGATGGGCGCGCTGACCTACTTCACGGAGCGTCTTCTGCTGGTGTGAAGTTGTACACTTCAGCCATGAACTTAGCATTGCAGAACGTCTCACTGTTGGCACTGGAGATCTTCTTCATCGGGCTGCTGCTCCTGGTGACGCTGATGATCGCCGGCATCTCCTGGACCGTCATCTCCCGGCTGTACAAGGGTCAGCGCTGATCCGCCTGCACCGCACCGAGGCACACGCCTGTGGCACCCGCGCGCTGAGGAGCTGAGCCGATGGCCCCGATGGAGCTTCCCACCGACCTGACGCCCGAGCTCGCCCCGCTGTACTGGCTGCTCGGCAGCTGGCGCGGCCAGGGCCGACTGGGCTCGGGCGAGCAGGACGACCCGATCTTCACCCAGGACGTGACCTTCAGGGACACCGGCCTGGAGTTCGTCGAATATCGCGCCGAGACCTGGCTCGCCGACGAGGCCGGTGCACGGCTGCGACCCCTCTCGGTGGAGACCGGCTTCTGGTCGCTGGATCGTGCCCGCACCGACGCCGACGTCGGCCCCGGCCTCGACCCCGCAGACGTGGTCCCGGCCTATAAGAGCGCCGCCGAGGTCGACCGGCTCGCCGAGCAGGACGGATCCTTCGCCATCACCGCGACCATCACCCATCCGGGAAGCATCTCGGAGCTCTACTACGGCAAGATCAAGGGTCCGCAGCTGCAGCTGGCCACCGACGCCGTGATGCGCGGCGAGCACGCTGCGGAATATCCCGGTGCCTCCCGCATGTTCGGACTGGTGAACAGTCAGCTGTTCTGGCGCTGGGATCTCCGCGCCGCCGACGGCGAGATGGTCCCGCACGCCTCGGCGATCCTGGACCGCACCGCCTCGGCCGAAGAGGTCAGCGCCAAGAGCACTGCCTGAGCCTCGCTCTCGCCTGCCCGATGTGGCAGGCACCCCGCGCCGTGCGCACCTCGCGCGCCCGCCGCACCGATGAAGGAGTCCGCCCGTGGATGAGAACTCGAAGTCGCCCCTGCTGAACCGCGCCGGCGCCGTCCCCGACGGCGGAGACGACGCCGCGGTGGCCGCCCACTACGGGGACCCCACCCGTGAGCAGCGGGCACTGGCCCGCGGCGCCGCCGTCGTCGACCTCTCCCACCGCAGCGTGGTGACGGTCACCGGCCCAGACCGGCTGACCTGGCTGACCACCCTGTCCTCCCAGCAGGTCGCCGGGCTCAAGCCGGGGGAGTCCACCGAGCTGCTGCTGCTCGACATCTCCGGACGCATCGAACACGACGCCGCGGTGGTGGACGACGGCGAGACCGTCTGGCTGATCACCGAGAACACCCACGGCGGGGTGCTGGCCCAGTGGCTGGACTCGATGAAGTTCATGCTCCGGGTGGAGATCACCGATCGCACCGCCGACTACGCGGTGCTCGGCTCCACCGCCGCGCTGCCGGCTTCCGCGGTCGCCGAGCTCGTCATCGGCTGGGACGACCCCTGGCCGCAGCTCGGCCCCGGCGCGGCCAGCTACGCCCAGGTCGCCGAGGAGGAGCACCCCGGAGCGGACTGGTCCTGGCACCTGAACGTGGTCCCGCGGACCACGCTGGAGACCACGGTCACCGGACTGGAGCAGGCCGGATGGAGCGTCGCCGGGACCATGGCGGCCGAGGCGCTGCGCGTCGCCGCCTGGCGCCCCCGCCTGGCCCGTGAGGTCGACGAGAAGACGATCCCGCACGAGCTGGACCTGATCCGCACCGCCGTGCATCTGAGCAAGGGCTGCTATAAGGGCCAGGAGACCGTGGCGCGGGTGCACAATCTCGGCCATCCGCCGCGCCGTCTGGTCTTCCTCCACCTCGACGGCAGCGAACACACGCTCCCGGCCATCGGCGCCGACATCCTCGCGGCCAGCCCCGAGGCCACCGCCGCCGAGCTGGCCCAGGAGCGACCGGTGGGGAAGGTGACTTCGGTGGCCCGCCACCACGAGATGGGACCGATCGCGCTGGCCCTGGTCAAGCGCAAGGTGGACCCCACGCTGCAGCTGGTGGTGCGCGACGGCGACGCTGACTCGGCGACCTTCTATGCCGCTGCGCAGGAGGTCATCGTCCGCCCGGACGCCGGCCAGGCCGTGGGCCGTCCGCAGGGAGACTTCCTGCGCGGCCAGCGCCGCTGATCCTCTGCCGCTGGGTCAACGACTCAGTCGAAGACCACGGTGGTCTGTGAGCCGGACGGGCTGAATCCCAGCGCGGCCGCGATCCGCAGCGAACCGATGGACTCGGTGCGGGCCCGCCACTGCGGGATGAGCCCCTCGGTGAAGGCCTCCTCGGCCTCGACCGCCGCCAGCGCTCTCCCGACCCCGCTACGACGCTGATCCGGCACGGTGAGGATGCCGAGGTGGGCGAGCATCCCGGCCCAGAGCTCGCGTCCGGCCGCGCCGAGCACCGTCGCGGTGTCCTCGTGGACCAGCGCCGCCCGCCAGGGGGCGTCCGCGATCCCAGCGGCCTGGACGTCGTCGGCGGGGGAGGCGGCGAGGACCGCCTGCACGTGGGCCGGATCGAAGGAGACCGCCCCGCGCTGGGCGGCGTCCAGGACGGGCGGCTCCTCGGCGTAGAGCAGCTGGGCCGCACCGAGGCTCCGTGCGCCTTCCGCGTGTCGACGCGAGATCTCCAGGAGCCGGCGTTCATCGGCGAGCTCGTCGTCCTCGAAGCGGCGGGCATCGCGCAGCACCTGGGCGGGTCCGCTGAGCACGGTGTGCTCGAAGATCCGCACAAAGGTCACCGCGGAGCCGTCTTCGGTGCTGACCTCGCGGCGCGGCCCCGCGCCGCCGAGCAGCTCCTCATCGTCGAGGCCGAGCATGCGGGACCAGGCCAGCGCGATGATGCTGCGCGTATGGTCCCCGAGACTCGTCCCGAGTCCCGGATCAGCGGCCAAAGAGGATCTGCGCTTCTTCGTAGCGCTCCGGCGGGACGGTCTTGAGCCCGTCCAGCGCCTCGGTGAGATCGACCTTGACGATCTCGGTGCCGCGCAGCGCGGCCATATGGCCCCAGGCCTGCTCGTGCACCAGGTCCAGGGCGCGGATGCCGAAGCGGGTGGCGAGCACCCGGTCATAGCCGGTGGGGTTGCCGCCGCGCTGGATGTGCCCCAGCGTCGTGTGGCGGGACTCGATGCCGGTCTTGGACTCGATCTGGTGCGTCACCCACTCACCGATACCACCCAGCCGGGGGCGCCCGTCGGACTCCTCCCCCTTGCCGGCCAGTGCGGCCTCGGCGTCCTCGGGGATGAACCCCTCGGCGACGACCACCAGCGGTGAGCGTCCGCGCGAGTGGACCTGCTCGACCCATTCGCAGACCTGGTCCATGGAGACCTTGTGCTCCGGGATCAGGATCGCGTGGGCGCCGGCCGCCATGCCGGAATGCAGCGCGATCCAGCCGACGTGGCGACCCATGACCTCGGCGACCATGCAGCGGTGATGGGACTCTCCGGTGGTGCGCAGCCGGTCCATCGCGTCGGTCGCGATGGAGATCGCGGTGTCGAACCCGAAGGTGTAGTCAGTGGCCTTGAGATCGTTGTCGATCGTCTTCGGGACGCCCACCACAGGGATCCCGTCGTCGGCGAGCCGCTTGGCCCCGGCGAGGGTGCCCTCGCCGCCGATGGCGATGACCGCGTCGATGTCGTGGCGCTTGAGCTGCTTGGCGATGTTCTCCGGACCACCCTGGGGGTGGTTGTACGGATGGGTGCGGGAGGTCCCGAGGATCGTGCCGCCCTCGCGGGAGAGTCCGCGCACGGACTGCCGGGGAAGGTCGATGTAGTCGCCCTCGATGAGTCCTCGCCAGCCGCCCTTGAAGCCGACGAACTCGTCGCCGTAGCTCTTGATCCCGTGGAGCACGGAGGAGCGGATGACGGCGTTGAGGCCGGGGCAGTCGCCGCCGGAGGTGAGCAGTCCGATGCGCATGGTGATTCAGCTCGTCCCTTCATGGATTTCAGGAAAAATCTCAGGCCTGACTTCCTCGGCAGGTTGCTGCGCCTAAGTCTATGGGGTCGAGCGGAATCCGCAGAGGCCCGGCTCGGCCGGGCCTCTGCGCCGACGGGGGATCAGCCGAGCAGGTCCTGGAGCCGGCGCAGTCCCTTGGCCAGATCCTCGTCGCCCAGGGCGTAGGAGAGCCGCAGGAACCCGCTGGGGCCGAAGGCCTCGCCCGGGACCACGGCGACCTTCGCCTCCTCCAGGATCAGCTCGGCGAGCTCCGCAGAGGTCTGCGGCGTGCGTCCGGCGATCTCGCGGCCCAGCGCCTCGCGGACATCGACGTAGGCATAGAAGGCGCCCTCGGGGGTCGGGCAGGAGAACCCGGTGATCTCATTGAGCCCGGCCACGATGGCGCGGCGTCGTCGGTCGAAGGCGGTCTTCATCTTCTCGACCGCGTCCAGCGGACCTTCCACGGCTGCGAGTGCGGCCATCTGCGAGACGTTGGCGACGTTGCTCGTGGCGTGGGACTGGAGGTTCGCGGCGGCCTTGATCACGTCGGTCGGGCCCACCATCCAGCCCACCCGCCAGCCGGTCATCGCATAGGTCTTGGCGACGCCGTTGAGGATGACGACCTGGTCGGTGAGCTCCTCGACGGCGGCGATGGAGCTGAACTCGGCGTCGTCGTAGGTGAGATGCTCGTAGATCTCATCGGTGACCACCCAGAGGCCCTTCTCCGCCGCCCAGCGGCCGATCTCGCGCACCTCCTCGGCGGAGTAGACCGCACCGGTGGGGTTGGAGGGGGAGACGAAGACCAGCACCTTGGTGGCCTCGGTGAGCGTCTGCTCCAGCTGCTCGAGGGTGACCTTGTAGCCCTGCTCGGGTCCGGCGAAGACGTCCACCGGCACGCCGCCGGCGAGCTTGATCGCCTCGGGGTAGGTGGTCCAGAACGGAGCCGGCAGGATGACCTCGTCGCCGGGGTTCAACAGGGTGGCGAAGGTGTTGTACACGGCCTGCTTGCCGCCGTTGGTGATCAGGACGTTCGCCGCGGCCAGCGCCTCGCCGTCGATCCGGTACCCGGAGTCTCGGGTCGTCTTCTCCGCGACGGCCGCGCGAAGCTCGGGCAGACCGGCGGCGGGGGAGTAGCGGTGGAAGCGGGGGTTCAGCGCCGCCTCACGGGCCGCCTCGACGATGTAGTCCGGGGTGGGAAAGTCCGGCTCACCCGCACCGAATCCGATGACATCCTCACCCGCCGCCTTCAGGGCCTTGGCCTTCGCGTCCACCGCGAGGGTGGCGGACTCGGCGATGGAGCCGATACGGTCGGAGATGCGGGAGTTCGGAGCAGTCATGTCTGAGGGATCCTTTCGGGATTCATGGACTGATTCAAGCCTACCGGTTTGTCCTGCACCGGGCCGAGGGCGTAGAGTGATCGTTCGGTGTCTCAGGCACCTCCGATCCATCGTGCCCCGAAACCGGAGCTCCGGTTCCCGATACGGTAGCGTGGTGGAGGGTCAGTTACCCCCTAGGGCAGTGGCGCAATTGGTAGCGCAACGGTCTCCAAAACCGTAGGTTGCAGGTTCGAGTCCTGTCTGCCCTGCTAGGCACCCGCCTTAACCGTGAACAGATGGAGTCTTCGTGTCCCAGTCGCCTTCGACGCATGATCAGGGCTCCACGCCTGCCGGCGGCGATCCGAAGGGCCCGTTCGGGAAGCTGTGGCTGTTCCTCCGCCAGGTCGTCGACGAGCTCCGCAAGGTGGTCGTACCGACCCGCCGCGAGCTGACCAACTACACGCTGGTCGTGCTGGTCTTCGTGGTCATCGTGATCGGAATCGTCACCGGCTTCGACGCCGTGTTCAGCCGGGGTGCGGAGGCGCTCTTCGGCTCGACCGGGGGAGGCGTCGAGCAGCCGGTCGAGCCGCCCGCCGGCGGCGCCGAGGACTGAGCTGGGCCGCCCAGATGACCATGACGTGATGTCGCAGTCCCGGGCATCCACCACGTGAACGAGAGCTCGCCGTGTGGCGGTGAGCACCACGGAAAGCAGGAGAACAGTGTCTGAACAGGATCTTTCGCAGCAGACCGAAGAGGTCGACGCCGCCCAGGATGCCGCTGTCGATTCAGCAGCCGGCATCGACGCGGCCGATGACGCCTCAGCCGCTGACGAGACGGCCGCGCAGACCGACGCCGTGACCGACGAGGACACCGAGGCTGCGCAGGACGCATCCGAGGAGACCGACGTCGACGCCGAGGCCCAGGCCGAGACCACGTCCGATGAGGGCGAGGCCGCCGAGGTCGAGGTTCCCGAGGAGGAGAAGTCCTACGAGGAGCGCGCCGCGGCACTGAAGTCCACGCTGCGCCGCCAGCTCGGCGACTGGTATGTGGTGCATACCTACGCGGGCTACGAGAAGCGCGTGAAGTCCAACCTGGAGACCCGCATCCAGACCCAGGACATGGAGGACCACATCTTCGAGATCGAGGTCCCCATGGAAGAGGTCGTGGAGATCAAGGGCACCCAGCGCAAGGTCGTCAGCCGAGTCCGCATCCCGGGCTACGTCATCGTCCGCATGGAGCTCACCGACGCCTCCTGGGGCGTGGTGCGCCACACCCCCGGTGTCACCGGATTCGTCGGCAATGCCCACGACCCGCACCCGCTGAGCTCCGACGAGGTCTTCGACATGCTCTCGGATCACCTCCTCGGCAAGCCGGATGCGCCCAAGCTCAGCGAGGACGGCACCCCCGCTCCTGCGGCGTCGGACATCAAGGTCGACTTCGAGGTCGGCGAGTCGGTCACCGTCACCGACGGCCCCTTCGCCACCCTGCCGGCCTCCATCTCGGAGATCCACGCAGATTCGCGTCAGCTCGTGGTGCTCGTCTCGATCTTCGAGCGCGAGACCCCGGTGACGCTGAACTTCAACCAGGTCGAAAAGATCTACTGAGGTTCACCTGCATGGTCCGGGACGACGACGTCGTCGTCCCAGGCCATGTGAGAACTCAAGACTTTCGACGCGGCAGGTGGCTTTGGCCGGCGGCGTCGAACCGGTCATCACGCCATGATGGCCACCCCCCTGCGTCACGCTCCTGTGGCACAGGGACACCAGGTGAGGGTTCAGGCCCCGTGCGCCGCCTCCAGCGGCAACGAGCGCAGGAACCCACCACGCAAGCAAAGGACGCTTAAACATGGCCCCGAAGAAGAGAGTCTCCGGCCTGATCAAGCTGCAGATCAAGGCAGGCGCCGCTAACCCGGCCCCGCCGATCGGTCCTGCACTCGGTCAGCACGGTGTCAACATCATGGAGTTCTGCAAGGCTTACAACGCCGCGACTGAGGCTCAGCGCGGCAATGTGATCCCTGTGGAGATCACGGTCTACGAAGACCGCTCCTTCACCTTCGTCACCAAGACCCCGCCGGCCGCCGAGCTGATCAAGAAGGCAGCAGGCGTGGCCAAGGGCTCCGGCGTGCCGCACACCGAGAAGGTCGGCAAGCTCAGCCAGTCACAGGTCGAAGAGATCGCTCAGACCAAGATGGAGGACCTCAACGCGAACGACCTCGCGTCGGCCTCCAAGATCGTCGCCGGAACTGCCCGCTCCATGGGCATCACGGTCGAAGGCTGAACCGGGCTCACGCCCAACATCAACTGATCATTTTGTCCGGCCATGAGCCGGACGGTGGGAAGGGTCGAGCGCGACCCGCGTACCACGACTGCTAAGGAGAACAACGCAGATGGCAAAGCGCAGCAAAGCTTATGAAGCAGCGGCACAGAAGGTCAACGAAGATGCCCTGTACTCCCCGGCCGAGGCACTAGCCCTGGCCAAGGAGATCAACCCCTCCAAGTCGGACGCCACCGTCGAGGTCGCCATGCGGCTCTCGGTGGATCCGCGAAAGGCGGACCAGATGGTCCGCGGCACGGTCATCCTGCCCAACGGCACCGGCAAGACCTCCCGCGTCGTCGTCTTCACCCAGGGCGACAACATCGCCAAGGCCGAAGAGGCCGGGGCTGACTACGTCGGCGGCGACGAGCTCATCGCCAAGGTCGCCGACGGCTGGACCGACTTCGACGCCGCCGTCGCCTCGCCCGACATGATGGGCAAGGTCGGTCGCCTGGGCAAGGTGCTGGGTCCGCGTAACCTGATGCCGAACCCCAAGACCGGCACCGTCACCCCCGACGTCGCCAAGGCTGTCAACGAGCTCAAGGGCGGCAAGATCACCTTCCGCGTGGACAAGCACTCGAACCTGCACTTCATCGTGGGCAAGACCAGCTTCGATGCCGAGGCGCTGGCGGAGAACTACGCCGCCGCCCTGGAAGAGGTCCTTCGTCTGAAGCCTTCGGCTTCGAAGGGTCGCTACATCGCCAAGGCCACCGTGACCACCACCTTCGGCCCCGGCATTCCGGTGGACCCGAACGTGACCAAGGTGATCGCTGACTGAGTCCTCCCGAGCGTCACCAGCTGAGGCCCTCGTCCGATGGACGGGGGCCTCAGCTGCGCCCTGGTGCCTGCGTTTTGCGCAGGAGTGGATCCGTGTGTAGAGTGAGGGCTGACCAAAGACCGCCGGTCGTTGTCGTCGTGCGCAGATCAGTGGCTGTTCTGCGTGGTCAGCAGACATCATGTCTGTGAGGCGATGCAACGTAAAGACCCGATTCGGGCGACCTGCGCAGGACACGATCAGCTCTTCACTCCAGAGGCTGCCCGCGGTGATACGCGATCAGCCCCACGCTTGAAGTCATGCCCCGTGCCTTGCGCAGCGGGGCATTTTTTATGCCCCAGCTCGAGGGTGGTGACCGGCTTACATGATCGGAAGGAGTGCCATGGCGAATCCTGAGAAGGCTGCCGCCGTCGATGAGTTGAAGGAACTCTTCAACAACTCGACTGCCGCAGTGCTCACGGAATACCGCGGCCTCTCCGTGGGCCAGCTGCAGACTCTGCGCCGGTCCGTGCGAGAGAACGCACACTACGCTGTGGTGAAGAACACGCTCACCGAGATTGCGGCCCGGGAAGTCGGCATCGACGCCTTTGAAGGCAAGATGTCCGGACCCTCCGCAATCGCCTTCGTCCACGGGGACCCCGTGGACGTGGCCAAGGCGCTGCGTGACTTCGCCAAGAGCAACCCTGCGCTGATCGTCAAGGGCGGCTACATGGATGGCGTCGCCCTCGATGAGGCAGGTATGAAGAAGCTCGCGGATCTTGAATCCCGTGAGGTTCTGCTCGGCAAGATGGCTGGTGCCCTCATCGGCGTCCAGTCCAAGGCCGCTGCCCTGTTCCAGGCGCCGCTGTCGAAGGCCGTTCGCACGGTCGAGGCACTGCGCGAGAAGCAGGAAGCTGCCTGAGCTCGAGCTCACCACAGATCCGCAAGCAACACCCCCTAAACATTTAGAAGGAGCGCCCCCATGGCGAAGATGAGCAACGAAGAACTGATCGAACAGTTCAAGGACATGTCCCTGATCGAGCTCTCCGAGTTCGTCAAGGTCTTCGAAGAGACCTTCGACGTCACTGCAGCTGCTCCCGCAGCAGCCGCAGCGGCTCCCGCAGCAGCAGCTGAGGAAGAAGAAGAGCAGACCGAGTTCGACGTGGTCCTCGAGTCCGCAGGCGAGAAGAAGATCGGCGTCATCAAGGAGGTGCGCGGTCTGACTTCCCTCGGTCTCAAGGAGGCAAAGGACGTCGTCGACAGCGCCCCCAAGGCTGTTCTCGAAGGTGTCGACAAGGCAACCGCCGAGAAGGCCAAGGAGACCCTGGAAGGCGCAGGCGCCACCGTCACCCTCAAGTGATCGGAGCGGCGACAGCCGCATCCAGGCAGTCTTGACTGCTGATATAGAAATCCCCCGGAAGGCTTCCTTCCGGGGGATTTCTGTATTCCTGAGGCTCTGAAGAGCTGATCAGAGCCGGCTGCCAGGCTTGGGCATCAGCCCGGTCGCCACCAGGGCCAGCCCGGCCAGGGCGAAGACCCCGAGGGCCACGATGAGCCAGTCGATGTAGATCCCCAGCACGGTGCTCGCCAGGACCCACAGCGCCAGCGCCACCGCGATCGCGGCGTAGATGACGCCTGAGATGCGAGGTCCGCTCACCGACCGCGGGTCCGAGCTGCCGGGAGTTCCCGCGAGCGGGCCCTTCCCGGCGGGGGCCGCCACTGCGTCGGTCGCCGGCGCGGTCCCGGCGCTGAGCGCCGCCTCCTGCTCGGCGCGCTCGAACCAGCGGGGACCGCGCTCGGGCTCCTTCCAGGTGAAGTCTCGCTCGCTCTGGGCCCGCAGCGACTCGGCCAGCAGTTCGTCGACGTCGGCCGGCTCGGGTGGAAGCGGCCGGGTGGGGTGGGTGCGCGCGTCCTGCTCGGGGTGCTCGGCGGTCATCGCTGCTCACCTTCCTGCTCGTAGGTGGTGGAGTCATAGATCGTGGTGTTGCCGAAGGCCGAGTTCAGCTCCAGATGGAGCTCCTCCTCGGCGTCTTCGGGCCCGATCACCAGGTCATCGCCGGAGATCCCTGAGCGCTCCAGGCTGTCCTCCTGGGTGGCGATCTCGAGGTTGCTCAGCGCCTGGCCGTTGCTGATGGTCACCCGAGTTTCGTCGGGGATGATCACTGTGGTGTTGCCGAAGGCCTGGTTGAGCTGGGCCTCCGGGACGGATGACGCGAAACCAGGGGCCTGGTTCTCGGCCAGCTCGCGCAGGTCCATCGTGGTGTTTGAGAAGACGCTCTGCACCTGGTTCTCCGAGGTCTCGTAGTTGCCGAAGGCGTGGTTCGTGCCGCTGCCGAAGCCGGAGGCGCTCTGTCCGGCGAAGAGCACCAGCATGACCGCGGTGCTCAGCGCGAGCAGCCCCGGGGTGCCCGGGCGGCCTCGAAGCGCTGCGGTGAAGTGGGTCAGTCCGAGGATCAGCACCAGACCGGCGGTGGCCGCGATGGCCACGGTGGCGCCGGAGATCCCGAATCCTCCGCCCAGCCACGCGAGTCCCACGATGACCGGCACCGCCAGCGTCGCCAGCCCCCAGCTCAGCTGACGGCGACGACGCCGGGCGGCCTGCTCGCGGGGCGAGCACTGCGGGCGGGGCTCGCGGGTCCTGGCGGACACAGAGCTCGCAGGGGCGGCAGCCTGGGCAGCGGGGGAGGCGTGAGCGGAGGAGCTCGGCGTCGTCGACTCCTCCTTGGGATACCAGGCCGGTTTCCCGTCCGCACGCGGCGGCTTCGAGCTCCCGGCCTCAGCTTTTCCCGCGGCGCCCCGTCCCGAGCCGTCGAAGCGGCCCGGCGTGGAACCTGCCGCGCCGCTCGAGGGGACTGCCCCGTCCGGGCCTGCGGCGCCGGAGCTGCGCCGGTGATTCCGGACCATCACGTAGACCAGCCAGCCCACTGCACCGAGGATGACCAGGTTCAGCAGCACGGCGAGCGGTCCAGCGACGCTGACCGGGGTGAAGATGTTCAGCGCACCGATGACCGTGAGGACCGCACCTCCGATGAAGCCGGAGGTGTAGTCCCCACGCACGGCCTGCTGCGCATGGATCCTTCCCTCGCGATCCGGGATGAGGATCCACGCCAGCCCGTAGAGCAGTGCCGCGGGGGAGAAGAAGATGATGAAAGCGACGACGCCGAGCCCACGCACCAGGGCGGCGTCCCATCCCACCTTGAGTGAGATTCCGGCGAAGATTCCTCCGAGCCAGCCTTCTTCGGGACGGCTGAGCCCCGTGGTGCGGATCCAGTCGAAGAAGCGGCGGCCTGTCTCAGGCTTCTGATTGTCCATGAATCCAGTCTCCGCCGGGCCCGCGTCTCCCCGCTATTGGGGGACACCCTGATTGAACCCTGAATCCCGGCCCTCAGGCCCCCGATATCGGGCTTGGACCATCGAAGTGCACGTGTGAGCGTGGCAGTATGGAGAATATGGACAGCGCCCGTCAGACGCCCCCGGCGCAGAACAGCGCAGGCCCGCAGCGGCCTCCGTTGCTGCGCGCCGCGCAGACCCCCCTGGCCGGGGTCTGCCTGGGACTCTCCCGGCATCTGGGGATCTCGGTGACCTCGGTGCGGACCGTCATGATCGGACTCAGCATCGCCGGCGGGATCGGCCTGCTGCTCTACTGCTGGCTCTGGATCTTCGTTCCTCGAGAGGACGAGCCGCGACCTGATGCGGGGGCCCGGGGACTCAGCGGGCCCGCGGTCGAGGGTGACGACACCGAGGATCCGGCGAGCACCGGAGCGCAGGCGAGTGCCGCCAGCGGCATCGATCCCAAGGCAGAGCCCGTCCAGTACTGGAGCGCCCGGGGACGCGAGCTGCTCCATTCTCTGACCAGCTCTCCGCAGGTGCTTCTGGGCGGAGCGCTGCTGGGCGGGGCCGGACTGATCGGGCTGCAGCTGCTGGGCGCACAGATCAACTGGTGGCTCATCGGGCCTCCGCTGATCCTGGGCGTCGGGGTGCTGCTCGCCTGGTCCCAGGTGGATGCCATCGGACTCAGCACCGCTGACCCGGCGCCAGGTCAGCGCGCCCACGGGGCTCGTTCCCGGCGCGCGATCCTCTGGCAGTTCTCCATCGGCGTGCTGCTGGTGATCCTCGCCCTGCTGCTCCTGGCCGGGGGATTCCTGCCGGCGGCGGACCTGCTGCTGGGACTGATGGTGGCGGCGATGCTGCTGGCCGGCGTCGCCCTGGTCACCGCACCGTGGCTCATCCGGCTCTACCGCACCTCCAACACCGAACGCGCCCGCGCCGCCGCCGAGGCCGAGCGTGCCGACATCGCGGCCCACCTGCATGACTCGGTGCTCCAGACCCTGGCCATGATCCAGAAGCACCGGCACGACCCCGCCTCCGTGGAACGGCTGGCGCGGCGACAGGAGCGGCAGCTGCGCGGCTGGCTCTACAGCCGGGACAGCGTCGAGACCGGCACCTTGAAGGAGCAGCTGACCAGCATCGCCGCCGAGCTCGAGGAGATGCACAGCGCGCCGGTGGAGGTCATCGCAGTCGGGGAGTCCCGACGCAGCGACCACCGGGTCCTGGTGGCGGCGGCCCGCGAGGGGATCGTCAACGCGCTCAAGCACGCCGGGCCCGCCTCCGTGTACTTGGAGTCATCGCCCGCCGAGGATGCCGTGTTCATCCGCGACCGCGGGACCGGCTTCGACCCTGCCGGCATCGAGTCCGACCGGCTCGGAGTGCGCGAATCGATCATCGGCCGGATGAACCGGGCCGGCGGCTCCGCCCGGATCCGCTCGGGCGAGACCGGCACCGAGGTCCAGCTCCGCATGCCCGTCGCGGCGACGACCGGACCCGAGGCCGCCACCGAGCCGTCGCGTGAGCGCGAGGAGACCTATGGGTGAGCAGCCTGTCAGCAGCCTGCGCCGGGTGGTCATCGTCGACGACCATGGGATCTTCCGCGCCGGGCTGAAGGCGGAGCTCTCGGGCCGGGTCGAGGTCGTCGGCGAGGGCCACGACGTCGAGTCCGCGATCGCCGCCGTCCGGGTCGGACTCCCCGAGGTGGTGCTGCTCGACGTCCATCTCCCCGGCGGGACCGGCGGGGGAGGCGCTGAGGTCGTGCGCGCCTGCCGCGATCTCCCCGAGGTGCGGTTCCTCGCGATCAGCGTCTCCGACCAGGCCGAAGACGTGGTCTCGGTGATCCGCGCCGGGGCCCGCGGCTACGTCACCAAGACCATCAGCACCGCCGACCTGGTCGAGGCCGTCAAAGACGTCGCCACCGGGGACGCGGTGTTCTCCCCGCGCCTGGCCGGCTTCGTGCTCGATGCCTTCGGCACCGGGGTAGTCGAGGACGTGCGCGACGAGGAGCTGGACCGGCTCTCAGCACGAGAGGTGGAGGTGATGCGGCTGATCGCCCGCGGCTACACCTATCGGGAGATCGCCGGCGAGCTGTTCATCTCGATCAAGACCGTGGAGACCCACGTCTCCAAGGTGCTGCGCAAGCTGCAGCTCTCCTCGCGCCACGAGCTCACCCGCTGGGCCGAACGGCGCCGAATCGTCTGAGACGACCGGCGTCGGTCCCGCACGGACCGGCGTCGATCCCGACCCGCTCGGCGTCGCCCCTCTGCCGACCTGGGTCGATGCCGGAGCGACCCGGCGCTCAGCTGGACGCGCCAGGGGTGTGTCCCATCGCACGCCTCGGTCCCGGGGGCTGGTACAGTTACTGCCCAGAAAGCCCGGAGACCCATCTGCACTCTTCGCCGGCCTTCCTGTTCGGCGCCAGGCACCGTCCTCGCGTCTCTCGCCCCGGCGACCTCGTCTTGCCTTGGGCTGCCTTCGTAGTCTATTCTGTACTTTTGCGCATCTTCTCTACATCAGTGCCTTCAAATAGCGGTGGGCAGTTGAATTTATGCGTGATTCCTACGGAAGCTACGAAGGTCTGTGGAAGGATCCAACTTGGTCGCCTCGAGCACCTCAACGACTCAAACCGCTGCCTCGGCCCGCACTGCTGAATACGCAGGCCGACTCTCATTCGCAAAGATTCACGAACCCCTCGATGTCCCGGAGCTTCTGGCTCTGCAGATCGACTCCTTCGACCGCCTCATCGGCAACGACAGCTGGGCTGCTCGTGTCGAGGAGGCCCGGCAGAAGGGCATCAAGGGCGTTTCCGAAACCTCCGGACTCTCCGACATCTTCGAAGAGATGTCACCGATCGAGGACTTCCAGGGCACCATGTCCCTGAGCTTCTCCGATCCTGAGTTCGCCGACCCCAAGATGCCGGTCGCTGAGTGCAAGGAACGGGACACTACGTATTCCGCTCCGCTGTACGTCAAGGCCGAGTTCATGAACCACAACACCGGTGAGATCAAGCAGCAGACCGTGTTCATGGGCGATTTCCCGCTCATGACCGACCGCGGCACGTTCATCATCAACGGCACCGAGCGTGTCGTCGTCTCCCAGCTGGTCCGCTCCCCAGGTGCCTACTTCGAGCGCACCCCGGACAAGACCAGCGACAAGGACATCTACACCGCGAAGGTCATCCCCTCACGCGGTGCATGGTTCGAGCTGGAGATCGACAAGCGCGATCAGGTCGGCGTGCGCCTCGACCGCCGCCGCAAGCAGCCGGTCACCGCGCTGCTGAAGGCACTGGGCTGGAGCGAGTCCCGCATCCTGGAAGAGTTCGGCGAGTACGACTCGATCCGCGCCACCATGGAGAAGGACGCCTTCGAGACCCAGGCCGATGCGCTGATCGACATCTACCGCAAGCTGCGTCCGGGCGAGCCGCCGACCGTGGAGGCCGCCGAGTCGCTGCTGCGCGGGCTGTACTTCACCCCGAAGCGCTATGACCTGGCCAAGGTGGGCCGTTACAAGCTCAACCGCAAGCTCGGCGTGGACAAGGCGTTCACCGACGCTGACGCCTCGGTGCTCAACGAGCAGGACATCGTCGCGATGATCCACTACCTCGCCGCGCTGCACGCCGGCAAGGAGACCATCAAGGGCATCCGCGACGGTTCAGAGATCGACGTCCACATCACCGTCGATGACATCGATCACTTCGGCAACCGCCGCATCCGTGCGGTCGGCGAGCTCATCGAGAACCAGGTCCGCACGGGCCTGTCCCGCATGGAGCGCGTGGTCCGCGAGCGGATGACGACTCAGGACGTCGAGGCCATCACGCCGCAGACGCTGATCAACATCCGCCCCGTCGTCGCCTCCATCAAGGAGTTCTTCGGCACCTCGCAGCTCTCGCAGTTCATGGATCAGAACAACCCGCTGGCCGGACTGACGCACAAGCGTCGCCTCTCCGCGCTGGGCCCGGGCGGTCTCTCCCGTGATCGCGCCGGCATGGAGGTCCGTGACGTCCACCCGTCGCACTACGGCCGCATGTGCCCCATCGAGACCCCGGAAGGCCCGAACATCGGCCTGATCGGCTCGCTGGCCACCTACGGGCGGATCAATGCCTTCGGCTTCATCGAGACCCCGTACCGCAAGGTCGTCAAGGGTGTCGTCACCGATCAGATCGACTACCTCACCGCCGACGACGAGCTGGTCTCCCAGATCGCCCAGGCCAACGCGCCGCTGAACGAGGACGGGACCTTCGCTGAAGCCACCGTCCTGTGCCGTGGCCGTGCAGACGGCACCGGTGAGCAGGGCGAGCCCGTGCTGACCATCCCGGATGAGATCGACTACATGGACGTCTCGCCGCGCCAGATGGTGTCAGTCGCCACCGCGCTGATCCCGTTCCTGGAGCACGACGACGCCAACCGCGCCCTCATGGGCGCGAACATGCAGCGCCAGGCTGTGCCGCTGCTGGAGTCGGAGTCCCCGCTGGTCGGCACCGGCATGGAGAAGTTCGCCGCCATCGACGCCGGAGACTCGGTCACCGCCGAGAAGCCCGGCGTGGTCACCCGCGTGGCCGCCGACATGGTCACCGTGCTCAACGATGACGGCACGCAGATCCACTACCCGATCATGAAGTTCCAGCGCTCGAACCAGGGCAACGCCTACAACCAGCGTGTGCGGGTCTCCGAGGGGGATCGGCTGGAGCGCCAGTCGATCATCGCCGACGGACCCTCCACCGAGGCCGGCGAGCTGGCCCTGGGCAAGAACCTGCTGGTCGCGTTCATGTCCTGGGAGGGTCACAACTTCGAGGATGCGATCATCCTCTCCCAGCGGATGATCCAGGACGATGTGCTCACCTCGATCCACATCGAGGAGCACGAGGTCGACGCTCGCGACACCAAGCTCGGTGCCGAGGAGGTCACTCGTGACATCCCCAACGTCTCCGAGGAGATGCTCGCCCAGCTCGACGAGCGCGGCATCATCCACATCGGCGCCGAGGTCTCAGCAGGCGACATCCTGGTCGGTCGCGTCACGCCCAAGGGCGAGACCGAGCTGACCCCGGAAGAGCGTCTGCTGCGCGCCATCTTCGGCGAGAAGTCCCGCGAAGTGCGTGACACCTCGCTGAAGGTTCCCCACGGCGAGTCCGGCACCGTCATCGGCGTCCGGATCTTCGACGCGGAGGAGGGCGACGATCTGCCCCCCGGCGTGAACCAGCTGGTCCGCGTCTACGTGGCTCAGAAGCGCAAGATCACCGACGGCGACAAGCTCGCCGGCCGTCACGGCAACAAGGGCGTCATCTCCAGGATCCTTCCTGTGGAGGACATGCCCTTCCTGCCCGACGGCACCGCGGTGGACATCGTGCTGAACCCGCTGGGCGTGCCCGGTCGTATGAACATCGGACAGGTCATGGAGGTCCACCTCGGGTGGGCCGCCAAGCAGGGCTGGAAGATCGAGGGCGAGCCTGACTGGATCAAGAAGCTCCCGAACCTGCCCCGCGAGACCGGACCCACCAAGGTCTCCACCCCGGTGTTCGACGGCGCCGAGCCGGCCGAGCTGACCGGCATCCTGGAGTCTGTGAACCCGTCACGCGACGGCGAGCAGCTCGTGGGCGCCAACGGCAAGGCGCAGCTCTTCGACGGTCGCTCCGGCGAGCCGTTCCCCGAGGGCGTCGCGGTCGGCTACATGTACATCCTGAAGCTGCACCACCTCGTCGATGACAAGATCCACGCACGCTCCACCGGACCGTACTCGATGATCACCCAGCAGCCCCTGGGCGGCAAGGCACAGTTCGGCGGACAGCGCTTCGGTGAGATGGAGGTCTGGGCCCTGGAGGCCTACGGCTCCGCCTACACCCTGCAGGAGCTGCTGACGATCAAGTCGGATGACATCCACGGTCGTGTGAAGGTCTACGAGGCCATCGTGAAGGGCGAGAACATCCCGGAGCCAGGCGTTCCGGAGTCGTTCAAGGTGCTCATCAAGGAGATGCAGTCGCTCTGCCTCAACGTGGAGGTCCTCTCCGCAGACGGCAGCAAGGTCGAGATGCGTGACTCCGAGGAAACCGGGTTCAGCGCTGCGGAGGAGCTCGGCATCGATCTCTCCCGCGCAGAGCCCAGCTCGGTCGAAGAGGTCTGAGGGCCTCACCGATGCACCTTCACTCCGTCACGAATCTTTAGAGAAAAGAGAGATACCGGACTATGTCCCAAGAATCCTCATTCGGCACAATGCGTATCGGGCTTGCCACCGGTGACGAAATCCGTGGTTGGTCATATGGTGAGGTCAAGAAGCCTGAAACCATCAACTACCGCACCCTGAAGCCCGAGAAGGACGGACTCTTCTGCGAGAAGATCTTCGGCCCCTCCCGGGACTGGGAGTGCTACTGCGGCAAGTACAAGCGGGTCCGCTTCAAGGGCATCATCTGTGAGCGCTGCGGCGTCGAGGTCACTCGCGCCAAGGTGCGTCGTGAGCGGATGGGTCACATCCAGCTCGCCGCCCCGGTGACTCACATCTGGTACTTCAAGGGCGTCCCCTCGCGCTTGGGCTACCTGTTGGACCTGGCGCCGAAGGACCTCGAGAAGGTCATCTACTTCGCCGCATACATGATCACCGAGGTCGACACCGACCGACGCCACGACGACCTGCCGAACCTGCAGGCCGAGATCGACCAGGAGCTCAAGCACCTGGCCGATCAGCGTGACTCGGACATCGCCGCGATCTCCAAGGACCTCGAGGGCGACCTCGAGCGACTGGAGGGCGAGGGTGCCAAGGCTGCCGAGAAGAAGAAGGCACGCGACACCTCCGACAAGCAGATGTCGCAGGTGCGCAAGCGCGCCGACGCCGAGATCGAGCAGCTCGAGCGGGTCTGGGACCGCTTCAAGAACCTCAAGGTCTCCGACCTCGAGGGCGATGAGGCGCTCTTCCGCGAGATGCGCACCCGGTACGGCCAGTACTTCGAAGGTGCCATGGGCGCCGAGGCGATCCAGCGTCGCCTGGCGAGCTACGACATGGAGGCCGAGGCAGAGCGGCTGCGCGAGATCATCGCCACCGGCAAGGGTCAGCGCAAGACCCGCGCTCTGAAGCGGCTGAAGGTGCTCAACGCGTTCCTCGCCAACGGCACCACTCCGCGCGGCATGGTCCTCGAGGCCGTCCCGGTGATCCCCCCGGAGATCCGTCCGATGGTCCAGCTCGACGGCGGTCGCTTCGCGACCTCCGATCTGAACGATCTGTACCGTCGCGTGATCAACCGCAACAACCGTCTGAAGCGCCTGCTCGATCTCGGCGCGCCCGAGATCATCGTGAACAACGAGAAGCGCATGCTTCAGGAGTCCGTGGACTCGCTCTTCGACAACGGTCGTCGCGGTCGCCCCGTCACCGGACCGGGCAACCGGCCGCTGAAGTCGCTCTCCGACATGCTCAAGGGCAAGCAGGGACGCTTCCGGCAGAACCTGCTCGGCAAGCGCGTGGACTACTCGGGCCGTTCGGTCATCGTGGTGGGCCCGCAGCTGCAGCTGCACCAGTGTGGTCTGCCCAAGCAGATGGCGCTGGAGCTGTTCAAGCCCTTCGTGATGAAGCGCCTGGTTGATCTCAACCACGCGCAGAACATCAAGTCGGCCAAGCGCATGGTGGAGCGTCAGCGTCCCCAGGTGTGGGATGTTCTCGAAGAGATCATCACCGAGCACCCGGTGCTGCTGAACCGCGCACCCACCCTGCACCGTCTGGGCATCCAGGCCTTCGAGCCGCAGCTGGTGGAGGGCAAGGCTCTTCAGCTGCACCCGCTGGTCTGCTCGGCGTTCAACGCTGACTTCGACGGCGACCAGATGGCCGTGCACCTCCCGCTGTCCCCCGAGGCTCAGGCCGAGGCGCGCATCTTGATGCTCTCCTCGAACAACATCCTGAAGCCTTCGGACGGACGCCCGGTGGCTCTGCCCTCGCAGGACATGATCATCGGTCTGCACCACCTGACCACGCAGCGTGAGGACGAGACCGGCGCAGGCCGTGCCTTCTCCTCCATCGGTGAGGCTCAGATGGCCTTTGACCTGCGCGAGCTGCACATCAACGCGCCGGTCAAGATCACCGTCGAGGGCTACACCCCCTCGGCGGCGGTTCCTGCTCCCGAAGGCTGGGAGGCCGGAACTCCGGCCACGCTGACCACCACCATGGGCAAGGTGCTCTTCAACCAGTTGCTGCCAGAGGGATACCCCTGGCAGGACTCGGTGGCGGACAAGGGCCAGCTCTCGAGCCTGATCAACGATCTGGCCGAGCGCTACCCGAACAACGTCACTGCGCGCACCCTGGACAACCTCAAGGATGCCGGGTTCTACTGGTCCACCCGCTCGGGCGTCACCGTCGCCATCTCCGACGTGACCTCGAACATGGACAAGAAGAAGATCATGGATGTCTACGAGGACCAGGCCGCCAAGGTCCAGTCGCAGTACGACATGGGTCTGATCGGCGACGATGAGCGCCACGCAGAGCTGGTCGAGATCTGGACCAAGGCCACCGACGAGGTCGCCGCCGCGATGCAGGCCGGTATGGATGAGCACAACAACATCAACCGGATGGTCACCTCCGGCGCCCGAGGCAACTGGCTTCAGGTCCGACAGATCGCGGGCATCCGTGGTCTGGTGACCAACCCCAAGGGTGAGATCATCCCGCGGCCGATCAAGTCCTCCTACCGCGAGGGCCTCTCGGTCCTCGAGTACTTCATCGCCACCCACGGCGCCCGCAAGGGCCTGGCGGATACGGCGCTGAAGACGGCGAACTCGGGCTACCTGACCCGTCGTCTGGTGGACGTCTCGCAGGACGTCATCGTGCGCGAACAGGACTGCGGGACCTCCCGCGGCCTGACCGTGACGATCGCGGTCGCGGATGAGAACGGCGAGCTGAAGCTGCATGACGAGGTGGAGAACTCCGCCTACGCCCGCACGCTGGCCGTCGACGTCCAGGACGCCGAGGGCAACCTCCTGGCTGAAGGCGGCTCCGACGTCGGCGACGTGCTGATCGACAAGCTCTTCGCCGCAGGCGTCTCCGAGATCAAGATCCGCTCGGTGCTCACCTGTGAGTCCGCCGTGGGTACCTGTACCCGCTGCTACGGCCGCTCGCTGGCCACCGGACAGACCGTGGACATCGGCGAGGCTGTCGGCATCATCGCCGCACAGTCCATCGGTGAGCCCGGCACGCAGCTGACCATGCGTACCTTCCACACCGGCGGCATCGCCTCCGCGGATGACATCACCCAGGGTCTGCCCCGTATCCAGGAGCTCTTCGAGGCTCGTACGCCCAAGGGCGTCGCGCCGATCGCGGAGGTCGCCGGACGGGTGCACCTGGATGACTCAGAGAAGCAGCTCCGACTGGTGCTGACTCCTGATGATGGGTCCGAGGAGCACGCCTACCCGATCCTGCGCCGTGCGCGTCTGCTCGTCTCCGACGGTGAAGCCGTCGAGGTCGGTCAGCAGCTGGTGGCAGGCGCCGTTGACCCCAAGCAGGTGCTTCGAGTGCTCGGCCCCCGCGCCGCGCAGAAGTTCCTCGTCTCCGAGGTCCAGGACGTCTACCAGTCCCAGGGCGTGGGCATCCACGACAAGCACGTGGAGGTCATCGTCCGGCAGATGCTGCGCCGGATCACCGTCATCGATTCCGGGGGCACGAAGCTGCTGCCGGGCGAGCTGGCGGACCGGTTCCGCTTCACTGCCGCCAACCGCAAGGCTGTGGCAGAGGGCGCCCAGCCGGCGTCGGGTCGTGACGAGCTGATGGGCATCACCAAGGCCTCACTGGCCACGGATTCCTGGCTCTCGGCGGCCTCCTTCCAGGAGACCACCCGGGTGCTGACCCAGGCAGCGATGGAGTCGAAGTCTGACCCGCTGCTGGGTCTGAAGGAGAACGTGATCATCGGCAAGCTGATCCCGGCCGGAACCGGTCTGGATCGGTACACGCAGTCCACGGTCGAGCCGACCGAGGAGGCCAAGGCCAATCTGTTCACCGGCCCCAGCCTCTACGGCTCGAGCTTCGACTATGCAGGAGCCGAGGGCGACGGCGAGTTCCATGCCATCCCGCTCGACGACTACAACACCGATGTCGACTTCCGCTGAGCGGAGCTGACGTCTCAGTCTGCTGAACCTGACACGGTCGGGTTCAGCGGCTGAACACCAGGAAGGGCCCGGGGGAGCGATGCTCACCCGGGCCCTTCCTCGTCACGACAGGGCCTTGACCGCGGCTTGGTCCCGACCGGGACCCGGTCTGGCCGCCGGGCCCGACGTCGGCATCCGCGCTGGTCGAGGGAGCAGGACCGGTCATCGTCGGCCCCCGTTAGCTGATCGGGGGTGCAGCTGGTAGTGTTAACCTGATTGTTTCTGATGTGGCAGAGGGACTCGGTCCGGGTTGCGGGGAAGGTGCGCAACACATGCCACATTTTTGCACGCCTGGGGACCAGAGCCCGCGGACCGTGTGTAGAACTCTCGACCGCGGGCAGACCTCAATCCTCTGCTTCCCTCACTACACGTATGGAGAACGCATAGTGCCTACTATTCAGCAGCTTGTGCGCAAGGGGCGTCATCCCAAGCGCACCAAGAACAACACCCCTGCACTGCAGGGCAGCCCGATGCGTCGTGGCGTGTGCACCCGTGTGTACACCACGACCCCGAAGAAGCCGAACTCCGCCCTTCGCAAGGTGGCCCGTGTTCGCCTCGGCGGCGGCGTCGAAGTCACCGCCTACATTCCGGGCGAGGGCCACAACCTGCAGGAGCACTCGATCGTGCTCGTGCGCGGCGGCCGTGTGAAGGACCTTCCCGGTGTCCGTTACAAGATCGTCCGCGGCGCCCTCGACACCCAGGGTGTCAAGGGTCGCGGTCAGGCTCGCTCCCGCTACGGGGCCAAGAAGGAGAAGAAGTAATGCCACGTAAGGGACCCGCACCTAAGCGCCCTCTCGTCCAGGATCCGGTCCACGGATCACCCTTGGTCACACAGCTGATCAACAAGGTCCTGGTCGACGGCAAGAAGTCCACCGCAGAGCGCATCGTCTACGGCGCGCTCGACGGCGTCGCGAAGAAGTCCGGCGATGACCCGGTGACCACGCTCAAGAAGGCCATGGACAACGTCCGCCCGGCACTTGAGGTCCGCTCCCGCCGCGTCGGCGGCGCGACCTACCAGGTCCCCGTCGAGGTCAAGCCCGGTCGCTCGACCGCGCTGGCGCTGCGCTGGCTGGTCGGCTACTCCAAGGATCGCCGCGAGAAGAGCATGACGGATCGCCTGATGAACGAGATCCTCGACGCCTCCAACGGCCTCGGTGCCGCTGTGAAGCGCCGCGAGGACACTCACAAGATGGCAGAGTCCAACAAGGCCTTCGCCCACTACCGCTGGTAATAGAAAAGGGGAATCACCGTGGCACAAGACGTGCTCACTGACCTCAAGAAGGTCCGCAACATCGGCATCATGGCCCACATCGATGCCGGTAAGACCACCGCAACCGAACGCATCCTGTTCTACACCGGCATGAACCACAAGATCGGTGAAACCCACGACGGTGCGTCCACGACGGACTGGATGGAGCAGGAGAAAGAGCGCGGCATCACCATCACCTCCGCCGCGGTGACCTGCTTCTGGGGCGACAACCAGATCAACATCATCGACACCCCCGGTCACGTCGACTTCACCGTTGAGGTGGAGCGCGCGCTCCGCGTCCTCGACGGTGCCGTCGCCGTCTTCGACGGCAAGGAAGGCGTGGAGCCGCAGTCTGAGACTGTCTGGCGCCAGGCCGACAAGTACAACGTCCCGCGCATCTGCTTCGTCAACAAGATGGACAAGCTCGGCGCCGACTTCTACTACACCGTGGACACCATCAAGTCCCGGCTGGGTGCAACACCTCTGGTGATGCAGCTGCCGATCGGCTCGGAGAGCGAATTCGTCGGCGTCGTCGACCTGCTCCAGATGAAGGCCCTGGTGTGGCCCGGTGACTCCAAGGGCGATGTGACCATGGGTGCTCAGTACGAGACCCGGGAGATCCCCGAGGACATGCAGGAGCAGGCCGAGGAGTACCGCAACACGCTCATCGAGCAGGTTGCCGAAGCCGACGACGTGCTGATGAACAAGTACCTCGAAGGCGAAGAGATCTCCAACGACGAGCTCAAGGAAGGCGTGCGCAAGCTCACCGTGGCCTCCGCCGCCTACCCGGTCTTCTGCGGCTCCGCATTCAAGAACCGCGGCGTGCAGCCGATGCTCGACGCTGTCATCGACTACCTGCCCACCCCGGCAGACGTCGAGGCCATGGAGGGCCACAAGCCCAACCATGAGGATCAGATCCTGACCCGTCGCCCGAGCAAGGACGAGCCGTTCTCCGCTCTGGCGTTCAAGATCGCTTCCCACCCGTTCTTCGGGCAGCTCACCTTCATCCGCGTCTACTCCGGCAAGCTCAACGCCGGCGCGCAGATCGTGAACTCCACGAAGGGCAAGAAGGAGCGCATCGGCAAGCTGTTCCAGATGCACGCCAACAAGGAGAACCCGGTCGACGAGATCCAGGCCGGCCACATCTACGCGGTCATCGGACTCAAGGACACCACCACCGGTGACACCCTGTGCGATCCGAACGACCAGATCGTGCTCGAGTCGATGACCTTCCCGGAGCCGGTGATCTCCGTGGCCATCGAGCCCAAGTCCAAGAGTGACCAGGAGAAGCTCTCCACGGCCATTCAGAAGCTTGCCGCCGAGGACCCGACCTTCACCGTCACCCAGAACGACGAGACCGGCCAGACCGAGATCGGCGGAATGGGCGAGCTCCACCTGGACATCCTGGTGGACCGCATGCGTCGCGAGTTCAACGTCGAGGCCAACGTGGGCAAGCCCCAGGTGGCCTACCGCGAGACCATCAAGAAGCGTGTGGAGAAGGTCGACTACACCCACAAGAAGCAGACCGGTGGTTCCGGCCAGTTCGCCAAGGTGCTCATGAACTTCGAGCCCCTGGACACCGCGGAGGGCGAGATGTACGAATTCGCCAACCTGGTGACCGGTGGACGCATCCCCCGCGAGTACATCCCCTCGGTGGACGCAGGCATCCAGGACGCCATGGGTCTCGGCGTCCTCGCCGGCTACCCGATGGTCGGCGTCCGCGCGGAGCTGACCGACGGCGCCTACCACGACGTCGACTCCTCGGAGATGGCGTTCAAGCTCGCCGGCTCCCAGGTCTTCAAGGAAGGCGCACGTCGGGCCAACCCGGTGCTGCTCGAGCCGATGATGTCGGTCGAAGTCCGTACTCCCGAGGAGTACATGGGCGAGGTCATCGGTGACCTGAACTCCCGCCGCGGTCAGATCCAGTCGATGGATGACGCAGCAGGCGTGAAGGTCATCAAGGCACTCGTGCCGCTTTCCGAGATGTTCGGCTACATCGGTGAGCTGCGCTCGCGCACTCAGGGCCGCGCAGTCTTCACCATGTCCTTCAACTCTTACGCAGAGGT
This sequence comes from Nesterenkonia maliinae, assembly GCF_051262655.1. Classification (NCBI taxonomy): domain Bacteria; kingdom Bacillati; phylum Actinomycetota; class Actinomycetes; order Micrococcales; family Micrococcaceae; genus Nesterenkonia; species Nesterenkonia maliinae. The sequence goes on along the minus strand of NZ_JBIMEY010000003.1, from coordinate 206,732 downwards.
TCCGAAGGCCGTGGCCGAAGAGATCATCGAGAAGAACCGCGGCGCCTGATCCCCAACTCGACTCCTCGGGCCGCTGAGTCCGCTCAGCGGCCCGGGATCGAGCCGGGCGGCACGGCAATGCTTCGAGGAAGCGAGGTCTCCGAATGACCTCCACCGCTCCTCACGCACCACCATTCGGGAAATTTCACCAAATACCTAGCGATTAGTAGACTTGCATGAGTTTCAGCCTCGTTGACAGTGCGGCTGGAGTAAGTCTTCTGACCTGTTCAAGTTCTATAGGAGGAACCTGTGGCCAAGGCAAAGTTCGAGCGTAACAAGCCGCACCTTAACATCGGCACCATCGGTCACGTCGACCATGGCAAGACCACCCTGACCGCCGCGATCTCAAAGGTCCTGGCAGAGAAGTTCCCGGACCTGAACCAGGGCCGCGACTTCGCCTCGATCGACAACGCTCCCGAGGAGCGCGAGCGCGGCATCACGATCAACGTCTCCCACGTGGAGTACCAGACCGACAAGCGCCACTATGCACACGTGGACGCCCCCGGTCACGCTGACTACGTGAAGAACATGATCACCGGTGCTGCACAGATGGACGGCGCGATCCTGGTCGTCGCCGCCACTGACGGTCCGATGGCACAGACTCGCGAGCACGTCCTGCTCGCCCGCCAGGTTGGTGTCCCCTCCCTGCTGGTCGCACTGAACAAGTCCGACATGGTCGAGGACGAAGAGCTCCTGGACCTCGTCGAGATGGAGGTCCGCGAGCTCCTGGATTCACAGGGCTACGACGGCGACAACGCACCGGTCATCCGCACCTCAGGCCTGAAGGCTCTCGAGGGCGACGCCGAGTGGGTCAAGACCGTCGAAGAGCTGATGGAAGCCGTGGATACCTTCATCCCGGAGCCAGAGCGCGACAAGGACAAGCCGTTCCTGATGCCCATCGAGGACGTCTTCACCATCACCGGCCGCGGCACCGTGGTCACCGGTCGCGCCGAGCGCGGCACGCTGAAGATCAACTCCGAGATCGAGATCCTCGGAATTCGTCCGAAGCAGAAGACCACCGTCACGGGTATCGAGATGTTCCACAAGCAGCTCGACGAGGCATGGGCCGGCGAGAACTGTGGTCTGCTGCTTCGCGGTCTGAAGCGCGATGACGTTGAGCGCGGCCAGGTTGTGGCTGCCCCCAACTCCATCACCCCGCACACCCAGTTTGAGGCCAACGTCTACATCCTCTCCAAGGATGAGGGCGGTCGCCACAACCCCTTCTACACCAACTACCGTCCGCAGTTCTACTTCCGGACCACCGACGTCACCGGCGTCATCTCGCTGCCCGAGGGCACCGAGATGGTCATGCCCGGTGACAACACTGAGATGACCGTTGAGCTCATCCAGGAGATCGCCATGGAAGAGGGCCTCGGCTTCGCCATCCGCGAGGGTGGACGCACCGTTGGGTCAGGTCGAGTCGTCAAGATCCTGAAGTAAACAACTCGATCATGATGGGTGCTCAGATCTGAGCTGAGATTCACCACTGCTCAGACTCAGGGCTGAGCGGCTCGATGAACACGAGACCCCGGTGGCTTAGGCCACCGGGGTCTCGTGTTTGTCATGGGTGTAGATCTATGTGAGAATAGACAGGTTGCTCACGGGCGCCATGCCCCGGTGTGCCCTCGGGTCCACCGTGTGGAGCGAATAACAGAACTTCAATATCGATGCCCGCGAACTGTTTCGCTGTGCGCAGTTTTCCTGCTCATATAAGCGACACGCCCGACCGCGGGGGTCGGATACCCGTCAGTCCGAGGAACCCGTAGAGATCTGCTTCACGCAGAGCTCGCAGGCACGGATTCGGACTGATCGGGTCGTGCATCTTCTCCACGCATCATCAGACTCGGGAGACCGAGCGGATGCCGGTGAACATGCGCAGCCCATAACTGCAGAAGGTCAGCACCGCCTGCCCCGCGAGGGAGCCAGCGCTGAATGCCTCTCTGGGAGCCCCTATGGCTCCGTCACAGTCTTGGGCTGCGACGTAAGACGAATGTCAGAACATCAGAAAGAGGCTCAACGCATGGCGGGACAGAAAATCCGCATCCGGCTGAAGTCGTATGACCACGAAGTCATCGACACCTCGGCCCGGAAGATCGTCGACACGGTCACACGTGCTGGTGCAACGGTTGTCGGCCCAGTGCCGCTGCCCACCGAGAAGAACGTGTATGCCGTGATCCGTTCTCCCCACAAGTACAAAGACTCTCGCGAGCACTTCGAGATGCGCACTCACAAGCGCTTGATCGACATCGTGGACCCGACGCCCAAGGCCGTCGACTCCCTGATGCGACTCGACCTGCCTGCAGACGTCAATATCGAGATCAAGCTCTAGCAGGGAGGTGCTGAGAACACTATGACCAATATTTCCCGCGTTGAACTGAACGTCAAGGGACTGCTGGGCACGAAGCTCGGCATGACCCAGGTCTGGGACGAGAACAACGTTCTCATCCCAGTCACTGTTGTCCAGGCCGACTCCAACGTCGTGACCCAGGTCCGCACCACCGACAGCGACGGATACAACTCCGTCCAGATCGGTTTCGGACGCATCGATCCCCGCAAGGTGACCAAGCCGCTGGCAGGCCACTTTGAGAAGGCCGGCGTGACCCCACGCCGCCACGTCGTGGAGATCCGCACCGGTGACTCCGGCTCTTACGAGCTCGGACAGGACCTCACCGTCGAGTCTTTCGAGACCGGCCAGAAGGTCGATGTCATCGGCAAGACCAAGGGCAAAGGCTTCGCCGGCGTCATGAAGCGTCACGGCTTTGCCGGTGTGGGCGCCTCGCACGGTTCGCACAAGAACCACCGCAAGCCAGGCTCCATCGGCGGCGCATCCACTCCGGGCCGCGTCTTCAAGGGTCTGCGCATGGCAGGTCGGATGGGCGGCGTCCGTCAGACCACCCATAACCTGACCGTCCACGCAGTGGACCCCGAGAAGAACCTGCTGCTCATCAAGGGTGCCCTTCCGGGTGCTCGCGGCCAGGTCGTCCTGGTCCGCACTGCAGTGAAGGGAGCATGATCCACATGGCCAACAAGGTTTCTGTCGACTTCCCCGCCGAAGTATTCGACGCCAAGACCAATGTCGCGCTGATCCACCAGGTGGTCGTCGCTCAGCGGGCCGCGGCTCGCCAGGGCACCCACAAGACCAAGACCCGTGCAGAGGTCTCCGGCACCGGCGCCAAGCCGTTCCGGCAGAAGGGCACCGGTCGTGCTCGTCAGGGCTCGCTGCGCGGCCCTCACATGGTCGGCGGCGGCGTGGTCCACGGACCGCAGCCCCGCGACTACTCCCAGCGCACGCCCAAGAAGATGAAGGCCGCCGCCCTGCGCGGTGCCCTCTCGGACCGGGCACGCAACGACCGCATCATCGTCGTGGACGCACTGGTCACCGACCAGGCCTCGACGAAGGCGGCCAAGGCTGCGCTGGCAGGTCTCGGTGGAGCGAACCGCAACTGGCTGGTCGTGCTCGATCGCAGCGATGACATCGCCGCGCTCTCGACCCGCAACCTGCCGCACGTCCACACCCTGTACGCCGATCAGCTGAACACCTACGACGTCATCGTCTCTGATGACATCGTGTTCACGCAGGCCGGCTATGACGCCTTCCTGGCACAGGGAACTGCGAAGGAGGAGACCAAGTGAGCGTCCTGACAAGCAAGGACCCGCGCGACGTCGTCATCGCACCCGTCGTGTCAGAGAAGTCCTACAGCCTGATCGATGAGGGCAAGTTCACCTTCCTGGTGGACCCCCGGGCCACGAAGTCCGAGATCAAGTACGCCGTGGAGAAGATCTTCTCCGTGCGCGTCGACTCGGTCAACACCATCAACCGAGCTGGCAAGCGCAAGCGCACCAAGTTCGGATGGGGCTCACGCACCGGTACCAAGCGTGCGATCATCACCCTCAAAGAGGGACACAACATTGACATCTTCGGAGGATCCGCAGCCTGATTGGGCTGATCGGAACCACTTGATCGAGGAAGAAGAATATGGCTATCCGTAACCTCAAGCCGAACACACCGGGCCAACGCGGCTCGTCTGTGGCCGACTTTGCAGAGATCACCCGGGACACCCCGGAGAAGTCCCTGCTGCGTCCGCTGTCCAAAACCGGCGGCCGAAACAGCTCGGGCAAGATCACCACTCGTCACAAGGGTGGTGGCCACAAGCGCCAGTACCGTGTGATCGATTTCCGTCGTGCAGACAAAGACGGCGTGCCGGCGAAGGTCGCTCACATCGAGTACGACCCGAACCGCACCGCCCGTATCGCTCTGCTGCACTTCATCGATGGCACCAAGCGCTACATCTTGGCTCCGGCCAAGCTGGAGCAGGGTGCTGCCGTGGAGTCCGGCGCCAACGCTGACATCAAGCCAGGCAACAACCTGCCGCTGCGCAACATCCCACTCGGCACCGTGGTGCACGCAGTGGAGCTGCGGCCAGCAGGCGGCGCCAAGCTCGGCCGTTCCGCAGGTGCAGGCATCCAGCTGGTGGCCCGCGAGGGCAAGTTCGCCCAGCTGCGTCTGCCCTCCGGCGAAGTCCGCAACGTCGATGTTCGCTGCCGCGCGACCATCGGTCAGGTGGGCAACGCCGAGCAGTCCAACATCAACTGGGGCAAGGCTGGACGCATGCGCTGGAAGGGCGTTCGTCCGACCGTCCGCGGTGTTGTGATGAACCCGGTCGACCACCCGCACGGTGGTGGCGAGGGCAAGACCTCCGGCGGTCGTCATCCGGTCAACCCGAATGGCAAGCCGGAAGGGCGCACCCGCCGTCCGAACAAGGAAAGCGACAAGCTCATCGTGCGTCGCCGTCGTACCAAGAACAAGCGATAGGAGCCTGGAGACATGCCACGCAGCTTGAAGAAGGGCCCCTTCGTAGATCAGCACCTGTACCTCAAGGTCGTCGCTGAGAACGAAAAGGGCACCAAGAATGTCATCAAGACATGGTCCCGCCGTTCCATGATCATCCCCGACATGCTCGGCCACACCTTGGCCGTGCACGACGGACGCAAGCACATCCCCGTGTTCATCACTGAGTCGATGGTCGGGCACAAGCTCGGCGAGTTCGCTCCGACGCGTACATTCCGCGGCCATGTGAAGGACGACAAGAAGGGCAAGCGCCGCTGATCGCTTCCTCATCCGAGGAACGATCGCGAGCTTGTACTTCGTGTCACAAGACGAGAGAAGGAAAGCAATGGAAGCCAAGGCAATTGCGCGCTACCTGCGTGTGACGCCTATGAAGGCCCGGCGCGTCGTCGACCTTGTCCGCGGCAAGCAGGCCAACGAAGCACTGGCAATTCTGAAGTTCGCCCCCCAGGGCGCTACAGAGCCGGTGGCCAAGGTGGTCGCTTCTGCGCTGGCGAATGCTCGCCAGCACGCAGACAAGGAAGGAGTCGCCTTTAACGAGGACGCCTTCTTCATCACCGAGGCACGCGTCGACGAAGGTCCGACCATGAAGCGGTTCCGTCCCAGGGCTCAAGGCCGGGCGTTCCGCATCAACAAGCGCACCAGCCACGTCACCATCGTGGTCGGCGCCGAAGAGAAAGGTGGGGATCAGTAGTGGGACAGAAGATCAACCCCAATGGTTTCCGTCTGGGCATCACCACTGACCACGTTTCGCACTGGTACGCCGACTCGACCAAGGCCGGGCAGCGTTACAAGGACTTCGTGAAAGAGGATGTCCAGATTCGTGAACTGCTGGCCAAGTCCGTGGAGCGCGCCGGCATCTCGAAGGTTGAGATCGAGCGCACCCGCGATCGCGTCCGTGTGGATATCCACACTGCGCGGCCAGGCATCGTCATCGGTCGCCGCGGCGCCGAGGCGGACCGGATCCGCAGCGAGCTGGAGAAGCTCACCGCCAAGCAGATCCAGCTGAACATCCTCGAGGTCAAGAGCCCCGAGACCGATGCTCAGCTGGTCGCCCAGGGTGTGGCAGAGCAGCTCGCCGCTCGCGTGGCGTTCCGCCGCGCGATGAAGAAGGCCATCACCTCCGCGATGCGTTCAGGAGCAAAGGGTATTCGTATCCAGTGCGCTGGCCGCCTCGGCGGTGCAGAGATGTCCCGCTCCGAGTTCTACCGAGAAGGTCGCGTTCCGCTGCACACCCTGCGCGCGAACATCGACTTCGGCAAGCACGAGGCCAAGACCACCTTCGGCCGCATCGGCGTGAAGGTCTGGGTCTACAAGGGCGATCTCACCGCCAAGGAACTCGCCGCGCAGCAGGCTGCACAGCCTTCCGGCCGCGGTGGAGCCCGTGGTGGTCGTGGTGGACCCCGTGGTGGAGGCGAAGAGCGTCGTCGTCGTGGCCCAGGCCGCGGACGCGAAGCTGGTGCCCAGGCACCCGCCGAAGCCGGATCTGGTGCTGAAGGAGGGCAGAACTGATGTTGATGCCCCGTCGAGTCAAGTACCGCAAGCCGCACCGGCCCAAGCGCCGCGGGCGGGCCAAGGGTGGAACCGAGCTCGCCTTCGGCGAGTACGGCATCCAGGCCCTTGATCCTGCCTACGTGACGAACCGCCAGATCGAATCTGCGCGTATCGCCATGACCCGCCACATCAAGCGTGGCGGCAAGGTCTGGATCAACATCTACCCGGACCAGCCGCTCACGAAGAAGCCTGCCGAGGTCCGCATGGGCTCCGGTAAGGGTTCCCCGGAGTGGTGGATCGCCAACGTCAAGCCCGGACGCATCATGTTCGAGCTGTCCGGTGTCACGGAGGAAGTCGCCAAAGAGGCGCTCCGCCTGGCAATCCACAAGCTGCCCATGAGGGCACGCGTGATCAGCCGAGAGAGTGGTGAGTGACAATGGCAGTTGGAACCAAAGAGCTGACCGTTGAGAAGCTCGCAGAGATGGACTCAGCAGGCCTGTCAGAGGCGCTGCGCTCTTCCAAGGAAGAGCTGTTCAACCTCCGCTTCCAGTCCGCCACCGGCCAGCTGGAGAGCTCCAGCCGGCTGAAGGACATCAAGCGCGACATCGCCCGGATCTACACCGTGGTGCGTGAGCGTGAGCTGGGCATTCGTGAGAATGTCGATGCCGCCGCGGACTCCTCGGATTCGGCTGATGAGCAGAACGAGAAGAAGACTGAGGACTGAGCATGAGTGAAGCAACTGCAGAGACCCGCAACGACCGTAAGACCCTGCGCGGCGTCGTCGTCTCCGACAAGATGAATAAAACCATCGTCGTCGAGGTCGAGGACCGTCGTAAGCACGGCCTGTACGGCAAGATCATGAAGCGGCACACCAAATTCATGGCACACGATGAGAACGAGCAGGCAGGTGTGGGCGACACTGTGGTGATCGCCGAGACCCGTCCGCTGTCGGCGTCCAAGCGCTGGCGGCTGGCCGAGATCGTCGAAAAGGCAGAGTGATCCTGGTGCTTCGGGGTCGGCGCAGCAGCTGCGCCTGATCCCGAAGCACTGCTCATCCTGCGTGCCTCCGAAGGCCCGACTCTCACACCTGCGGGTGTGGAAGTTGGGCCTTCGGTGTATCTCGTGTAGGATATTGAGGCTGTGCGCCCTTATAGATGAGGCTATCCACCTCAAAGGACAGCGCACGTCCCCGAAAGGGCCTCCAGGGGCCCCGGGAAACGCCGCCTCGGCCATGCATTCAACTGCCCGTCCTGTACAGGGATGGAGAGTGTGTGGGTAAGCGGCCAGGGGACTTGTCAGGTAAGTCGGAACACCGGGCGGCGTGATCGCCGCACAGGTGTCCGACTCAGGCTAGAAGTTCCACAAGGCTCGACACGAGTGCGAGAACCAGTGAGACGACAGGAGAAAACAAGTGATTCAACAGGAATCGCGGCTCAAGATCGCCGATAACACCGGTGCCAAGGAAGTCCTTGTCATCCGTGTCCTCGGTGGATCCGGACGCCGCTATGCAGGTATCGGCGACACATTCGTCGCCACCGTCAAGGACGCAATTCCGGGCGGAAACGTCAAGAAGGGCGACGTCATCAAGGCTGTTGTCGTGCGCACCAAGAAGAAGATCCGTCGCAACGACGGGTCCTACATCAGCTTCGATGAGAACGCTGCTGTGATCCTCAAGGGTGAGACTCCAGAACCGCGCGGAACCCGTATCTTCGGTCCCGTCGGTCGCGAGCTGCGCGACAAGAAGTTCATGAAGATCGTCTCGCTCGCCCCGGAGGTGCTCTGACTCATGGCCAAGATCAAGAAGGACGACCTCGTCCAGATCCTCACCGGCAAAGACAAGGGCAAGCAGGGCAAAGTCCTGCAGGTCCTCCCAGCCAAGGAACGCGTCATCGTCGAAGGCGTGAACCGCATGAAGCGCCACCTCCGTGCAGGCCAGTTCGGCAGCACCGAGGGCGGCATCGTGGAGTCTGAGGCTGCTATCCACATCTCCAACGTCGCTGTGGTCGACCCCGAGACGGGCAAGCCCACTCGCGTCGGCTACCGGCAGGAGACCGTGGAGCGTGATGGCGTCAGCAAGACCGTGCGCATCCGCTTCGCCAAAGCTTCCGGAAAGGACCTGTGATGACTGAGGTTCAGAGCCAGACTGAGCAGACCACGCCCCGGCTCAAGGGCAAATACCGCGCGGAGATCCGCTCCACGCTGCAGGAAGAGTTTGGATACTCCAACGTCATGGAGATCCCCGGCCTGGTCAAGGTCGTGGTCAACATGGGCGTCGGCGAGGCAGCTCGCGACTCCAAGCTCATCCAGGGCGCCGTCGAGGACCTGACCAAGATCACCGGTCAGAAGCCCAAGGTGACGCGCGCTCGGAAGTCCATCGCCCAGTTCAAGCTGCGCGAAGGACAGCCGATCGGCACGCACACCACGCTGCGCGGCGACCGCATGTGGGAGTTTGTGGACCGCCTGGTGACCCTCGCGCTGCCCCGTATCCGCGATTTCCGCGGACTCAGCGGCAAGCAGTTCGACGGCAACGGCAACTACACCTTCGGTCTGACCGAACAGTCGGTGTTCCACGAGATCGATCAGGACAAGATCGATCGCCCTCGCGGCATGGACATCACTGTGGTGACCACCGCGAAGACTGATGAGGAAGGCCGCGCGCTGCTCAAGGCGCTGGGCTTCCCCTTCAAGACCGAATAACAGTATCTACGCCGCAGGTCCTTTCACCAGAGGTTCCGAACCCTCCGACTCACCTCGGAGGATCGAGTTCCTTCGGAGATCTGAAACCACGGCGAGGAAGGGCAGAAGCCCCTCATGACAATGACTGACCCAGTTGCAGACATGCTGACACGTCTGCGCAATGCCAACTCGGCTTTCCACGATCAGGTCTCAATGCCCAGCTCCAAGCTGAAGGTTCGCTTGGCTGACATCCTGAAGGCGGAAGGCTACATCTCTGAATGGCGCGAGGAAGAGGCCGAGGTCGGAAAGACCCTGGCCATCGACCTCAAGTTCGGCCCGAACCGTGAGCGTTCGATCGCCGGCCTGCGCCGCATCTCCAAGCCCGGTCTCCGGGTCTACGCGAAGTCCACCAACCTCCCTCACGTTCTGGGCGGCCTCGGCATCGCAATTCTGTCCACGTCCTCCGGTCTCCTCACTGACCGGCAGGCAGCCAAGAAGGGTGTAGGTGGGGAAGTCCTCGCCTACGTCTGGTAACCGGAAGGAGTCGAAGCACTATGTCACGCATCGGTCGTCTTCCGATCACCATCCCTGCCGGCGTCGAGGTCAAGCTGGAAGGTCGCGAGGTCTCTGTCAAGGGACCTAAGGGCGAACTCTCCCGCACGCTTGCCGAAGGCATCACCGTCTCAGAAGAGGACGGCACCCTTACGGTGTCCCGTCCCAACGATGAGCGCGAATCGCGTTCACTCCACGGCCTCAGCCGCACCCTGGTCCAGAACATGATCATCGGTGTCACCGAGGGCTACTCCAAGAAGCTCGAGATCGTCGGCACCGGTTACCGTGTGCTGGCCAAGGGCTCCGATCTGGAGTTCGCACTCGGCTACTCACACCCGGTTCCGGTGAAGGCCCCCCAGGGCATCACCTTCGAGGTTGCGAGCGCCACCAAGCTGTCTGTCAGCGGTATCGACAAGCAGCAGGTCGGCGAGGTCGCCGCCAACATCCGTAAACTGCGCCGTCCCGACCCGTACAAGGGCAAGGGCGTGCGTTACGAGGGCGAGCAGGTTCGCCGCAAGGCCGGAAAGGCAGGTAAGTAAACCATGGCTATTGGTATCAAGGGCAAATCCAAATCCGCTGCCCGCGGCCGCCGCCACCTCCGCCTGCGCAAGAAGCTCAACGGATCCGCTGAGCGTCCGCGCCTGGTGGTCAACCGTTCCGCTCGCCACATGGTCGCTCAAGTCGTCAACGACCTCGAGGGAACGACCCTGGTCTCCGCCACCACTATGGAGGCAGACCTGCGCAGCTTCGACGGCGACAAGACCGCCAAGGCGAAGAAGGTCGGCGAAATGGTCGCCGAGCGCGCCAAGGCAGCCGGCATCGACGCTGTGGTCTTCGACCGCGGCGGCAACAAGTACCACGGTCGCGTGGCCGCTGTCGCCGACGGCGCCCGGGAAGGTGGTCTGAAGCTGTGAGTGAGAACGCAAACAACCCTGAGAAGGACTCGTCTGTGACTGAGGCCAAGGAAACCGCCGCTCCCGAGACTGCACCGCAGACTCAGGCCGCCGGCGAGAACAGCAATGCTGCTCGCGGTGACCGCGGCGGCCGCGGTGACAACCGTGGCGGTCGTGGTGGTCGCAGCGAAAGCGGCGGCCGCGGCGGTCGTGGCGGTCGTGGCGGCCGCGAAGAGGAGAAGGACAAGTTCCTCGAGCGCGTCGTGACCATCAACCGCGTCTCCAAGGTCGTCAAGGGTGGTCGTCGCTTCAGCTTCACCGCCCTCGTCATCGTCGGTGACGGCGACGGCCTGGTCGGCGTCGGCTACGGCAAGGCCAAGGAAGTTCCGGCAGCCATCGCCAAGGGTGTGGAGGAGGCCAAGAAGAGCTTCTTCCGCGTCCCCCGCGTCGGCTCCACCATCCCGCACCTGGTCAAGGGTGAGGATGCAGCCGGTGTCGTCCTGCTTCGTCCCGCCGCACCGGGTACCGGTGTGATCGCCGGCGGTCCGGTCCGTGCAGTCCTGGAATGCGCAGGCATCCACGACGTGCTGACCAAGTCCATGGGCTCGGTGAACGCCATCAACATCGTTCACGGCACCATCGACGCCCTCAAGCAGCTCGAAGAGCCCGAAGCCGTGGCAGCACGCCGCGGCAAGGCTCTCGACGAGATCGCACCGGCCCGGATGCTGCGTACCATGGCGGCTGACCGCGAAGCCCGTGCACAGAAGGCAGGTGCATGACTTTGCGCAGTACCGTCAACTACAACACCGTGCGCAACCTGAAGGTCGGCGAGCACAAGCTCACCGTCACTCAGGTGAAGTCCCTGATCGGCGCCAACCCCAAGCACCGCGAGACTGTTCGCTCGCTTGGTCTGAAGCGAATCGGCCACACCGTGGTCCGTGACGCCGACGCCGTGACCGTGGGCATGCTCAACAGTGTGAAGCATCTAGTGAAGGCTGAGGAGGCGAACTAAGGATGCCAGAGAACACCGCTGAAGATTCCAACGTCCTCAAGGTCCACGATCTGCGTCCAGCACGCGGCTCCAAGAAGTCCCGCATCCGTGTGGGACGTGGTGAAGCCTCCAAGGGCAAGACCGCAGGCCGTGGTACCAAGGGCACGAAGGCTCGTTACCAGGTCCGCGCGGGCTTCGAGGGTGGTCAGCTTCCGCTGCACATGCGCCTTCCGAAGCTTCGCGGCTTCAAGAACCCGTTCCGCGTGGAGTACTCGCCGGTCAACCTGACCAAGCTTGGCGAGATGTTCCCCGAGGGCGGCACCGTGCATGCCGATGACCTGATCGCCAAGGGGGCTGCTCGCAAGGGCCGCCCGGTGAAGGTCCTCGGCTCCGGAGACATCTCCGTCGCCGTGACCGTGAAGGCTCACGCCTTCTCGGCCAGCGCCGAAGACAAGATCAAGGCTGCCGGTGGTTCTACCGAGCAGCTGCCGATGAAGGCTGCTTCCAAGCAGGCCTGATCGGCTCTCCATGATCAAGACCCCCGTGGTTCCCACGGGGGTCTTGTCATATCCTGACCGATCCCGGTCGCAGGATTCTTTCCCCGTGCGCACCGCGCGTTAGTATGACTGACTGTGCGGCCGAAGGCCGCGCAACGGCAATTCACGCATCAGGAGGCCGCTTGTTCAGCGCGATCGCAAGGGTGTTCAAGACACCCGACCTGCGTCGAAAGATCTGGTTCACCATCGCGATCATCGCGATCTACCGCATCGGCGCATTCATCCCGGCACCCGGGGTGGACTACTCAGCAGTGCAGCAGTGCCTGGCACTGGGAACCACTGAGGGCGGCCTCTATTCCTTCGTGAACATGTTCTCCGGCGGAGCCTTGCTCCAGGTGTCCATCTTCGCGCTCGGCATCATGCCCTACATCACCGCGGCGATCATCGTGCAGCTGCTGCGCGTGGTCATCCCGCGCTTCGAGAACCTCCAGCGGGAGGGGCCTCAGGGCCAGTCCAAGCTGACCCAGTACACGCGGTACCTCACCATCGCCCTGGCGACGCTGAACGCCACCACGCTGGTGTCCACAGCGCGCACCGGCACGCTGCTGGGCTGCGACATCCCGATCATCACCAGTGACGCCCTTCCGGTCGTGCTGCTGATGATCCTCGCCCTGGTCACCGGTGTCGCGCTGATCATGTGGCTCGGCGAGCAGATCACCGAACGCGGCGTCGGCAACGGCATGTCCATCCTGATCTTCGTCTCCATCGCCGCCGGATTCCCTGGCGCCATGGGCGAGATCTGGAACACCCAGGGCTGGCGGACCTTCGGCCTGGTGATGCTGATCGGTCTGGTCACCATCGCGGCCGTCGTCTTCGTGGAGCAGTCCCAGCGTCGCGTGCCGGTCCAGTACGCCAAGCGCCAGGTTGGCCGTCGCACTGTCGGCGGAACCTCGACCTACATCCCGATCAAGGTCAACATGGCCGGTGTCATCCCGGTCATCTTCGCCTCCTCGGTGCTGATGCTCCCCTCCGTGCTGGCGCAGTTCAACCAGCCCGGACCGGGCGAAGAGCCCTCCGCCTTCATCCAGTTCATCCAGACGTACTTCGTCGGCGGAACACACCCGCTCTATATGGCGGTGTTCTTCCTGATGACCATCTTCTTCACCTACTTCTACGTCACGATCACGTTCAACCCGAACGAGGTCGCCGAGAACATGCGCAAGTTCGGCGGGTTCATCCCCGGGATCCGAGCAGGCAAGCCCACCGAGAGCTATCTGGCCTATGTGATCTCCCGGATCACCTTCCCCGGTGCGCTCTACCTGGGTCTGATCGCCCTGATCCCGTTGATCGCCTTCGTGCTGATCGGCGCGAACCAGAACTTCCCGTTCGGCGGCACTTCGATCCTGATCATGGTCGGCGTCGGCCTGACCACGGTGAAACAGATCAACGCACAGATGGAACAACGGAACTATGAAGGGTTGCTGCGATGACGCGCATGTTGATAGTCGGGCCTGCCGGTTCAGGCAAGGGCACCCAGTCGAAGCGGATCTCCGAGGACCTAGGCATCGTCGCCATCTCCACCGGTGACATCTTCCGGGTGAACATCAAGGAACAGACCGAACTCGGACGCGAGGCTCAGGGCTACGTGGACGCCGGGGACCTGGTTCCGGACTCCGTCACCAACCGGATGGTCGAAGACCGACTCACCTGGGAGGACGCCAAGAACGGCTTCCTGCTCGACGGCTACCCGCGCAACCGCACGCAGGTCGCGGCGCTCGATGAGATGCTGTCTCGCCTCGACGTGAGCCTCGACGTGGTGCTGGAGCTCACCGCTGACCGCGAGGAGCTCATCATGCGGCTGAAGAAGCGGGCCGAGATCGAGGGCCGGGAGGACGACGCCGACGAGGGCGCCATCCGCCGCCGGCTGGAGATCTTCGAATCCGAGACCGCCCCGATGATCGCAGAGTACGACGCCCGCGGGCTGGTCCGCCGCGTCGACGGACTGGGCCCGATGGACCAGGTCAACACGCGCATCATGGAAGCACTGAAGTCCTGATGTTCTCGCGCAGCCGGATCGAGCTCAAGTCAGAGGAACAGCTGCGCCACATGGGTGCCGCAGGAACGATCCTCAACGAGGCCCTGGAGGCCACGCTCGCAGCCGCCGCACCCGGAGTGAGCACCGGCGAGCTCAACGATGTGTTCGCCGAGATCATCACCGCCCGCGGCGCCAAACCCAACTTCCTGAACTACCACGGGTTCCCCGGCTACATCTGTGCCTCGGTCAACGACGAGGTCGTCCACGGCATCCCGGGGGAGCGGGTCCTGAGCGCCGGCGACGTGATCAAGATCGATGGCGGCTGCATCATCGAAGGCTGGCACTCCGATTCGGCGCGCACCCTGGTCCTGGGCTCCTCCCAGGACGGCACCGCGGACCCTGAGGACGAACGGCTCTCCCGGATCACCGAGGCGGCCATGTGGCGGGGGATCGCGGCCTTCGCGACCGCCAAGAGCACCGGCGAGATCGGCGAGGCCATCGAAGACTACGTCTCCGCGCAGCCCGGCAAGAAGCTCGGCATCCTGGAGGACTACGTGGGCCACGGCATCGGGTCACAGATGCACATGCCTCCAGATGTGTTCAACTACGCCACCGGTATGAAGGGCGCGAAGATCCGCCCCGGCATGGCACTGGCCATCGAGCCGATGCTCACCCGCGGCGGCATCGAGACCAAGGTCCTCGAAGACGACTGGACCGTGGTCACCAGCGACGGCTCCCGGGCCAGCCAGTGGGAGCACTCCGTGGCCCGCCACGAAGGCGGCATCTGGGTGCTAACCGCCGCCGACGGCGGGGCCGCCGCGCTCGCGCCCCTGGGCGTCACCCCGGTACCGCTGCCCTAGCGTCGGATCGGGCACCGAACCCTAGCGGGGATCGAGCACTGCACCAGGGTCCGCGTCGGCACGACCGCTGCGTCGTCGGGCCCTTGCAAGAGAAGTTGTCCAGGGCGGAACCGTCCTGTAGGCTGTACTGCTGGTTGTCTCTGCGGTTCTGCATGCCTGCATACTGTGCCTGCATGTCCGATCCAGAGGCGCCGCAGCAATCGAATCAGACCCTTCGGTCATCCGGAACCACACTGCGCCGCAGTGTCGGCGACGGAGGGCAGGGGGTCGCGAACGGTATGTGGAGCATATGGGTAAAAAAGAAGGCGTCATCG
Source organism: Nesterenkonia maliinae (assembly GCF_051262655.1). Classification (NCBI taxonomy): domain Bacteria; kingdom Bacillati; phylum Actinomycetota; class Actinomycetes; order Micrococcales; family Micrococcaceae; genus Nesterenkonia; species Nesterenkonia maliinae. Next base: position 191,535 of record NZ_JBIMEY010000003.1, on the reverse strand, counting down.
AAGTAGAGGGCCGGGTTTCTGAAGCTCTGCCGAATGCAATGTTCCGCGTGCGTCTGGAGAACGAGCACGTCGTCCTCGCGACCATTTCGGGCAAGATGCGCCAGCACTACATTCGCATCCTCCCCGAGGATCGCGTAGTGGTGGAGATGAGCCCGTATGACCTCAACCGTGGGCGCATCGTCTACCGCTATAAGTGAGTCGACGAACGCGTCGGTCAACGTAAAAACCTGTCGCACGCGACCGAATAAGAGGAGAACCCATGAAGGTTCAGCCGAGCGTGAAGCAGATCTGCACTGACTGCAAAGTCATCCGCCGCAGCGGCGTGATCCGTGTGATCTGCAAGAGCAACCCACGCCACAAGCAGCGCCAGGGCTGAGTCCTCCACTTACTACACGTAAGTGAGGGCGCACCCGCGCTGGACAGCTCACATCATATGCAGTGCAGCCCGTCACTGAGCTGGACGAGCACACCCCCGGTTTCCGAAGGCCGGGGACCCGCTGATGACATCACCTCCGATGTCGGGTCCGAGAGGGTCCCAGAGGGAATTGCACTGCTGAAGACCTTCGGAAGAGAACAAGGAGGACTGCCACTGTGGCACGTCTGGCAGGTGTAGACATCCCGCGCGAAAAGCGCACGGTGATCGCACTCACTTATATCTATGGCGTTGGGCGCACGAGCGCCGAAGCAGCCCTGCAAGCAACCGGTATCGAAGCTGGTACCCGCGTGAAGGATCTGACTGACGATCAGCTGATCTCTCTGCGTGACTACATCGAGAGCAATCTCACCGTCGAGGGTGACCTTCGTCGTGAGGTCGCTGCTGACATCCGCCGCAAGGTCGAGATCGGCTCTTACGAAGGTATCCGCCACCGTCGCGGCCTTCCGGTCCGCGGTCAGCGCACCAAGACCAACGCTCGTACCCGTAAGGGCTCGAAGAAGACCGTCGCAGGTAAGAAGAAGTAGTTCAGCAGCGCCGGCTCACACCGAGTCAGCAGTTGATCCGAAGAACTCAGTCACGGAGAAGAAATGCCACCAAAGTCACGCGCAGCGGCCCGCAAGCCGCGCCGCAAAGTCAGCAAGAACATCACTCAGGGTCAGGCTCACATCAAGTCGACCTTCAACAACACCATCGTCTCCATCACCGACCCGCAGGGCGCAGTCGTGTCCTGGGCGTCCTCCGGTGAAGTGGGATTCAAGGGTTCACGCAAGTCGACTCCTTTCGCCGCGCAGCTGGCCGCCGAGCAGGCCGCCAAGCGCGCACAGGAGCACGGGATGAAGAAGGTCGAGGTCTTCGTCAAGGGACCCGGCTCGGGCCGCGAAACCGCGATCCGCTCGCTGCAGGCCGCAGGCCTCGAGGTCGGCTCCATCTCGGACGTCACCCCGAGCGCGCACAATGGCTGCCGCCCGCCCAAGCGCCGCCGCGTCTGAGCAACTTCTTTAACAAGACATTAGAACCTGCCCCCGGCCGCAGCGCCGGGGGTGGGTCGAGCATCATTACTCAGTGAGAATGCGTCATATAGCGGACGCACTCTGAAAGGAACAATCAGTGCTCATTGCACAGCGCCCCACGCTGACCGAAGAAGTTGTCGCCGACAATCGCTCCCGCTTCGTCATCGAGCCCCTCGAGCCGGGCTTCGGCTACACCCTCGGCAACTCCATGCGTCGCACCCTGCTCTCATCCATTCCCGGTGCGGCCGTCACCAGCGTCCGCATCGATGGTGTGCTCCACGAGTTCACCACCATCGCGGGCACCAAGGAAGACGTCACCGAGCTCATCCTGAACGTGAAGCGGCTCTCCGTCTCTTCCGAGCATGACGAGCCCGTGGTGGCCTACCTCCGCAAGGAGGGCCCCGGTCCCGTCACCGCCGCCGACATCACTCCGCCAGCAGGCGTGGAGTTCCACAACCCGGATCTCCACCTCGCCACGCTGAACGAGCACGGCAAGCTCGACATGGAGCTGACCGTGGAACGCGGTCGCGGCTACGTCTCAGCTGCACAGAACAAGATGGCTGATGCCGAGATCGGCCGCATCCCGGTCGACTCCATCTACTCCCCGGTCCTGAAGGTCTCCTTCAAGGTCGAGGCGACTCGTGTGGAGCAGCGCACCGACTTCGACAAGCTCACCGTCGACGTCGAGACCAAGCCGTCCATGGAGCCCCGCGATGCCCTGGCATCCGCAGGCACCACCCTGGTCGAGCTGTTCTCGCTGGCTCGCGAGCTCAACGTCGCAGCCGAGGGCATCGAGATCGGCCCATCGCCGACCGACGCCGCCCTGGCTGCCGACATGGCTCTGCCGATCGAGGATCTCGAACTGACCGTGCGGTCGTACAACTGCCTCAAGCGCGAGGGCATCCACAGCGTGGGTGAGCTCGTGGCACGTTCCGAGGCCGACCTGATGGACATTCGCAACTTCGGTGCGAAGTCCATCGACGAGGTCAAGGACAAGCTCGTCGAGCTTGGCCTGAGCCTCAAGGATTCCCCGGCAGGCTTCGACCCGACCGCGGCTCGCTTCCAGGAAGCTGGCGACGAGGACTACGTCGAAGAAGAGCAGCAGCGGTTCTGAAGAACTGCGGCCCACGACAACTATTCGCGCTGACGTTCAACTGAACTGACTGCGCACCACTCAAGGAGAACCAGACCATGCCTACCCCCACCAAGGGTCCGCGCCTGGGCGGCAGCCCGTCGCACGAGAAGATGATGTTGGCGAACCTTTCCGCCAACCTGTTCGAGCACCGCGCGATCACCACCACGCTGACCAAGGCCAAGCGCCTGCGCCCCTACGCAGAGCGTCTGATCACCATGGCGAAGCAGGGCGACATCGCTGCTCGCCGCCGCGTCGTCGGCAAGATCAGCGCCAACAGCGCGACCAACCAGGCGATCGTCCACGAGCTGTTCACCGTGATCGCCCCGGCCATGGCCGAGCGCGAAGGCGGATACACCCGCATCGTGAAGATCGGCAACCGCAAGGGCGACAATGCCCCGATGGCTGTCATCGAGCTCGTCATGGAGCCCGTCTCGCCCAAGCAGGCAGTCGTCAAGGAGGCCGAGCAGGCCACCGCGACCCCCGCCGCGCAGCCGGCACAGGAAGAGACCACCGAGGTCGAGTCCACCGAGGCTCAGACCACCGAGGCTGCTTCCGCTGACGCCGCGACCACCGAGTCGGAGTCCGCTCAGGCGGAGTCCACCGAGGCCGAGGGTCAGAAGTAGACCTCTCAGCACGCACCACTCAGGCGCCCCCGATCTCACCGATCGCGGGCGCCTGAGGTGTCTGTACCGAAAGGTGGGAGCGCATGAGCATCCGCGAGGACCCCTCCGCCCCTTCTCTGCGGGTGCGCCTGGACCTGGCCTACGACGGCAGCGCCTTCCACGGCTGGGCCGCCCAGCCGGGCCTGCGCACCGTGGAGGGGGCTCTGCGCGAGGGACTCGCCACGCTCTTCCGCCGCGAGGTCCCGATGATCGTGGCCGGACGCACCGACGCCGGGGTCCACGCCCGCGGGCAGGTCGTGCATCTGGACCTGAGCGAAGCCGAGTACACCGGGCTCGGCCGAGGCCGGGGGATCACCCCGGAGAGGGCGCTCATCCGCCGTCTTGGCGGAGTGCTGCACCGGGAGCGCGGCGCCGTCGTCGTCTACGCCGCCTCCATCGTGCCGCGGGACTTCGACGCGAGGTTCTCCGCGCTGAGCCGCACCTACCGCTATCGCATCGCCGACGCGCCGGCGATGCAGGACCCGCTGCGCCACTCGGACACCGCCTGGCACCGGGTTCCCCTGGATGCCGAGCTGATGCGCCTGGAGGCCGCCTCCGTGGCCGGACTGCAGGACTTCGGCAGCTTCTGCCGGCCTCGGGAGCGCAACAGCACCATCCGCGAGCTCCACGACTTCAGCATCCGCCGCGACGCGGAGGGCGTCATCGTTGCCGCGCTCACCGCGGACGCGTTCTGCCACCACATGGTGCGTGCGCTCATGGGGGCGTGCCTGGATGTGGGGGAGGGGCGCCGTGCACCTGGCTGGCTCCTGCGCCGCCTGGAGGAGCCGGCCTGGGACCAGCGGGTCCGCCTGGCCGCGCCCGGGGGACTGGTCCTGGAGTCTGTGCAGTACCCGGCGCCGGAGCAGCTGGGTGCTCGCGCCGAGCAGACCAGAGCACTCCGGCAGCCCGCTGAGCAGGGATGACAGCCGAGTCTTGCTGTGATCTCAGCCACAGCGCATGGGCCGGTGGAATCGGGCGGTCAACGCGCGATGCCCCGTCAGCACTGGGCGGGAGACCCGTGTCACCTCTGAGCGGACTGTGTCCTGCGGGGTCGCGGGGGTGGCGTGGTTCACGCCCAAGGACCATACTCGTTCGGGCTTGCCTTCACTGACGAAGGCCCTCATCCCTGACCTGTTAAGGAACCAACCACTGATGAGCACCACCTCTCGCTCGCAGGAATCCGGCATCGGCGGCGTCGCGTGGGTCGTCCTGGTCGCCGCGTTCGGCGGCTTCCTCTTCGGCTTCGACACCGCCGTGATCAACGGGGCGGTCGGCCCCATCCAGGCCCAGTTCGGCCTCTCCGACCTCGCCATCGGATTCACCGTCTCCTCGGCCCTGCTCGGTTGCATGGTCGGCGCCTGGGCCGGCGGCAGCCTCTCCGACCGCATCGGTCGCCAGCGCGCCATGATGGTCGCCGCCGCGCTGTTCTTCATCTCCGCCATCGGATCCGGCCTGGCCTTCGGCGCCGTGGACCTGGTGCTCTGGCGAGTGCTCGGCGGCATCGGCGTGGGCATGGCCTCGGTCATCGCCCCGGCCTACATCGCCGAGGTCGCGCCCACGCGCCTGCGTGGACGCCTCGGCTCCACCTGGCAGCTCGCCATCGTGATCGGCATCTTCATGGCCGCCTCCTCCAACGCCTTCGTCGCCAACGTCGCCGGCGGCGCGGCGGATGAGCTGTGGTTCGGCCTGGAGGCCTGGCGCTGGATGTTCCTGCTCGAAGCCGGCCCGGCACTGCTCTACGCCCTGCTGGCCTCCTCGATCCCTGAGTCGCCGCGCTACCTGGTCTCCCGCGGTCGGGACAAGCAGGCCGCGAAGGTGCTCGAGGAGATCGTGGGCATCCGTGGTGAGTCTGCCATCGCGCAGAAGATCAAGGAGGTCCGCGAGACCATCAACATGGAGGCGCGGCAGAAGTTCCGCGATCTGATCGTCAGCGGCAAGCTGACCCCGATCGTCTGGGTGGGCCTGGGCCTGGCCGTGTTCCAGCAGTTCGTCGGCATCAACGTGATCTTCTACTACTCCAACACGCTGTGGCAGGCGGTGGGCATCGCCGAGGACCAGGCCTTCCTGGTCCAGATCATCACCACGAGCGTGAACATCGTCGCCACCGTCATCGGCATCATCATCGTGGACAGGGTGGGCCGCCGGATCCCGCTGGCCGTCGGCTCCGCGGGCATGGCGCTCGGGCTGGGCATGATGGCCGTGGCCTTCAGCCAGGCGATCGTCAACGTGGGTGCCGACGGCGAGGAGCTCGTCTCCCTGCCCGGCGCATGGGGCATGATTGCGCTGGTATCCGCGAACGTGTTCGTGCTCTTCTTCGGCGCCACCTGGGGGCCGTTCATGTGGGTCCTGCTGGGGGAGATGTTCCCCAACCGGGTCCGCGCCGTCGCGCTGGGTGTGACCGCCTCGGCGAACTGGGCCGCGAACTTCCTGATCTCGATGCTCTTCCCCGAGATGGCGGCGTTCTCGCTGGTCTTCGCCTACGGCTTCTACGCCGCCTCGGCGCTGCTGTCGATGTTCTTCGTGCTCAAGTGGGTCCCAGAGACCAATGGACGCGAACTGGAGGACATGTCCGACGGCGCCTACGAGAAGGCCCCACGGGCCGCCAAAAGCCACTGAGTCACCCCTGAGATCTCAGCCCCGATCGGGGCTGAGGCCCCGATGACACAGCACCGCCCCCGACCTGAGAACGGGTCACCGCCAGGCGTTCCGGCGAGTGACTTTGCTCAAAGGCGGGGGCGCTCTGTATAGTTGTTGGTTGTTGTGCGTGTCCACCCCTGCGTGGGTCCGTGTCGAGGCGGCTCAGTTGCATGGTCGTCAGCCTCCGCGGACTGTAGGGGAACTCACGGGCCCGGTCTTTTCCCAGTCCTCACCTGGGAATCCGGATGTCGCACTCGCGAAGAAACAGTCACTGATCCTCAGTGGTTCTCACACACCAGAGAATCAGTGCACTGAACCGTAGAACATCGACCGAAGGCATACCAACGTGCGTACGTACACCCCGAAGCCTGGCGACGCCGACGCCCAGTGGCACGTCATCGACGCGACTGACGTCGTGCTGGGCCGTCTCGCCTCCCAGACTGCCGCGCTGCTGCGCGGCAAGCACAAGCCGACCTTCGTCCCACACCAGGACATGGGCGACTTCGTCATCATCATCAACGCCGAGAAGGTCGCCATGACTGGCGACAAGGCCGAGAAGAAGCGCTACTGGCGCCACTCCGGCTTTCCCGGCGGCATCAAGTCGCTGACCTTCAACGAGATGGTCTCGCGCTACCCGACCCGCGCTGTCTACCAGGCGGTCAAGGGCATGTTGCCTCACAACAAGCTCGGAACGGCACAGCTGAAGAAGCTGCGCGTCTACGCAGGTGCTGAGCACCCGCACGTCGCACAGCAGCCTAAGCCGTTCGACATCTCCCAGGTCACTCAGTAGTCCTGGCCACCCGACACTAGAATTTTCAAGGAGAATCGTGGCTCAGAACACTGAAGAGCTCACCGAAACCGAGGAGCTTTCAAGCTACACCTCGGAATCAACCCCCACCGAGGAGACCGCCGGCGAGTCCGAGCGTGCACCGTTGACCGTCGGCGGAGCCGCCATCGGTCGACGCAAGCGCGCGCGTGCCCGCGTCCGGATCACCCCGGGCACCGGCCAGTGGACCCTCAACGGTCGCAGCCTGGAGGAGTACTTCCCCAACAAGCTGCACCAGCAGGAAGTGAATGATCCCTTCACCCTGCTGGGTCTCAAGGGCGCCTACGACGTCATCGCCCGCATCGACGGCGGCGGCCCCTCGGGCCAGTCCGGCGCCCTGCGGCTCGGCATCTCCCGCGCGCTCAACGAGATCGACCGCGACCACAACCGTGCGGCGCTGAAGAAGGCCGGATTCCTGACTCGCGACGCCCGTGCGGTGGAGCGCAAGAAGGCCGGTCTCAAGAAGGCCCGTAAGGCACCGCAGTACTCCAAGCGCTGATCGGTCACTGCTCGGGACGGCGCCAGTCGCCGTCCTGATCCGGACCCCCAGCTGCTCGAAGAACCCCGTCGGAGACTCTCCGGCGGGGTTCTTCGCGTCTGCGGGGGCCTTGCCCAGTAGACTGGGCGTCATCATGGCACGACTTTTCGGCACTGACGGCGTGCGCGGTGTGGCCAACGAGCTGCTCACCGCTGAACTCGCCCTCACCCTCTCCCAGTCAGCAGCAACCGTCCTCGGCCACCGGCAGGTGACCCCCGGCACCCGACCCACAGCAGTGGTGGCGCGGGACCCGCGCATCTCCGGAGAGTTCATCTCCGCCGCGGTCCAGGCCGGCATCGCCAGCAGCGGAGTCGACGTCTTCGATGCCGGGGTGCTCCCCACTCCCGCCGCGGCCTTCCTGGTCGCCGACATCGACGCGGACTTCGGCGTGATGATCTCCGCCTCGCACAATCCCGCCCCCGACAACGGGATCAAGTTCCTGGCCCGCGGCGGTCACAAGCTCGACGACGCGGCCGAGGACGCCATCGAGACCGAGATGGGGCTGACGCCGCCGCGGCCCACAGGCGCCGACGTCGGACGGGTCAGCCGCTTTGCCGACGCGGAGGACCGCTACCTGGTGCACCTGCTGCGCTCGCTCAACGGCATCAGCCTAAAGGGGCTCAAGATCGTGCTCGACTGCGCCCACGGCGCCGCCGCCGGAGTCTCCCCGCAGGCCTTCACCGACGCCGGAGCCGAGGTGATCGTCATCGGCGCCGAGCCCGACGGGCTGAACATCAACGAGGGCTACGGCTCCACCCACCTGGGCCCGCTGCAGGACGCGGTGCGCGAGCACCGGGCAGACCTGGGCATCGCCCACGACGGCGACGCCGACCGCTGCCTGGCCGTGGACCACACCGGCGAGATCATCGACGGTGACCAGATCATGGGGATCCTCGCGATCGCGCAGAAGGAAGCCGGGACCCTGGTCGATGACACCCTGGTCGTCACCGTGATGTCCAACCTCGGCCTGAAGCTCGGGATGGAAGCCGCAGGGGTCAAGCTCGTGGAGACCGCGGTGGGTGACCGGTATGTGCTCGCCGCGATGCGCGCAGCCGGGTACAACCTCGGCGGGGAACAGTCGGGTCACCTGATCTTCGCGGACTACGCCACCACCGGCGATGGTCTGCTCACCGGGCTGCAGCTGGCCGCACGGGTCGCCGCCACGGGGAAATCCGTCCAGACGCTCGCCGCGGAGGCCATGACTCGGCTCCCGCAGGTGCTGATCAACGTCAAGGGCGTGGACCGCACCCGGGTCAAGACGCACCAGCCGGTCCAGCATGCAGTGGCCGAGGTGGAGGCCCGCCTGGGCGCCACCGGTCGGGTTCTGCTGCGCCCGTCGGGGACCGAACCAGTGGTCCGCGTCATGGTGGAAGCACCCACGGCCGAGCTGGCTCGAGCCGAGTCAGAAGCTTTGGCGGACGTTGTCAAGGCCGAACTAGCGCTCTGACCCACCCACCTCCAGTTCGTCGATGGGCGGATTCTGCCGTCGAGGGGCGGATTCTGCGACTATCTGAGGCCTGGAAGGGCCCCGAACGGTCGCAGAATCCGCCCCTCAACGCATGGTGGGGTCTAGTCCTTGCCCCAGACCACGTCTTTGGCCTTGCCCAGCACCGGGTGGCGCCTGGGCCCCGGGCTGCTCTGCTGATCCGCGTCCTCGGCCGCCTGCCGCTGGGCCTCGGCCAGTGAAGCCAGGAACGCCGGATTGGTGACCTCGGTCTGCGCCTTGAGCTGGTCGCGGATCTCCCGAAGCAGCGTGATGTTCTGCTCCTCCGCCGCTGGGGGAGCGGCCTTGGAGCGGCGTTCCCGCGCCTCGACCATGCGGGTCATCGGCGCGATGATCACGAAGTACACGGCCCCGGCGATCAGCAGGAAGTTCACGACTGCGGTCAGCAGCACGCCGAAGCGGATCGGGGTGTCGTTGAGCACCACCACTGCGAAGTCGTCGAAGTCGGGGGTGCCGACCAGCGCGGAGATCAGCGGCATCAGCACGCCCTCCACCAGTGCGGTGACCACCGCGGTGAACGCGGTGCCGATGACCACCGCAGTGGCCAGGTCCACGACGTTTCCGCGCGTGATGAAATGTCTGAATCCCTTGAGCATTCAAGCAGTCTAGGACACCGACGATCCTGTCCCGGCACTGGTCAGCGGGAGGCTCGGGGTGGTCATCAGGGGGCCGCGGCGGAGATCAGGGCAGGGCTGGCTCGGCGTCGTCGTACTCCGCCGCCGCGGGCTGGTCCCAGTACTCCTCCAGGGTGAGCCCCTCCGCGGCGACCTCCTGTGCGGTGTCCTGACCGACGTAGCGCAGGTGCCAGGGCTCGAAGTCGTAGCCGGTGATCTCCTGGGCGCCCTCGAGGTAGCGGATCACGAACCCGTGGTCCGCGGCGTGCTCCGCCACCCATGCACCCTCCGGGGTGTCGGCGAAGCAGTCGCCTTGGATGCAGTCGGGGTTCTCGATACTGATCACATCGGCGGCCAGCCCCGTCTGGTGCTCCGAGTAGCCGGGGCGGGCGACGAGCTCGTCGGTCTCCTCGGTGCCCACCGCGGCGTGCCGGTTCGCATAGATCCCGGCCTGCGCGTCATAGGACCGGTAGCCGCTGGTCATGGCCAGGACCTGCCCGTCCGCGCCCGCGGCATCGATGAGCTGCGCGAGTGCCTCCGCCGCAGGTTCACGCAGCAGCAGCTGATTATCAGCGGTCGTGCGCACCTCCGGGGCCACCAGGTCAGCGGGGGCGTGATCCTTCGGCTCCAACGGGTTCTGCGCGTTCACCAGCACGTGGACGGAGTCCGGATCCCAGGAGGGATCGCGGGCGCGCTCCGGCGTGGGCGCCGGGGTGGGTTCCGGAGACGGCTCAGCGGAGTTCCCGGGAGTGTGCGCGGAGTCCGACGACGTGTCCGTCTCGCCCGGGGGCTGGTCCCCGGGCACCTCAGAGAGCCTCTGATCCTCGCCCAGCGCCGCGTGCATCGCGTCCCAGGTGCGGGGCGCGAGGTAGCCGATGAGCACCAGCACGCCAAGCATCAGCAGCGCCGCCACGGCCCGGCGTCTTCGGTAGATCCGGGCGCGCCGAGCATGCTGCTCCTGCCCTTGGCGACGCCCCGCCTCGCTCATCCGCACCTGGCCCATCAGGCGCCCCCTGAGCAGGGAGTGGGGAGGCTGCGGGGGCGGGCGTTGCGGGGCAGAACCATCGTCGAGGGTCAGACCTTGCGCAGCAGGACGCGGGAGACCGAGTGATCCTCACCTTTGGCCATCACCAGACGAGCCCGGGAACGGGTCGGGGCGATGTTCGCGCGCAGGTTCGGGCCGTTGATCCGGTTCCAGATGTCAGTGGCACGGGCCTGGGCCTGTTCATCGTCGAGGAAGGAGTACTGGTGGAAGTAGCTCTGCGAATCTGCGAAGGCGCCGTCGCGCCAGCGCATGAACCGGTCCACGTACCACTGCTCGATGTGCTTGGGCTTGGCGTCGACGTAGATCGAGAAGTCGAAGAAGTCGCTCAGCGCGAGACCGGTGGTTCCGTCCTCTCGCACCCGCGCGGGCTGCAGGACGTTGAGCCCCTCCACGATGAGCACATCGGGCTGGCGGATCACCACTTCACGATCCGGGACGATGTCGTAGACCAGGTGGGAGTACCAGGGCGCCCGGACCTCGGGCTTTCCCGACTTCACCTCCGAGACCATCCGCAGCAGCGCCCTGCGGTCATAGGCCTCCGGGAAGCCCTTGCGGTCCATCAGGCCACGGCGCTGCAGCTCGGCGTTGGGGTAGAGGAAGCCGTCGGTGGTGACCAGCTCCACCCGCGGAGTCGAGGGCCAGCGGCGCAGCATCTCCTGGAGCACGCGGGCGGTGGTGGACTTGCCCACCGCCACCGATCCCGCCACCCCGATCACGAAGGGGGTGCGCAGCGTCTGCTCGCCGAGGAACTCATTGGCCGCGGAGCGAAGCTGTGCGGCGGACTCCACGTAGATCGAGAGCAGCCGGCTCAGCGGCAGGTAGATCTGTTCGACCTCGTTGAGCGAGAGATGCTCCCCGATGCCGCGCAGCCGGTCGACGTCGTCCTGGTTCAACGGCTGCTCGATGGTGTCGGCCAGCCGGGCCCAGGCCTGACGGTCCAGCTCCGCGAAGGGGGAGTGGGAGGTGTGCGGCTGGTCGGGCTTGAACGGGGATCCCGCCCAGGGTGCGGTGCCCGCCACGAGGGCAGGAAGCGGACCCGTGGAGGCGCGCGGATGAGGATCTTCGGATGGGCGTTCAGACACGTTGACACGATACGCTATCCCTCATGTGTGGAATCGTCGGCTATATAGGCCTGCCCGAGAAGACCAGTCAGCACTCAGCCCTCGACGTGCTCTTAGAAGGACTTCGTCGTCTGGAGTACCGGGGCTATGACTCCGCCGGAGTGGCGACCGTGGCGGCCGGGACCGTCTCGACGCGGAAGAAGTCCGGCAAGCTCGCGAACCTCCTGGCGGAGATCGAAGCGGCCCCGATGGCTGAGGCCTCGGTGGGCATCGGACACACCCGCTGGGCCACCCACGGGGCGCCCAACGACCAGAACGCGCATCCGCACCTGGCCGACGACGGCAAGCTCGCCGTCATCCACAACGGCATCATCGAGAACTTCGCCCAGCTCAAGGCCAAGCTCGTCGCGACCGGCGAGGAGTTCAGCTCACAGACCGACACCGAGGTGGCCGCGAAGCTGATCGGCCAGTACTTCGTGGGGTCCGCCGCAGGCGACCTGACCGAGGCGATGCGTCTGGCCGCGAGCGAGCTCGAGGGTGCCTTCACCCTGCTCGCCGTCCACGCCGACCAGCCCGACCGTGTGGTCGCCTCCCGGCGCAACTCCCCCCTGGTGGTGGGCCTCGGCGAGGGCGAGAACTTCCTCGGCTCCGACGTCTCCGGATTCATCGACTTCACCCGCGAGGCCGTGGAGCTGGAACAGGACCAGGTCGTGACCATCACCACCGACGACGTGGCCATCATCAACTTCGACGGCACTCCCGCCGAGGGCAAGCGCTTCTCGGTGAACTGGGACGCCGCCGCCGCCGAGAAGGGCGGCTTCGGCACCTTCATGGAGAAGGAGATCCACGACCAGCCCAAGGCGGTGGAGGACACCCTGCTGGGCCGCACCGACGCCTCCGGCCGACTGGTGCTCGACGAGCTGCGCATCGACCCCGACGAGCTCAAGGGCATCTCCAAGATCATCGTGCTGGCCTGCGGCACCTCCGCCTACGCCGGCATGGTCGCGAAGTACGCCATCGAGCACTGGGTGCGCGTGCCCGTGGAGGTGGAGCTCTCCCATGAGTTCCGCTACCGCGATCCGATCATCGATGACTCCACCCTGATCGTCTCCCTCTCCCAGTCCGGGGAGACCATGGACACCCTGATGGCGGTCCGCTACGCCAAGGAGCAGGGCGCCCGCACCCTCGCGATCTGCAACACCAACGGGTCCACGATCCCGCGCGAATCCGACGCGGTGCTCTACACCCACGCGGGCCCGGAGATCGCGGTGGCCTCCACCAAGGCGTTCCTCGCCCAGATCACCGCCTCCTACCTGCTGGGCCTCTACATGGCGCAGCTGCGCGGAAAGCTCTTCCAGGGTGAGATCGAGGACATCCTCGCGGACCTGCACAAGATCCCCGCCAAGATCCAGGAAGTCCTGGACGGCGCGGACGACATCCGCCAGCTCGCCCGTGAGATGGCCCAGGCCCCCTCGGTACTCTTCCTCGGTCGCCACGTCGGCTACCCGGTGGCGATGGAGGGCGCGCTCAAGCTCAAGGAGATCGCCTACATCCACGCCGAGGGCTTCGCCGCCGGCGAGCTCAAGCACGGACCGATCGCGCTGATCGACGAGGGCCAGCCGGTCTTCGTAGTCGTGCCCTCACCGCACGGCCGTGACTCGCTCCACGCCAAGGTGGTCTCGAACATCCAGGAGGTCCGCGCACGCGGCGCCAAGACCATCACCGTGGCAGAGGTCGGCGACGCCGACGTCGTGGACTACTCCGAGACGGTGTTCTACGTCCCGGAGACCCAGCCGCTGCTGATGCCGCTGCTGACCACCGTCCCGCTGCAGATCTTCGCCTGTGCACTGGCTGCCGAGAAGGGCTACGACGTCGACCAGCCGCGCAACCTGGCCAAGTCTGTAACGGTGGAGTGACCATCTCTGTGGAGCGGTCGTTCCCTGCGACTCTCCAGACAGTGTGACTCTCGGTATGGTGTGACCCGTTTCTCAGCGTGACCCTCGCAAGAAGGAGCAGCACATGATCGTCGGAATCGGCGTCGACGTCGTCCTGGTGACGCGGTTCGAGCACCAGCTGCGCCGCACTCCGGCGCTGCGGCAGCGACTCTTCGTCCCGGCCGAACGTGAGCTCAACACCCGCTCGCTCGCCGCACGCTTCGCGGCGAAGGAGGCGGTGGCCAAGGCGCTGGGCGCCCCGGCGGGCATGAACTGGCAGGACTGCCAGGTGGTCATGGACTCTGCGGGCGCCCCGCACGTCGAGGTGTCGGGGACCGTGGCGCAGGTCGCGGAGTCCAAGGGGGTCAAGCGCTGGCACCTCTCGCTCTCCCACGACGGTGACGTGGCCACCGCCATGGTGGTCGCAGAGGGCTGACCATGACTGCTGCCTCGCTTCCGGTCTACTCCGGCACCCAGATCCGGAACGCTGAAAAACCCCTGGTCGACGCCGGGGAAGGTCCCGCGCTGATGCGCCGCGCCGCCTACGGACTGGCCAGCCGGGTGCTGGACCTGCTTCGGAGAGCCGGCGGCAGCTACGGCGCCCGGGTCGTGGGTCTCATCGGTTCCGGCAACAACGGCGGCGACGGGCTCTACGCCCTGGCCGAGCTGCGCTCCCGCGGGGTCGATGCGCGCGCGGTGCTGGTCGCCGACCGTGCCCACCCGCAGGCGCTGGAGGAGTTCCTCCGAGCCGGCGGTCGCGTGATCGCCGAAGTTCCTGCCGGCACGACCGTGCTCATCGACGCGATCCTCGGCACCGGAGCCCGGGGAGCGTTCACGCTCCCCGAGGTGCCCGGTCTGATCGAGTCCGCCCGTACCAGCACCGTCGTGGCCTGCGACATCCCCTCCGGGGTCCACGCCGACACGGGACGATGTCCCGGCGACGCCCTGGCCGCCCAGCACACCGTCACCTTCGGAGCCGCCAAGCTGGGACTGCTGCTGGGCCAGGGAGGCCTGCTCAGCGGTGAGATCCACAGAGTGGACATCGGCCTGGCGGACCAGCTGCCCGCCCCGGCGGCGTGGGAGCTGACCGGACCCGAGCTCAGCGCCCCGAGGCCCCGCCCGGGGGACCATAAGTACACCCGCGGGATCCTGCAGGTGGTGGCCGGCTCCGCCCAGTTCCCCGGAGCCGCCGAACTGACCGTGGGCGCCGCGATCACCTCCGGCGTGGGAATGGTGCGGCTGCAGGCCGAGCCCAGCGTCTCCTCCTCGGTGCTGCAGTCCTGGCCGGAGGCGGTGACGAGCCAGGGCCGCGCGGAAAAAGCCCTGGAGGGCGCCACCGCCGCCGCCATCGGACCCGGTCTCGGACGGGAGCGCTCCCGTCAGGTCGAGGCCGAGACCATCCTGCGTGCCACCGTGGAGGCCCAGATGCCCTGCGTGCTCGACGCCACCGGACTGGAGCTGCTCCGCGGGGACCTGCTCAGCGCCGGCGACCTTGGTGCGGCGCTGATCCTGACTCCACACCTGGGCGAAGCACGACGGATCGCAGACGCGCTTCAGGATGAGGCCCTGCAGGGCCTCTTCGCCGGGGAGCCGGACACCCTCGAGGCCGCCCGCGCGCTGGCCCAGACGCTCGGCGCCACGGTCCTGCTCAAGGGGCCGAGCACCGTGGTGGCCGGGCCGGACGGGACCGCGCCGCTGATCGTGCGCTCAGCAACCCCCGGGCTGGCCACCGCCGGCACCGGTGACGTGCTGACCGGGATCATCGGGGCGCTGCTGGCCACGGCGGGCAGCACACAGAACCTTGACTTCTCCCGGATCGCCGCCGAGGGGGCCCGGCTGCACGCCGCCGCCGCCCAGCGGCTTGACCCCCATGGACGCGGCCACTTCGGAGCCAGCGCCCTCATCGGCGCGCTGCGCGAGTAGCGGGCGCATCGCAAGTGTGTCCCTGGCTCTCGATAGGGTGGTTCTATGAGCATCATCGGCGACCCCAGCGCCACCACCCATCCCGCCACCCCCCATCTCGAGGCCGCCGAGCGCGCGGCCGTGATCGACCCCGCCGCGATCAGGCACAACGTGCGCACCATCGCCTCCTACGTGCACCCGGCGAAGGTGCTGGTGGCCGTGAAGGCCGAGGGCTACGGGCACGGCGCGGTCACCGCGTCCCGGGCCGCGCTCGACGGTGGAGCGGACTGGCTGGGCACCGCTCATGTCAGCGAGGCGCTGGTGCTGCGCGACGCAGGAATCCAGGCGCCGATCCTGGCCTGGCTGCATACCCGTGCCACCGACTTCTCTGCGGCGATCACCGAACACATCGACCTGGGCATCTCCGGCTGGGAGATCCACCACGTGGCCCGCGAGGCAGAATCGCTGCAGAAGCCGGCTCGAGTGCACCTGAAGATCGACACCGGGCTGGGCCGCAACGGCTGCACCATCGAGGACTGGCCCGAGCTGCTCCGCATCGCCGCCCAGTACCAGGAGCGTGGCCTGCTCAGCGTGGAGGGCATCTTCACCCATCTCGCCGTGGCTGACGAGCCCGACCGCCGAGAGACCGATGACCAGCTGCAGGTGTACCGTCGCGCGCTGGAGCTCGCCGAGGAGCAGCGGATCGTGCCAGACCTGCGCCATGTGGCGAACACCCCGGCCGCTTTCTCCCGCCCGGACGCCCACTTCGACATGGTGCGCGTCGGGGTCGGGGTCTACGGACACAGCCCCTTCGCCGACCGCACCGCGGAGGACCTGGGACTGCGCCCGGCCATGGAGCTGCGCACCACGGTGGCCAACGTGAAGCAGGTGCCGACGGGACAGGGCATCAGCTACGGACTGACACACCGGGTGGACCGCCCCACCAGCCTGGCACTGATCCCCCTGGGCTACGCCGACGGGATTCCGCGCGTGGCGGTCCACGGTCCGGTCTGGATCAACGGCCGGGGCTACCGGTCGGTGGGCCGGGTTGCCATGGACCAGTTCGTGGTGGACCTCGGTGAACTCGACACCGATGTCCAGGTCGGGGACGAGGTGGTGATCTTCGGAGGCGACTCCGGGATCGAGGCAGCCGACTGGGGAACCGCCGCGGGCACCATCAACTACGAGATCATCACCCGGATCGGGGAACGGGTCCCGCGCGTCGTGGTGGACTCTGACCCGGATGCGGGGCTCGCCTCCGGCGCGGTGGGCACCGCGGTTTCTCCCACGTCAGCCGCCTCATCCAGGCCGCCGAGGGATCCGGCGTGAGCGGAAGTCAGGGCCCGGCCGCACCGTTTGAAGGTGAGCGGTGGAGCGTCGAGCTTGTCCTGGATGATCTCGACGCCACCGCCGATTTCGCGCAAGCCATCGCTGAGCTGCTGGAACCCGGCGCGCTGCTGGTGCTCACCGGAGGTCTGGGTGCGGGCAAGACCACCTTCACCCAGTCCCTAGGTCGGGCGCTGGGCGTCAGCGGGATGGTGAGCTCGCCGACCTTCATCCTCAGCCGGATCCACCGATCCCAGGCTCAGGGTCCGGACCTGGTCCATGTGGACGCCTACCGCACCGACCCGGAGGGCCTGGAATCTCTGGATCTGACCTCCACCCTTCCCGATTCGGTGACCGTGGTGGAGTGGGGCCGAGGGATGGTCGAAGCTGCGCTGGTGGGAGTCGAGGGATCATGGCTTGATCTGGAGCTGATCAGAGATCCGGAACCTGAGTCGAGGCCGCAGGAGTCGCAGGGGGTGAACGCGGGGGAGCCCGAGATCATCACCGACTTCTCCGAGACCGAGGCCGAGGTCCTCGGAGCCCGACGGCGCGCCGTCCTGCGCGGCTACGGGCCTGCCTGGGCGCAGCCGCCGCAGCTGTGACGAACTACGATGGAGGGGTGATTCTCGCGATCGATTCCTCCGCCGGGGCCTCTGTGGCCGTGCTCGACGACGGCCAGGTGCGCGCCCGATGGAGCACCGCCGAGACGACGACTCACGCCGAGGTGCTCGCCGCAGCGGTCGCCCAGACCATGCGCGACGCCGATGTGACCGGGGCCAGGCTCCGCAGCGTCGTCGTCGGAGTCGGCCCTGGCCCCTTCACCGGACTGCGGGTCGGTCTCGCGCTGGCGCACTCGCTCGCTGAGGTGTGGGGCGTCCCGATCCATGGCGTCTGCAGCCTGGACTCGCTCGCCCAGCGTGCCGTGAACCATCCGGCGGAGGCTCCCACTCCGGCGGACGGAGAGTTCCTCGCGGCCAGCGACGCGCGCCGCCGCGAGGTGTACTGGGCCCGGTACCGCGCCGATGCGCAGGGATTCGCTGAACTGCTCGACGGGCCCCAGGTCAGCGCGGCGACTGAGCTGCCGGATCTGCCGGTGGTCGGCGTCGGCGCGAGCCTGTATCCGCAGGTCCTCACCGCCCGCTCGGAGGCGGAATCGCACTGGCTGCCCGATGCGGTGGAGCTCGGCCAGCTCGCGCAGCGCGAACTCCGGCGCAGCGGAGTCCTGGGCGAGCCCGTGACGGAGCCGTCGGCGCAGCCGGACATCAGCACCGGCTCCAGACAGCCTGCCACCACCACCGGCTCGGTGCTGCGCGATCCGCTCCCGCTGTACCTGCGCGACTCCGACGCCAAGGTGCCTGCCCAGATGCGCGCGAAGCAGGCCTCATGAGCGCACACGATGCCCCGCGCCCGGACAACCATGGGACACCCGCGACCCCAGGCTCCGAGCCCTTCCCGGTGACCCCGATGACGGCCCTTGACGTGCCCGAGGTGCTCGCCCTGGAGAACCGGCTCTTCCCGCACGACGCCTGGCCCGAGAGCTTCTTCTACGACGAACTGGCACACACCGCCGCCCACCCCGACGAGGTGCCGACCCGACGTTACTGGGTCGCCCGGGACGCCTCCGGTCAGCTCGCCGGCTATGCCGGGATGATGTGCGTGCTGCCGCTGGCCGATGTGCAGACCCTGGCCGTCGCCCCCGAGGCGCAGGGCCACGGACTCGGCACCCGGCTGCTGCGCCTGCTCATCGACGCCGCCCGGGAACAGTCCGCCGAGCAGATCCTGCTCGAGGTCCGCGCCGACAACCCTGGGGCGCAGGCCCTGTACCGGCGTGAGGGCTTCACCCATATCCATACCCGGGCGCAGTACTACCCGGACGGGCAGGATGCGCTGATCATGCAGAAGCCGCTGACCGACCTCGACGCGCCGAGCTCAGCGTCAGACCTCAGGAGCCCTACCCCATGACCGACGCACCCTCGGCCCGCCGCGTCCCGCTGGTGCTCGGCATCGAGACCTCCTGCGACGAGACCGGCATCGGGATCGTCCGCGGCACCCAGTTGCTGGCGAACACCGTCTCGTCCTCGATGGAGGAACACGTGCGCTTCGGCGGCGTCATCCCGGAGATCGCCGCCCGCGCCCACCTCGAGGCCTTCGTGCCGACGCTGCGCCAGGCGCTGGACACCGCCGGGATCGAGCTGCGCGACGTCGACGCGATCGCCGTCACCGCCGGTCCCGGACTCGCTGGCGCGCTGATGGTCGGGCTCTCCGCCGCCAAGGGACTCGCCCTGGCCGCGGACAAGCCGCTCTACGGGGTCAACCACCTGGTCGCCCACGTCGGCGTCGGCCTGCTGGACCCCGCGGCGGAGGACGGTGCCGGTGAGGACGGCGCCGGGCCTGCGGGCATGCTCGCGCTGCCGGAGAACACCGGTGCGCTGCTGGTCTCCGGCGGGCACACCGAGATCCTGCGGGTCGGCTCGCTCACCAGCGACGTGCAGCTGCTGGGCTCCACGATCGACGACGCCGCCGGTGAGGCCTTCGACAAGACCGCCCGACTGCTGGGCCTGGGCTACCCGGGCGGACCTGCGATCGACGCCGCGGCGGCCACCGGGGACCCGCGCGCTTTCCGCTTCCCGCGCGGGCTGACCATGCCGAAGTTTGAAGGCTCTGCCGAGGCCCCGGGGAAGCATCGGCACAACTGGTCCTTCTCCGGATTGAAGACCGCGGTGGCACGCGCGGTGGAGCAGTTCGAGACCGCCGGCCGGCCGGTCCCGGTCGCGGACATCGCCGCCAGCTTCCAGGAAGCCGTGGTGGACGTCATCACGGCCAAGGCGGTGCGCGCCGCCGGCGAGCACGGCATCACCACGCTGATGCTGGGCGGGGGAGTCGCGGCGAACAAGCGGCTGCGCGAGCTGTTGGCCCAGCGCTGCGCCGCGGCCGGCATCGAGCTGCGGATCCCGCCGGTGAGCCTGTGCACCGACAACGGGGCGATGGTCGCGGCGCTGGGCGCACAGCTCGTCGCCGCAGGAGTCGCACCCTCCTCGCTGCAGATCCCGGCAGACTCCTCCCAGCCGGTGCAGCTGATCAGCGTCTGAACCGCCCAGTCAGTGTCGGAGCCGCCCAGTCAGTGTTTGAGTCAGCCCGGGTGCTCAGACCCGGCGCGGACCGTTGATCGACATCCGGGTCCGTGCGGCCGCATCGAGCACCACCTGCCGCAGATCTCCCTGATGGGTCTCCGCGACCTGGCGCTGACGCTGGTAGCCGGCGCCGTCGCGCATCATCTGCTCGACCAGGGCGAGCTCATCGGCGCAGCCCAGCTCCTTCGCCACGGGTTCGAGCCGGTTCAGCTCCTGCTGGAGGTGGTCGGTCACGAGCATCTCGTCACCCTCGGCGTTGAGGATGATCTCGGCGTCCAGACCGTAGCGCGCCGCGCGCCACTTGTTCTCCTGCACGAACCAGGGCGGCATCGAGACCACCTTGCCGCCGTTCTCGTGGTCCTTGACCGTGGAATGCACGATGCACTGGGTGAGGGCCGCAACCCCGGCGATCTCCTCGAGTGTGGCCAGTCCGTCGCAGACGCGCAGCTCCACGGTGCCCAGCCGTGGCACGGCGCGGACGTCCCAGCGGACCTCGGTGACATCGTTGATCACCCCGGTGTGCTCCAGGTCGCTGACTGCCTTCTCATAGCCGGACCATTCCTCGAACTGGAAGGACGCGCCGGCGGTGGGCAGCTGCTGGAAGACCAGCGCGCGCTGCGAGGCGTAACCGGTGTCCTCACCGGACCAGTAGGGCGAGGAGGCGGTCAGAGCCTGGAAGTGGGCGTTGTAGTTGCACAGGGCGTTGACCGCCGGCATCGCCTGGGCCACGTCATCGAGGCCCACGTGCACATGCACTCCGTAGATCACCATCTGGCGGCCCCACCACTGGGTGCGCCGGATCAGCTCCGCATAGCGCTCCTTGTCCGTCACCTCCTGCTCGGTAGGGGCGGCGAAGGGATGGGAACCCTGGCAGTAGAGCTCGACGTCGAGCGGCTCGCAGTGACGCATCACGTTGCGGGCGGTCTCGCGCAGCTGGTCCACACCGGTGTTCACGTCCGGGCAGACGTCGGTGACCAGCTCCACCGTGTTGGTCAGCAGCTCCTGCTTCACATAGGGGTGTTCGTCCTCCGGGCGCAGATCCGGCATGTCCTGATGGCAGGCACTGAGAATCCGGTCCGCCACAGACCGGAGATCTCCGCTCTGCCGATCCACCAGGGCCAGCTCCCACTCCAGGCCCAGGGTGGAACGTCGTGATTCAGCGAAGGGTAGTTCCAACGTGGCTCCTCAGTGTGTCAGGGCCGGCGGCCGCATCATCAGACAGAATACTGCCCAGACCGGGCGATGCCCGATGTCTGGGCCGAAGTTCCTTTCTCGGGCGGGGATTCATCGGTCTCGCGTCTGGTGCTCCGGTTCGGCTGTTCAGGCGGCGAGGATATCCTGACTGACATGTCTTCTGCCGGTTCTTCGCGCCGCCGCCCACTCATCGCTGCGGCGCTGCTCTCCTGCCTGCTGCTCAGCTCCTGCGCCGGGGACGCCGATCCGGAGGCCTCGCAGGACAGCTCCGCGCCCAGCGAGCCGAGCGCGGAAGAGTCCGCCGAAGCCGCTGAGGCCGCCGAGGAGCAGCGTCGCGCCGACGCCGAGCAGGCCGAGGAGGCCGCGCTCGCAGGTCCCGGAGAGGAGCATCAGGAGCGCGCCGCGGAGATCGTCGCCGAGTACTCGCTCGACCAGCTGGCCGGGTCGGTGCTGGTGGGGGAGTATGCGAACACCGATGCCTCGCCGATGGTTGACCTGATCGAGGAGCTGCACCTGGGCGGATCCATCATCATGGGCGCCAACGTCCCAGCCTCCGAGGGAGGGGTCGACACCGAAGAGCTGGCCGCCCAGCTGAACACCTTGCGCGATGCCGGAGGCGAGCGTGAGGTGCCCCCGATGATCAGCGTGGACCAGGAGGGCGGCCTGGTCACCCGGGTCGGCGCCCCGCTCACCGAATGGCCCACCCCGATGGCCTACGGAGCGGCCGCAGCCGGTCAGGAAGAGTCCGGGCAGGACGAGTCTGAAGGCGACGACGACGGCGCGCTCACCCGCTCCGGTCATCGCTTCCTCGCCGCTGACCTCGCCGAGCTGGGATTCACCACCAGCTTCGCGCCCAACGGCGACGTCACGGTGGGCGCCTCCGATCCGACCATCGGCTCGCGCTCCTTCGGCTCCGACGCCGAGGCCGTCACCACCCTCACCATGGACGGCATCCGCGGCCTCGCCGACGGCGGCCTCGCGGGATCGGTCAAGCACTTCCCCGGACACGGATCGGTCACTG
Source organism: Nesterenkonia maliinae (assembly GCF_051262655.1). Classification (NCBI taxonomy): domain Bacteria; kingdom Bacillati; phylum Actinomycetota; class Actinomycetes; order Micrococcales; family Micrococcaceae; genus Nesterenkonia; species Nesterenkonia maliinae. Next base: position 169,559 of record NZ_JBIMEY010000003.1, on the reverse strand, counting down.
AAGATTCCCACCAGACCCTGCCGGTCCAGGACGCCAGCCTCGAGGAGCTGCGCACCCGCGACTGGGCGCCCTTCGCCGAGGCCGCCGAGGCCGGTGTCCCGATGATCATGATGGGCCACATCGAGGTGCCCGCACTGGAAGCAGGGGTCCCGTCTTCGCTCTCCACCGCCGCCTACACCGAGCTGCGCGAGCTCGGCCACGACGGCGTGGTCGTCACCGACGCGCTGAACATGGGCGCCATCGTCCAGGGCTACGGCGGCGACCAGGCCGCGGTGACGGCCCTGGCCGCAGGTGCGGACCTGCTGCTGATGCCCTCCGACGTCCGCGGCGCCCACGCCGGGATCGTTGCGGCCGTGGAGTCGGGCGAGCTTGACCGCTCCCGCCTCGAGGAGGCGTCTGAACGGGTCGCCGCGCTGCAGCTCTGGCAGGCCGAACTGGCCGCCGGAGAGCTCGCCGCCGGCCCCGGTGCCCAGCTGCCCGAGGAGCTGCGCAGCGACGAGGCAGTGGAGGACGAAGGCGCGGATGACGAGGCGGCCGAGGAGACGGCAGAAGAGACTGCGGCGGAGCTCAGCGACTCCGCAGTGACCCTTGTCGCTGGAGAATGCGAGGCCGATCTGGCAGCGGCGGGCATCACCATCCTCGGAGGTACCGAGCAGGACCGCTCCCGGCTGACCACGGCCGCTGCGGAGGAAGGACTCACCGTGGGGGGCGGGACGGTGGTGAACCTCATCGGCGAGTCTTCCGCCGCCGGCGGAGACGTCGCAGTGGCCCTGGACCGTCCCGAGGTCCTGGCTGCAGCCGACGCCCCCACCCAGATCGCGCTCTATGGCCGCACACAGGAATCCTTCGAGGCGCTCGCCGCGGTGCTCGCCGGAAATCAGGCGCCAGGAGGGCTTCCTGTGGAGGTGGGGGAGCTGCCGCGCGGCCACTCCGCCTGCTGAGCGTTCAGAGCGGTTCCACGACGGCGAAGACCCGGTCCTCGCCGAGTCGGGTGATCACCAGCGTTCCGTGGCGCTTCGGTCCCTTGGTCCGCTTCTTCGGCAGGATCTGCTGACGGAGCTGCTCCGGGACGACGTCGACGCCGCGCTTCTTGATCTCCAGGCTCGTCAGCCCTGCATCGGCCACCCAGGTCTTGAGCGTCTTGACGTTGAAGGGTTTGACCTCAAGCACCCGGAACTGCCGCGAGAGGCGGTAGTCAAGGTCGGTCACGGGCTTCTCGGTGCAGAAGTAGGCGATGCGCTCATCGAGCAGATGAGCGTCCAGCGAGTCCGCGAGCTCCGCGACGAGCCCTGAGCGGATCACCGCAGGGCCCGGTTCATGCAGCACCCCGGCGAGCCCGGCCTGCCCCTGAGGTTCGAGCTCCATGCCTGCACCGAAATCAGCCGAGCTCACGAGCTCGACGGGCGCGGCGCCATTGCTGGGCAGCAGGGTCGCCGCGCGTCGCACCCCGGGACGGGCCAGAGCGTTGAACCAGAGCACCACCTCCACCAGATCTCCGTCCACAGAGACCCATTCGGCCTCACAGTCGGAGGGGATCAGCTCATGCGGCAGCCCCGGCCCGAGCTTGACCCCCATCGGGATGCCGGTGCGCGCCAGCGCGGTCACGAAGCTCAGCGGCGGCGAGAAGGATTCGGGGTCCCAGAGTCGTGACGGTCCGGTCGAGGCGGCGTCCTGGGCCGCGTGCGGATCGCGGCGCGCCGGATCCATCCACAGGCCCCAGCCAGGGGGAGCCCCGGAGCCGAACAGGTCGAAGGTCTCGGCGAAGTCCTCGGCCGTGCCGTGCTGGACCGCAGCCTCCGGGAAGGGATGCAGGTTCATGGTGGCGGCCGCGGCGATGCCCTCATCCGCCTCCACCGCCGTCACCGCCAGCCCCAGTGATGCCGCGGCCAGCGCATCACCGCCCAGACCGCAGCCGAGATCGACCACCCGGTCCAGACCGGCGGTGCGAAAGCGCTGGGCATGGCGCGCCGCGACCGGAAGACGTGTCGACTGCTGAAGACCGTCATGGGTGAAGAGCATCCGTTCGGCAAACTCGCCGAACTTCTTCCGCGCCGCCGTGCGCAGCCGGGACTGCGTGAGTGCGGCCGCCACCCGATCCGCTGGGTGGCCGGCCTCACGAAGCCGCAGATTCAACCCGAACGCCGCCTCTTCGTCATAGGGCGGCAGCGAGTTCAACAGCTCCCACCCCTCCGGGGTGAGAACTGGGGAGAGCGCATCAGCGGCGGGAGATGACATCGCTTCTACGGTACCGGCAGCCCTCGTCCATCCGGGCCGCGTCGCCCCGTGGGCATGTGATGTCGGTCAATACATCACGAACCTCTCATCGAATCGGCCGTCGGTGACATATTCTGCACGTCATTTGCGCTCAATTAGTTAACTATGTAGGTTCTATTTAGATTAGGGGACACTAAGTATCGATCTCTTCCCGGAACACCCGGAATCATCACCGTGAAAGGCAGGGTCATGCCCACTGAAGACTTCGCACCCGAGGGTGTCGCACCCACCGGCACTCAAGACGGCGCCACAGGCCCCGAGCGCGCAGCGCGCTTCTCCGTCTCGACGTCCCGCTCCCGGATCACCGGCGCACTCTCGCTCGGCGTCATCGCGATGTTCGCGCTCAGTGCCTGCGGATCACAGGCCGAGGCCGAAGGGGCGGAAGCAGGTGAGCCGGAGGCCAGTGAAGCAGAGGCCAGTGAGGCGGAGGTCAGCGAGACTGAGGGTGAAGGCTCGGCCACGGTCACCATCGAGGACGACCACGGCACTCACGAGGTCTCCACCGATCCACAGAGCGTCGTCGTCACGGACAACAGGTCCTACCGGACCTTGGAAGCTTTCGGGGTCGAGCCCACCGCCGCCGCGCGCAGCCTGATGGACGCGCAGACCCACGCCTACGCCGAGGATGAATCCATCCTGGACCTAGGCAACCACCGGGAGCCTGACCTGGAGAACGTCGTCGCGGCAGAGCCCGATCTGATCATCAACGGGCAGCGCTTCCAGCAGTACTACCAGGACCTCAGTGGACTGGCCCCCGATGCCACCGTCCTGGAGTTCGAGCCCCAGCCCGAGGCTGACCTGGTCGAAGAGCTGGTCCGCAAGACCGAGTCACTCGGCGAGGTCTTCGGCCAGGAAGACATCGCGGCGGATCTCGTCGAGGAGCTGGAAGTCGAGATCGCTCGCGTCCAGGACGCCTACGACGGCGAGTCCACGGTGATGGGCCTGCTCACCTCCGGTGGTGCCATGAGCTACGTAGCGCCAGGTCCTGACGGTCGCGCCATCGGGCCGGTCTTCGACACGTTCGACCTTGCTCCCGCCCTGGAGCAGGAGGGTGAGAACGAGTCCCATGGCGACGACATCTCCGTGGAGGCCATCGCCGCCGCGAATCCAGACTGGCTGCTCGTGCTGGATCGCGATGCCCGACTCACCCTGGACGAGGGTGAGCAGTACACACCTGCCGCCGAGGTCGTCGAAGAGTCGGCCGCATTGGCCAATGTCTCCGCGGTGGAGAACGACCAGGTCGTGTATCTGCCGGAGAACTTCTACCTCACCGAAGACATCCAGGCCTACACCGAATTCTTCCGCGACTTCGCAGACGCACTCGAAGCCGCGGAATGACCGCAGTTCACTTTCTTGCCAGTCGGTGAATGATGGTCGCCCGACGGTCCCGCGCAGGCCTGGACAACCTGCGCGGGATCGTCCCTAATATCACTATATTGATATTCGCTATTTCGCAATAAACCCGGCAGACTATGCATGACCTCGCATAGTCATACCTCCGCTCTCGGAAAGTCCCCATGCCTGACACCCCTACCGCGGCGCTGAACCGCGACGGACGCGCGTCTTCGGAGACTGCGCCGGAGACCCCGCCGGACGCTCCGTCCGCGCCCGTACCTGGGTCCGCGCCGACATCACAGGAGAACCGAGCGACCCGCCGGCAGCGACTGTTCACGCCGGCCCTGGTGATCGGGATCCTGATCACGCTGGGACTGCTGGTGCTCTCGCTGACCACCGGGCAGTACGACGTCTTCTCAGAGGATGGGTTCTGGATGTTCGGCATCACCCGGGTCCCGCGCACCATCGCGCTGATCCTGGCGGGCGCCTCAATGGCCATGTGTGGGCTGATCATGCAGCTGCTCACGCAGAACCGTTTTGTGGAGCCCACCACCACCGGCACCACCGAGTGGGCGGGCCTGGGACTGATCCTCGTGCTGTGGCTCTTCCCCGGCGCCTCGATGCTGGCCCGGATGGGCGGCGCCGTGACGATGGCCTTCATCGGCACCGTCATCTTCTTCCTGTTCCTGCAGCGGGTGACCCTGAAGTCCTCGCTGATCGTGCCGATCATCGGCATCATGCTCGGTGCGGTGGTCAGCTCCTTCACCACCTATATCGCGCTGATGACCGACCATCTGCAGACCCTGGGCATATGGTTCGCCGGATCCTTCACCCGCGTGGTCGAAGGCCGCTACGAGCTGATGTTCCTGGTGCTGGCGGTGACCATCCTGGTCTTCATCACCGCCGACCAGTTCACCGTGGCCGGCCTCGGCAAGGACATGGCCACCAATGTGGGCCTGAACTACACCGCAGTGCTCTTCATGGGCACCGCCATGGTCGCGGTGGCCACCGGAGTCACGGCCACCGTGGTGGGCACGCTGCCCTTCCTGGGGCTCGTGGTGCCCAACATCGTCTCGCTCTTCCGCGGTGATGACCTGCGCAGCAACCTGCCATGGGTCGCGCTGCTCGGGATCGCGACCGTGACCGTCTGTGACCTGATCGGGCGCACCATCCGCGCACCCTTCGAGATCCCGGTGGGCCTGGTGCTGGGCCTGGTCGGGGCCGTGGTGTTCATCGGGCTGCTCCTGCGGCAGCGCAGGAGAGGCGGGCTCCTGACATGACCACACAGCTCGATCACCAGCGCAGCACCCGACCGGTCTCCTCCGGCACCGCCACGACCTCCGCCGACACCACCGCGAGCAACACCTCGGCGCAGCAGAGCCGACACTCTGGGGCGATCACCACCCGTCGCCACGGGCTGCGCTATTGGGGCGTGATGGTGCTGCTGGGCGGGCTCTCGATCTTCTTCACCGCAGGGATCCTCAGCTACGACAACCCGATGCCCTTCGGCTCCGACGGATATTGGCTGATCGCGAGGATGCGCGTCGAGACCGTGGTGGTCATCGGCGTCGTCGTCTTCTGTCAGGCGATGGCCACGGTGTCGTTCCAGACGGCGACCAACAACCGGATCATCACGCCCTCGATCATGGGATTCGAGTCGCTGTATGTGGCGATCCAGACCGGGGCGGTGTTCTTCTTCGGCATCGCCGGGATCACCCTGGTCACCGGACTGCCACAGTTCCTGATGCAGGCCGGCGCGATGGTGCTCTTCGCGACCATCCTCTATTCCTGGCTGCTGAGCGGGAGGTTCTCCAACATCCACATCATGCTGCTGGTGGGCGTGGTGATCGGCGGGGGACTCGGCTCGCTCTCGACCTTCATGCAGCGGGTGCTGACTCCGAGCGAGTTCGACGTGCTCACCGCACGGCTCTTCGGCAACATCGGCAACGCCCGCGGCGAGTACCTGCCCTATGCGATCCCGATCGCGCTGGCGGCCGCGGGAGTGCTGTGGTGGCGGGCGCGTCGGCTCAATGTGATCGCCCTGGGACGCGACACCGCAGACAACCTCGGGGTGGACCACAAGCGCGAGGTGTTGATCATCCTGGCGCTGGTCTCGGTGCTGATGGCGATGAGCACCTCGCTGGTCGGCCCGATGACCTTCCTCGGCTTCCTGGTGGCCACCCTGGCGTATCAGTTCGCGGACACCTACTCCCATCGGATGCTCTTCCCGATGGCCATGCTGATCGGGTACACCGTGCTGGCCGGGGCGTATTTCATCATGCGCAACATCTTCTACGCCCAGGGCGCGGTGACCCTGATCATCGAGCTGATCGGCGGAATCGTCTTCCTGATAGTCCTGATGCGAAAGGGTCGCCTGTGATCAGCCTCACCGAGGTCGCCAAGAACTACGGCTCCAAGGGGGCCGCCGACGCCGTCGGGATCGGCCCGGTCAGCGTGGACATCGCCGCCGGCGGGATCACCGCTCTGGTGGGGCCCAACGGCGCCGGAAAATCCACGATCCTGACCATGATCGGACGGCTGCTCGACGTGGACGCCGGGCGGATCGAGGTGGCCGGGCACGAGGTCGTGAACTCGCCCTCGAAGACCATCGCCAAGATCCTCTCCATCCTGCGCCAGGAGAACCACTTCGTCACCCGGCTCACGGTGCGTCAGCTCGTGGGCTTCGGCCGGTTCCCGCATTCGCAGGGCCGACTCACCCGCCAGGACGAGCGACACATCTCCGAGGCCATCGACTTCCTGGACCTGACCGCGCTCGAGGGGCGCTACCTCGACCAGCTCTCGGGTGGTCAGCGCCAGCGCGCCTATGTGGCCATGGTCCTGGCCCAGGACACCGACTATGTGCTGCTCGATGAGCCGCTGAACAACCTGGACATGCAGCATGCGGTGCAGATGATGCAGCAGCTGCGCCGCGCCGCCGACGAGCTGGGCCGCACCGTGGTCATCGTGCTCCATGACATCAACTTCGCCGCCCGCTACTCGGACAAGATCCTCGCCATGAAGGACGGCGTGGTGGTCGAACACGGGACACCGGCGGAGATCATGCAGGACGCCGTACTGACCCGCGTCTTCGACACCGAGGTCACCGTGATCGAGGGACCCCGCGGTCCGCTCGCGGTGTACTACTGATCCGCTGATCCCCGAACTGACTGAACTCAGCAGGCCCCGTCCGCGATCGGAGAACAGCTCCAGGGGTGTCCGGGACGATGGTGGGACTCATCTTCACGAGCCATCGATGACCAGGGTGGGTCCGAAGCCGATGCCGCAGGCCCGCCCTGGCGCTCGAAGTGTCAGCTGCCGCGGACGTCCTGGGCTGAGGACTGCGCAGAGTCGGTGACCGTGTCCTTCTGCTCCTGTCCTTCAGACTTGACGTTCTGGGCACTCTCAGCGGCCGAGTCTCGGACCCGCTGCACAGACTCCTGTGCCGGCTCCTTGAGCTCCTCGGCCATCGACTTCGCCTGGCTCTTCGCGTCATCGACCAAGGGCTGGGCCCGGTCTTCGAGCTTCGCCGCCGCTCTCTTCTCCGGCTCGGAGGCTGGCACGATCGACGCCGCGAGCCAACCAGCGCCCAGGGCGATCAGCCCGGCCGCCAGCGGGTTCCCGCGGGTCTTCTGCTTCGCCGCACCGGGTGCTTGCTGGACACCATCGGCTGCGTGGTGCGCCTGATCTGAGACCTTGGTCGAAGCATCATCGGCTGAGCCCATCACATGATCCTTCCATCCGCCCACGGTGCTGCGGATCTTCTCGGTCTGTCGCTGAGCGACCTTGGAGGGGGAGACCTTGTCGGCGACGGCGTCGACGTCAAGGGAGAGGCTGCTTCTGGTCCGCTCGATATCTGCGCGGATCTCTTCGGGGCTCTGCTGTGTCATCGGGTCTCCTTGGAGGGGGTGAGAGCGTCAGGGATTTCCTTGAGGGTCTCCGTGGTGTGCGGGGCCCCCTTGACCTGCTCGAGGTTCTTCTTTCCGAGCATCGCCAGGACGGCGGCGATGATCGCCCAGATCACGGCGACGATGACTGCGGACCAGGCTGATCCCAGGTCGGTGGAACTGATCCCGGCCCAGAGTGCGATGGAGAGGAAGAGCAGCACGAAGTGCCCGGCGATTCCAGCGCCGCCGAGCATGCCGGCACCCTTTCCTGCGTTCTTCGCCGTCTCGCGCAGCTCGGCCTTGGCGAGGGCAATCTCCTGCCGAATCAGGGTGGAGAGGTCGCTGCTGACGTTGGACATGAGCGAACCCAGCGAGTCCTTCTCGGCTCTGTGCTCCGACCCAGGCATCGGTCCTGCCCCTGATCTGGGTTCTGGATCAGTGGGGCGACGGGCATGGCTGCTCATCGGCCAGCACTTCCAGCGTAGGGATCGGTGCCGCCCGTGTAGCCCGGGGTGGGGTTCGCGGGACCAGTCTCATAGGCCGGTGCACCAGTGCTCTGATTTCCTGCCACCGGAGCTGCAGTCCCTGCGCCGGATCCGGCAGGGGTCGTCCCTGATCCTGCCTGAGGAGTGCCTGAGTCGGTGTCACCCGCGGCAGGCCCGGTTGCGACAGCACCTGCATCATCGGCGTGGTGCTGCTTGAGCCCACGCGTCACCCGGCCAGCGGCGAAACCGACACCGGCCGCGATCGCCAAGAACGCCACCGGACGACGACGTGCGAAGCTCTGGACCTCCTGGAGAACCTCCTTGGGGTCATGACCCTCAAGCCAGGTCGCAGTCGCCTCCGCCCGTGAGTTCACCTGATCCAGGAGGTCCTTCGCGACCCCGGGCTCAGGCTTCTCACCACGCGCGATGCGCGCGACGTCGTCGCTGAAGGTCCGCACCGTGCCGGCTGCGCGGTCCAGCTGCTCGGACGCCTGAGACTCGAGCATCGTGCCCGCCTCACCGCCCAGGCGCTTGGCCTCACGCACAGCGTCATCCTTGACCCCCGCGGCTTCCTGGGCCGCGGTGTCCTTGACCGCCCGACCGGCATCCTTGGCGTCACCGGCGACATCCTGAGCCGCGCCCTTGGCCTGATCCGACGTCTTCTGGGTCTGAGACTCAGAATCGGACGTGGAGTCAGACCCTGAGCCGGGCCGCCCCGAGTGCTGTCGCTGCCCGGAGATCGGCATGGTCCCCAGGGGGAGATCGTTCGCTGCAGGACCCGTCTCCGTGCCGGGTGAAGTCGACGGAGGCGTCGGGATCGTCGTGGCTCGTGACGCGTCCTCTCCGCCGAAATTGTCATCAGGGGTGTTATGTGGGTCTACCATGGTTGCCTTTCGTGGTGTCCTCGGATTCGCGACGAACCGAGGGTGGATGGAGCGTTTGGAATTCAACGAAACGGGTGACGCCGGACATCTCAGCGCCGGACAGCCTCTTCCGAGCCGCCTGCTGGTGCGTCTTGGCTGCGTCCTGCGGATCGGCGCAGATTACGTGCGCGCTCGACGTCCTCCTGGTGCTTCTTCGCCTTCTTGTCGCTGGCCTTGGTGTCTCGGGCGGGCAGCTGGAGGTTCTCCTCTGCGGGCATTCCAGCCTGGAGCTCACGGCCGCGCTCGACTTCGCTGTCGACCTCCGCACCGAAGAGCAGGATCGCATTGACGATGTAGATCCACAGCAGCAAGATGATGACCCCGGCCAGCGCACCGTAGGTGGCGTTGTAGTTGCTGAAGTTCGACACGTAGAAGAAGAAGCCCACAGAGGCCAGTACCGCGACCACGATGGCGATGAGGGCACCGACGCTCACCCAGCGGAACTTCGGCTGCTTCACGTTGGGAGTGGCGTAGTAGAGCAGAGCAACGACGAGCACGACGACGAACGCCAGGATGAACCACTTGGCGATGCTCCACACGGTGATCGCCACCGAGCCCAGTCCGATCGCGTTGCCCGCTGCTTCTGCGATCGGTCCCGACAATACGAAGATCATCAGGGCAATCGCTCCCAGAACGAGGATCAAGGCTGTCAGGAGATACATCTGCACATTGAGCTTGATCCCACCGCGACCTTCAGGAACCTCGTGGATGATGTTCATCGCCCGGCCGAAGGCCTTCACGTAGCCCGAGGCGGACCACAGCGCGATCAGCAATCCGAGGATGAGCCCCAGCCCCGGAGCAGGGGCTGTCAGGACAGACTCCAGGGCAGGTCGGACGGTGCCCCATGTGTCGGAGGGAACAATGCCCTCCGCCTGATCCAGTACCGTCGTGACGGTTCCTCCTCCCTGACCAAACAGGCTCAGCACCGAGACCACGGCGATCAGCGCCGGGAAGATGGAAAGGACCGTGCGGTAGGTGAGGCCGGCGGCGAGATCGGTGCAGCCGTCGTCCGAGAATTCGCGGATCGTGGTCCTGAGGATGTACTTCCAGGTGGGCTTGGTGATCTCAGCAGGAGAGTCAGGTTTGCGGTCATCTTCGGGGTGAGGAGCGTCCGCCGGATCATCTTTGGTGTCGTCGCGGGAGCTGTGGGACATGAAACGTGCCTTTCTCAGGGTGTAGGGAGCACGAGCTCCGGGACATGGTGAAGGTCTGGGTTCAGTCGCCCGGCCACTCACCGGTGAGCCGCTGAAACGCCCTGGCCCCGCCGCGGTCGACCAACGCCTTGACGAAGGCGAAGAGCGCGCCCTGAAGGGCCGCGGCTGAGAGCACCTCGCCAAGGTTGAAGTCGGACTGCATCGCTTTGGGAGCATCGTCGCGGTGTTCCCATGGAAGCCGCTTCCATATCTGTTTGAACACCATGCCAGCGACAGCCCCGCTGATCAGGCTGTTGACCAGTCCGATGGGGCGATAGAGCAGCTTTGCCGAGGTGTTGCTAGATTCCTTATTGGTCATCGTGATGTCCCTTCCCTAGCTGTGCTGCCATCATGAGGTTCCGCTCACCTACTAGTGCGGCTGGCCAAGACGAGGGCTGCGGTCGCAGCAACAGTCGCCACGCCGATCCACCCGTTCCGGTTCGGCTTGCCCTGTTCGTCGGTGACGAAGTCTCTTGCGCGCCCGAAGTATGTGACGGCGTGCTGGCGGGCGCCGTGAATCTCAGCGGCGACGCGATGCTTCGCCTCCTTGAGCTGCACCTGCGCCTGTGATTTCACATCGAACTTCTCAACAAGTAGCTCGACCGTCTCACCGAGCTCGCGACGAGTGCGCGCAAGGTCGGCCTCGATCTGCTCTGGGGAGGCGCCCTTCTCCGGCTCTGGCAGGGCAGCGGAGTGGTGTGCTTTGCCTGCGTTCGGGCGGGGAAGCTCAGCGTTCACATTGCTAGCGGGTGTCATGGCGGCTGTGTTCCTTAATCTCGGCAACGTCGCGGTTGACATTGGCGATCGTTCGTTCCGGCGCCAGAGAGAGCTTTTCCATCTTTTTCTTGCCGAGCAGGGCGGCGATGGCGGCGGCGATGAAGAGAATGACCGTGACGATCAGTGCTGCGGCCCAGGCCGGTAGAACGACCGCCAGGCCAAGAATTGCTGTGGCGATGAGCGCCCCGGAACCGAACCAGGCCAGGATGCCTCCGGCCCCTAAGAACCCTGCGCTGATCCCGCCCTGCTTGGCGGTCGCGGTCAACTCCACCTGGACGAGTCTCAGCTCGTCGCGGACCAACCGTGACGTCTGCTCCGAGAGGCGACTCAACAACTCTGGAACTGATGGTTCCGACGGTCTTGCGGGGTGACTCATGATGTGTGCCCTTTGCGTTGAAACGACGTACAACCTGGTTGTTGCTGACGTTGGACGATGAAGCTGCCACCTGTGGTCAGTCGAGTGGACAGATAGGACAGAGAGCTGGCTATTGCGGTCTTGCCGCTCTGCAGAAGTCCCTGCATGTCGCGAGAGTGCACTTCACGCAACCGGGCCCCGTTCCTGATGACACCTGCCAGGGGTCCGATCGCGCTCTCGGACCCGACCCCTGGCAGACGCTCGACGTCAAACCCTGGATGAGCGAGTCACCGGGACGTCACTCAGTGCTTCGCACCGGGCTCGGCGTCACCTTCGACGTCGATCTGTTCCTTACGGACCTCGCCGGAGACGGTTTCGGTCTCTTGTACAGTGCGTTTGCCGATATTGACCTTCTCCGTCGCCACGGTCTCCTTCTCGACCACGGGACGCTCCTCGCGCAGCGTCACCACCTCATCCTCGTGGTTCGCGTCATCGATCGCGCCTCCGGGACGCGCCTCCGCAGAATTCGGGTCGACCTGCTCCCGTTCCACGACGAGCTCCTCGCGCTGGACCGGCACTTCGATGCTCTGGTTCTCGGTGCGAACCCGCTTGCGCAGACGCACCTGGCCTGCCTCGCGCTGCTCGGTGTCCACCTTGAGCCGCTCCTCATGGGCGACCATGTTGTCGGCATCTGAGGTCTGAGTGCCAACACCGGGGCCGCCGGCCTCTGTCCCATGACGTCCCGTTCCGTGACCGGAGCTGTAGTAGTCCCAGAGACGTTGTTCCTCTTCAGCACTGAGGTGTCCGTCAACGTCGATGTTGGGGGCATCCTTGATGTAGGCCTTGCTGAACGGCACCCTGAGACCTTCGGGGGAGAAGTTCGTCGCGCCGAAGGGGATGAACGTCTCTCTGGAGCCGAAGAGACCGATGTTGACGGTGACGAACTCGGGTTCTTGTGTCTGAGCATCGATGTATACCTGACCGACCGAGCCAATTTTGGCTCCCTCGCTGTCGTATACGTCTGCGTTCTCAATCGAGTCGATGTCGAAGTTGCTGTTGACCATGGTCGTTCACTCGCTTTCCCATGCCCCGGGCTTCGGGGTCAAGATTTTTGGAACGAATATTTATGCACCAAACTAATCAAAATTTATAACTACTTTAATCGTTCGCAGAGTATTAGTTAGCATACTTTTTACAGGGTCCTGGGTTGGACTGTGAGGTCGATGCCCGCCGGAACTCTCGGGTGGACCTTGCCTCACTCGTGTTCCTCGTCGGCTTCTGCGCTGAGTCGCTCCTTGATCGTCTCTGCTGCTCACTTCCAGGGCGTTCTTCGGGCTGTTCATTCGGTCGCCTTCGGCGCACGCAGGCCACGTGGTCATGGCGCTGTTGCGTCTTGAAGATGTCAACCTGCGTTGAAGATTACACTGTAAACACAGCCCTGGGCAATAGTCTTGCCGGAGGCAATCTGACGCCTGTCTGGCACCTTGTCGCGTCATGACGCTGGTGTCCCACCAGGGCGTGATTCCTGCTGACGTGAGGGGCGTGGGTTGCGGGTGGGCTTCAAGCCGGGCGGCGTGATGCGATCTGCCCGGGCCCGGGCCCGGGCCCGGGCCCGGGCCTGAGCCTGCCGATGGTGTATAGCCTGGGGATTCGAGACCGTGACCGAGACTCTCGATTCCGCGTGTGCGGCCTCCATGGCAAAGATGACTGAAGCTGTGGAGAAACTCCGTCGGAGTACCATAGATGGGCGCACGCAGAAGCGTTCATCAGGTGCGCGTCTTTCGAAGAAGTCGCCTATTCGGTATCGAGGTAAATGCACATGGATCGAACATCTGACGCTGCAGGTCCGGATAGGGCACGAGCCGGGCTCAGTCGTGAATTGGTGGTGAAGTCGGCCCTGTCGTTCATCGACGCTCATGGCGCACAGAAGCTTACGATGCGCGCGCTCGGTGCCAGTCTGGATGTCGAGGCCATGGCGTTGTACAGGCATGTCTCAGGGCGTGAAGACCTGCTCGAGTCGGTGGTCGAGGAGCTCCTGCGAGGTCTGGAAGAAGATCTCGATAAGCAGCTCAGTGAGACATGGCAGGGGTACCTTCAGACATTTGCCCATCACGTTCGACAGATTGCGGTGGAGCACCCTCTGGTCTTCCCGCTCGTCGCGACCCGCCACCCCGCGGCGCCGTGGCTCCGTCCCCCATTGCGCAGCCTCTCCCTGGTGGAAGGCTTCCTGCGCGCGCTCATCGAGCATGGTTTCAGCGACTCTGCCGCAGTTCACACCTACCGAATAATCAGCAGCTTCCTTCTGGGGCACCTGCTGTTGGAATCAGTCGTCCGGGGCGCTGAGGTCTCATCCGTAGAAGTGCCCTTGGATGAGGGGAATGCGATTGTTCCTGGGAGTGATTCCGGCCTCGACCTCAGTGATTTCCCGGAGGTGATGCGCTTGAAGGGCGCCCTCAGTGAGGATCACTCTAAGAGAGAATTTGAAATCGGTCTTGAGGCGCTAATTGATAGAATAGAATTTTACGTAAGCCAGTAATTGTGCTAACAGTCTATTAAAATACAACTGCTCTAAGGGTAGTCCTTTCCTGCGATATTAACTCTTGACTATATACCCTCATGGGTCCAATATTTATATCTTTCAGTGGGTCAGATAGAAGTCTCGCCGAACTCATTCGGGGCGCCGCGTGGTGGATATCTGACGGTCTCGATCCCACACGACCTTTCGCCTCGGAGCGCTCTCAGTCAGGGAGATTCGCACCTCAGATCCCAATGGACGCGCCAGGTGGCATCGGCATCGGCGCCACGACGACATCGATCGACAGAATCGCCACGAGTGAGGCACGAGCAGGGGCCCGAAGAGAATGCTGCAGATTAACGGGAAAGGGACGTTCTGCGGAGAGATCGGCATTGGACCTCGGAAGGTGCTCGGTCCAGTCTCAGCTGATGAGACTGCCTCCGCCGGGGTACAGCGCCCCGCGGGCCCCGTCCTATCATTTTGGGTCTGCGCCGCACTCGGCGCCGCTCACCATCAATCCTTCTGTGGAGATGCCCAGCAATGTCTACCTCTGTTGACCCCTCAGTGCCCGGCGCCTCGAAGCGAAAAGCCGACGACGTGGCCGATGAGAACCTGACAGTCCCGCGCCGCCGGATCATCATGGCCTCGCTGATCGGGACCACGATCGAGTTCTACGACTTCTACATCTACGCCACCGCGGCCGTCTCGATCTTCCCGCTGCTCTTCTTCTACGGCGATGAAGGCTCCGCACTGCTGGCCTCGATGGCCACCTTCGGTGCCGCTTTCGTCGCGCGACCGCTGGGCGCGATCATCTTCGGCCACTACGGCGACAAGGTCGGCCGCAAGGCCACCCTGGTCGGTGCGCTGCTGACCATGGGCATCGCGACCTTCCTGATCGGAACACTTCCCACCTATCAGCAGATCGGCCTGTGGGCGCCGGCGATGCTGACCATCCTGCGCTTCTGCCAGGGCCTCGGCCTGGGTGGAGAATGGTCCGGCGCCGCGCTGCTCGCCTCGGAGACCGCCCGACCAGGCAAGCGCGCGCAGGCGGCGATGTGGCCGCAGCTCGGTGCACCCTTCGGCTTCATGCTCGCCAACGGACTCTTCCTGCTGCTGGCCACCCTGTTCTCCTACGACTCCACCGCGACCGACCTCAACGACCCCTTCCTGGTCTGGGGCTGGCGCCTGCCGTTCCTGCTCTCGGTGATCATGGTCGCCGTCGGGCTCTACGTCCGGCTGCGCATCGAGGAGACCCCGGTCTTCGCCAAGGCCATGGCCGGCAACGAGCGGGTCAAGGCCCCCATCGGAGAGGTCTTCCGGCGCAACTGGTGGGAGATCATCCTTGGCACCTTCATCATGCTGGCCACCTACGGACTGTTCTACCTGATGACCACCTGGGTCCTGTCCTACGCCATCGGCAGCGCCGAGGTCGGCGGGCTGGGCTACGGCTATCAGGACTTCCTGGTGCTGCAGATCGTCGCGATCACCTTCTTCGCGATCTTCGTTCCGGTGGCAGGCCGACTGGCCGACCGCTTCGGCCGACGCCCGATGCTGATCGTGGTCACGATCGCGATCATGATCTTCGGTCTGACCTTCCGCTACTGGCTCTCCGCGAGCTCCATGGGCACCGGCGAGGACCTCAACGTCTGGCAGATGCTGGCCTTCCTCGCCGTCGGCATGACCCTGATGGGGCTCACCTTCGGCCCGATGTCCGCCGTGCTGCCGGAGCTGTTCCCCACGAACACCCGCTACACCGGGTCCGGCGTGGCCTACAACGCCGCCTCCATCCTGGGCGCCGCGCTGACCCCCTTCGTGGCCGCCTGGCTGGTCCAGGCCTACGGGGTGGGCGCCGTCGGGCTCTACCTGGCCGGCCTGGGCGTGCTCACGCTCATCGCGCTGATCCTGGCTCCGGAGACCTCGAAGAAGTCGCTCTACACCGAGGCTGCCAAGTAGTCAGCCGACCCCCGCTGCCTCGTCCCCGGTCTATGAGCCAGGGGCGGGGCAGCTCTTTGTCTGAGGAGAAGCACCGCGCTCGGCTCAGCCGTCGATCACGGCGACCAGCTCGTCGAGGAACCCGCCGAAGTCGGTGCCTCTGCGCAAGATCCGCTGCAGCGACTCGCGTTCGCTGAGCACCTCGATGAGCTGTTCGAAGATGGTCTGGAACGCGTCGCGCTCGGACTCGGAGAACGCGGCCAGGGCCACGACCTGGATGCGACCCTCTCCCCAGCGGATCGACCCCTCGGCGATCCCGATGGAGAGCGTGGTGCGCCGGGCCGTCATGGTCAGCGCGTGGGGGACCGCGAGCGATTCGGTGAAGGCGGTGGAGGAGAGGCGCTCGCGCTCGATGGTGCCCAGCACATAGTCCTCGTCGATGATGCCCTGGGCCAGCAGCGGAGCGCTGAGCTGGCGGATCGCATCCTCCTCGTCCTTGGCCTTGAGCGGGCGGATGAAGGCCTCGGGGCTGAAGTACCGCTCGAGCTCCCCGCGCAGCCGGGTGAGCCGACGGGCGCGACGACGCTTCGACGCCACCGCGGCGATGCGCTGCATATCGGCGTCGGTGATGAACGGGGCCAGCTGCACCGTGCGCTCATCGGGCACCGGCGGTTCGATCGTGGTCAGCACCAGATCGGTGTCCATTCCGGCCCAGTCAGGATCGGTCCGGGTCTCCACCGCGGTGACCTCGATCCCCGGGCCGAGGGATTCATCCAGCCGCGAGCGCAGCAGGTCGTGCAGCTCGTAGTAGCCGGGACAGACGATGGTGGCGGTCAGCGCGGCATCCGCGCGGCGGCTGCGTTCGAGCCGGCCGCCCACATGCATGGCGATATAGGCGATCTCATCCTCACGCATCAACACGTCCAGCTGCTCGGAGACGTCGCTGGCGATGGAGACCGCAACCTGGAAGATCATCGGATACGTCGACTTCAGCGACTTCGTCAGCGGGTTGCGTGAGAACGCCTGCTCCCGTGCCCGGTGGACCAGGTTCTGCACGTGAAGGCTCAGTCGGCGGATGAAGTCCGCGTGCGCGATGTCGACCAGATACTCCTCCGCGGCGTGGCCCACGGCGCGGATCACCGCTCGCTCCACCTCGGGGTCCAGCGGCACCTCGGTGCCCGCGCTGCCGTCCGAGGCGACCACCCGGGTCAGCACCAGGGAGGCCAGATGCTGCAGATCACCTTGGCCCAGGCTCACCCCGAAATGCTCCGAGGTCAGCTTCCCGACGACGCCGGCCAGTCGCTCCTGCTGGGCGCTGGGCTGCAGATGGGTGCCCTCCAGAGGGTGACCGTGGCTGACCCGATCGGCGGCGATGGCCACATGCAGGACCACATCGGCGGAGGCGAACTCGTTGACGTAATAGCCCTGCTCGGCCAGCTGGGTCGCCAGCTCGCGCTTGAACGGGCCGAAGGCCTCCGCCTCCAGAGACCCCAGCCCCGCGGCGCGGCGCAGGCCCTCGCCGTCGAAGGAGCCGTGCTCCATCTCCTCATGGGCGAGCTTGGAGACCAGCCGCCGCTGGGCGAGCTCCTCTCCGACCAGCAGCGCACGCGAGCCTGAGCGTTGAATGGTGTTGCCGGTGTCCGCCAGCAGCTCGCGGACCCGGACCAGATCGGCCTCCACCGTGGCCATGGAGACATAGAGGCGCTCCGCGGTGCGGCGCAGGTCGACCCCGTTCTGGGCCTCGAGCAGCTCGTGCACCAGGCCGTGGAGCCGGTCCCGGGTCGACGCGCGGCCGGAGTCGCTGCGCAGCGTCGCCAGCGCGGCCCGGTCTGCCCGATACCCGGCGGGCCCGGACTCGATCAGGGTCGTCTGCGAGTCAGCGGCCGTCGCTCCGAGCGGGACGCGTGCATTGAGCTGCGCGATGTAGGACCTGACGCTGCGCGGGGTCACGCCGAGCAGGTCCGCCAAAGAGCCTGCGGTGATCCACCCGGGCTCACGCAGGAGCAGGTTGATCAGCTGCTCCTGGCGTCTACTCATCCGGTCCACGCTCAAACCTTACCGGGCGGCCACATCGCCCGGGTGATTTTTCCTCCCCGGCGGAAAGAACTCTCGGCCCCAGGCCAGTGCGATGTGCCCTGAATCACTGCACAATCGAGGAGGAAGGAAGTGTGAGATCAATGGAGATCCTGGTGGTCTGTGGTGCTGGCGCGTCCAGCACCTTCGTGGCGCAGCGCGTGCAGAAGGCGATGCGCCTCGCCGGCGTGCCCTACGCAGTGCGCGCAGGAAATCAGGCCTCCCTCCTGCATGATCTCGACTCCGCAGATCTGATCCTCCTGGGCCCGCATCTGGCGGACTCGCTGGAGGACATCGAAGGACTCACCGCGCCGGCAGGCACCACGGTGAGACTGCTTCCCGAAGACATCTATACCGACCTCGAGGGCACCAGCGCCTTGGCGCTGATCCTCGAGGCCCTCCCCATGCCCGACGCGGCTGCCGCCGCATCAACCCGAAAGGGACTCTCATGAGCTCAACTCGCACTGTCACAGTCGCCTCCTCCCAGGGACTGCACGCACGTCCGGCCAAGCTGTTCGTGGAGGCCGCCCAGGCCTCCGGCGCGCAGGTGACGATCGCCAAAGGCGAGAAGTCCGTCAACGCGGCCAGCATCCTCGGGGTGCTCTCCCTGGGTGTGGAGAAGGACGACCAGGTGCTGCTCACCGCCGAGGGCGAGAACGAGGAGCAGACCCTGGACAGCCTGGAGCAGTTCCTCACCACCGACCATGACGGGGCCTCCTGATGTCGGAGCTCTCCGGAATCGGCGTCGGAAGGGGCATCGCCGCGGGTCCCGTGGCCCGGATGTCCCCTCCGCCGCCAGCACCTGTCGATGAAGCCTCCGCACGCAGCGTGGAGGAAGAGACGCAGCGTGTGCAGGTGGCAGTCGCCGAAGTGGCCGCCGAGCTCGAAGCTCGCGGTCGCACGGCCGGCGGCATGGCGCGCGATGTGCTGGAGGCCCAGGCCATGATGGCCCAGGACCCGACGCTGCACGAAGCCGTGGCGACCCGGCTGAAGGCGGGCAAGACCGGCGAGTACGCCGTGCACGAGGCCTTCGCCGAGTTCCGCGCCACGCTCGAAGAGCTCGGCGGCTACCTCGGCGAGCGCGCCTCGGACCTCTCTGACGTCTCCCAGCGCGTGATCGCCAGCCTGCGCGGGCTGCCCGCTCCCGGCGTCCCGGATCCGGGCCACCCGTTCATCCTGGTGGCCGAGGATCTGGCACCGGCGGACACTGCGCTGCTGAACCTGGACCAGGTCCAGGCTCTGGTGACCATCCAGGGCGGACCCACCTCGCACACCGCGATCCTGGCTCGGGAGAAGTCCATCACCGCCATCGTCGGCGTCGCCGAGGCCGAGAGCCTGACCGAGGGCCAGCAGGTCATCGTCGACGCCGGAGCCGGTTCGGTCATCACGGACCCCACCCAGGAGCAGCTCGACGAGGCCCAGTCCCGTCGCGCGGCACACGAGGCCGAGGCCGCCGCGCCGATCACCCCCGGCGCGCTGGCGGACGGTACCGCGGTGCCGCTGCTGGCGAACCTCGGCTCGGCCAAGAGCACCGACAAGGCCGTGGCGCTGGGCGCCGAAGGCGTGGGACTCTTCCGCACCGAGTTCCTCTTCCTCAGCGCCGACGAGGCGCCGTCAGTGGAGGAACAGCGTGAGGCCTACCAGTCGGTGCTCGAGGCCTTCCCCGGCCAGAAGGTCGTGGTCCGGGCACTCGACGCCGGCGCCGACAAGCCGCTGAGCTTCCTCAACGACGCACCCGAGGAGAACCCGGCACTGGGCCTGCGCGGACTGCGCGCACTGATGGCCAATGAGCAGATCCTCCGTGATCAGCTCACGGCCCTGGCCCAGGCTCAGGAGAACACCGAGGCCGACGTCTGGGTGATGGCTCCGATGGTCTCCACAGTGGAGGAGGCCGAGGCGTTCACCGCACTGGCCAAGGAGCACGGGCTCGCGACAGCAGGGGTCATGGTGGAGGTCCCCTCCATCGCGCTGATGGCCGATGAGCTGCTCTCGCGCACCGACTTCGCCTCCATCGGCACCAACGACCTCACCCAGTACACGATGGCGGCCGACCGACTGCTCGGTTCCGTGGCGTCCCTGCAGGATCCCTGGCACCCCGCGGTGCTGCGGCTGATCCGTGAAGTCGGCGCCGCCGGGATCGCCTCAGGCAAGCCGGTCGGAGTCTGTGGCGAGGCCGCCGCGGACCCGCTGCTCGCCGTCGTCCTGGTCGGGCTCGGTGTGAACACGCTGTCCATGTCTCCCGCCGCGCTCGCCGAGGTGCGCGCGGAGCTGAAGCTGCACACCTTGGAAGAGGCGCGCAGCATCGCGGCCGCCGCGCTGACTGCGGCCACCGCGACCCAGGCCCGCGAGGCCGCGCAGGGAGCGGCGCAGAAGTCCTGAGCGGCGCCTGAAGCAGAGCTGAAGCAACGCGAAGAAGTGGAATCCACACCACAACTGAATCACCGACTGAATCACTCAGACAGGTCTCCCTTCCGGGACCGCCACCTTCGACGCACCCGCTGAGGGGCGCCGCACCATCACAAGAAAGAGGCTCCGTCATGACAACGGTGTCAGCTGAGACGAAGAATCAGGGCGGCGCGCGCGTAGCCGTCCAGCGATTCGGCTCGTTCCTATCGGGCATGATCATGCCCAACATCCCGGCCCTGATCGCCTGGGGCATCATCACCGCGCTGTTCATCGAGGTCGGTCCATTCCCGAACGAGGGTCTTGCCACGATCGTCGGACCGATGATCCACTACCTGCTCCCGATCCTGATCGCCATGCAGGGCGGGCGGATGATCTACGAGACCCGTGGCGCCGTGGTCGGCGCGATCGCGACCATCGGTGTCATCGCCGGCTCCGACTTCATCGTCGCGCAGTTCAACGCGACGCTGCCCGAGGGCACCGATCCGCTCGGTGAGGTGCACATGTTCATCGGTGCGATGAT
Source organism: Nesterenkonia maliinae (assembly GCF_051262655.1). Lineage (NCBI taxonomy): Bacteria > Bacillati > Actinomycetota > Actinomycetes > Micrococcales > Micrococcaceae > Nesterenkonia > Nesterenkonia maliinae. Next base: position 148,887 of record NZ_JBIMEY010000003.1, on the reverse strand, counting down.
CATGGGCCCGCTGGGCGCCTACGCGATCAAGGCGCTCGACGGCCTGTGGGAGGGCAAGATCAAGTCCGGCTTCGAGATGCTGGTCAACATGTTCTCCGCCGGCATCGGCGGATTCCTGCTCGCCCTCGCCGGCTTCTACTGGCTCGCCCCGGTCATCAACGCGCTGATGGACGTCATGGGCACCGCAGTGCGCTGGCTCATCGAGACCAACCTGCTGCCGCTGACCTCGATCATCATCGAACCCGCGAAGGTCTTCTTCCTCAACAACGCCATCAACCACGGCGTGCTGACCCCGCTGGGCATCGCCGACGCCGCCGAGAACGGCAAGTCGATCCTGTTCCTGCTCGAAGCCAACCCCGGTCCCGGCCTGGGCGTGCTGCTGGCGTTCACCGTCTTCGGCACCGGCGTCGCGCGGGCCACGGCTCCGGGCGCGATCCTCATCCAGTTCCTCGGCGGCATCCACGAGGTCTACTTCCCCTACGTGCTGATGAAGCCGGCTCTGCTGCTGGCCGTCGTCGCCGGCGGCGCCACCGGCGTCGGCACCAACATGGTCTTCGACGCCGGTCTGCGCGCCCCTGCGGCGCCAGGCTCCATCTTCGCAGTGCTGCTGCAGACGGCGTCGGACTCCTATGTGGGCGTCATCCTCTCCGTGATCCTCTCCGCAGGCGTGACGTTCGCTGTGGCCGCGGTCATCCTGCTCTCCAGCCGCAAGCGCGACCTCGCCGCGACCGAGGACAGCTTCTCCGCCGCGGTGGCGAAGACCGAGGCCAACAAGGGCAAGTCCTCCTCACACCTGGCGAACCTCTCCTCCGCGACCCAGGTCCCGGCGCAGAAGATCACCAACGTGATCTTCGCCTGCGACGCCGGCATGGGCTCCTCCGCGATGGGCGCCTCGGTGCTGCGCAAGAAGATCGTCGGCGCAGGCATCGAGGGTGTCACGGTCACCAACAAGGCCGTCGCCTCGCTGCCCGGCAACGCTGATCTGGTCATCACGCAGCAGCAGCTCACGGATCGGGCCCGGGCCAAGGAGCCGCAGGCGGTGCACGTCTCCGTGGACAGCTTCATGAACGCCCCGGAGTACGACGACGTCGTGACGCTGATCCGGGAGAGCGAATCCAAGGCCGCGGGCTCCGGTTCCGGCGCCGACGGAGCCACGGATTCCAGGGACTCCTCCGCCGGGGGCGTCTCCACCGACACCCGGGTGCGCAGCGACTCGCAGATCCTCACCCGCTCACAGGTCCGGATCCACTCCGGCTCGGCCACCCAGGATGATGCGCTCACCGAAGCCGCTGAGATCCTCGGCGCGGCCGGTGCGGTCACCGGGGAGTACCTCTCCGCCATGAAGGAGCGCGAGGCCACGGTCTCCACCTACATGGGCAACGAGCTGGCCATCCCGCACGGCACCAACGACGCGAAGTCGGCTGTTCTGGCCTCGGCGCTGTCGGTGACCCGCTACGACGGCGGCGTGGACTGGTCCGGTGAGAAGGTCACCTTCGTGATCGGCATCGCAGGGGTCGGAGACGAGCACCTGGAGATCCTCTCCAAGATCGCCGAGCTCTTCTCCGACGAGGCAGAGGTCGCCAAGCTCAAGCGGGCCTCCTCGGAGGAGGAGCTGCTGCGACTGCTCTCCGCGGTCAACGCCGGCTGAGCCTGAGCCCACACTGGTGCCCTCGGGCACGAGCTGAGCCAGAGGGGGTGCGTCACGCGGGATCACCCGGTGGCGCACCCCCTTCGCATCTGTACACACCACATACGTCTGAACACTCAATCTTCGGGAGTCAACATGCTGGCAGTTCATTTCGGCGCGGGAAACATCGGCCGCGGCTTCGTGGGAACCCTCCTGCACGAGGGAGGCTACGAGGTGGTGTTCTCCGATGTCGCCGCACCCCTGGTGGACGCGCTCACGTCAGCGGGCAGCTACACCGTCCACGAGGTCGGAGCCGGCGGCGTCGACCGGGAGGTCACGAACTTCCGGGCGATCAACAGTGCGGAGGACCCACAGGCGGTCGCCGCGGAGGTCGCGTCGGCCGATGTTGTCACCACCGCGGTGGGCCCCGCCATCTTGAGGTTCATCGCCCCGCACGTCCTCGCCGGCCTGCTCCAGCGCCCGGCCGAGGCGAAGCCGCTGCAGGTGATGGCGTGTGAGAACGCACTGGGCGCCACCGACACGCTGCGCGGGCACGTGCGGGAGCTGGCCGGGGAGCAGTGGGAGGAGCTCTCCGCCCGGGCGGTCTTCGCCAACACCGCGGTGGACCGGATCGTCCCGGGACAGCCCGCCGACGGGGGAGTCGACGTCACCGTGGAGCCGTTCTATGAATGGGCCATCGAGGCAGGCCCCTTCGGCGCGGACCGGCCCAACATTCCGGGCGCCCACTTCGTGGAGGACCTCGGACCGTATATCGAGCGCAAGCTCTTCACCGTGAACACCGGTCACGCGGCGGCGGCCTACCTGGGCTTCCGTGCCGGGCGCAGCAAGATCGCCGAGGCGCTGGCCGATGAGACCGTCTTCGCCGGCGTCCGGGCCGCGCTGGAGGAGACCTCCGCGCTGCTGGTGGCCAAGCACGGCTTCGCGGCCGAGGAGATGGCCGGCTACCGCGAGACCATCCTGGAGCGCTTCCGCAATCCGGAGCTGCCCGACACCGTGGACCGGGTGGGCCGGCAGCCGCTGCGCAAGCTCTCCCGGAACGAGCGCCTCGTCGGTCCGGCCGTGGAGGCGCACGAACGCGGGCTGAGCGTGGAGGGGCTGCTCGCCGTGGTCGAGGCGGCGCTGTACTTCGAGTCTGCCGCGGATGAGCAGACCCAGCAGCTGCAGCAGCAGCTGAGCGAGCTCGACGCCGACGCACTGACCGCCCAGGTCACCGGGCTGCAGCCGGCGGACCCGCTCTACAGCAGGATCCGCGACATGGTCGCCGCCCGCCAGGGCTGAACGGGCTCCGGCGAGAGCCTCACCGGGGCAGCGTCACGCTCGCAGGCTCTGCGGGCCCCGCTCGCGACAGATGGCCGGGGAGGGGTCGATGAACCAGCCCCGGCCCGGCCGACGGGGTTCAGTCGATGATGCTGGCCACGACCTGGCCGGCCGTCACGGTGGAGCCTGCCTTGGCCTTGAGGCCCTTGATCCGGCCGGACTTGTGCGCGGTGATCGGCTGTTCCATCTTCATCGCCTCCAGCACCAGCACCAGGTCCCCTTCGGCGACCTTCGACCCGTCCTTCGCAGCCACCTTCACGATGGTGCCCTGCATCGGTGAGGTCAGGTCATCGCCGGAGATCGCGGCGGCGGAGGTGCTGCGCGCCTTGCGCCGCTTCTTGCCTCCGGCCGGCTTGCCGCCGAGCTTGCCGCCGGCGAGCGCCGCGGGCAGGTTCACCGTGATGCGCTTGCCGTTGACCTCCATCACGACGGACTCGCGCGGGTCCTCGTGGTCATGCGCCGGGTGGGCCATCAGCGCGTTGTACGGCGGGATCTTGTTGTCAAACTCGGTCTCGATCCACCGCGTGTGCACATGGAAGCTCTCCGGGGCCGGCGCCCGGCGTCGTGCCAGTCGATCGGCCGCCTGAGAGACCGCATTGCCCTGGCCTGCGGCCGCTGTGGAGCCGGACCCGCCGGCGGCGGGACTCGGAGTGCCGGCGGCCAGCTCGGGAGCGAAGGCGGGGTCTTCGAGCACCGCGCGGTGGAAGGGCAGCACGGTGGGCATGCCCTCGACCTTCATCTCCTTGAGCGCACGCCGGGCCCGGCGCAGCGCCTGCTCGCGGGAGGCTCCGGTGATGATGACCTTCGCGATCATCGAGTCGAAGGCTCCGGAGATGGTCTCTCCGGCGTGGACGCCGGAGTCCACCCGGACCCCGGGCCCGTGCGGCAGATCGAAGGTCTCCAGGGTGCCCGGTGCGGGCATGAAGTTCCGTCCCGGGTCCTCGCCGTTGATCCGGAACTCGATGCTGTGTCCGCGGATCTCGGGATCCTCGTAGCCCAGCCGCTCGCCGCGGGCGATCCGGAACTGTTCGCGGACCAGGTCGAGGCCGGTGACCTCCTCGGAGACCGGGTGCTCCACCTGCAGGCGGGTATTGACCTCCAGGAAGCTGATGGTGCCGTCCTGACCGATGAGGAACTCACAGGTGCCGGCGCCGACGTAGCCGGCCTCCTTCATGATGGCTTTGGAGGAGCGGTAGAGCTGCCGATTCTGCGCCCGGGTCAGGAACGGTGCGGGTGCCTCCTCGACGAGCTTCTGGTTGCGCCGCTGCAGCGAGCAGTCGCGGGTGGAGACGACGACGACATTGCCGTGCTCGTCCGCCAGGCACTGGGTCTCGACGTGGCGCGGGGAGTCCAGGAAGCGTTCGATGAAGCATTCGCCGCGTCCGAAGGCGGAGACCGCCTCGCGCACCGCAGACTCGAAGAGCTCAGCGATCTCGTCGTGTTCGCGGACCACCTTGATGCCACGCCCGCCACCGCCGTAGGCGGCCTTGATGGCCAGCGGGAGGCCCTGCTTCTCGGCGAAGCGCATGACCTCTTTGGCGTCCTTGACCGGTTCCTTGGTCCCCGGTGCCAGCGGTGCGCCGACCCGTTCAGCGAGCTGCCGTGCCGAGACCTTGTCTCCTAGGGTCTCGATGGCCTTCGGCGAGGGTCCGATCCAGGTCAGGCGCGCGTCGATCACGGCCTGGGCGAACTCCGCATTCTCGGAGAGGAACCCGTACCCCGGATGCACGGCGTCGGCGCCGGTGGCGCGGGCTGCGGCGAGGATCTTGGGGATGCTCAGGTAGCTGTCCGCGGCGGTGGCGCCGCCGAGGGCGTAGGCCTCGTCGGCCATGCGCACATGCACCGAGTCACGGTCGGGGTCGGCATAGACGGCGACGGCGGCCAGCCCCTCATCCTGGGCGGCACGGATCACGCGGACGGCGATCTCGCCGCGGTTTGCGATCAGGACCTTGGTGAACTCGGTCATGGTTCCTCTCTCTGCTTTCGCTGTCACCCACCTTGGCTCGGTGGGTCTGCAGGCGCGGGTGGTGCCGCCCCTGGGATGTCTCAGGTGTGGCTCACCGCGGGGGCGGGGACCACAGGTCGGTGATGGAATGTCCGAGCTCGGCGAGCATCGAGTGCAGCGCCGCGGGGGAGACCCCGATGACGGAGAGGTGGTCTCCCTCGATGGATTCGATGAAGGCGGAGCCGCGACCGTCGATGGTGAAGCCTCCGGCACAGTTCAGCGGTTCCCCGGACTGGGCGTAGCGCCGGATCTCGGCGTCGCTGGGCTCACCGAAGTTCACCCGGGTGGAGACCGTGCGCTGGGCGCGAGTCCCGGTGGCGGCGTCGACCAGGGCGTGGCCTGTGTGGAGCACTCCGGTGCGTCCGCGCATCTGCTTCCAGCGTTGCACCGCGACGTCGACCTCATGGGGTTTGCCGTAGCTGGCCCCGTCGAGCTCGAAGACCGAGTCGCAGCCCAGCACCAGGACCGTGGGGCGGCTGTTGATGCCGGGCAGGTTCGCGACTGCCGAGGCCTTCATGTCGGCGAGCAGCTGGGCCTCCATGGCGGGGGTGAGCTGCTCGTCGTCGAGCTTCTCCCGAGCGGCTGCCACGGCTGCGGGCTCGTCGACGTCGGAGACGCGCACAGTGAAGGCGATGTCGGCCTGGTTCAGGATCCGGGCGCGGCTGGTCGAGGCGGAGCCGAGGATCAGGCGGGTCATCGCAGGCCCGCCGCATGCTTCCAGGAGTCCGGCCCGGGTCGACCCCAGAGGCCGAGCCGACGTCGGCGCTGGAGGGTGCGATCGGTGGGTCCGGCGCTGCCGGCCCCGTTGCCCTCCGTCCCGGAGGCTCCGGCCAGGGTGCCCAGCAGGGCGGTCACCGCGGCGAGCTCCTCATCGCTGAGCGTCCCGCCGGCCATCTGCAGGTCCGCGCCGTCCGCAGCCTCCGGATCCTGCTCCGCCTCCGCCTCCGCGTCAAAATCAGAGTCCGACCCAGCCTCGGAACCCTGCTCGAGGTCGATGCCCTCAGTGACAGCCGCCGACCGAGGTGCTTCGGCGGTCGACTCGGAGCCGGGACCGGCGTCGCTCGGGGCAGCCGCCGCGGGGCTCGCGGCGAGCTCCTCGGCGCTCATGGTTGCATCGGTCATGGTCTGAAGCCCTCCTAGAGCGGAATGTTCCCGTGCTTCTTGGCCGGCAGCGCCTCACGCTTGTGCTGAGTGGCGCGCAGGGCGTTGGCGATCTGCCAGCGGGTCTCCGCCGGTTCGATCACCGCATCGATATAGCCGAGTTCAGCGGCCTGGTATGGATTCAGCAGCTCCGCCTCGTAGTCGGCGATCAGCGACCTGCGGCGCCCCTCGACGTCCCCGCCGGACTTCTCCACCGCGGCGAGGTCGCGCCGGTAGAGGATGTTCACCGCGCCCTGAGCGCCCATCACACCGATCTGCGCCGTGGGCCAGGCCAGGTTCACATCCGCGCCGAGCTTCTTGGAGCCCATCACGATGTAGGCGCCGCCGAAGGCCTTGCGCGTGATCACCGTGATCTTCGGGACCGTGGCCTCGGCGTAGGCGTAGAGCAGCTTCGCGCCGCGCCGGATGATCCCGTTGAACTCCTGGTCGGTGCCCGGCAGGAAGCCCGGGACGTCGACCAGGGTCAGGATCGGGATGTTGAAGGAGTCGCAGAAGCGGACGAATCGCGCGGCCTTCTCCGAGGCGGCGATGTCCAGGGTCCCGGCGAACTGGGTGGGCTGGTTCGCCACGACGCCGACCGAGCGGCCCTCCACCCGGCCGAAGCCGATGGTGACGTTCGGGGCGTAGAGGCTCTGCAGCTCCAGGAAGTGACCATCATCGAGGATCTGCTCGATGAGGGTGCGCATGTCGTAGGGCGCCGAGGATGAATCCGGGATCAGCGCGTTGAGCGCCTCGTCTCCGGCCTCGATCTTGGGCCGCTCCTCGAAGTCCTCGATGGGCGCCTCAGCCAGGTTGTTCAGCGGCAGGAACTCCAGCAGCTCCTTGGCGAACTCCACGGCGTCGGCCTCGTCGGTGGCCATGTAGGCGGCGGTTCCGGTGACCGTGGAGTGGGAGCGTGCTCCGCCGAGGGTCTCCATGTCGACGTCCTCACCGGTGACCGACTTGATGACGTCGGGTCCGGTGATGAACATGTGCGAGGTCTTGTCCACCATGATCACGAAGTCGTTCAGGGCGGGGGAGTAGGCGGCGCCGCCGGCGGCCGGGCCCATGATCAGCGTGATCTGTGGGACCACGCCCGAGGCGTGGACGTTGTTCCGGAAGATATCGGCGAACATGGCCAGCGAGGCCACACCCTCCTGGATGCGCGCGCCGCCGCCGTCGTTGATCCCGATCACCGGGCAGCCGTTGCGCGCGGCGAACTCCTGGACCTTGACGATCTTCTCGCCGTTGACCTTCGAGAGCGAGCCGCCGAAGACCGTGAAGTCCTGGGAGTAGACGGCGACGAGCCGGCCATCGATGGTGCCGTAGCCCGAGACCAGGCCGTCACCCAGCGGGTGGCGGGTCTCCATCCCGAAGGAGGTGGAGCGGTGCACCGCCAGGGCGTCGAGCTCGACGAAGGAGTCCGGGTCCAGAAGCATGTCGATGCGCTCCCGGGCGGTGTTCTTCCCGCGGCTGTGCTGCTTGGCCACGGCTTCCTCCCCGGCGGGGGCATGGGTCTTGTCGCGTCGCCGGCGGAAGTCTGCCAGTTTGCCGGCGGTGGTGGTGAGGTCTGACGTCATGGCTGCGCGGGGGTACCTTTCCGATCGCAGGCTGGAGGAAGTCCACAATTCAGCGGCCAGTCTATCCAGGTGAGGGTGCCATTCCGCTGTGGACTCTCTACAAAAAGCCAGGCGGGACTTGCGCGCATCGACGGAGCCGTCCGCTTCCACCCATGGTTACCCACCGGTAGGGTGATTCTATGACCCAGTTCACATCACCTGACCCCGCCCCTGCCGTGGAGACCACCCAGGCTGGCGAACTCACCGGACGGACCGTCCTGATCTCCGGCGGATCCCGGGGCATCGGACACGCCATCGCCGTCGCGCTGGCCGCCCGCGGTGCCAACGTCGCGCTCCTGGCGAAGACCGACACCCCGCACCCGAAGCTCGCCGGCACCGTGCACACCGCCGTGGAGGACATCCGTGCCGCCGGAGGCCAGGGACTCGCGGTGGTCGGCGACGTGCGCCGCGACGAGGACGTGCTCTCGGCGGTGGAGCAGACCGTGGAGACCTTCGGCGGCATCGACATCGTCATCAACAATGCCTCGGCGATCGATCTCTCACCCACCGAGGTGCTGGACATGAAGCGCTACGACCTGATGCACGACATCAATGTCCGGGGCACCTTCCTGCTGTCCAAGACCGCCGCCCCGCACCTGCGCACCAGCGCCGCCAAACACCAGACCTCCCTCGACGACGACGCCGCGGGCTCGGCTGCCGGAGCGGCCGGTTCAGCCGGGGGAGCGCCCGGGCCTTCTGCGCAGACCGGCTTCACCCCGCAGATTCTGACGCTCTCCCCGCCGCTGGCGCTGAGCGAGTCCGGTCTGGACCCCGTCTGGCTCGGCCGGCATCTGGCCTACACGATGTCCAAGTATGGGATGTCGATGACCACCGTGGGCCTGGCGGCAGAGCTGGCGCCTGACGGCGTGGCCGTGAACTCGCTGTGGCCGGCCACCTATATTGACACCGCGGCGATCCGGAACCTGGCGGCGCTCGCCGGCGAGCAGGGCGAGACCATGATCCGCGGCGCCCGCCGGGTGGACATCGTCGCCGACGCGGCCGTGGCGCTGCTCTCCGGACAGGTGACCAGCCCCGCGCCCGACGGCACGCTGCGTCCGATCAGCGGGGCCTTCCTCACCGATGAACAGGTCCTGCGCCAGCTGGGCGTCGAGGACTTCACCGACTACGCGGTGGATCCCGAGGCCGAGCTGATCCCCGACGCCTTCCTCTGACGCGTCCTCACCCCGGCGGTCCACCCGCGCGGCGTCACCCCGGCGGTCCGATCCCGGTGACCTAATCTGGGCTCATGACTGCCGCGCTGCCACCGCTCGACGAGGCCATGCTCGCCCGACGACTGCTCACCGATGCCGGGGGCTCCTATTCTCGTATCACCCGGGTCGAGTCCGTCGGGTCCACGAATCAGTGGCTGATCGACGCGCTCACCGCCGAGTCACGGGCGCATCGGCCTGGCCAGGGTCAGACGAGGACGGAGTGGCCTCACCTCTCGGTGCTCACGGCTGAGGAGCAGACCGGTGGTCGGGGTCGGCTCGGACGGGTCTGGAGCTCGCCGAAGGGGGCGTCGCTCTCGACCTCGATCGTGCTGCGCCCGCAGTTTGACCCGTCGTATCTGGGCTGGCTCTCGATGCTCGCCGGTCGGGCTCTTGTGGACACGCTGCGTCACGACGTCGGACTCGACACCGAGGGTCAGCGTGCGGTGCTCAAGTGGCCCAATGACGTGCAGGTGACCCAGCCCGAGGGGCCGGCGCGGAAGATCAGCGGGATCCTTGCCTCGGTCGTGGCTGGCGCTCCGGGGACCGGACCGGCCGCCGTCGTCGTCCTGGGGGCCGGAATCAACGTGCTGCTCACGCCCGAGCAGCTGCCCATCGAGAATTCCACCTCTGTGCTGATCGAGCTCCACCGCAGGCGGACGGATCCGCGCGCCGAGTCATCCGATGAGCCGGACCACAGGGTCAATCAAGCCGTCGAGCCGTTGAGCGACGCTGGGTCGCTCAGTGATGTCGAGTCGGACAGCGATGGCGCCGGGCGGCTGCGCTCCGAGCTGCTGTGCTGCTATCTGGAGCGCTTCGCGGATCTGCTCGGCGTCGTCGAAGCTGCCGCGCGGGACGCTCCGGAGACGGTGCCTCAGGTGCTGATCCGGCTGGTGGGGGAGGTGCTGACCACCCTCGGGCACGAGGTCCGCGTGGAGCTGCCCGACGGCAGCGCCGAGCGCGGCGTCGCCCAGGGACTCACCTCCCAGGGTGCGCTCGACGTGAAGGTCGCCGCCCGGCGCACCGCACCCGAGCAGGACTGGACGCCCCTGGTCCCGCAGCTGAAATCCTTCTCGGCCGGTGACGTGACGCATCTTCGCCCCACCTCCTAGCGTTTTACCGGGGCTTGCGCGGAACACCGGCGGGACCGTCGGGCCGGTACTCCACGTGATGCCCGGTAAAACGCCGCAGGAGGACGGGCCAAGCTGGTGCTCAGCCACCCCCGGTAGACTCATGTCCCAGAACGCATGTGAACTTGCGCGCCCTGGCCCGGGGAGCGTGGACGAGGACCGGCAGGAGGCTGTGGCTCACGATGAAGCTCAAGCTGGTCGACGGCGAGCAGGTGGTCATCCGCACCCGCGCCCATCACCGCGCGCTGCTCCCTGCACTGCTGAACCTCCTCATCACCGTGATGGTGATGAGCTTCCTGCTGGGCTACCTCTCCCGCGCAGACCAGCCCGAGTTCGTGGAGCACTACCAGCACATCGGGGTCTTCCTGGTGTGGGCCGGCGGGCTCCTCGCGCTCGCCTTCGGGACGCTCAAGCCGTTGCTGACCTGGGGCAACCGGATGACCTATCTGACCAGCCACCGGGTGGTGCAGAAGAACCTGCTCGGCGCCGCCCAGGCGAGCGTCGTCCCGCTGGGTCTGCTCTCCGAGGTGCAGCTCAAGCAGTCCCGGATCCAGTCCATGTCCGAGGCCGGTGACCTGATCCTGCTCCACGGCGCCTACGGCCAGCATCAGCGCACCCGGCTGAGCAACATGCCCGACGCCGCGCACTTCCAGACCGTCATCGCCGAGGAGCTGGGCGAATACCGACGCCAGGTCGCCGCCCAGTACGCGAGCCAGGCCCCCGCTCCCGGCGGATACGGAGAGGCGCACTATGCCTGAGACACCGGCAGCCCGCGACCCGAGACCGGTCTACCTTGGAGGCGAGGACACCGACGCCTCCTGGCGGGCCGTGCGCTACACGCCCCCGGGCGCCAGCAGCGGAATCGAGCTCAGCGGCGAACCGACCAGGCTCTCCCCGGAGGCCGCGGGGTCCGCCGAGGCGGCCGGCCTCGACGGCCCGCCGCGCGGAGTCTCCGCCAACTACTCCGCGGCTGAGCTCGAAGCGGCCCGCCAGGACTGGTCCGACTTCAACTCCCCGCGACTCCAGGGCAAGGTGCGCAAGACCGTGCTGCAGGAGGCTGGGGAGGGGCGGCTCACCACCGACCCTGCCTTCACCGTTCCTCAGGAAGGATTGGCGGACCGCAGCCTCGGCCTCACTGCCGGGCAGGTGCAGGCGGCGCGCCACGCCGGCGCGGACACGCCCACCTCGGCGTTCAACGGGCATGAACGCTCCCCGGAGACCGCGGCCATCCCGATCCCGACCATGGAACAGCGCGAATGGCACCGGACCATCCGCGACCTGGAGCACCGGCTGCTCGGCGCCGAACGCACCCTGACCTACCGCGAGATGGCGCACCAGCTGGGCGTCTCCACGCGCTCGGCCCGGCGTCTCTGGCGCGCGCTGGGATTCCCTAACCTTGACGACGACGTCAAAGCCTTCACCAAGACCGACGTCGAGGCGCTGGCCACCATGATCGAACTGGTCCGCGACGGTCACCTGAATGAGGAGACCGCCATCTCGATGACCCGCTCGGTGGGGCAGATGACCGACCGGATGGTGGTCTGGCAGATCGAGGCCCTGGTGGAGGACAAGATCGCCAACGGCCAGCTCTCCGACGCGGTGGCGCGCACCCAGGTCGTCGAGACGCTGCCCCAGCTGATCGAGCCCATCCAGAAGCTCATGGGCTACACCTGGCGACGCCAGCTCTCGGCGGCCCTGCAGCGGCTCACCGTCCGGGTCGAGTCCGGCCTGGCCGCCACGGCACACGGGCGCACCGGCGCTGAGGACGACGCCGCCCTCCCGCTGGCCCGCGCCGTCGGCTTCGCCGACCTGGTCTCCTACACCTCGCTCTCGCGGCAGATGAACGAGCGCACCCTGGCCCACATGGTCCAGCACTTCGAGTCCAAATGCGCCGAGATCATCTCCATCGGCGGAGGCCGGCTGGTGAAGACCGTCGGAGACGAGGTGCTCTACAACGCCGAGACCCCCGAGGCCGGCGCCGAGATCGCGCTCGCCCTGGCCGAGTCCATCGCGGCCGACGGCGTCCTGCCCGAAGCGCGGGTATCGGTGGTGTGGGGGCGCGTGCTCTCCCGGATGGGGGACATCTACGGACCCACCGTGAACCTGGCCGCCCGACTGACCTCGCTGGCGGACCCGGGCACGATCTTGGTGGACCAGGTCACCGCCCAGACGCTGGAGTCCAATCCGGATTACCTGCTGGTCCCGCAGCCGCCCCGGATCGTGCGCGGCTTCGGTGAAGTCCAGCCGAACATGCTCCTGCGCGGCCAGGGTGCCGGGATCATCACCGAGAACCGCTGACCCTCGACGCCTCCACAGCAGGTCCGGAATCACACCCTGCCTCCGCCACGTCTGCGGCCGCGCGGCGCGAAAAGCGCCGCACCGTCACCACATCCACCGGCACCGTGACAAGATGGTGATGTGGCAGCGAGCGCAGAAAGTCCAGAGGAGCCCCGGGAGCAGCAGACTCAGTCCGCAGGCCTCTACCTCGACTATGGATACGGGTCCCATGTGGGCCTGCGCCGTGAACTCAACGAGGACTCCTCGGTGATCACCGATACGCTCTTCGCCGTGGCCGACGGAATGGGCGGACACGAGGCCGGCGAGGTCGCCTCGGCGCTCGCCGTGCAGACCCTCGCCGATGGCTGGAACCGGGCCGAGGGCCGCGTCTCGCGAGACGAGATCCAGACCTTCCTGGGCGAAGCAGACCAGCGGATCCGGGAGGCGACAGACTCCAAGGCCGGCACCACGGTCTCCGGCGCGCTGCTCGCCGACCAGGGCGATGGGCTGAACTGGCTCGTCTTCAACATCGGCGACTCCCGCACCTATCTCTTCGAAGACGCCCGGCTGCAGCAGCTGAGCCGGGACCACTCCCAGGTCCAGGACATGTTCGAATCCGGAATCATCAGCGCCGAGGAGCTGCACACCCACCCGCAGCGCAATGTCATCACTCGGGCCCTGGGCGCCGGGGACATGTGGGACGCGGACTACTTCGAATCCCCGGTGCGGTCGGGCCAGCGGCTGATGATCTGCTCCGACGGACTCAGCGGAGAGCTGAACGACTCCGAGATCGAACGCATCCTTGGCGCCGGACGCAACGCCCAGGACACCGTGGATTGGCTCATCCACCAGGCCCTGCGCGCCGGTGGCCGCGACAACGTCACCGTCGTCGTCGTAGATGTGCAGGAACAGGTCGCTTGACCCCACCTCTGCGTCCTCGATAGCGTCCAAGTCAGTCACCTGTTGCCACCAACAGCTCGCGTCGGGTGGTCGGGGAGCCCAGCTCCCACCGCCGTCGGACGCAGGAAGGAGCACAGTTGCAGCTGACCAATCTACGAGGCGTCTACGAGGCCCAGGGCCCGTTCGCCACCGTCTACCTCGAAGCTCGTTCCCCCGCCGCCGATGCCGAGGATCAGCTCCGGCTCCGCTGGCAGGATCTCCGAGGCCAGCTCGCCGAGGCGGGAACCCCTGATGCGGCACTGACCGCGCTGGACGAGTCCGTCACCGGACCCGCAGCCACCGAGGTCCACAATGAAGGCCGCGTCCTCGTGGCCGACCAGACCCGAGTCATCCTCGAAGAGCACTTCGACGCCGCCCAGGGATCCGGGGACCTCGCCACTGTCGGCGAGCCCGCGCAGCTCGGTGACTACGTGCGTCACCGTCTCGGCGCCGCCCGGATGCTCCTGGTCATCGCTGACCAGCAGCAGGCCGTGATCCGCCGGCTGGTCGTCTCCGGCGACGAGCTGCTCGACTCCGGGGCCGAAGAATCGGTCCAGGGCTCGAGCAACGAGTCGGTGCACAAGCCCCGCCAGGGCGCGCTGAGCCACAAGCAGATCCAGCGCTCCGCCGACGAGGCCGCCACTCAGAACATCCGCGACATCTCGGAGCGAGTCGCGAAGATCGCTGACTCCTGGAACCCCGACGTGATCGTCGTCGCCGGCGAGGCCCAGGGTCGACGTGGACTGCACGAGGAGCTGCCCAAGGCGCTCCAGGAGCTCACCGTCGAGGCCGAGACCGGAGGCGGCATCCCCTCCGGCAGCGCCGATGAAGGCACCGAAGAGGCGCTGCGCGATGAGCTCACCGTGATCGCTCGCCGCGTCGTCATCGCACGCGGCAAGGACGCGACCGATCGCTACGGCGAGGCCACCGGACACGGTCGCTCCGCCGAGGGCACCGAAGAGATCCAGGCCGCGCTGCGGCTGGGCGCGGTCGACACCCTGCTGCTGCGCCAGGACGAGCGCGCCGAGGGCGAGGACCAGCTGCTGGCCGACGCCGCCGGCGTCGGCGCCTCCGTCGGGCTGATCAATTCCCCCGTCTCCGGCGCCGTGGCCGCGGTCCTGCGCTACGAGGCTCCGGTCCAGGACGTGGCCGACTGAGCCTCCACGCACCACCGGGCTGACCAGCTTGACCGAGACATCGGTCGAATCGACTGATCACCCCAGCACGACGACGGCGGCCGCTCACCTGTGAAGGTGGGCGGCCGCCGTCGTCGTGTCCGGCTCTGCGATCCGCCGGGCTTCGTGCCGTCGGAGGGTGCGGTCCGTTCCGGGGTGCGCCCCGGTCGGACCCGCCGCCCGCCGTCGTCCTGGCCGATAGACTGGACCGAGTTCATCCACCACCGATCCCGAGGGAGCTGCATGTCTGAGATCTCACGCGCAGACGTTGAGCATCTTGCCAAACTGGCGCACATCAGCATGACTGAGCAGGAGCTGGAGAAGATGGCGCAGGAGCTGGCCGTCATCGTGGATTCCGTGGCGACCGTCTCTGAGGCCGTCTCCGGCGATGTCCACGCCACCAGCCACCCGCTGCCCCTGACCAACGTCTTCCGTGAGGACGAGGTCGGGCATGTCTTCACCGCTGAACAGTCGCTGCTCAATGCACCTGACGCTGAAGCCGGCCGGTTCAAGGTCCCGGCGATCCTGGACGAGGAGTGACCCCCGATATGACCACCCACACCCATGAGCTGATCCGGCTCACCGCCGCCGAGATGGCCGCGAAGCTGCGCGCCGGGGAGATCACCTCCGTGGCGCTGACCCAGGCCCACCTGGATCGGATCGCCGCCGTCGACGGCGGTGAGCGCGGCATCAATGCCTTCCTGCACGTCGCAGAAGAGGAGGCGCTGCGCACCGCCGCCGAGGTCGACGCGATCCGCGCCGCCGGCGGGCCTGAGGCCGAGGCGCTGCACCCGCTGGCCGGCGTCCCGATCGCGGTCAAGGACCTGATCGTCACCGAAGGCCAGCCCACCACCGCCGGCTCCAGGATGCTCGACGGCTGGATGAGCCCCTACGACGCCACCGTGGTGACCAAGCTGCGCGCCGCGAAGCTGCCGATCCTGGGCAAGACCAACCTGGACGAGTTCGCGATGGGCTCCTCCACCGAGCACTCCGCCTACGGCGTGACCCGCAACCCCTGGGACGTCACCCGCATCCCCGGCGGCTCCGGGGGAGGCTCCGCGGCCGCGGTCGCCGCCTTCGAAGCCCCGCTGGCGCTGGGCACCGACACCGGAGGCTCCATCCGCCAGCCCGGCGCGATGACCGGCACCGTGGGCGGCAAGCCCACCTATGGCGCGGTCTCCCGCTACGGAGCCATCGCGATGGCCTCCTCGCTGGACCAGATCGGCCCGGTGGCCCGCACCACAGAGGACGCCGCGCTGCTCCACGAGCTGATCGCCGGACACGACCCCAGGGACTCCACCTCGCTCACCGGAGAGGTCCCGGCCCTGGCTGAGACCGTCCGCGGTGCCGATGTGGCCGGCCTGCGGATCGGAGTGATCAAGCAGCTCCAGGGCGAGGGATACCAGGAGGGCGTGCTCGCCCGCTTCCACGAGTCCCTGGACGCGCTTCGCGCCGCCGGGGCCGAGATCGTCGAGGTCGACTGCCCCAGCTTCGACTACGCGCTGGGCGCCTACTACCTGATCATGCCCTCTGAGGCCTCCTCCAACCTCGCGAAGTTCGACGGCGTGCGCTACGGCACCCGGGTGCTGCCCGAGGACGGGTCGCTGACCATCGAACGCGTCATGGGCTCGACCCGGGCCGCCGGGTTCGGCGATGAGGTCAAGCGCCGCATCATCCTGGGCACCTACGCGCTCTCGGCCGGATACTACGACGCCTACTACGGCTCCGCGCAGAAGGTCCGGACGCTCATCCAGCAGGACTTCGACGCCGCGTTCGAGAAGGCCGACGTGCTGATCTCCCCGACCTCGCCCACCGTGGCGTTCCCGCTGGGCGAGAACGACGACGACCCGCTGGCGATGTACCTCAACGATGTCGCCACGATCCCGGCGAACCTCGCCGGGATCCCGGGACTCTCGGTGCCGGGGGGACTCTCCGAGGGCCTGCCCGTGGGCATCCAGTTCCTGGCCCCGATCCGCGAGGACGCCCGGGTCTACAGGGCCGGCGCGGCGCTGGAGAAGCTGCTCACCCAGGACGCCGAGCCGCTCTGGGCCCAGGCGCCGGAGCTGGCGGAGACGGAAGCGGCGGCTCACCCCGCCGGGAAGTGAAGGAAGAGATGACTGACACGCTCACAGAGGCGTCCCCGCTGAGCTTCGAGGAGGCGCTGGAGAAGTTCGATCCGGTCCTCGGCTTCGAGGTCCACGTGGAGCTCAACACCAAGACCAAGATGTTCTCCTCGGCGCCCAACGCCTTCGGCGACGAGCCCAACACCAACGTCAACGAGGTCTGCCTCGGGCTGCCTGGCACCCTGCCCGTGGTCAACGGCAAGGCTGTGGAATACGCGGTCAAACTCGGCCTCGCGCTGAACTGCGAGATCGCCGAGTACTGCCGCTTCGCCCGCAAGCAGTACTTCTACCCGGACACCCCGAAGAACTGGCAGACCTCGCAGTACGACGAGCCGATCGCCTTCGACGGCTACCTCGACATCGAGCTCGACGACGGGGAGATCTTCCGCGTGGAGATCGAACGCGCCCACATGGAGGAGGACGCGGGCAAGCTGACCCACGCCGGCACCTCCGGACGGATCCAGGGCGCGGACTACTCCCTGGTGGACTACAACCGCTCCGGGATCCCGCTGGTGGAGATCGTGACCAAGCCCATCGTCGGCGCCGGGGCCCGTGCTCCGGAGCTCGCGCGAGCCTACGTCTCCGCGGTGCGCGACATCGTCAAGGGTCTCGACATCTCCGACGCGAAGATGGAGCGCGGCAACGTCCGCTGCGACGCCAACGTCTCGATGATGCCCAAGGGCACCACGACCTTCGGCACCCGCTCGGAGACCAAGAACGTGAACTCGCTGCGCGCCGTGGAGCACGCGGTGACCTTCGAGATGCGCCGCCATGCAGGCATCCTCGACGCCGGCGGGACCATCGTGCAGGAGACCCGGCACTGGCAGGAGGGCACCCGCACCACCAGCTCGGGCCGCCCGAAGTCCGACGCCGATGACTACCGCTATTTCCCGGAGCCGGACCTGGTCCCGATCGTCACCACCGCCGCATGGGTCGAGGAGCTGCGCTCCCAGCTGCCGGAGCCCCCGGCGGATCGCAAGCGTCGGCTGCTCGCCGCCTGGGGCTTCTCGGAGCAGGAGTTCCGTGACGTGGTCGCGGCCGGGCTGCTCGACGAGATCGACGAGACCGTGGCGACCGGGGTGTCCCCGAGCGTGGCGCGCAAATGGTGGATGGGGGAGATCTCCCGGCTGGCCAACGCACGGGACGTCGAACCAGCCGCCCTCGGTGTGGAGCCCGCCACGATCAGCGCGCTCAACGCGCTCATCGAGGAGGGCCGGATCAATGACAAGATCGCCCGCCAGGTCCTGGAGCACGTGATCGCCGGGGAAGGCACCCCGGAAGAGATTGTGACCGCCCGCGGCCTGGAGGTCGTCTCTGATGACTCCGGAGCACTCACCGCAGCGGTGGAGAAGGCCATGGCCGAGAACCCCGACGTGGTGGAGAAGATCGCCGCGGGAAAGCTCAAGGCCATCGGCGCGCTCATCGGCCCGGTCATGAAGGAGACCCGAGGCCAGGCCGATGCCGGCAAGGTCCGCGAGATCGTGCTGGCCAAGCTGGGGATCGACGGCTGACCCACTCCCACTGAGTGTCCGACAGACGGCCCAGAATCCGCTCACCGAGCGTGATTCTGGGCCGTTTCTGTGTTCTATGGCACAATTCTCTCTTGTGCAATATTCCACCACCTGGAAACATGCCTGATACACAATCATTGCGTGTCGCAAACTGGCGGTAACAGTAGGGGAGTAGATTATTGCGCAACCCGAGGTCAGGCCCCGGATTGCAGGATCACACGCGCTTTGCATCGATCATCGAGTGAGGGAATCACATGAGCACCACGAGTGCATACATCATGGCGGCTGCCGCGGAGGAATCCGTTCTGCAGCAGACCGCCACCACCGTTGACGGGTGGTTCGCGGGAATCGCAGACGGATTCGCCGCCATCATCTTCGCCACCATCCCGCTGGGCGGCTATGACGCACCGATCGTGGTGCTCTGGTCGATCCTTGCGGCGATCGGCTTCTCCATCTATTTCGGCTTCGTGCAGTTCCGCACCTTGCACGTCAGCCTCGAGGTGCTGCGCGGGAAGTGGACCACTGAGAAGGATCCCGGTGAGGTCTCACACTTCCAGGCGCTGACCTCTGCGGTCTCGGCGACGGTGGGCCTGGGCAACATCGCCGGCGTCGCGGCAGCCGTCTCCATGGGCGGCCCGGGAGCCACCTTCTGGATGATCATCGCCGGCCTCTTCGGCATGTGCACCAAGTTCGTCGAGTGCACCCTCGGCGTGAAGTATCGCTACATCGACGAGAACGGCGTGGTCCACGGCGGACCCTTCCAGTACCTCAAGGTGGCCTACCACAAGCTGGGTCGCATTCCGGTGGCCATCATCACCGGCCTCTTCGCCATCGCCATCATGCTCTTCGGCGTGGTCGGCGGCGGCATGTTCCAGGCCAACCAGGCCTTCGGCCAGCTGCGGGCAGCCACCGGCGGCGAAGATGGCATGTTCGGCTCTGATCTTGCGGCCCTGATCTTCGGCATCGTGTTCGCAGCCCTGGTCGGCGTCGTCGTCATCGGCGGCATCAAGTCCATCGGTTCTGTCACCGCCAAGCTCGTGCCCGCCATGGCCATCATCTACGTCGGTGCCTGCCTGATCGTCATCGCCGTGAACTTCGCCAACATCGGCGACGCCTTCGGCGCGATCATCGATGGAGCCTTCTCGCCTGAGGGCATCTCCGGCGGCGTGCTCGGTGTCATCATCATCGGTGTCACCCGCGCAGCCTTCTCCAACGAGGCCGGCATCGGCTCTGCTCCGATCGCCCACTCGGCAGTGAAGACTCGCCGCCCGATCTCCGAGGGCTTCAACGCGGCGCTCGAGCCCTTCATCGACACCGTCGTGATCTGCACCATGACCGCACTGGTCATCATCTTCGCCTGGACCCCCGAGTACCAGGAGGCCCTGGATGCAGGCTCCGCCGAAAACCCGGTGGCACTGACCTCCGCGGCCTTCGACTCCTTCCTGCCCGGCTTCAACATCGTGCTGACGGTGGCAGTGCTGCTGTTCGCCTACTCCACGCTGATCACCTGGTCCTACTACGGCATCCAGGCCTGGCGCCACCTCTTCGGGACCACCAAGGTCGGTGACGCGATCTTCCGCAGCATCGCGCTGCTCCTGGTCGTCATCGGCTGCCTGGTCTCGACCAACAACATCTTCAGCTTCGCCGACTCGGCGCTGTTCATGTGTATCTTCATCAACGTCATCGGCCTGGTCATCCTTGCCCCGAAGGTCAAGGAAGAGATGAAGCAGTACCTGGCAGATCGCAAGGCCGGTCGTCTGCTGGAGGATCCGGAGCCGCTTCCTCACGAGCTGGCGGAGCGCCGCTGATCCTGACACCACAGCGCGAGAGATCGCGCTGAGCAGCGAAGAAGCCCGGTGACACCTCTCGAGGGGAGAGGAGTCGCCGGGCTTCTTCGTGCCCATGGCCTGTTCCTGGACCAGACCGGGAGTCAGCGTGCGCACGGGCCGCCGCGGACGCCGTCGCGGTCATCTTCGAGGTGTCAGACCTCGCGCAGGAAGAACGGGAATTGTGCGGACTTCTCGGGCAGGAAGAAGTCCCGCTCGGGCATCGCGCGGAAACCCTCCGAGCGATAGAGCGCGTGCGCGTTGGTCATCGAGGTCAGGCTGCACAAGGTCAGCGCCCGGATCTCCGGCCGCGACTCGGCGACCCCGATGATGTGGCGCACCATCGCCCGGGCGATGCCGCGGCCCTGATACTCCGGCGCCACGGCCAGCATCCGAAACTCCATCTCACCGGCCCGGGCCACCTCGGCCATCGGCCCACCGGCATCGGTGACCGCCACCGAGGCGGCCACCGCCGCGCCGTCGTCGGTGGGGACCTCAGCGACGAGCAGCTGGGAGGCTCTCGCGCGGGTCTCGACGTCGCTCAGATGCGCGATGTAGGAGTCCCCGGCGGTGAGGAAGCCGCCGTCGACATAGGCCGCGACGGTCAGCTCGGCGATCCGGTCCCAGTCGGCCTCGGTGGCGGGACGGACCCGCATCGGGGCAGCGCTTCGCAGGAGAGGGCTTCGTGGGGCAGGGCTGTGCTGGCCTGAAGGCTGGTCCACGGCGCTCAGCGGGTCAGCGGAGCTGGTGAGAGCTCGCTGGGGTCGATGCCGATGTCCCCGATCACGGTCCAATCCGGGGTCTCGCTGCTGTCCGCCGCGATCGGGCGGCGCACGAAGACGCCGGCCTCTTCCGCGATGAGTGCTCCGGCGGCCCAGTCGTGCTCCCAGATGCCGTACTCGGCGTAGGCGTTCTGGGTGCCGTCGGCCACCATGCAGATGTCCAGGGCGGCGGCCCCGAGTCGGCGCATGTTCCCGAAGTGGGGCAGCATCGCGGTGACCGCGCGGGTCTGTTCGGCGCGTCGGTCCGGGTCATAGCCGAAGCCGGTCGAGAGCAGACCTGCGTCGAGCCCGCCGGTGGGTCCGCTCAGCCGCGTCGGCTCGGAGTCGCCGTGGGTGCTCCAGGCACCGGCTCCAACGCTGGCCCACCAGATCCGCGAGAGCGCCGGAGCCACGACGACGCCGGCCAGCCAAGTGCCATCGGGGCCCTGCAGGCCCACCGAGGTGCCGTAGTAGACGATCCCACGGACGAAGTTCGTGGTGCCGTCGAGCGGGTCGATGGACCAGCGGTAGCCGCTGGGCTCCGCCGGTGTGGTGGTGCCGTACTCCTCACCCGAGACCTCGTCGGAGGGGCGACGCCGGTTGATCACCTCGCGCACGGCCTGCTCGGCGCGCCGGTCGAAGTCGGTGACCAGGTCGGAGGCGGAGGACTTCGTCTGCACCCCGGAGTGCTCCTGGCCCAGGACCAGTCCCGAGGGGGACACGTCTTCACGTTCGGCCAGAACGCCGGCGCCGGCGGCGGCCGCTTCGTGGGCGATCTCCAGCAGGTCCTGCAGCTTCTGCGGACTCAGCTTCTGTGGATTCACATTCTCAGGCTTCGGCATCGTCATGCATCGTCCAATCCGTCGGGACCCTTGTTCAGCAGTACAGTGAACGCTTCTTCATCGAGGACCGGGACGCCCAGCGCCTCGGCCTTCTCGAGCTTGGTGCCGGCGTTGGCACCGGCCACCACGTAGTCGGTCTTCTTCGACACCGATCCGGCGGCTCGTCCGCCGCGGGTGATGATCGCTTCCTTGGACTCATCCCGGGAGTACCCCTCCAGGGATCCGGTGACGACCACGCTGAGTCCCTCCAGGGTGCGCGGGGCGGACTCGTCGATCTCATCGACCGTCCGGACCCCGGCCTCGGTCCAGCGATCCACGATCTGGCAGTGCCAGTCGGTGCTGAACCAATCGCGCAGCGTGGTCGCCATCCGCGGGCCGACCCCGTCGATCCCGGCGAGCTCCTCCTCACTGGCGGCGCGGATCTTCGCCATGGAGCCGTAGGCGTTGGCCAGCGCCCGCGAGGCGCTGGGGCCCACATGCCGGATCGAAAGCGCGACCAGCACCCGCCACAGCGGCTGGGCCTTGGCCTTCTCGAGCTCGGCGAAGAGCTGGACGGTGTTGGCGGTGGGCTCGGAGGCCTTCTTCACCGTCCCATCCTTGGCCAGCTGCGCCTTGGTGAAGAAGTACAGTGCGGGCGCCCACTTCCCGGTGGACTCGCGCTGGCCGGTCTGCTCATTCTTGCGCCGGGTCTCTCGCCAGACGTAGACGTCCTTGAGGTCCTCGACCCGCAGGTCGAAGAGCCCGGCCTCGCCGTGGAGCACCGGCTCCTGGGGAACGGGGGCGCGGTCCCCGTCGAGGTCCAGGCTGATGCCCGAGGCATCGGTCTCCTCCCAGTCGATGAGTTCCGGGATGGGGCGGCGCAGGTCCGGGTTGGTCAGCGCCAGCCCGGCCTCCTCGCCGAGGGCCTCGATGTCCAGGGCGCCGCGTGAACCGATGTGGATGACCCGCTCACTGACCTGGGCGGGGCAGCTCTCGGCGTTGGGGCAGCGGTAGTCGACGTCGCCCTCCTTGGCCGGAGCGAGCTCGGTGCCGCAGATCGGGCAGTGCGTGGGGAAGCTGAACTCGACCAGCTCCTGCTCTCGGTCCTTCCGCGCCGCCAGCACCGGCCCGACCACCTCGGGGATCACGTCCCCGGCCTTGCGCACGATCACGTCGTCGCCGATCAGCACGCCCTTGGCCTTGACCACATCACGGTTGTGCAGGGTGGCGCGGGAGACCACCGAACCGGCGACCTTCTTGGGCTCCAGGACGGCGAAGGGGGTGACCCGGCCGGTGCGCCCGACGTGGACCATGATGTCGAGCAGCCGGGTGTGCACCTCCTCCGGCGGGTACTTATACGCCGCGGCCCAGCGCGGCACCCGGGAGGTATGTCCCAGTCCGCGCTGCTGGGCAAAGTCATCGACCTTGATGACCACCCCGTCGATCTCGTGGACCAGCGCGTGGCGCTTCTTCTCGTGCTCGTCGAGGTACGCCTGGATCTGGTCGTAGTCATCGAGCAGCGCGGTGTAGGGGCTGACCGGCAGCCCCCAGGCGGCGAGCTGCTCATAGGCGGCGTGCTGGCTGCCGGGTTCGAAGCCGGTGCGCGCGCCGATGCCGTGGACGAACATCGACAGCGGCCGCTCGGCGGTCTTGGCGGGGTCCTTCTGCCGCAGCGATCCGGCCGCGGCGTTGCGCGGGTTCGCCAGCGGGGCCTTGCCAGCCTCGGTGAGCCCGGCGTTGAAGGCGTGGAACTCCGCGGTGGGCATGAAGATCTCCCCACGGACCTCCAGCTCCTCCGGGTGGTCGGTCCCGGCGAGCTCGGCCGGGATGTCCTCGATGGTGAGCACGTTATGGGTGACGTCCTCCCCGGTGGTGCCGTCGCCGCGGGTGGCGGCGCGGATCAGCTTGCCGTCGCGGTAGAGCAGGTTGATCGCCAGGCCGTCGATCTTGACCTCGACCAGCCACTTCACGGTCTCCTCGGGGCGCTGGGTCGCCAAGGAGGCGCTCGCCCGGTCATACCAGGTGCGCAGTTCGGATGGAGTGAACACGTCTTCGAGGGAGTAGAGCCGCTGCAGGTGCTGCACCGGGGAGAAGGCCTCGGCCACCTCGCCGCCGACCTCCTGGGTGGGGGAGTCCACGGCGACGATCTCGGGGTGCTCGGCCTCGATCTTCTCGAGGCGTTCGAAGAGGACGTCGAACTCGGCGTCGGAGATGACCGGATCGTTGTCCTGGTAGTAGGCGATCCGATGCTTGCGCACCTCCTCGACCAGCTGCATGTATTCCTCACGCACCGCGTGGGAGGGGACGGCCTCGGAAGAGTCAACGACGGGGTTCTCGGTTGATTCGCTCACTCGAATGAGTCTAGTCCTGACTAGGGTGTGACACATGGCTTTCATCAAGCACGCTCCTGCCGATCACCCGCAGGCCACCATGGTCGAGGCCGCCGGACTGCGCTGGCTCACCCAGGCCGCCCGCGACGGCGGGGCACCAGTGGTATCAGTCATCACTGCGAGGCCCGGCACCGGCTCAGACCTCGGTCAGCTGGTACTGGAGGAGCTTAGCTCCGCGAGCCCGGACGCCGCTGCGGGTCGACGCTTCGGCGCCGCGCTGGCCCGGACCCACGACTGGCTGGCCTCCCAGGCTCCGGCCGCCGACCAGGCGGGTCCCGACCGGGCTCGCTCCGACCAGGCGCGTGCCGACCAGGTCGGCTCCGACCCGGCGCGTTCCGACCAGGCCGGCCGCGGGGAGGAGATCGGCTTCGGGGTGCTGCCCCCGGAGCATCCGACGGCGACTCCGGCCTATTTCGGGCCCGCCGAGCAGCCGCTGGCACTGGGTGTTCGGGTGCACAGCTCCTGGGGCGCCTTCACTGCGGCAGAGCGTCTGGACCCGGTGCTGGAAGCGCTGGAGCCCAACATCGAGTCAGCAGATGCGAAGCTGCTGCGCGCGGCGCGAGACCTGATCGGCTCCGGCGCGCTCGACGACGAGGAGCCCCCGGCGCTGATCCACGGGGATCTCTGGGCGGGAAACGTGCTCTGGACCCCCACTGGGGCGGGAGAGGTGGAGGGAGTGCTCATCGACCCGGCCGCCCATGCCGGACACCGGGAGACCGACCTCGCGCTGCTGCACCTCTTCGGGCTGCCGCAGCTCGACGCGGTGATCAGCGGGTATCAGCAGGAGCACCCGCTGCGCGCGGGCTGGCAGGAGCGGGTCCCGCTGCATCAGTTCTTCTGCCTCGCCGTGCACTGGCTGCTGTTCGGTTCCAGCTATCGCGGGCCCACGGTGAGCGCCGCGGAGTCGGTGCTGCGGCTCTGAGCGGGGCTGTTCGCGCTGGCCGGTCAGCGCTGCAGGGTGTCGCGCAGCGCCTCGATCGGTCCGCGGACCTGGGCGAAGGACTCGTCGAAGACCTCATCGGGCATCATGTACGGGTCCACCACGTCGTCCGAGGACGTGGGCGACTGCGCGTGCTCACGCTGCTCAGCGACCAGCGGCACCAGTGCTGCGAGCTTCTCCGCCGTGGTCTCCGCGGACACCAGGGCCTCGGTCAGGGCAGCCTCGTCGAGGGACTCGAGCAGCCGCGCGAACTCGCGCAGCGTGAAGACCTTCTGTGCACTGTCCGGAACATCACTGAGGATGTCGCGCACGTGCCCCCGGGTGGCGGTCAGCACGAGATCGGAGCGGCGGATCATCTCCGGCTCCAGCTGTTCCGCGACGAAGTCAGCTGTGTCGGCGCCGTAGTGGGCCAGCCGATCCTTCATCTGGGCCTCCATGTCATCTCCGACATGAGCGTGCGTGCCGGCCGAGAGCACCGCGATGTCGTCCTGGGTCGCAAAGACATGCGCCAGCAGGCGATCCATGGCGGGGGAGCGGCAGATGTTGCCGGTGCAGACGGCGAGCAGGGTGTAGGTCTCAGTCATACCTTCCATCTGACCACACCCACCGGCTCCCAGCAGACCTAGACTCTTGAGCGTGAAGCCAACGACGCCGGAGGTCTCCGGTCCACAGCCAGCCAGCGCCCCCGGGCCTGACGCCGCGCCCGCTGCCCGCCACGCTGCCGGCCCGACCGCCGGCTCTGCCGCCCCGTCGGGAGCGGGCCTGCCGGTGTCGCGGCGCTTCCTGGGCTGGGAGCTCGCCATCGTGCTGGGTCTCTCGCTGGGCCGATCCGCCGTCTACGCGGTGCTGCAGCTGGCCGAACGGCTGAGCCTGGCGCCGCTGGCCGAGCAGAGCGCCACCGTACAGACCTCGCGGTCCCGCGCGGAGTTCTTCGATCTCAGCTATCAGGTGCTGGACTCGCTGTTCGCACTCTTCCCGGTGGCGCTGGTCTTCTATCTGTTCTTCCTGCATGGGATGAACCCGTTTCGGCGCTTCGGACTGGACCTGCGCCGACCCATGCGGGACCTGAGCCTCGGCGTCGGGCTCTTCCTGATCATCGGGCTGGGCACCCTGGTGGTCTACGGAGCAGGACGGGCGGCGGGGATCACCACCGAGATCATCCCGGCCGACGTCGGGGAGCATTGGTGGACCTCCCCGGTGCTGATCCTGGCAGCGCTGCGGCATTCGCTGCTCGAAGAGGTGATCATGGTGGCCTACCTCTTCGACCGCGCCCGCAGGATCTGGCCCCGGGTGAGCATCTGGATGATCATCCTCGCCGCAGCGGTGCTGCGCGGGGCCTATCACCTCTACCAGGGCTTCGGACCGGGCATCGGGAACCTGCTCATGGGGGTCATCTTCGGGTGGCTCTATCACCGCTACGGACGAGTCATGCCGCTGGTGGTCGCCCACCTGCTGCTCGACTTGGTCGCCTTCCTCGCCTTCCCGCTGGTGCTGCAGCTCGCCCAGCTGGAGTAGTCGCCGGGAGGCGAGGTCTTCGCACCGGCGGCCGCGGCCGAATCGGCCGCTGCAGACACACGTGGGGCCCTGACCGAGAACGGTCAGGGCCCCACGTGTGAGGAGTCAGACGAGATCAGTGATCCTCGTCCTCGTCCTTCTTCTCGACCACGAGGGTCTCGGTGGTCAGCACCAGGGCCGCGATGGAGGCGGCGTTCTGCAGAGCAGAGCGCGTGACCTTCACCGGGTCGATGACGCCGTCGGCGATCAGATCGCCGTAGACACCGGTCTTGGCGTTGAAGCCGTGGTTCGGCTCAAGCTCAGAGACCTTGGAGGCGACGACGAAGCCGTCCTCGCCGGCGTTCTGAGCGATCCAGCGCAGCGGCTGGACCAGCGCTCGGCGGACGATGCCCACAGCGGCTGCGGCGTCTCCGGAGAGCGCCTGAACGTCCTCGTCCTCATCCAGCACGGAGAGGGCGTTGATCAGCGCCGTGCCGCCGCCGGCCACGATGCCCTCTTCCAGAGCCGCACGGGTGGAGGAGACGGCATCTTCGATGCGGTGCTTGCGCTCCTTGAGCTCCACCTCGGTGGCAGCGCCGACCTTGATGACGCCGATGCCGCCGGAGAGCTTCGCGAGACGCTCCTGGAGCTTCTCGCGATCCCACTCGGAGTCAGAGGCGTCGGCCTGGGCCTTGATGGTGGCCGCGCGAGCGTCCACATCTTCCTTGGACCCGGCGCCGTCGACGATGGTGGTCGCATCCTTGGTCACGGTCACCCGACGTGCGGTGCCCAGTGATTCCAGATCGACCTGATCGAGCTTCAGGCCCAGATCAGGAGAGATGACCTGTCCACCGGTGAGCACTGCGATGTCCTCAAGCATGGCCTTGCGGCGGTCCCCGAAGCCGGGAGCCTTCACCGCGACCACGTTGAGCGTGCCGCGCAGCTTGTTGACCACCAGGGTGGAGAGGGCCTCGCCCTCGACATCCTCGGCGATGATGAACAGCGGGCGCTTGGCCTGCAGGACCTTCTCCAGCACCGGCAGGAACTCTGCCATGTTGGAGATCTTGCCCTGGTTGATCAGGATCAGCGGATCTTCGATGACCGCTTCCTGGCGCTCAGGATCGGTGACGAAGTGCGGGGACAGGTAGCCCTTGTCGAACTGCATGCCCTCGGTGATCTCCAGCTCGGTGGAGGTCGAGGACCCCTCTTCGATGGTGATCACGCCGTCGGTGCCCACTGCGTCGAATGCACGAGCCAGGAGTTCACCGACCTCGTCGTTCTGCGCGGAGATCGCGGCCACGTTGGCGACCTGCTGGCCCTCGACGTCGCGAGCGTTCTCGCGCAGACGGCGGGTCACAGCGGCGACCGAGGTCTCGATGCCGCGCTTGATCTCGCTGGGTGCCGCACCGGCCGCGACGTTGCGCAGGCCTTCCTTGACCAGGGCCTGGGCCAGGACCGTTGCGGTGGTGGTGCCGTCGCCAGCGACGTCGTTGGTCTTGGTGGCGACTTCCTTGGCCAGCTGCACGCCAAGGTTCTCATAGGGGTCCTCGACCTCCACCTCACGGGCGATGGTGACGCCGTCGTTGGTGATGGTCGGTGCGCCCCAGGACTTGTCCAGGACTACATTGCGGCCTTTCGGGCCGAGCGTGACCTTGACCGTGTCTGCAAGCTTATCGATGCCGGCTTCCAGAGCGCGGCGTGCAGCATCACTGAATTCAAGCTGCTTTGCCATGGGTTACTGCTCCTTTGAGAGGGTGAGAATCGGATCGTGATGAGGTCCGTGAAGAGCCTTCAGCGGTCCGTTCTTACTTCTCGATGATGGCGAGGACGTCGCGGGCGTTGAGCACGAGGTACTCTTCGCCGCTGACCTTGACCTCGGTGCCGCCGAACTTGGAGTAGATGACGACGTCGCCCTCGGAGACGTCAACCGGGATGCGCTTGCCCTTCTCGTCGAAGCGACCTGGGCCCACGGCGACGACCTTGCCCTCCTGGGGCTTCTCCTTGGCGGTGTCGGGGATGACCAGACCGGAAGCGGTGGTCTGCTCTGCTTCCAGGGGGCGAACAACGATGCGATCCTCGAGAGGCTTGATGGAGACTGACACGTCAGTACTCTCCTTTGCGTGGTGTGGATTCGGTTTATCAGCACAGGCCCGTGCTGAGCCTCCCGGTGCGTCCGGGGTGCTCGACGAGCCGAAATCTGTCGCACGCCTTGGGAGTGGCCAACCGTCGTCGCGGTGCCGGATGGTGCCCCGTCAGGCTGATATCCGCGGGTTGACGACCCGCAGACAAGCTGGCACCCGAGGGTCTCGAGTGCTAGGTGAAACTTTATAGACGGGCTTAGCACTCGGTCAAGCAGAGTGCTAAAGCTTTGGCTCCGGGCGGACGCGGACGGGACGTAGACTTGACGCTGAGCCAAACGCTTTCGACCTCGAGAGGCACCACCGTGACTGAACCTCATCAGCAGCCGAGCGCGGCCGGCGCCGCGGAGCACGATCCCTTCGGCTTCGTCGGACTGACCTACGACGACGTCCTGCTGCTCCCCGGCGCGACCGACGTCATCCCCTCCGAAGCAGACACCGCGACCCGGTTCTCCCGGAACATCGTGCTGCAGTCCCCGGTCGCCTCGGCCGCGATGGACACCGTCACTGAGGCGCCGATGGCCATCGCCATGGCCCGCCAGGGTGGGATCGGCATCCTGCACCGCAACCTCTCCATCGAGGATCAGGCCCGCCAGGTGGACAAGGTCAAGCGGTCCGAGTCAGGCATGATCAGCGACCCGGTGACGATCACCCCGGACGCGACCATCGCTGACCTCGACGAGCTCTGCGCCCACTACCGGGTCTCCGGCCTCCCCGTGGTCGACGGCGAGTCCAAGCTGCTGGGCATCATCACCAACCGCGACACCCGGTTCATCCCGCATGAGCAGTACCTGACCACCAAGGTCTACGAGAAGATGACCCCGCAGCCGCTGATCACCGCCCACGTCGGGATCCCCAACGAAGAGGTGCTGCGGATCTTCTCCGAGCACCGCGTGGAGAAGCTGCCGCTGGTCGATGACCACGGCGTGCTCCAGGGACTCATCACCATCAAGGACTTCGACAAGGCCGACCGCTACCCCCAGGCCACCAAGGACGAAGAGGGCAGACTGCGCGTCGGCGCCGCCGTGGGCTTCTTCGGCGAGGGCTTCGAGCGCGCCATGACCCTGATCGACGCCGGGGTGGATGCTCTGGTGGTGGACACCGCCAACGGCCACACCCGCGGCGTGCTGGACATGATCGCCCGGCTCAAGGCCGAACCCGCTGCGGCCGGGGTCGATGTCATCGGCGGCCAGGCGGCCACCCGCGAGGGGGCCCAGGCGATCATCGACGCTGGAGCCGACGCGGTCAAGGTCGGCGTCGGACCGGGCTCCATCTGCACCACGCGCATCGTCGCCGGCGTCGGCGTGCCCCAGGTCACCGCCATCTACGAAGCATCCAAGGCGGCCATCCCCGCCGGGGTTCCGTTGATCGCCGACGGCGGCCTGCAGCACTCCGGTGACATCGGCAAGGCGCTGGTCGCCGGTGCCGACTCGGTGATGCTCGGCTCGCTGCTGGCAGGCTCCGCCGAGTCCCCCGGGGACCTGGTGTTCTACAACGGCAAGCAGTTCAAGGCCTACCGCGGCATGGGCTCCATGGGTGCGATGCAGACCCGAGGAAAGAACACCTCCTTCTCCAAGGACCGGTACTTCCAGGCGGATGTGCCCACCGATGAGAAGCTCATCCCCGAGGGCATCGAGGGCCAGGTGCCATACCGCGGCCCGCTCGAGGTGGTGTTCCACCAGCTCACCGGAGGCCTGCGGCAGACCATGTTCTACGTGGGCGCGCACACCATCGACGAGCTGAAGTACAAGGGCAAGTTCGTGCGGATCACCTCTGCCGGACTCAAGGAATCGCACCCGCATGACATCATGATGACGGTGGAAGCGCCGAACTACCGGCGCTAGTAAAGGAGCAGCTTTGAGCAACGAGATCCCCATCGGCCTGGCGAAGAACGGTCGCCGGGCCTGGGCTCTGGACGATGTCGCCATCGTCCCGAACCGACGCACTCGCAGCCCCGCAGACGTGAGTCTGGACTGGCGCATCGACGCGTACAACTTCTCCATGCCCGTGATCGGTGCGCCGATGGACTCGGTCATGTCACCGGCCACGGCCATCGAGCTGGGCCGGCAGGGCGGTCTCGGGGTCCTCAACCTCGAGGGTCTCTGGACCCGCTACGAGGACCCGGAGCCGGTGCTTGCGGAGATCGCGGCACTGGGCGCCGACGAGGTCTCCGCGGAGAACACCCGTCGGCTGCAGCAGCTCTACTCCGAGCCGATCAAGGCCGAGCTGATCACCGCACGGCTGGCCGAGATCCGTGAGGCCGGCGTCGTCGTCTCGGGCTCGCTGACACCTCAGCGCACCCAGGAGTTCTACCGCACGGTCATCGAGGCCGGCGTGGACATGTTCGTCATCCGCGGCACCACCGTCTCGGCCGAGCACGTCGCCCAGAACGGTGACCCGCTGAACCTCAAGGAGTTCATCTACGAGCTCGACGTGCCGGTGATCGTCGGAGGGGCGGCCGGGTACACGCCCGCCCTGCACCTGATGCGCACCGGTGCCGCCGGCGTGCTGGTGGGCTTCGGGGGCGGCGCGGCCACCACCACCCGCCGCGCGATGGGCATCCGCGTGCCGATGGCGACCGCGATCAGCGACATCGCCGCCGCCCGACGGGACTACCTGGACGAATCCGGCGGCCGCTACGTCCATGTCATCGCCGACGGCGGGATGGGCTCCTCCGGGGACCTGGTCAAGGCCCTCGCGATGGGCGCCGACGCCGTGATGCTCGGCACCACCCTGGCCCGCGCCGAAGAGGCACCCGGCCAGGGCTGGCACTGGGGCCTCGAAGCGGTGCACCCGGACTTCCCCCGCGGCCACCGCACCCGGGTCGGGACCGTGGCGCCGCTGCAGGAGGTGCTCTGGGGCCCCGCCCACCACACCGACGGGTCCTCGAACCTGATGGGCGGCCTGCGCCACGCGATGGCCTCCACCGGGTACGTGGACCTGAAGTCCTTCCAACGCGTGGACGCGATCGTCTCCCCGATGGGCCAGCAGACCCGCTGAGGCGCTCTCCCTGAGGCAACCCTGCGGCAAAAAAATCGTAGGGCTGTGGGATGTCGTAGAGCTTAAGCCCTACGACATCCCAACAGCCCTACGATTTTTTCGTAGAGGGAGGGGCTGGTTCAGCAGCTGCCGGACTTCTCCCAGGGGCCGTAGCGGTTTCCGGGCTCCTGATTCCGGGTGTACCACTTCGCGGTGTAGCTGACTCCTTCGTGCACGATGGTCTCGCCGCCGTCGAACTGTGAGCTCGGGGCCCACTGCGGCAGCGTCTCATCGCCGCACGCGGTCGGCGTGCCGACCTGCGACCAGGCGCTCCAGGGAGAGGCTCCGGGCTCCTGGCGCTGCGTGTACCAGAGCGCCCGGTAGACGCCTCCGTCATGGCTCACGGTGTCACCCTGGGTGTAGACCGTTCCGGAGTCCCAGGCCTGGTGCTCGGGAGTCTCGTCGTCCCCTTCGCCCGGCGTTGAAGGTCCGGAGAGCGCCAGGTCAGCGAGGATCGGGTCGTGGTCGGAGGAGCGCCACTGGTCCGGAGTGTAAAGCAGGGTGCCCACCGAGTTGTACCGGCTGTACTCCAGCGCCAGCGGCTCTACGGCGTTGATGTTCCAGATCTCGGTCTGGGCGACGTCGGCCGCGGCGGCCTCAGAGGCGAAGAGGTGATCCAGGGATCCCACCGCGCCGTCGAACATGTAGCTGTACCCGCCGGTCTCGGCGGAGAGGTTCGCGTAGCCAGCCTCGGCGATGACCTGTACCGGGTCCTCCATCTCATAGGAGTTGAAGTCGCCCATCAGGAAGACCTTCTCGGTCTCGGCGTCCTCTTCGAGCGCCTCGGCGAAGGCCACCAGCGCCTCCGCCTGACGGACCCGGTCCCCGTTGAAGGAGCCCTGCCCGTTGGTGTCGGCGTTGTCTCCGCTGCCGCTGCCGCCCTTGGACTTGAAATGGTTGACGATCGCGAGGAAGCTCTCGTCGTCCTCAGCCGCGCTGCCCTCGGTCCCGCCGTCCACCGGGGTGAACTCCTGGGCCAGAGGTTCGCGGGCGTTGGAGAAGATCGCGTCCAGATCGAGCTCCCCGAGGGTCTCCTGGTCCAGGTCCGCGACCCCGTCCTGGAAGAGGATCCGGGAATCGCCCACGGGCGCCACACGATCGGTGCGGTAGATGAATCCATTGCGGATCACGTCCTCCACGGCGGGCACCTGCTCCGGGGACTCCACGTAGTCCCAGGTGCCGGCGCTGCCTTCGGCGTCGTTCAGCGCCTCGACCAGCGCGGCCAGCGCCCGGTCGCGATCACCGTCTTCGAAGAAGTGCCGGGTGTTCTCGATCTCCTGGAGCGCGACGACGTCGGCGTCGAGCCCGGAGATCGCCGCGACGATCTTGGACTCCTGACGATCGAAGCTCGCCTGGCTGTACGCGCCGCGGGCATCGCAGAAGTCGTTCGTGGTGGGTTCGCCGTCGATGTCGGTGTAGAACTCACAGCCCGGCTCGTCCTCGCCGAGCGAGATGAAGTAGTTGAGCACGTTGAATCCGGCGATGCGCACGTCTCCCTCGCGCTCGGCCGGGGACTCGTTGCCTTCGCGGGTGTTCTCGAAATCCGCGGGCTGGAACTGCTCGGCAGTCTCGGGAGTCAGCTTCGAGCGCGGCTGCAACCTCCATTCCTCGAAGCGGTAGTCCATGATCACGTCGGTCTGCCAGAGCACCTCGGCGCCGACCCGGATCGGGTCCTCGATGGTCAGGTACGGAAGGGGCAGTGCGCGGTCGGTGCTCCAGGCCTGCCAGGAGATCGACGCCGCGTCATCGAGGTAGATGACCCGCTCGGCGTTCTCCGCGGCCAGCGCCTCGGCCTCGGGACCTGGTCGCACGGCCGAGGTGGGGTTCACCAGCGGCTCCTCGCCGAGCACGATCCCGATCTCCCCGTACTGGTTCAGCGTGTAGTGGTCGGTGACCGTGTAGGTGCCCTGCGGGTCCAGCAGCATGCCCAACAGCGATTCACGCTGCTGCGCATCCTCCGGGACCTCGAGGGAGGCCGGCTTGACCGCTTCGAAGGGCTCGTCCTCGATCACGGCAAGCTCATGATGCGGAGTCTGCGTGGACCCGGGGTAGAGCGCGATCTGCGGGTTGTCGAAGTAGACGGTTGCGTCGCCGGTGATCTCCACAAAGTCACCGATCTGCACCAGGTGCTCGGAGACCGCCGTGGGGGAGTAGACGAAGATCGCGTCGGAGGTCTCGTGGCTGCGCAGGTCGACGTCGCCGCCGGAGCCTGCGGTCTGGATGTAGAAACCGTTGAAGCTCTGCTCGGCGGGGTAGACCGCGGTGACCACGCCGCGGGTGGTCACCGCGAGGTCATCGTCCTCGGAGTCCAGGGTCGCGTTGATGTCCGCGATCTCAAGCTCACTGGGCTCGACCGGAGTCGGGGGCTCGGTCGGCTCCGGCTCGGTCGGCTCCGGCTCCGTCGGCTCCGGCTCGGTCGGCTCGGGATCAGTAGGTTCTGGGTCCGTGGCCTCCGGCTCGCTCGGCTCACCGGCGGTGTCCCCGGCGGCATTGGTCGGGGAGGGCTCGGCGCGGGTGAAGTCTGCCGAGTTGTCATCGGTGTCCACGCCCTGAGTCCGGGTGATCGAGGTCGTGTTCGTGGCGGCGGTGGCCGGCGCCGTCTCGAAGGTGTTGGTGGTGCCGAAGCCCAGCAGGTCCGCGACCTGGTCATGGTCCACCACCGACTCCAGCGGCAGATCGCTCAGCGTCTCCGAGGTGGAGGCGAGGACGTAGGTGCCGCCGGCCGCAGCGCCGATCGCAGCACCCGTCTGGGCATCCGGGGTGGGCAGTGCGGCGCCGTCGCCGTTGTTGCCGCCGCCCTGGATGAGGTAGTGGCCCCCGGGGGCGATCTCGCCGCTGAGCTCGATGGTCGAGCTGGGCGAGCCCGTCGTCGTCCTGGCGCGGTACTGCAGCGACCACTCGCTGAGGTCCACGGCCGCTTCGCAGGTGTTCAGCAGCTCCACGAACCGGTGGGAGAGCGCGGCTGATCCGCTGCCGCCGTTCGGGAAGGCCTCGTTGATGACGACGCAGTCGGCACCGGTGGGGCTTCCCGCCTCCTCGGGGGCAGGTGTCGCGGTGGAGCCGAAGGCGGGCGCCGGAGCGAGCAGGGCTGCACTGAGCCCGAGAGCGGCTAGTGCGCGGGGGAGCGGTCGTCGCCGCCCAGGCGGGGCGGTCTGCCGGGGGATGCTCATCAAGGGGAAATCCTCTTCCATTGATGGTGAACGTCTCATGCGCTCACCGATGGTCACGTCAGTGCTGCATCTTCAGACCAGAGTGTGGCTGCGCGAGCGCGGCCGACCGGGTCTACGCCGCATCCAAGCAGGGTCATGTGAACGGCGTGCTACAGACAGGGAAACCGGCGGACCGAGGTGACCTGCGGGAATGCGTAAACCCGACGAAGAGGACGACGACGCCGCCGGCTCGCCACGTATACCCCCTGGGGTATTATGGAGATATCGTTCACCCGAAAAAGAGGAGTCACCATGTGCCGAGCCGTGACCTGTAAGACCTGCGGAAAGACCACCTGGGCGGGATGCGGCCAGCATGTGGATCAGGTGATGCGCGGAGTCAGCGCGGCGCAGCGCTGCCCGGGACACGAGCCTGCGCACTCGAGAGGGTTCTTCAGTCGGCTCTTCGGCCGCTGATGATCCGTCGCTGATCCGACTACGGGTGGGGACACGAAGAAGCCCGCCAGTCTGTGATCCAGACTGACGGGCTTCCGTCGGCGGAGGATGGGGGATTTGAACCCCCGAGGGCGTGAACCCAACACGCGTTCCAAGCGTGCGCCATAGGCCGCTAGGCGAATCCTCCTGGCTGCTTCCCGCTGGCCTGCCTGATCGGCGCGGCCCTCGAGAGCAGACTTCATACTAGCGGAGAACCGACGCATAATGCACATCGAGCCCCCGTAGGATGGATCACTGCCGTGATCTGACCTGAGGAAAGGGGTCGACGATGCCCGCTGGACGCTATGCGCCTAGCCCTTCCGGAGAGTTGCATCTGGGCAACCTGCGCACCGGGATGCTGGCCTGGCTCTTCGCCCGCGCCAGCGGACGCGACTTCCTGCTGCGCTTCGAAGATCTGGATCTGGACCGCACTGTGGCGGGCGCGGAGAATCAGCAGTCTCAGGATCTCCACGCGATGGGTCTGACCTTCGACGCGCTGGACGGTGCCCGCCTGTTCCGGCAGTCCGAGCGGATGGAGCTCTACGCGGACGCCATTGCGCGGCTCCAGCAGGACGGGCTGACCTACGAGTGCTTCTGTTCGCGGCGCGAGATCCGTGAGGCTGCCCGGGCTCCCCACGCACCCACCGGCGCCTATCCCGGCACCTGCCGAGATCTGACCGAGGAGCAGCGGGCACGGCGCCGAGCGGAGCGCCCGGCTGCGCTGCGGCTGCGCGCGCCCCGGTCAGCTGCCGGGACTGCCGAGCAGTCCTCCGTGGAGGACGTGCTGCTGGGCCGGATCACCACGGAGGTCGATGACTTCGTGATCCAGCGCAATGACGGCACCCCCGCCTACAACCTGGCCGTGGTCGTCGACGATCATCTGACCGGAGTGGATCAGGTGGTCCGCGGAGATGACCTGGCCTCCTCCACGCCGAACCAGGCCTACCTGCGCGGACTGCTCTACGGCTGGCACGCAGCCGCGGAGGTTCAGTACGCCCATGTGCCGCTGGTGCTCAACACCGAGGGGCAGCGCCTGGCGAAGCGGGACGGCGCTGTGACCCGTGCCGCCCTGCAGGAACAGGGGATCGACGCCGCGTCGCTGCGTGATCTGCTGCTGGTCTCGCTGGGACTCCCGCCCGGTCCGCTGGCCCAGGCGCTGGAGTCCTTCGACCCGACCGCGCTGCCCACCGAGCCCTGGGTCTTCCAACCTCCGGGCAGCTGAGACGCCCGGAGGTTGAAACACCCAGACAGGTGAAGCGCCCGGCGGCGGGAACAAGGTCTCCAGGCTATGGGCGCAGCAGGATCTTGCCCTTGCGGCCCGCGACGAAGTTCGCCTTCGCGGCCTCGCGCACCTGATCGAAGGGGTAGGTCGCTTCGGCGGTGAGCGAGAGGGTCCCGTCCTTCACCCGAGTGAGCAGCTCGGTGAAGAGCTCCCCGCGACGCTGGGGCGCGAGATCGCTCATCACCCGGGAGCCCCAGAAGCCCTTGATCGTGACGTTCTTGAAGATGATGGCACCGGAGTCCAGCGCCATCGTGCCTCCGGCCATGGCGCCGAAGATCACCAGCGTGCCGTCCTCCCCCAGCTGGGAGAGCACCTGGTTGCTGGCCTCTCCGCCGACGGAGTCGATGCCCGCGACGATCTTTGCCCCGCCGGTGATCTCGGCGACGCGGTCCTGCCAGCCAGCCGACTCCGTGGAGACGACCTGCTCGATGCCCTGGGCGCCGAGCTCCTCGACGCCCTCGTCGCGACGCACCAGGCCCAGCACGTTGATGCCCCGGCTCGGTGCCAGCTGGGCGAGCATCCGGCCCACTGCGCCGTTGGCGGCGTTCTGGATGATCCAGTCGCCCTCGTTCAGATCCAGCCAGTCCAGCAGGGCGATGGTGGAGAAGGGCATGGCGACCAGCTGGGAGGCGACCTCATCTGGGGCGTCCTCGTCCACCGGGATCAGGCCCCCGGCTTGGGCGATGAAGTACTCCGCCCAGGCGCCGAAGACCCCGCCGATGGCGACCCGCTGGCCCACCGTGAGCTGCTCGACGCCCTCGCCGAGCGCGTCGATGACCCCGACGGCCTCGGACCCGGTGCGGGCCGGCAGCTCCGGCTTGAAGCCGTATGACCCGCGGATGGTCCAGAGGTCATGGTTGTGGATGGGGGAGAGCAGGGTCCGCACCCGGACCTCTCCGGCGCCGGGATCCGGGGTGGGGACCTCTTCGACGTCCAGGACGTCCCAGGGCTCGCCGAATGTCTGTTGGGTGACTGCGCGCATGATGCTCTGCCTTCCGTTGGGTGCTGCTGCGTGATGCTGGGGACGCCGATGCTGCGTGGGCGTCACGCGTGGAGGAACGGCTTGGCGTCCAGCGCTATTCCGTTCGGACCGGCTGTGACGGCTCCCACGTAGACTGAACGCACCGTAGACCGTTGGCCGCCCAGTTGAACCACCCGCATCGCTGGAGCCGGCCACGACCATGAAGGCGAGACCCATGCCCGAAGAAAAAAAGTCCGAAGCCACCCAGGATGAGTCCCTCGAGAACTACACGATCGGTGACTACCTGCTGGACCGGCTGGCCGAGCTCGGCCTGACCGAACTGTTCGGCGTCCCCGGAGACTTCAACCTCCATTTCCTGGACCACGTCGTGGCCCACCGCAGCATCCGCTGGGTCGGCTCCGCGAACGAGCTCAACGCCGGCTACAGCGCCGACGGCTATGCCCGTATCCGCGGCATCGGCGCATTCCTGACCACCTACGGAGTCGGCGAGCTCTCCGCGATCAACGCCGTCGCCGGCTCCTACGCCGAGTCCGTGCCGGTGGTCCAGATCGTCGGCGCCCCGCCGAAGGAGACCCAGGCCTCGGGTCGCAAGATCCACCACTCCCTGGGCGACGGCGACTTCAAGCACTTCCTGCGCATGGCCGAAGAGGTCACCTGCGCCCACGCCGACCTCGACGCCCCCACCGCCACCTGGGAGATCGACCGCGTCCTGCGCGACGTCGTCTTCCGTCGTCGCCCCGGCTACCTGATGCTGGCCGCCGACGTCGCCGAAGTGGCCGCCTACCCGCCCTCGGAGCCGCTGGCCACCGACCTCCCGGTGACCACGCCGCGCGCCGTCGCCGCCTTCGAAGAAGCCGTGCGCCGCTTCCTGCCCGGGCGTCGCACCGCCGTGCTGGCCGATCTGCTCGTCCACCGACTCGGCGCCACCGAGGAGCTGGCCTCGTTCCTCACCGACTCCCAGCTGCCCTTCGCCACCCTGGCCTGGGGAAAGACCCTGGTCGACGAGTCGGACCCGAACTTCGTGGGCATCTACGCCGGAGCAGCCTCCCAGGACCGGGTGCGCGACGTCATCGAGGGTGCGGATGCGCTGATCACCCTCGGGGTCGAGTACACCGACAACACCACCGCCGGGTTCTCCATGAACCTCGATCCCGCCCGGATGATCGACGTCTCCCGCTTCGGCGCTCGGGTCGGCGATGAGGTCTTCACGCCCATCTCGCTGCAGGACGCGCTCGCAGTCCTGCACCGGGTCACCACCGAGCTCGACGACGTCGCCCCCATGCCCGCGGCGGCGGCCCCGCCCACGGAAACGCCGCGGGAGCCCTCCGAGGGTCCGCTGACCCAGGACGGCCTCTGGTCCGTGCTGGCCTCGCAGCTGGAATCGGCGAACATCGTCGCCGCCGACCAGGGGACCAGCTACTTCGGCATGGCCTCCCACCGGTTCCCGGCGAAATCCACGTTCATCGGACAGCCCATGTGGGGCTCCATCGGCTACACCCTGCCCGCGATCATCGGAGCCGGGCTCGCAGACCCCAGCCGCCGACCGGTGCTGCTCATCGGCGACGGCTCCGCCCAGCTGACCATCCAGGAGATGGGGGTGATGATCCGCGAGAAGCTGCCCGTGGTGGTGGTGCTGGTCAACAACGACGGCTACACCGTCGAGCGCGCGATCCACGGACCCGACGAGGTGTACAACGACATCGCGCCCTGGCGCTGGGAGCTGGTGCCCCGCCTCTTCGGCGCCGCCGAGGAGGACTACCTCTACCGCCGGGTCACCACCGAGGCCGAGCTGCTCGCAGCCTGCAAGGACACCATGAGCAACCGCGAGAAGCTGGTGTTCATCGAGGCGATCACCGACCGCGATGACATCCCGCAGCTGCTTCAAGATGTGGCCAACGCGCTCAAGCGATGAGCTCCATTGGCCTTGAACCCTGAGGCCGAGATACGATGATCCCTGGCCCCACGTGCGGTGCCATCCTGCTGAACTCCCCCAGGACCGGAAGGTAGCAAGGGTAAGTGGGCTCTGGCAGGTGCACGTGGGGCTCTTAACGTCTCCAGCCGCTTGTCGTCCGCGGGGAGTTCCCGCGGGAATCAGCCTCTAGACTGATGCCGCGCCGCCGCCGAGTTCCTAATCTCGGAGCATGACTTCTTCACCAAGCGCTCTCTCGCCGACTGCCGTCTCGGCAGCTGCCCCCTCACCTTCTCAAATCCCCGCCTGGATCCAGAACCGGTGGGTCCAGGGGACTGCTGCCGGCGTCCTCACCCTAGTGCCGGTGCGCCGATACCCGGAATGGCTGCGTCAGGCCATCATGTGGGTCCCTGCGGCGAGCATCACCACGATCCTGGTCACTCCACGAGTCTGGGAGGCCATGGCCGAGGCTGGCCGGACGTCGGCCGAGCATGGGCCGGACCAGCTGCACGAGCCAGGCGAGCGGGACCCGGTGGAGCAGCAGGAGTCGCCGCCGCTGGTGGAGGACGATTCAGCGCAGGATCAAAAACCGCCCCTGAGCCCTCGGCGCCGGGTAGCGCTGTGGGGCATCGGGGTCGCCGCCGGGGCTTCGGTCTACGGGTACATG
Source organism: Nesterenkonia maliinae (assembly GCF_051262655.1). Lineage (NCBI taxonomy): Bacteria > Bacillati > Actinomycetota > Actinomycetes > Micrococcales > Micrococcaceae > Nesterenkonia > Nesterenkonia maliinae. The sequence continues at coordinate 108,905 of NZ_JBIMEY010000003.1, read as the reverse complement.
CGCTTCTCGCTGTGGCTGGATGGAGCCATCGAGGACAAGCTGCGAGAGCACGGCATCGCGCGGCCACGGATCGCGATGGCCGTTCTCGGCGGCCTGGTCACCACAGCAACCGGCAGCGCCGGTGGGCAGCAGAGGTCACGCGTCGACTCCCCAGAGGCTGGGCCTCGGCTCGCCGCGTCTGGCGGCTGACTCTCCAAGGCCCCGGTGAGCTTCTAGAATCGAGCCATGGATCACCGGCCCGCGAGCACCCGCACCCAACGGCTCCTGCTCTGGCTCGGGACCCTGGCCGTGATCGGAGCGATCAGCGGCGCCAGCTGGCTGATGATCAACGGGACGATTCCGCTGAGCGTCTTCGGCCGCGGATCCATCCCGACCGCAGAGCAGTGCCCCTCCAGCACGCAGCAGCCGGTGGTGCCCGAGCGGGTCCGGATCTCAGTGTTCAACACGACCAACTCCGCGGGGCTCGCACAAGAGGTAGCCGAGGATCTGCGCGACCGTCGCTTCCGGGTGGCTGAAGTGGACAACGACTACTTCGCCGACACCGGCTTCGCCGGGATCATCCGCGTCGGGGATCGGGGTCTGCGGCAGGCCTACACGCTGCAGCAGCACATCCCCGGCTCGATGGTCGACTTCGACGATCGCGACGACTACAGGGTGGATCTCATCCTGGGGTCGGAGTTCTCGGCCCAGGACATGGAAGAGGCCGGGGACCTCCAGATGGTCCCCGGCCTGCTGCGCTGCGCCACCGACTAGTCGATCGGCTCAGCCCAGTTCCGTTCAGCCCAGTTCAGCTGTGGTTCGGTCCAGTGGAGCTCAGCGCGCGTTCTTCCAGCGCCGGGCGGCGATGAAGCTGCGGACCCCCAGGACGATGTAGACCACCAGCACGATCACGGTGACCAGTGCGGAGATCACCGCTCCGGGGTTGTCTGACTCGCCGGCGAAGAGCTCGGGCAGGCTCATCAGCGGCATGATCATGCCCAGCGCGCCCAGAAGTGCGACCGCCAGGGCGATGTGGACGCCGAGCTTGCGGTTCTTCATCGCGATGCCGCCGCTGATCAGCAGCAGCACGCCCACCACCGAGGGGATCAGCGCGGTCATGCTGGCGAACTCGGTGGCCACGTAGCCGACGATGCCGATGACGACGAGCAGCCCGCCGACGATCAGGGTCAGCTGCGGCATCGGGCTGGCCGGCGCGGCAGGCGACGTCGTCGTCGGGTTGGTGGAGGTCCTAGTGTTCGGGGCGTTCGTGGGGGAGGTGGGGTTCGTCATGGTGCTCCTCTTCGGTGATCTGCGGCGGGAATCGGGCGGACTTTCCTCTTCTACACAGTGTAGAAGATCAGGTTCGGTCGAATCTTCCAGCGTTTCTTCGATTGCGCAAAGAAACGCAGATCTTTGATGAGAAAAGTCTGGTGCGGGGGGTTCACAGGGGATGAACTGGGGTTGTCCCCGAAAGACGGTCCACGATTCAAAGGAGATTCAGATGACCGACACACTTACCTCGCAGCCAGAGACATCGCAGACCTCGCAGCCCGAGGCCACGCTTCGCCCCGAGACCAAAGAGGTCTTCCAGCAGAAGGTCGACGCGCTGCAGCAGGACTGGGACACCAACCCGCGCTGGGAGCGCACCACCCGCGACTACTCCGCGGCCGAGGTCATCAAGCTGCAGGGCAACGTCCAGGAAGAGCGCACGCTGGCCAAGCGCGGCTCCGAGAAGCTGTGGAGCCAGCTCACCGCAGAGCACGCCGAGGGCAAGTACACGAATTCCCTGGGTGCGCTGACCGGAAACATGGCCGTCCAGCAGGTCAAGGCAGGTCTGCGCGCCATCTACCTCTCCGGCTGGCAGGTCGCCGGCGACGCGAACCTCTCGGGCCATACCTACCCGGACCAGTCGCTCTACCCGGCCAACTCGGTGCCTTCCGTGGTGCGCCGGATCAACAACGCGCTGCTCCGCGCCGACCAGATCGACTACCTGGAGGGCACCCGCACGGTCGAGGACTACATGGTCCCGATCATCGCCGACGCCGAGGCCGGCTTCGGCGGACCGCTGAACGCCTACGAGCTGATGAAGTCCATGATCGCCTCCGGCGCGGCCGGCGTGCACTGGGAGGATCAGCTCGCCTCGGAGAAGAAGTGTGGACACCTCGGCGGCAAGGTGCTGATCCCGACCGGTCAGCATGTGCGCACGCTGCAGTCGGCCCGTCTGGCTGCCGATGTGCACAACACCCCCAGCGTGGTCATCGCCCGCACTGATGCTGAGGCCGCCACCCTGATCACCTCCGACGTCGACGAGCGAGACCAGCCCTTCATCACCGGAGAGCGGACCGCCGAGGGCTTCTATAAGGTGCGCAACGGCATCGAGCCCTGCATCGCCCGGGCCAAGGCCTATGCCCCCTACGCGGATCTGATCTGGATGGAGACCGGCACCCCGGACCTGGAGTACGCCAAGCAGTTCGCCGAGGCGGTCAAGGCCGAGTACCCGGATCAGATGCTCGCCTACAACTGCTCGCCCTCGTTCAACTGGAAGAAGCACCTCGACGACGAGACCATCGCGAAGTTCCAGCGTGAGCTGGGTGCCATGGGCTTCACGTTCCAGTTCATCACCCTGGCCGGCTTCCACGCGCTGAACTACTCGATGTTCGAGCTGGCGCGCGGATACAAGGACAACCAGATGAAGGCCTACGTGGAGCTGCAGGAGAAGGAATTCGCAGCAGAAGCGGATGGCTACACCGCCACGAAGCACCAGCGCGAGGTCGGCACCGGCTACTTCGATGCCATCTCGACCACCTTGAACCCCGAGTCCTCGACGGTGGCCTACAAGGGTTCCACCGAAGCAGGACAATTCCACTGATCCACCGGCATTGACAAAGGAGTCAGCCATGAACGCCCAGACCAGCACATCCATCCGCTCCAGCACCACGCCCCGGAACCAGGCCACCACCGCTGCCGCCGAGGCGACCTCGAGCAACGGCATCACGATCAACGGCATCACACTCAGCGCGCCGCGGGCACCGCGGCAGAATGAGGTGTTCACCGCGGATGCGCTGACCTTCCTGAGCACCCTGCACCGCGAGTTCGGCAGCCGCATCGCCGAGCTCGAGGGGCCGGAGCTGCAGCCGCAGCGGAATTTCGCGCCCAGCCCCGTGGGGCGGAGCGGAAGCGCGGAGGAGGCTGAGGCCTCTTGGAAGGCGCTGGTTGAGCGGTATCTGGTGGAACCACCTTCGGCCTTCGCCACCCCCCGGCGGCTGACCCGGTCCGAGGACCGGATCTTCGCCAAGGGGGAGGCGCTGTCGGCAGGACTGGTTGACTTCGCGCTGCATATCCAGCGCCGAGCACGCCGCCTGGTCTCTGAGGGCAGGGCTCCGTTCATCTCGCTGCTCGGCATCGAGAGCGAGGATGAGCTGGAGATCTGGCAGGAGATGTTCACCCGGGCCGAAGAGCTGGTCGGTCTTCCGGCAGGCACCATCCGTGCGATCACCTTCAGCGCAGAGCAGGACGACGCCGGCGGCGCCGTCCTGCTGCAGAAGCGGGCCCGCTGACGAAGCAGCTGAGCTCACGACAGAGACCCCCGATCCCTGAGCCGAGTCTTTGACTCGCCACGGTATCGGGGGTCTCTGTCGTGAGGCACTGAGCAGCTGGACCCGATCAGGGTCGAATGATCACTCCTTGAGTGAGTCGATCATCTCCGCGTTGTCTTCCAGCCAGACCTGAGCAGCCTCTTCCTCGTTGTCCGCGTACTCGTTGACCATCATGTTCTCCAGCTCCGCGTACTCCTCGTCGGTGAGCGTGAACCCGCTCATCCACTCGGCGACGTCGGGGAACTCTTCGGAGAAGCCGGAGTTGGCGATGAAGTTCAGCGTCTCCGGCTCGCCCAGCGCGCCGGCGGGATCTTCGAGGTCCTTCAGGTCGTAGTCGCCGTAGGCGTAGAAGGGCCTCCACAGGGTGACGACGATGTCTTCCTCGCTGTCGATGGCGGAGCCGAGCTCGGCCAGCATGGCGCTGGTCGAGGACTCCACGAGCTCGAAGTTCTCATCCAGCTCGTATTCCGGGAAGACCGAGTCGGCGGTGACGCCCATGTGACCGGACCCGGGCTCGATGCCGACGACCCGGTTTTCGAAGTCCTCGGCGTTGTCGTTGAGCTCTTCGATGGAGTCGATGTCGCTGTAGGTCGGCACGGCGAAGGTCAGCACGGCGCCCTCGTAGTAGGCCCCGAGGTCCTCGAGGTCGTCCCCGTACTGGTCCATGTAGTCGGCGTGGGTGACTTCCGGCCATGCCGAGGGGTAGACGTCGATGTCTCCCTCGGCGACACCGGTGTAGAGCAGGGCGGCGTCGTTGATCTCCTCGATCTCGACCTCATAGCCCTCATCCTCGAGGATGCCCTGCCAGAGGTAGGCCATGCTCAGCCCATCGGTCCACGAGGGGATGATGCCCAGAGTGACCGTTCCGCCGCCTTCGCCAGCGCCGGTCTCATCCGCGGCGTCACCGGCGGTGTCGTCGCCTCCGCCGCAGGCGGTCAGCGCCAGGGCGGCGGCAGCGGTCAGCCCGATGAACTTGGATGTGGTTCCAGTGCGTGTACTCATCATCTTCCTCATTCCATGTCGGTGGTGCAGTGCGAAAATGTGGTGAGCAGGAGGGGTCTCAGGGCGTCTGTCCCATGGCCCGGCTTCGGGTGGCGGAGCGCTCGGCGTCGTGGCCGCGACGGGTCAGCTTTGAGATGCGCCCGGAGAGGACGCCGCCGCTGCCGACGGCGGCGGTGACGCGGTCCAGGAAGATCGCGAGCACCACCACGGAGAGGCCTGCTTCGAAGCCGAGCCCGATGTCCAGGCTGCCGATCGACCGGGTGACCTCGCCGCCGAGCCCACCGGCACCGACGAACCCGGCGATCACCGCCATGGAGAGCGCGAGCATGATCACCTGGTTGACGCCGGCCATGATGGTCTGCAGCGCCAGCGGCAGCTGGATCTTCAACAGGATCTGCCAGGGAGTGCTGCCAAAGGCCTGCCCCGCTTCGACGACCTCGGAGTCGACCTGCCGGACGCCCAGCTCCGCGAAGCGGAGTCCGGGTGGAAGGGCGAAGATCACCGTGGCAATCACGGCCCCTGCGACGCCGATGCTGAACAAGGTCACCACCGGGACCAGCCAGACCAGCGCCGGCATCGTCTGCATCAGGTCCATCACGGGTCTCACGATGTTGCTGACGCGCTGGGAGCGGGCGGCAGCAATGCCCAGCGGTATCCCGATGAGCAGGGCGACTGCGGCCGCCACGATCACCAGGGCCAGTGTGGCCATAGCCTGCTCCCACTGGTCCACACTGATGATGAAGACCAGCAGCACGAAGGAGAGCAGCCCGAGCTTCCAGTTGCTGACCAGCCAGGCGAACAGGGCGAAAAGGACGACGAGCAGCATCGCGTCGGGGGCGTTGAGCAGCCCCTCCAGGGTATCGACCAGGGCCGTCAGGAAATCCCGGATCAGGTCCAGGAGGACCCCGAGATTGGCGTTCACCCAGTCGAATCCGGATTCGATCCACGTCCCTACATTGAGGCGGGGGACACCCGCGCCCTCGGTCTCCTCGGCTGTTGCGATCATCGGGACACCTCGGTCTTCATTGGCTGCTCGTGCTTCGGCTCGGCCAGGGCGTTCAGAAGCGTCACCCTCGCGATGATTCCCTCGAGTCGGCCAGCATCGTCGATCACTGCCAAGCCTGTCTCATGTTCGGCCGCCTGAGTCATGAGCTCGGCGAGCGGGGTGTCTGCATGGACCGCGGGAGCAGGCTGCAGCAGCCCCTCGAGCGTGTCGGTGCCGCGGGTCACGGCCTCGGCGACGGCTGCCTCGTGGACGAAGCCGTGCAGCTTCTTGCTGCGATCGACCACGGCGAGCACGTTGGTCTGGTGTTCGCGCATCAGCTTGTGGGCGGTGCGAGGGCCCTGTTCCATGCCGAGGACCGCCACGGGAGGCTCCATGATGGCGCCGGCCGTGAGCACCCTTGATCGGTCTACGTCCTGGACGAACTGGGCGACGTAGTCGTTGGCCGGATCATTGAGGATCTGCTCCGAGGTGCCGACCTGCACGGTGCGTCCGTCACGCATCATCGCGATCCGATCTCCCAGCCTCATGGCCTCGTTGAGGTCGTGGGTGATGAACAGGATGGTCTTGCCGAGCTGCTCCTGAAGCTCCACGAGCTGGTCCTGCATCTCCCGACGGATGAGGGGATCCAACGCGCTGAATGCCTCGTCCATGAGCATCACCTCGGTGCCCGCCGCCAGGGCGCGGGCAAGACCGACTCGCTGACGCATCCCTCCGGAGAGCTCGTCCGGCATGGAGCCGCCCCAGCCTTTGAGCCCCACCATGTTCAGCGCCTCTTCGGCTCTGCGTTCACGGTCGGAGCGGTTGAGCCCCTGGATCTCCAGGGCGTAGGCGGCGTTCTGGCCGACGGTGCGGTGCGGCAGGAGTGCGAAGTGCTGAAAGACCATGGAGACCTTCTCTCGGCGGATCCGGCGCAGGTCTCGGTCGGAGAGCTTGGCGATGTCCTCTCCGCCGACCTCAATGCTGCCCGCAGTGGCAGGCAGCAGGCCGTTGACCATGCGGATGAGCGTGGACTTTCCTGAGCCGGAGAGGCCCATCACGACGAAGACCTCACCGGGCTGCACGTCGAAGCTCGCGTCGATCACGGCTGCTGTGCCGAGATCTTTCACGTCCTCGCGATCAGCTCCGTCCTTGATGCGCCGGACGATTTCCTCGGGTCGCTTTCCGAAGGCCTTGAACACGTTCTGTGCTCTGACCGCAGGCTCGCTCGTGCTGGAGTTCAAGATCATTCCCCCGTTGAAGTGATGGTGTCCGACCATATCAGGAGCTGTGCATAACCTGTTTACAACCTGTTAACACTTGATTTCGATATTCCAATGGTTGTGGTGACCCTCACGGTACTCGCGAGATGTGGACTGTGGTGCTCGTCACCGGCCGGGCGGTGACGAGCGGTATGCTCCAGTGATATGCGGACAGCACGAGAGACCTCATCGTCGAGGGAGTCGTCCCGGCGCACCCAGCTTCGCTCCCTGGAGCGCGCCTCAGTCGATGCTCAGGACGAGGGCTTCGACCTGATCGCGCTCGGTCGACGCGTGCGACATCTGCGCAAGCAGGCGGGAATGACCCTCGACGCGCTCGCGGAAGCGCTGGGGACCGCGCCCAGTCAGCTCTCGCTGCTGGAGAACGGCCGCCGCGAGCCCAAGCTCTCCCAGCTCCAGCAGCTGGCCAAGGCGCTGGAGGTCAGCTTCGACGACCTCTTCGGGGCGGAGCCCCCCTCGAAGCGGGCGGCCTTGGAGATCGAGCTCGAGAAGACCCAGCGCGGTCCGCTCTACGCGGCGCTGAACCTTCCCAGCGTCCGGATCAGCAGTCGGCTGCCCATGGATGTGTTGGAGTCGCTGGTGGCGCTGCAGGGTGAGCTGCGTCGTCGTCTGGAGGAGCAGGCCGCCACTCCGGAGGAGGCCCGGCGGGCCAACACCGAGCTGCGCGAGGAGATGCGCGCCAAGAACAACTACTACCCCGAGATCGAAGCGGCAGCCCAAGAGCTGCTGGACGCCGTGGACCACCGCGAGGGACCGCTGTCGCACCACGTGGCCGCCGACATCGCAGCGCATCTCGGATTCTCGCTGCGCTTCGTGAAGAACCTGCCTGAATCGACCCGCTCGGTGACGGATCAGAAGAATCGGATCATCTACCTGACCCAGGGCACCTCGCGGCAGTGGGACGCCCGCTCGGTGCTGCTCCAGGCCCTCGGGCACCAGGTGCTCGGTCACACCGAGCCGGATGACTACTCCGAGTTCCTGCGCCAGCGGGTCTACACCAATTATTTCGCCGCGAGCCTGCTGATGCCGCAGGCCACCACGGTGCGCTTCCTGAAGGAGTCCAAGGCGCGCAAGGAGATTGCGATCGAGGATCTGCGCGACGCCTTCGCGGTCTCCTATGAGTCAGCCGCTCACCGGTTCACCAATCTCGCCACCGAGCACCTGGGCATCACGTGTCACTTCCAGAAGGTCCACGAGTCGGGGATCCTGCACAAGGCCTACGAGAACGACGGGGTGAACTTCCCGGCTGATCACTCTGGAGCCATCGAGGGGCAGACGATCTGCCGGCAGTGGACCTCCCGGCAGGTCTTCGAGGTGGACGACAAGTTCCGGTCCTTCCACCAGTACACCGACACCACTGTCGGCACGTTCTGGTGCACCGCCCGGACCGAGGCGCACTCTTCGGGGCTGTACTCGCTCTCCATCGGAGTGCCCTTCGAGCATGTGAAATGGTTCCGCGGCTCCGACACCACCTCGCGCTCCTCCTCCCGCTGTCCCGACGATCCGACCTGCTGCCGGCAGCCCCCGGCTGCGCTCGCCGCCCGCTGGGAAGGACAGGCCTGGCCGGCTGCGCGTGCCAACAGCCACCTGCTCGCCGCGATGCCACAGGGCGCGTTCCCCGGAGTCGACACCACCGAGGTCTACGAGTTCCTGGAGCGCCACTCGCGTCAGGACTGAGCGCCGCGTGGCTCAAGACGTGAACGTCAGTTTCGCGCAGATTGTTGAACAATCCTCCGGAGTCAGGCATCCTTGATTCAGCTCACACTGAGACGTGGGCAACACCGGCACAAGGAGGATCACGTGGCACAGATCGACCTGAACAGCGATGTCGGAGAGTCCTTCGGCAACTGGACCATCGGTGACGACGCCGCCATCCTGCGCACCGTCTCCAGCGCGAACATCGCCTGCGGCTTCCACGCCGGTGACCCGCTGACCATCCGGGCCACCGCCGCCGAGGCTGTGAGCAGCGACGTCGTCATCGGCGCCCACATCGGCTACCGCGACCTCGCCGGATTCGGTCGTCGGCATCTGGAATGTTCCCCCGATGAGCTCGCCGCCGATGTGCTCTACCAGCTCGGCGCGCTGGAGGGGATCGCCGGCGCGGTCGGCTCCCAGATCCGCTACGTGAAGCCGCACGGCGCCCTCTACCACTCGATGGTCTCTCACACCGGGCACGCCCACGCGGTCATCGACACCATCGCGGCCTATGGCGAGAGCACCGGCCGGGACCTCCCGGTGCTGCTGCTGCCCGGCTCGATCGCCCTGGACTACGCCGCCGAAGCCGGTCTGCGCGGGATCTCCGAGGCCTTCGCCGATCGCGCCTACAACCCGGACGGCACCCTGGTCTCCCGGCGGGAGCCCGACGCGGTCCTCCACGACACCGAGCAGATCGTGGAGAACATGCTGCGCCTGGCCGAGGAGTCGGTGCTGATCGCCCGCGACGGCACCCGGATCGAGACCCAGGCCGAGTCCATCTGCACCCACGGCGACACCGCCGGCGCGGTGGCGATGGCGCAGGCGGTGCGCACCGCCCTGGAGGGTGCCGGAGTCGAGATCCGCAGCTTCGCATGATCAGCGCCATCCACGAGGCGGGTCCCCGCGCGCTCCTGCTCGAGTTCGAGACTCTGGATCAGGTGCTGGCCTGCCATCAGCAGCTGCGCCGTGACCCGCTGCCCGGTCAGGTCGAGGCGGTGGCCGCGGCACGCACGATCCTGCTGCGCTTCACCGCACGGCCCGCACTGCACGAGGCACGCACCCGTCTGCCCGACCTTGAGCTGGGGGAGTTCTCAGCAGCGGACTCCCGCCACGTGGAGCTGGAGGTGATCTACGACGGCGAGGACCTCGAGGAGCTGGCCGCACACCTGGGAATGAGCGTCGAGGCGCTGATCAACTGGCACAGCAACGCATCCTGGACCGGCGCCTTCGGCGGGTTCGCACCCGGATTCACCTACTGCGTCCCCAGCCCTGCACCGGGGGAGACCGTACCGGAGGGCACGGAGAACTCCAGTACCTCCGGTCCGCTGGACGTGCCGCGCCGGAGCAGCCCGCGCACCGCCGTGCCCGCCGGCTCGGTCGCCCTGGCCGGGGAGTTCTCTGCCGTGTACCCGCGGGTCTCGCCGGGCGGCTGGCAGCTGATCGGTCACACCCCGGCCATCATGTGGGACCTCTCCCGCGAGGCCGATGGCGAGTCCCCGGCCCTGGTCCGCCCGGGGGACCTGGTGCGGTACAGGCCCGTGTCCGCCCGCTCGGTGACCACCGAATCCACAGCCGAATCTGAAGCCCCGAGCCAGCAGGACCCCCAGCCCGCTCCGCGGCATGGACAGGACCCTCACCAAGACGACGACGCCGCGCTCACCGTGCTCGATCCCGGCCTGCAGACCCTGATCCAGGACCTCGGCCGCGACGGACTCAGCGATCTCGGGGTCTCCCGCGCCGGAGTCTCCGATGAGGCCGCTGCCCGACACGTCAACCGGCTCCTCGGCAATGGGCCCCAGGCCGCGGTGCTCGAAGCGCTCCACGGCGGACTCAGCCTCCGGGCCGAGACCACCGTGGTGCTCGCCGCCGCCGGCGCGCAGACCCCGCTGGACGTCACCGCGCCCGACGGATCCAGCCGACGCGCCCCGCTGCGCGCCCCCTTCGCCCTCGTCGCGGGGGAGACCCTGACGCTCGGAGCCCCCGAGCGCGGGATGCGCAGCGTGATCGGCCTGCGCGGAGGCATCGCCGCGACCCCGGTGCTCGGAAGCGTCTCCGCCGACACCATGTCCGGACTGGGTCCCGCGCCGCTTGCGGCCGGAGACCTGCTGCGCACCGCCGGTGCCGCACTCGGCGCCGTGGAGCCGCAGCCGAACTCGTCGGCCGCTGAGACGGCCGGCGTTGAATCCGTGAGTGCCGCGACCCCGACCGCGCTGCGCTTCACCTACGGGCCGCGCGCGGACTGGTTCAGTCCCGAGGAGGCGGTCCGGCTGGCCGACCAGCCCTGGGTGGTATCCCAGTCCTCGAACCGGATCGGGATCCGGCTCGAGGTCCCCAAGCCCCCTGGGAGCGCCGCCACCAACACCGCAGGCGGCCCCGAGACTACCGAGACCGCCGAGACGACCGAGACCGCCGACGCCCCGCGCCCGCTGCGCCGACTCAAGGAGGGCGAGCTGCCCAGCGAGGGCGTGGTGCGCGGTTCGCTGCAGATGCCGCCCGCCGGCACCCCGGTGCTCTTCCTCAACGACCACCCGGTCACCGGGGGATACCCCGTGATCGGCGTCGTCATCGATGAAGACCTGCCGCTTGCGGCCCAGCTCGCCCCCGCAGACCAGATCACCCTGGTCCCGGTGGACCCCGACACGCTGACCCCGACCTCCGCGACCCCCGACGCAGAAGAGAAGACCTCACCATGAAGCGCATCCTGATCGCCAACCGCGGGGAGATCGCCGTCCGCATCATCCGCAGCGCCCGCGAATCCGGCTACGCCGCCGCAGCGGTCTATGCCGACCAGGATGCCGACTCGCTCCACGTCCAGCTCGCCGATACCGCTGTGGCGCTGCAGGGCACCACCCCGGCGCAGACCTACCTGGACCAGCAGAAGCTCCTCGACGCGGCCCGCGAGGTCGACGCCGACGCGATCCACCCCGGCTACGGCTTCCTCTCCGAGAACGCCGACTTCGCCCGCGCCGTGATCGCCGCCGGCCTCACCTGGATCGGTCCCAACCCCGAGACCATCGAATCGCTGGGGAACAAGGTCACCGCCCGGGCGCTCGCGGTCAAGGTTGGCGCCCCGCTGGTCCCGGGCACCGACGGCCCGGTCGCCGACGGCGAGGAGATCCGCGCGTTCGTGGCCGAGCACGGACTCCCGGTGGCGATCAAGGCCGCCCACGGCGGCGGCGGTCGCGGCATGCGCATCGTCCGCGAGGAGTCCGAGATCGACGAGGCCTTCGCCTCCGCTGTGCGCGAGGCCGAAGCCGCCTTCGGCCGCGGGGAATGCTTCGTGGAACGGTTCCTGGACCGGCCCCGGCACGTGGAGGCCCAGGTCCTCGCGGACACCCACGGCAACGTCGTCGTCGTCGGCACCCGAGACTGCTCGCTGCAGCGGCGGAACCAGAAGCTGGTGGAAGAGGCGCCCGCGCCGTTCCTCAGCGAGGATCAGCGCGCGGACATCCACCGCTCCGCCCGGGCGATCTGCGCCGAGGCCGGCTACGTCGGGGCCGGCACCGTGGAGTACCTGCTCAGTCCCGGCAGGGACGAGCAGCCCGGTCTGCTGAGCTTCCTGGAGGTCAACACCCGGCTGCAGGTGGAGCACCCGGTCACCGAAGAGACCTCCGGGGTGGACCTGGTGGCCGAACAGCTGCGCATCGCCGAGGGGGAGCCATTGCGCCTCACCGAAGACCCGCAGCCGCGCGGCCACTCGGTGGAGTTCCGGCTCAACGCCGAGGAACCTGCCCACGGGTTTCTGCCCACCCCCGGCCCGGTGACGCTCTTCGCCCCGCCCACCGGCCCCGGCATCCGGGTCGACACCGGGGTGCGCAGCGGCGACGAGATCTCCGGTGCCTTCGATTCGATGCTGGCCAAGCTCGTGGTCACCGGACCTGACCGCAGCACCACGCTGCGCCGCGCCCGCATGGCGCTGGAGGAGATGCGCATCGAAGGCCTGCCTACGGTGCTGCCCTTCCACCGCCAGGTGCTCGAGGCGCAGGACTTCCTCGCCGCCGAGGGCCCCGACAGCTTCAGAGTCCACACCCGCTGGATCGAGACCGAGTTCGAGGCCGCCTATGGCGAGTCCATGGTCGACTCCGAGCACCTCGCCGCCGCGCTGCGTCACCGAGAGCACCGGATGCGCCGCACCACCGTGGAGATCGACGGTCGCGCGGTGAGCCTGGGGATCCCCGCCGCCCTGCTGAACCTGCTCGGCAACGGCAACGGCGCTGGAACCTCCGAGGACGACGCCGCCGGCGCGCCCGCAGAGACCGCACCCGGGGCCGTGGTGTCGAAGCTGGCGGGCAGTCTGGTCAACTTCGCGGTCGAGGACGGCGCCCAGGTCTCCGCCGGAGATCCGATCGCGGTCCTGGAGGCGATGAAGATGGAGTCCACCGTGGCCGCACCGCGCGACGGGCGCTTCCGCCGCGAGAACCTCGCGCCAGGCGCGGCGCTGCAGGCCGGCCAGGTGCTGGGCACCCTCGAGTGACGGCGGCGATGTGACGTTGACGTGCGGGTGGAGCGTCTCGGATAGATTGATGTCATGACCGATGTGATGTGGAGCTCCTTGTCCCCCGAGGGCCTCAGCGAGCATGCTCAGGTCCCCGAGCGGGTCGCGGAGCTTCTGCGCGGGGCGATCTCGGCCGGCACGATTCGTCCCGGCACCAAACTCCCGGAGGTCGAGCTGACCCGGCAGCTGGACATCTCGCGGCACACGTTGCGCAGCGGATTCCAGATCCTGGCCTCAGAGGGCCTGGTGGAACGTCATCCGAACCGCGGGGTGTTCGTGCACCAGCCCACGGCCGAAGACATCGCCGAGGTCTACCGAGTCCGTCGGGTGCTGGAGGTCGGCGCGGTGCGCACCGGGGAGTTCCCCGCCGAGGAGCTGGAGCAGCTGCATCGGATCGTTTCAGCCGCCGAGGTCGCCCGGGAGCGCGGTGACATCCCTGCGATGGCCCAGGCCAATCAGGTCTTCCACCGAACCATTGCGGCGCAGGTGCGCAGCGCGATGATCGATGCGCTCATGGAGCAGGTGCTGGCCCGGATGCGCCTGGCGTTCCATGCCAAGTCCCAACAGCCCAGCTTCCACCACAGCTATATCGAGCGGAACCGGGAGCTGGCCGGGCTGCTCAGCGAGGGGGACCGGCAGGCCGCCGAGGACTACCTGCTGGAGTATCTTGACGCCGCCGAGGCCGAGCTGCTGGAACACCTCAGCGCCTGAGCCGGGATGGTCTCTCGGAGCCAGGCTCGACCGAGCCCGGCTCCCAGATGCATCAGCTCTGCTGCCGGTACGGGTCGAACTGCGGCTTCTGATAGGCGAACTCGCCACCCTGACGACCCCCGAAGGGCCGACCATGATCGGCGTACTCCTCGCGCAGGAACACCAGCCGCCAGAGACCCAGGTCGATCCGGGACCCCGTGCGCAGCGTGATCGATGCGCCGGGCTCCGCACTGCCGCTGCCCCCGATCGCCCCGTGGCGGACGATCACATACTCATCGACCGAGTCATGCAGGATCTCGGCGTGAACCGGGTCCAGCCCGTCCAGCATCAGGTCCGAAGACTCGTCGCTGCCGATCAGCGTGCGATCAGCGACCAGATTGAACTCCAGCGGTCTGGCGCTGGGCTGGTCCGTGCGGCTCATGATCAGCCGCGGACGCCCGGCCCCACGCGGAGCATGGGTGGTGGTGACCCGGCGACGGATCCTGCGGTTGAACGTCGGGGCCGGCGGCCAAGGAGTCTCCGGAGGGATCAATGAGGAGGGACTCTCCGCATCTCCCGATCCGGTGCCGGCGAAGCGGGGCAGGGATTTCAGCGAGCCCAGCCGAATATGCTTTGACCGGGTCAGCACCCGGCTCATCACCGTGGTCTTCACCGCCCCCAGGCTGACGATCTCACCAGCAGGACCGATCACCGAGAGGGTCAGACCCTGCTCCGCGAGCTGGGCTGCGAACGCATCGGCGGCTCGAGTGATCGAGCGTGGCATGCCGTCGAGCAGCGAGGAGTCCTCGGTGCGCACCTCGATATGCCGGCCCGCCGCCGTGATGGTGGCGTTGATCGGGTCAGCCGGGCTGCCGTCGGCCTCGACCTGGGTGACGCTGACGGCGAGGTCGATGTCTAGGCGCACGACGCCTCCTGCCTCAGTCGCGGCCGATCATGGTCAGCTCGCTTCATCACTGGTGGTCACCCGGAGGGTGCCGTTGAACTTCCAGACCGCCCGCGGAGCATCGGGTCCGATGTCTCGGGGGACCTCCACGGTCATGTCTTGCAGCGTGTAGTTCACCGCGGCGCCTCGGCCGGTGAGATAGGACCACATCTCTTGGCCGAGATCAGCCCAGTCCCCGATCTGATGGGGCTGGTTGCCTTGCGGGTTCACGCTCTCGGTTCGGGTGCTCTCAGTCATTGCCGCGTCTCCTGAACAGTGTCAGCCCCGCATCGCTGCGGTGCAGAGGATGGGTGAGCTTTCGCTCATCGTCATCTTGACCCGGAAAAGTCCCTGATGGAAGAGCTGAAGGGCCGCTGACCTCACATTACTTCGTATTACGCGGCGCTCGGCCCTTCGCCCGTGCGCTTGATCCCGACGTAGACGGTGTTCGAAGAAGTGCCCCCCGTGAGGTGGTTGGCGAAGTCCACGACGTGGGCCTGGCAGTCGTCGAAGACGCTCGAGAGTGTGGCCATGAACTCCTCGTCCGGCGGATCATCGGACCACAGCGTGAAGACCCCATGGTCGGCGAGGTGCCGTGCCAGGGCGGTCAGTCCCGCAGTGGTGTAGAGGTCGGCGTGGCTGGGGTCCAGGGTGTGCCGCGGTGAATGGTCGACGTCGAGCAGGATGACGTCGTGGCGCGGCGCGTCATCCGTCGGCGGTGTTCGCATCACGGCGAAGAAGTCATCGTGGCGCAGCGTGGTCCGCGGATCCTCGACCAGCTGGCTCGAGACGGGCAGCAGCTTGCGCTGGTGCCAATCGATGACGGCCGGGAGCGCGTCGATGACCTGCAGTCGGGACACCCGCTCATCGGCGAGCGCGGTGACCGCGGTGTATCCCAGGCCGAGACCGCCGACGACGACATCGAGCTGCTCGCCCTTCGCCGCGGCCAGGCCCAGGATCGACATCTGCTCCTCCGCGACGGTGAACAGGCTCGACATGAGGAACTCCTCGCCGAGCTTCACCTCATAGATCTGCGTGCCGGTGCCGGGCTCGGTGCGCCGGCGCAGCATCAGCTCGCCCATCGGCGTCTGCAGCCAGTCGAGCTCTTCGAACCGTGCGATCATGCGGGTGCCTCTCCTCGATTGCGGGTCCATCCTACGCAGGGCGCCGTCGGGGGGAGCGGGCTCAGGAATCCTCGGTCGCGAACTGGGTGCGGTAGAGCTCCGCGTAGCGCCCGTCGGCCGCGAGCAGCTCGGTATGGGTGCCGCGTTCCACGATCGTCCCGGCCTCGACCACCAGGATCGCGTCGGCGGCGCGCACGGTGGAGAGCCGGTGCGCGATCACCAGCGCAGTGCGCCCCACCAGGGCTTCGGTCAGCGCGGCCTGCACCGCGGCCTCAGAGGTGGAGTCCAGCGCGGCCGTGGCCTCATCGAGGATGACCACCTGGGGCTGGGCCAGCAGCAGTCGGGCCAGGGTCATGCGCTGACGCTCACCGCCGGAGAGCCGGTAGCCGCGTTCACCGACTACGGTGTCCAGGCCGTCGGGCATGGAGTGCACGACCGATTCCAGCCGGGCCCGGCGGATCGCGTCCCAGACCTGCTCGTCGGTGGCGCCCGGTGCCGGGAGGGTGAGGTTGGCCCGGATGGTGTCGTGGAACAGGTGCCCGTCCTGGGTGACCACGCCGAGGGTGGCGCGCAGCGAGGCGAACGTGGTGTCGCGCAGGTCCACCCCGGCCATCCGCACCGAGCCGGAGTCCACGTCGTAGAGCCGCGCCAGGAGTGCGGCGATGGTGGACTTGCCGGCCCCCGAGGAGCCCACGATGGCCACGGTCTGGCCCGGTTCCACGCGCAGGCTGATCCCGTGGAGCACCTCCTCGCCGCCGCGCTGGTCCAGGGTCGCGACCTCTTCGAGGGAGGCCAGCGAGACCTTCTCCGCAGAGGGGTAGGAGAAGGTGACGTTCTCGAACTCGACCCCTGCCGGACCTTCGGGCAGCGGCTCGGCATCGGGCTTCTCGGTGATCAGCGGCTTCAGGTCCAGGACCTCGAAGACCCGCTCGAAGCTGACCAGCGCGCTCATGACCTCGACCCGGGCGCTGGCCAGGGCGGTCAGCGGTGCGTAGAGCCGGGTGAGCAGCAGGGCCAGGGAGACCACGGCGCCGGCCTCGAGTTCGCCGACGATCGCGTAGAAGCCGCCCAGGCCGTAGACCAGCGCCAGCGCCAGCGCGGAGACCAGGGTCAGCGCGGTGATGAAGGTCGACTGCAGCATCGCCGTCCTGACCCCGATGTCTTGGACGCGACGGGCACGCCGCTCGAACTCCGCGGATTCCTCATCGGGACGGCCGAAGAGCTTGATCAGCGTGGCGCCCGGAGCGGAGAAGCGCTCGGTCATCTGGGTGCCCATGGTGGCGTTGTGGTTCGCCGCCTCGCGCTGCAGCGCGGCGAGCCGGCTGCCCATCAGGCGGGCCGGGACCACGAACACCGGCAGCAGCACCAGGGCCAGCAGGGTGACCTGCCAGGACAGCGAGAGCATCGCGATGATGGTCAGGATGACCATCACCAGGTTCCCGACGACGCCGGAGAGGGTGCCGCTGAAGGCGCGCTGCGCGCCGATGACGTCGTTGTTCAGCCGGCTCACCAGCGCGCCGGTGCGAGTGCGGGTGAAGAAGGCGATCGGCATCTTCTGCACGTGATCGAACACGGCGGTGCGCAGATCAAGGATCAGCCCCTCACCGATCCGCGAGGAGAGCCAGCGGCTGAGGATGTTGAACCCGGCGTCGGCCACTGCGATGATCGCGATCAGCACGGCCAGCCGGATGACCACCTCCACCGCCTCGGAGCCGGTGATCGCGTTGACCACCTGACCGGCCAGCAACGGGGTCGCCACCGCCAGTGCCGCAGTGACCACCGAAAGGATCAGGAACCAGATCAGCCGGGTCCGGTGGGGGCGAGCGAACCGGCCGATGCGGGTCAGCGTCTCCCGGTTGAACGGCCGGTAGTCCTTCTTCGCGTGGGTCATGCTGTACAGCGAGCCCCATGCCGCGCGTTCCATGCTCACGCACAAACCCCCAAGATCTCCAGTGATGCCGCGCTGGATGCAGCGGCGCCGTCGAGCGCACAGGCCACAACCGATATAACGCTACTCGCATTCCGGTGGGCTTCTTCACTCCAGGTCAACGAACCGGGCACAGCATCAACCAACGGATCCTCGCCGGCACCTGAGTCCGCCGCATGTGAAGAGCATGTAAAACGTGGGTCGATTGTTCCACAATCTCTTGCTTGGATTGTTGAACAACAGTACTGTGAGCTGTGATCCACGGAATAGACGTACGTCACATGTGCACTGCGCACGGTGTCTGCGGTGTTCTCCCTACTCACCCACGGAGGCCTCCTGTGGCTGACGCCCCAACTCCCAGATCGTCTTCAGCGGATGCACCCCGCACACCGAAGACCGACGACTCCCCACTGAGCGGCGACACCGCACGTGCTGACACCGCACACGGCGACGCCACGGTGCGTGCCGGACGCTCCAACCAGTCCGGGCTCACCGAGACCGACAGTCCCGATTCCAGCGGTCCGATGCTGATCCGCACCCGGCGCACCGCGCTGCTCGGGGCGATGTTCCTGATGGCCACCAGCGCGGTCGGCCCGGGCTTCATCACCCAGACCGCCACCTTCACCTATCAGCTCGGCGCCGCCTTCGGCTTCGCGATCCTGATCTCGGTGCTGGTGGACATCGCCGTGCAGCTCAACGTCTGGCGGGTGCTCGGGGTCTCCGGGCTCTACGCCCAGACCCTGGGCAACCGGATCCTGCCCGGACTCGGCTGGGCGCTCGCGGCGCTGATCTTCTTCGGCGGCATCGTCTTCAACATCGGCAACATCGCCGGCGCCGGCCTGGGGCTCAACGCCATGTCCGGCATGGACGCCCGCATCGGCGGCGGACTCTCGGTGATCCTGGCGCTGCTGATCTTCCTCTCCAAGAAGGCCGGCGTCGCGCTGGACCGGATCGTCGTCGCCTGTGGCGCCGTGCTGATCCTGCTGATGATCTTCATGGCCGTCACCACCGCCCCGCCGCTGGGCGAGGCGCTGCGCCAGACCTTCGTGCCGGACCAGGTGGAGTTCCTGGTGATCACCACCCTGATCGGCGGCACCGTCGGCGGCTACATCACCTACGCCGGTGCCCACCGGCTGATCGCCTCGGGCAACACCGGCGTCGAGAACGTCAAGGCGATCTCGCAGACCTCGGTGCTCGGGATCATGGTGGCCACGCTCATCCGCTTCCTGCTCTTCCTGGCCATCCTCGGGGTCGTCTCCACCGGTGTGGTCCTCGCCGAGGACAACGTCGCGGCGGATGCATTCTCTGTGGCCCTCGGCGAGATCGGGCTGCGCGTCTTCGGAGCGGTCTTCTGGGTCGCGGCGATCACCTCGATCCTGGGCTGCACCTACACCACGGTCTCCTTCCTGACCACGAAGAACACCAAGGACCGCACCAAGAACTGGTACTTCCTGGGCTTCCTGGTCATCACCACCGTCGTGTTCCTGATGCTGGGCCAGGCGCCGCAGACCCTGCTGATCATGGCCGGCGCCTTCAACGGCACCGTGCTCCCGCTGGGCTTCGCCGTGATCCTCTACGCCGCCTGGCGCCGCCGGGACCTGCTGCAGGGCTATAAGTACCCCAAATGGCTGCTCATCCTCGGCGTCCTGGTCTGGCTGCTGACCATCTACATGGGCTACAGCTCGCTGGGCGGTCTGGCCAGTCTCTGGACCGAAGGATGACCGAGAGCACTGAGCGCACCGGGCGCACCCCGGGGCGGCTAAGTCCCGCCGCGGCCCGCGCGCAGTTCCGTGCCGGGCTGCGCCGGCCCACCAGCGGGATCAGTCCCGGCTTCGCCCAGGTCAACCTGCTCGCCCTGCCCCGCGATCTTGCCTTCGACATGCTGCTCTTCGCCCAGCGCAACCCGAAGTCATGCCCGGTGCTCGGCGTCTTCGAAGCGGGCCAGTTCCACGATGCCGACGCGGTGAATCCGCTGCTGGCCGAGGGTGATCTGCGCACCGACATCCCTGCCTACCGGGTCTACCGCGACGGGGAGCTCGTCGCCGAACCCGAGGATGCGCTCGAGCACTGGCGTGAGGACCTGGTGGCCTTCCTGATCGGGTGCAGCTTCACCTTCGAGGCCCCGCTGCTCGAGGCCGGGATCCCGATCGCGCACATCGAACAGGGCGTGAACGTGCCGATGTACAAGACCGCGCGGCGCTGCGCGCCAGCCGGAGAACTCAGCGGACCCCTGGTGGTCTCGATGCGCCCGCTGCCGGCAGGCCAGATCGCCGACGCGGTGCGAATCACCTCGCGCTATCCCGGCGTGCACGGCGCCCCCGTGCATATCGGCAGCCCCGCAGAGCTTGGAATCGCTGACCTCGGCGCACCGGACTTCGGAGATCCCGTGGAGATCCCCACCGGCTGGACCCCGGTCTTCTGGGCCTGCGGGGTCACCCCACAGGCGGCGGTGATGGAGTCCCGGCCGGAGCTCGCAATCAGCCACGCCCCGGGACACATGCTGATCACCGACCTGCCCAACGCGACTCTCCAGGTGCCCTGAGCTTCGGCTGACCCGAGGGCCGGACGTCACGCGCGCAACGGTCTGCGTGCAGTGGTTTCATTCCCGGTTCGGGGTGTGTGAAACCTCATGGGCTTAGACGCTCGACGGTCCTTGCGGGCCGTCTGGCTGCGGCCATACAGTCGAACTCATGAGCACCGAATCAACCCATACACCTTTCCCCGCCATCAGCGAGCTGCAGGGCACGCAGCTGGCCTTCGACGATCCGACCACCCGGCACAGCAAGATCTCCCCGCCGAAGCAGGATCAGGCCGAGCCGGGTCTGGAGGTGGACGCAGAGCCGACGCCCGACATCGGTCTGGACTCTTACCGCGGACTGGGTCGACTGCAGGGGCGCAAGGCGCTGGTGACCGGTGGTGACTCGGGGATCGGCGCGGCCACCGCAGTGGCCTTCGCCCGTGAGGGCGCTGACGTGGCCATCGCCTACCTGCCCGCCGAGGGCAAGGACGCCGAACGCGTCATCGCCGCGATCGAAGCCGCCGGGCGCACCGCCGTCGCGCTGCCCGGTGACCTGATGGACCAGCAGTACCGCGAGAGCCTGGCCGATTCGGCCGCCGAGCAGCTTGGCGGTCTCGACATCCTGGTCAACAACGCCGGCAAGCAGATCGTCAACGACTCCCTCGAGGAGCTGACCGACGAGCAGGTCGACGAGGCCTTCCAGATCAACATCAAGTCGATGTACACGCTCACCCGCGCCGCGCTGAAGCACATGGGCCCGGGCTCCACGATCGTGAACTCCACCTCGATCCAGGCCTACCAGCCCAACCCGATGCTGCTGGACTACGCGGCCACCAAGGCCGCGATCAACAACTTCACCAAGGGCCTGGCGCAGCAGCTGGCGCCCCGCGGCATCCGGGTCAACGCCGTGGCTCCCGGCCCGGTCTGGACGATCATCCAGCCCACTCAGGGTCAGCCCAAGGAGAAGCTCCCCGAATTCGGCCACGACACCCCGCTGGGCCGCCCAGGGCAGCCCGTGGAGATGGCACCGGCCTTCGTGTTCCTGGCCTCCCCGGAGTCCAGCTACGTCACCGGCGAGACGCTCAACGCCAACGGCGGCACACCGACGCCGTAGTGGTCACTGAGACCAGAGCAGCTTCATGACACACACAGATGGGGCGACGCAGAGGCGTCGCCCCATCTGTGTGCGCAGTGACTGCCCATCGAGCGCTGACCAGGCGCCGTGACCTCGGCGTCAGCCGCCGGGACCCCGCGTCAGCCGCCGTGTCACCGCGTCAGCCGACCTCTGGACTGGATGCGGCGCCGTCGTCGTCCTTGCGCCGGGGACCGGAGCGTGGGATCCGACGTGCCACGCCCTGGTGCACGTCGTGGCGGCCATGGACCAGCCAGTAGAGCACCAGCGAGAGCACGACGACGCCGGCGCACATCGCGTACATGAAGCGGTAGTCCGCGAAGCCCACCAGCGGGCCCAGCAGCAGCGGGGAGAAGCCGAACCCGGCGTCGAGCATGATGAAGAAGGTCGAGATCCCGATGCTGGTGCGGTGCGCGGGCAGGTCCGAGGCGATGATCGCCTGCAGCACCGGCAGCAGCGAGCCGAAGCCGAACCCGGCCAGCACTCCCGCGGTGAGCAGCACGCCCTGGTTCGGGGCCCAGGCGAGCAGCCCCATGGCGACGATGTAGAAGATCACCGCCGGGTACACCGCCCAGTTGTCCCCGAAGCGGTCCTGGACCCGGCCCATGAACAGCCTCGAGACCAGCACCGCCCCGGCGTAGATCACGAAGAAGAGCGAGGCCGCGTCCACCATGTCCAGGCTTCGCGCATAACCGTTGAGGAAGGTCATCACCGAGGCGAAGCCGATGCCCAGCAGCATCGCCACCAGCGAGATCTTGAACGCCCGGGGCTCGATGATGTCCCGCGGGCGCAGGGTCAGCTTCTCGCGCAGACTGGTGCGCCACGGCTTGTCCTCGGGCAGACGCAGGAACAGCGAGAAGATCAGAGCGATCACCGAGACGATGGTGACCGCGACGAACATCGCCCAGAAGTCATAGCGCTGGGTCAGCTGGATCGCGGCCAGCGGGCCGATCGCCGGGGGCAGTGAGTTTGCCAGCAGGTAATAGCCCGCGCCCTCCCCACGGCGGGTGCGCGGAATCATCGCGAAGACCCCGGCGTTGAGCGCGGTCTGTCCGAAGCCGAAGGAGATCCCGTGGACCGCGCGCAGTGCGATGAGCATCTCGTAGCTGTCGACCACCAGGTAGGCGAGTCCGGCGAGCACATAGACGACCAGACAGGCCAGCACGGTGCGGCGCCGGCCCAGGAAGTTCACGTACTTCCCGGCGAAGATGCGGGCAGCCAGCGCCCCGACGACGAAGGCCGAGGCGGCGAAGCCGGCGGCGGTCTCCCCGGCGGAGAACTCCTCCGCGGCATAGACCGCCAGGCCGGTGACCAGGACGAAGAACACGATGGCCAGGAAGAGATTGATCACGATCGCCAGCAGGAAGTCCTTGGTGAAGAGCGGCTCCTTCGGAGCGGCGGAGGTCCTCTTGGCGGCGATCACAGCCCGATTGTTTCATGGTTCGCAGGGGTAACGACCCCTGGCGGCCGTGTTCTCGCTTCCCACGGGGTCAGGAGATGAACACCCTGGTGTGGCACGCTTGGGGGATGATTCACAGCGTCCGGGAAGTGGGGCAGCGGGCCCTCCTCATCGAGGTCACCGCCGAGAAGGATCACCCCGCCCTGATGGCGCAGCTGACCGAGCAGCCCTTCACCGGCCAGATCGATGCGATTCCCGGGGTCAAGACCGCCCTGGTGGACTTCCGTCGGCGCCGCGACGCCCAGGCGGCGCTCAAGCAGGCCAAGCGGCTCAAGCTGCGCCGGCGCAAGGTCGCCCCGGCGGACGAGGCCGCGGGGGACGAGGCTTTTGCGGGGGAGCGAGCTGGCGCGACGAACCCAGCCGTGGATCGCCCGACTCCGGTGCGGCCCGAGGCGCAGATCCCCCAGGCTTACGCTCCGGCCCTGGCGCTGCAGCCGCGCGAGGCGGTGGTGGAGGTGCTGCCCGCCCCGGACGGTGAGGCGTATGGGCAGATCCTGGTCCAGGACATGGGTCGCTATGGCCTCGGCGCACGTGGTGTGGGCCGGGCGGGCCCCGCCGACTTCTCCGCCGCGCGCCAGGCGAACCGGCTCATCGGCAACGACGATTCCGCCGCGGTCTTCGAGATCTTCGGCGGTGGCCTCAGCGTGCGCCTCTGCCATACCTCGATCCTCGCCGTCACCGGCGCCGAGGTGTCCCTGGAGGTCATCACCCGGGAAGCGGCGCCGACCTCCCGCGGCGGCACCGAGGTCGCCCAGACCACCGAACGCACCCGCACCGCACCGGGCCGTGCGCCGTTCTGGGTCTTCCCCGGAGAGGTGCTGCACCTCGGCCCGCAGCAGCGCGGGGTCTACAGCTACCTGGGCATCTCCGGCGGACTCGAGGCGCCCGTCGTCCTGGGCAGCGCCTCCACGGACACCGACGCAGGGATCGGTCCGGCCCCGGTCCAGGTGGGGGACCGCTTCGGACTGGCCGGCGCGGCGTCGCGCTTCGTGGGCATCGCCTCGGTGGCGCCCACCCCGCTGCCGCTGCCGCAGGAGGCCACCATGCTGCGCTACGTGCCGGGCCCGAGGGTCGAGTACTTCGGCACCCGCCGAGCCAGCACTGCCGGGCTTGCCCGGCTCGAGGGGCAGCCCTGGGAGGTCATGGCCGAGTCCAGCCGGGCGAGCCTGGTGCTCGACGGCGACGATCCGATTCGGCGGACCCAGCCCGAGGCCCTGCCGGCGGAACCGCTGATGCGCGGATCCATCTGCATCACCGACTCCGGTCAGCCCGCCGTGGCGCTGGCCGAACACCCGGTGACCAGCTCCGCCCCGGTGCTCGGAGTCGTGGTGCGGGAGGACCTCTCACTGGCGGCACAGCTGCCGCGCGGCGCCGAGGTGCGATTCCAGGCCGTGGACCCCGAGACGCTGGGACCAGTCCGAACTCGATGAGATAATGGCCGACGTCGCGGTGCCCGAGTGCGAGCGCCACCTCAGCTTTCCCCTATTTTCGTGACCGAGGAGTCCATCATCTCTGCCGAGTCTTCTGCCTCCCAGACCAGCCCGCAGGGCGACCTCGCGTCCCCGGCCTCCTCCCAGGACGCCGACGCGCCGATCCCGGTGCGCCGGACCTCCCTGCCGGGGAACCTGATCCGCGGAGCGATGATCGGCACCGTGGAGACGGTCCCCGGGGTCTCCGGCGGCACCGTCGCGCTGGTGGTCGGGATCTACCGGCAGCTCATCGACTCGGCCTCCCACGTGGTCTCTGCCGGACGGGTGCTGATCACCGGTCCGGACCGCGGCGCCGGCTTCATGCACCACCTGCGCCTGGTCGACTGGAAGGTGATCCTCCCGGTCATGGTGGGGATGATCATCGCCGTGTTCACCGTGGCCGGTCCCATGGCCAGTGCCGTGGAGACCTACCCCGAGCTGACTCGCGCGACCTTCTTCGGGATGGTGCTCGCGTCGATCTTCGTGCCGCTGCAGATGGCCTGGCAGGACCGCTCGGGCCCGCTGAAGGTCTCGCACCTGCTGGCGGGCATCCTCGCCGCGGCGCTGACCTTCTGGCTGGTCTCGCTGCCGGCGACCGCCGTGGAGCCCACCTGGTACGTGATCCTGCCTGCGGCTGCGATCGCGGTCTCGGCGCTGCTGCTGCCTGGGCTCTCCGGATCCTTCCTGCTGCTGACCTTCGGCCTGTATGAGCCCACGCTGCGCGCCGCAGCGGATTTCGACCTCGCCTACCTGAGCATCTTCGCACTGGGCCTTGCCCTGGGCATGATCTGCATCGTCAAGGGTCTGAAGTGGCTGCTGGATCACCGGCACCGGATCACCATGGTGGTGCTCGCCGGCGTCATGGTGGGCGCCCTGCGCACGCTGTGGCCTTGGCAGGATGCGGCCCGCGGCCTCCAGGGTCCCGGGGAGAACCTCGGGGTGGCCTTGGGACTGGGAGCCGCCGGGTTCGCCGTCGTCCTGGTGCTGGTGCTCCTGGACTACCGGCTCTCCCAGCGCCAGATGCGGTAGCGATGGCGAGCCCCGGGACAGGCCCGAGGACGAGGCCGCCGCGGCGACTGCGTGCGCTGCTCCTGGTCTCCGCGGCGTTGAACCTCGTGCCGCCGGTCGGCTTCGCACTGTCCATGCTCCAGGTGCTCGACCTGGAGCAGTTCAGCTTGATGGCCGGGACCGGGTCCCTCGCCGCGGCGCTGTGCACGCTCTACGCGCTGCACCTCGCCTCGCGGCCCCCGGTCCTGCTGCCGCGAGGCATCAGACTGGTCCTCGGAGCGGTGGCGCTGCTGGCCGCGGTGCTCTTCACCGGCGGCGACGCCCTGGTCCGCGCGCTGACCGATGAGAGCGCCGGACCCGGGCTGATTCCTTTCATGGGGATGCTGCTGCACCTCTCCGCCGCTGCCACCCTGCTCACCCTGGCCATGGTGCATCGGCGTCCGAGAACCGCAGCGCCGTGGCGCTGAGGAAGAACGGAGCCGGAACCGGGGGCTTCCTGAACCGGCGCGGCCGCTCGAGGGTGAGCGAGCTCCAGCCCCGGCACGCGCGGGTCCCCGAGACGAAGACCGTGAGCGCCCCCTTCGGCGGATAGGGCGAGGTGCCGTGCAGGTTCGTGCCGCGCGCCAGCACCATCGCCCAGGTCTCTCCGGTGCGCACCGGCGCGACGTCGAAGAATCCCTCCGCGGACAACGCGAACACCTCAGGCGTGGTCCATCCGGACATGCCGTTCGCGCTGGTGCTCGAGCGCAGCTCGTAATCAGGCTGCTCGTCGGGAGCGACCTCGTGCGGCGCTGCCAAGAACCACATGATGTAGCGGTCACCGTGACGGAGCACCCTGGGTTCCAGGACCCTGGGCCGATGCGCGCGGCCGGTGAGGATCGGTGCAGCCCGGCGGACCCAGCGGCCCTGATGCTCTTCAAGCACGCCGATGGCGTAGCTGCTCCCAGCACCCTCACGACGGCGGGCCGCTCGGCCGGCGTAGTAGATCCGCGCCGGAGCATCCGCCGAGGCAGGCACGTAGTACGGACTGTGCATCCCGCCGCGGTCCCAGGCGTCGGGGGCGGCGTCCTCGATCAGCGCCGCCGCGCGGCCCCGGGAGTCGCTGTCGAGGGTCCATCGCGCAGTCGCCGGGTCTGTGCCCCGCGGCGCCCGGGCCGTGTAGAGCCGGTTCGGAAGGTGGTCGAGAACCCGCCCAGGAACAGCGTCCACTGCTCGTCGTCGGCGTGGAGGTCTCCGATCCCGACGCCCAGCAGGCCACGCGGCATCGGTCCGTCGACCATGTCCCAGAGCACCCGCGTCGAGGTGAGCTTCATCGCCTCAGAATAGCCGTGGCCCGGCGCTGGTTCGAGGGATCGATCAGATCGGGCATCGTCTGGCACGCCGGGTCGGTCCTGTGTCCAGCGCCGAGACCATCAGGCGCTGCGTTTCGCGCGATCAGTCCCGGATCCTCCGCGGGGCCTGCTCGACAGCCGCGGTCCGGCGCATCCGGTGGACGAGCACCGATACGATCGTGCCCAGGGTCAGCGTCGCCATGAACAGCACGCCCACGGCGAGGAAGCTCCAGCCCACGCCGAAGGCGACGAATCCCGAGAGGGCGAGCTGAGAGGCCTGTGTCATATCTGCTCCGTACATCTACACCTCTTCCGTGGTCTTGTGGGGTGTGCCGAGGTGGGCCCACTCTCCCTGTGAGGAATTGAGCTTCTGCCAGACGGCGCCGACGTAGGCGCTCTGCAGGATCAGCGCGTAGATCAGCTCAGGGATCACCAGTGCCGCGAAGAGTCGCCGAGGCCAGGGCTGGTCCCAGACGGTGACCACGCGTTCCGCGGCGAACACTGCCCCGATGACGAGCCAGAAGGGCTGCACGCCGAGGAATCCGTTGACCGCGTAGGAAGCCACAGTCAGCCCGATCAGCGTGGTCATCAGGATCACCGAGAGGGCCAACATGACCTGTTGGCCGATATAGCGCCGGGTCACCCGGTTCCAGCCCATCTCGGTGATGTTCTGCAGCGCACCGAGGTACCACCGCCGCCGTTGGCGCCAGAGCGTCGGAACATTCGGCATCGTCTCAGTGGTGCTCTGACACTCGACGGGGGACCGGACCTGCCACCCGCAGGCTCTGAGGGTCATGGTCAGTCGCATGTCCTCAGTGATGGTCTGCTCGTCGTAGATCGAGCCGAACCGTGACTCGACGTCTTTGAGCGCCTGCCAGCGGATGAGGGCGGCGGTGCCTGACATGACGAAGGTCTTGCCCGTGCGCTCGATCTGCTCGGCATACCGCGCCCACTCGAGGTACTGGCAGAGCTCGAGGTACCCGGTGGGCGGATCTGCGCGGAAGACGGCGCCGACGCCGCCGACGTCGGGATCCTGGAACTCCTGGAGTGCTCGTTCGATGAACCGAGGGACGATCTGGGTGTCTGCATCCATGATCAGCACGAACCCTTCGGGCTCGAGAATCTCCAGTGCCTGGTTCAGCGCTCCGGCCTTGCGAGCCGCGTTGTCCACGGTCTCCATGGCCTCGACGCCGAAGGCCTCGGCGATCTCGACCGTGTGGTCCGTGGAACGGTCCGAGACCACGATGATCCGGTCAGGCGGGATGGTCTGGGCCCGGAGCGATGCGATGGTGGCAGGCAGAGCGCCTACCTCGTTATGGGCAGGCAGGACCGCGGTGATCCTTGACCGTGCAGGGGTGTTCATGGCGTGACGATTCCTTCGTTGCGCCAGCCTGGATCTGGTGCAAGGAGACCCGACTGGACACGTGATTACTTCAACTTTGAAGCACTTTACGTAGACAATCTAACGCACTGAAGTTCTATGTCCAGTAAACATGAGTGGAATCACAGCACCACGTCTGCGCACCTCAGGGGCTGGACCGGGGTCGAGGGCCGCAGATCGAAGGCGCTACGGCTTGGTCCAGATGTGCAGCAGATACCCATAGGAGAGACCGAGCCGGTCCGGGTGGCTGTTCAGCCAGTCCTCGGCGACATCGTCCGGGAACTCCAGGTGCAGGACCCGCTCAAGGTCGCTGCGGCTGTCGAACTGCCAGCCGCTCATCACCGCCGCGGTCCGGGCACCCTTCTCCCGCCACCAGTCGGAGGGGTAGCTGCCCCGACCCTGCGCAGCGGCCGGGGCGCTGGCCTGCAGCAGCGCAGCGAACTCGCCGAGCACGTGGTCGTTGTCGATCACCACGAGCCTGCCCCCGGGACGCAGCACCCGAGCGACCTCCTCCAGACCCGCCGACGGATCGAAGCTCTCGGAGGGGAAGAAATAGGCGAAGCGCGCATGGACGACGTCGACGCTGGCATCGGCGAGCGGAATATGCTCGGCCGAGCCGTGGAAGACCTCGGCCCTGCGAGTGCGACCACGGGCCGCGTCCAGGAGTCGCTCGTCGGGTTCGATCCCGATGGTCTTCTCCGCCTCGGAGTACTTCTGCAGCCAATAGCCCGAGCCGCAGCCAAGGTCCACCAGCACCTTGCGCCGCCAGTCGGCGGCCTGGCGAAGGGCGGCCCACAGCACGCCCTCAGGGTCAATCGCCTCATTCTCGATCTCGTAGACCGCCGGATCATCGCCCTGGTTCGCCGCCGGGACGAAGTCGTGGAGAGTCATGACGTGATTCTTGCAGAGTTCGACGCGCTGACAAGGGGTGGCGTGGCGGAACCCGCGCGTTGACGCGGGGGACAGGTGCCGGAGACTTCAGCGGCGCGCCGTCCTAAACTTTGACCATGCCCTCACGGCTCCCCTCCTCCGGAGTGCGCCCGCTGGATCTCTCCCTGCCCTTCAGGGGTCCCTGGAAGGTGCAGAACAGCCCGGCCAACCGCGTCCCGAGCCACGGCACCGATCTCTTCGGCATCCGCTACGCCATCGACTTCATCGCCGTTGACGCCCATGGTCGGACCGCCCGGTCGAGAAGCTGGCGCAGCACCCTGGCCACGGAGCCGCCGCAGCTGTTCTTCGCCTATGGCCAAGAGGTGCTGGCACCGTGTCCAGGGACCGTCCGAGTGGTCCACGACGGCGAAGATGACCATGCGGCCCGCCGATCGCAGGTGAACCTGATCGGCTACATGCTCGGACAGCCCGCCCGGATCCGTGAGGGACCGGCGGCCATCGCCGGGAACCATGTGATCCTCGAGGAGCCGGTGAGCGGATGCTTCATCGCCGTAGTGCATCTGCAGCGCGGATCGATTCGAGTCTCTCCGGGTCAGCAGGTCTCCACGGGAGACGTGCTGGCACGGTGCGGGAACAGCGGCAACTCCACCCAGCCGCACCTTCATCTCCAGGCGATGGACGGCCTGCACCTGCCCCGCGCTCATGGCACGCCGATCGCGTTCCGAAACTTCTGTGAACAGATCCGCAGCGGCGAGACAGCTCTGATCCGGCGCGGCGTCCCGGCCAACTCCTCTGTGGTGCAGCCCGTGCGGCTGGTGGGGCCCTGACGTCGTGCCGAGGAGGCGATACCGATGACCGACCCGCAGCGTGACTGCGTCATCGCCGGAGGCGGCCCCGCCGGGATGATGCTGGGATATCTGCTGGCCCGCGCCGGACTGGAGGTCACCGTGCTGGAGAAGCACCCCGACTTCCTGCGGGACTTCCGCGGCGACACCGTCCATCCCTCCACGATCACGCTCCTGGGCGAGCTCGGGCTGCGCGAGAAGTTTCTGGCCCTGCCCGTCACTCGACTCTCCACGCTCGACGCTGTCATCGAGGATGAACGTCTCACGCTGGTCGACTTCGGTGCGCTCCGGGCGCCGGACAACTTCCTGGTCCTCGCCCCGCAGTGGGACCTCCTGAACTTCCTGGCCCACGAGGCGCAGGCGCTGCCCGGTTTCGACCTGCGGATGGACACCGAGGCCACAGACCTGCTGCACGATCGCCCGAGGCCCGGCGAAAGCGACGACGACGCCGCCGTCCTCGGAGTGCGCGTCCGCGCTGCCGCCGGGGAGCACGAGATCCGGGCGCGGCTCACGGTCGCCGCCGACGGGCGGTCCTCGACCCTGCGTGCCGCCGCAGGGCTGATCCCGGTGGAGACCGGAGTGCCCATCGACGTGCTCTGGTTCAGCCTCCCGCAGCCCTCCGATCCGGGTGCGCCCACGCTGGGCCACCTCTCCTCGGCAGGGATGGTGCTGACCATCGACCGCGGCGACACCTACCAATCAGGCCTGATCATCCGCAAAGGTGGGTTCCGGGACCTGCAGCACGACGGGCTGCCGGCGTTCCGGGCCCGGCTCGTCCGGGCGGCCCCAAAGCTGCTCGAGGTCGTCCATACGCTCACCGATTGGGAGCAGATCAAGCTGCTCACCGTGCAGATCAACCGGCTCCCGCGATGGCACCGACCAGGATTCATCGCCATCGGGGACGCGGCCCACGCGATGTCCCCGATGTTCGGGGTGGGCGTGAACTACGCCATCCAGGACGCGGTGGCCCTCGCCAACGCGATCAGCGCAGAACTGCGGCAGGGAGTCGTGACCGAGCAGACGCTGGCGGCCGTGCAGACCAGGCGGCAGCGGCCGGTGAAGCTGATGCAGAGCATCCAGGCGCGGGGGCATAAGGTGATCGCGCGCTCCACCGAGGGCCGCCGGGTCGTCCCGCGGGCCGGGGCGAGGCTGCTGCGCCTCAGCTCACCCGTGCTGCGCCGAATCACGGCCCGCGTGATCGGTGTGGGCCTGCTCCCGGAACACGTGCGCACCCCTGCTGAGCCGGGGCCCCGTGAGCGCATCGTGAAACGTGGCTGAAAACACTGCTGTGGCACAATGAGGGGAAACTGAATCATCGCCACGTCCCCTGTGTGGGAGAGTCCGGCTGGCGCCCAGAGCAGTGTCCTCACTGCAGACCTGGGCGCGGATCCGGCGCCGAAGGAGCAATATCCTCCCCGGGAACCTCTCAGGCACTCAGTACCGTGCAGGGGTGGCAACTCTGGAAAGCAGCACGTCAGGCAATGGTTCTGGCGCGCTCACCGAAGGTGCAAGCCGGCTCTGCCCCGTCTGACGGGTGCGGTGACCGGTGAATCTCTCAGGTCCATCACAGAGCGGGGGAGGAACCCGCGCTATCTCCATGCCTGGAAGGTTCCTCTATGACCGTCACATCCGTCCGTCGCAGCTCCACGCTCGCCCCCGACGCCACCGAGTTCTCCGCCCGGCACATCGGGCCCACCTCCGAGACCGCCGCCACGATGCTGGAGACGCTCGGCTACGACTCGCTCGCCGACCTCGTCGACGCCGCGGTCCCCGAGGCGATCCGCCAGCCCGAGCCGCTGAACCTTCCCGAGGCGCTCACCGAGGCCGAGACGCTGCAGGCGCTGCGCGGCTATGCGGAGAAGAACCAGCCCCGTGCGCAGATGATCGGTCAGGGCTTCTACGACACCCACACCCCACAGGTGATCCTGCGCAACGTGCTGCAGAACCCCGCCTGGTACACCGCCTATACCCCGTACCAGCCTGAGATCTCCCAGGGCCGGCTCGAAGCGCTGCTGAACTTCCAGACCATGGTCGCTGATCTCACCGGCCTCGACATCGCCAACGCCTCACTGCTGGACGAAGCCTCCGCCGTGGCCGAGGCCATCCTGCTGATGCGCCGCGGCAACAAGAAGCGCGCCACCGCGAAGATCGTGCTCGACGCCGACATCTTCCCGCAGACCCTCGCCGTGGTGGGCGGCCGGGCCGACGCGCTGGGCATCGAGATCGAGACCGTGGACATCGCCGCTCACGGTCTTCCCGAGGGTGAGATCTGCGGACTGGTGCTGCAGCAGCCGGCAAACTCTGGCGCCGTCGTCGACCACCGCGCGGTGATCGCCGAGGCCAAGGAGCGCGGCGCGATGGTCACCATCGCCGCGGACCTGCTCGCCCTGACCCTGATCACTTCACCCGGCGAGCAGGGTGCTGATATCGCGGTGGGAAGCTCCCAGCGCTTCGGCGTCCCGCTGTTCTTCGGCGGCCCGCACGCGGCCTTCATGGCCGTGAAGTCCGGGCTGCAGCGCCAGCTCCCAGGCCGACTCGTCGGAGTCTCCAAGGACGCCGAGGGTCGCCCCGCCTACCGGCTCGCCCTGCAGACCCGCGAGCAGCACATCCGCCGCGAGAAGGCCACCTCCAACATCTGCACCGCCCAGGCGCTGCTGGCCGTGGCCGCCTCGATGTACGCGGTCTATCACGGCCCCGAGGGGCTCACCCGGATCGCGAAGCGGGTCCATGGCCACGCCCGCACCCTGGCGGCCGCGCTGCGCGACGCCGGCCACGAGCTCATCGCCGAGTCCTTCTTCGACACGGTTCAGATCCGGCTGGACTCCCACGATCAGGCCGAGAAGGTCATCGCTGCGGCCGAGGCCGCGGGGGTGAACCTGCGCCGGGTCAGCGAAGACGTCGTCGGGATGTCCACCGATGAGACGACGACGCCGGCGCAGCTCACCGCCGTCGCCCAGGTCTTCGGCGTCAAGGAGCCCCTCCCGGTCGCGGATCCCACCAGGTCCGCCGCGCAGTCTGAGTCCGCCGCGCAGGACCAGGGCTTCGCGTTCCCCGAGTCCCTGACCCGCACCTCGGAGTTCATGACCCACCCGATCTTCCACGAGGTCCGCTCCGAGACGCAGATGATGCGCTACCTGCGCCGCCTTTCGGACCGCGACCTCGCCCTGGACCGGACCATGATCCCGCTGGGCTCGTGCACCATGAAGCTCAACGCGGCCACCGAAATGGAAGCCATCTCCTGGCCCGAGTTCGCCGGGATCCACCCCTACGCCCCGGCCGCGCAGACCACCGGTTGGCGCGAAATGATCGCGGATCTGGAGTCCCGCCTCGCCGAGGTCACCGGATATGCGGCGGTCTCCATCCAGCCCAACGCCGGCTCCCAGGGTGAGTACGCCGGACTGCTGGCCATCCGCCAGTACCACCTCGCCCAGGGCGACGCCGCCCGGGACATCTGCCTGATCCCGGCCTCCGCCCACGGCACCAACGCCTCCTCGGCGGTGCTCGCCGGACTGCAGGTCGTCGTCGTCGCCACTGCGGAGGACGGCACCATCGACATGGCCGATATGGAGGCCAAGATCGCCGCGCACCCGGACCGGATCGCCGCGATCATGCTGACCTACCCCTCCACCCACGGCGTCTATGAGACCGAGGTGCGCGAGGTCTGCGCGAAGATCCACGCCACCGGCGGGCAGGTCTACATCGACGGCGCGAATCTCAACGCACTGGTCGGCCTCGCCCAGCCCGGCGAGTTCGGCGGCGATGTCTCGCACCTGAACCTGCACAAGACCTTCTGCATCCCCCACGGCGGCGGCGGACCCGGCGTCGGCCCGGTGGCCGTGGCCGAGCACCTCCAGCCATTCCTGCCGAGCACCTCCGTGGGTGCCTCCTGGGCCACCGGGGAGCACGAGGGCGAGGGTCGCGACGGCGCCCCCGTCACAGCCACTCCCTTCGGATCCGCCGGAGTGCTGCCGATCTCCTGGGCCTATCTCGCGATGATGGGCTCCGAGGGCCTCACCAGCGCCACCGCCCACGCCCTGCTGAGCGCGAACTACATCGCCGCGAAGCTCAAGGAGCACTTCCCGACCCTCTACACGGGGGAGCACGGGCTGATCGCGCACGAATGCATCCTGGACCTGCGCGAGCTCACCAAGGCCTCCGGGATCACCGCCGAGGACGTCTGCAAGCGGCTCATCGACTACGGCTTCCACGCCCCCACTCTGGCGTTCCCAGTGAACGGGACGCTGATGGTGGAGCCCACCGAGTCCGAGGATCTGGCCGAGATCGACCGGTTCATCGCCGCGATGATCGGGGTCCGCGCCGAGATCCAGGACATCATCGAGGAGCGGATCAGCGCCGCGGAGTCCCCGCTGCGCCTGGCCCCGCATCCGGCCGCCGTCGTCGCCGGCGATGCCTGGGACCGGGCCTACCCGCGTGAGCAGGCGGCCTTCCCGGTGCGCAACCTGCTTCAGGACAAGTACTTCCCGCCGGTGAGCCGGATCGACGGCGCCCACGGCGACCGCAACCTGATCTGCTCCTGCCCACCGCCGGAGGCCTTCGAGCTCGAGGAGAGCACCGCATGAGAGAGACCGCGCTGAGCGCCGCCCACGCAGACCTGGGTGCCAGCTTCACCGACTTCGGCGGCTGGAAGATGCCGCTGAAGTACACCTCGGAGCTTCAGGAGCACCGTGCGGTGCGCACCACCGCCGGACTCTTCGACCTTTCACATATGGGCGAGATCCGGATCGTCGGCCCCGACGCCGCGACCTTCCTGAACACCGCGCTGGTGGGCAACCTCGCCGCGGTCAAGATCGGCAAGGCGAAATACTCGCTGATCTGCCGGGAGGACGGCGGAATCCTCGATGACCTGATCGCCTACCGGATCGATGAGAACGAGTACCTGCTGGTCCCCAACGCGTCGAACCGCGAGGTGGTCGCCGCGGCGCTCACCGAGCGCGCCGCCGCCGGCCCGGTCCGCGACGGCGCACCCGCCGACGGCGACTCCTCCAGCAGTGCCGGCTTCGACGTCGAGGTCTGGGACGAATCGGAAGGCATCAGCCTGATCGCGGTCCAGGGACCCGCGGCGCAGAAGATCATCAGCTCCGTGGTCCGCGGCAATGAGACCTTCCTGGTCGAAGAACTGGGCTACTACGCGTTCACCACGGTGAGCATCGGCGGCGACGAGATCCTGCTCGCCCGCACCGGCTACACCGGCGAGGACGGGTTCGAGCTGTTCCTGCCCAATGACAAGGCCCACGCCCTGTGGTTGGCGCTACTGGAGGCCGGGTCCGACGACGGCCTGGTCCCCTGCGGTCTGGCCTGCCGGGACTCGCTGCGCCTGGAGGCCGGGATGCCGCTCTACGGCAACGAGCTCTCCACCGAACGGGTCAGCTTCGAAGCGGGCCTGCCGGTGGTCTCTCTCAGCAAGGAGGAGAACTTCGTCGGCCGCGCCGCTCTGGAGGCGGCTAAGGCCGAGGGACGCGGCAAGACCACAGGGCAGCGGCTCGTCGGGCTCAAGGGGCTGGGCAAGCGCGCCGGCCGCGGCGGCTACCCGGTGCTCGCTGCGGAGGGGGAGAATGCCGGTGAGACCGTGGGTGCGGTGACCTCCGGGCTGCCCAGCCCCACCCTGGGCTACCCGATCGCGATGGCCTACGTCGACATCGCCCACACTGAACCGGGCACACGGCTCGATGTCGATCTGCGCGGCAAGCCGCAGCCTTTCGAAGTGGTCCCGCTGCCCTTCTACCGCCGCGAACGCTGACCGGACCAGGATTCGAGACTCTCCATGACCATCAGCATCTTCGATCTCCTCCGGGTCGGCATCGGGCCATCCTCCTCCCACACGGTGGGACCGATGCGTGCCGCCCGACGGTTCGTGACCGAGCAGCTTGCCAGTCCCGAGGCGCTGGCGCGGACCGAGTCGGTGCAGGTGGACCTCTACGGCTCGCTCTCGGCCACCGGACGCGGGCATGCCACCTTCACTGCAGTGCTGCTGGGGCTGGAGGGCTGGGACCCGGAGACGATCCTGCCCGAGCAGGTCGACTCCCGACTCGCCGCCATGGAGGCCACCGGCAGGATCCAGCTGGCTGCCCAATCGGGCGCCCCGCAGCAGGATCAGCAGCAGGACGACGCCGACGCGCAGGAGGCCGGTAAGGAGATCCCGCTGCGGGTGGAGGACTTCATCCAGCGTCCGCTGACCGTGATGGACCGGCACACCAATGCGATGACGCTCACCGCGCTCGACGCCGGAGGAGAGCAGGTGGCCAAGGAGATCTACTACTCGATCGGGGGAGGGTTCGTACTCTCGGAATCCGATGCGGTGGCCTCCGACGCCTCGCTGGGGGAGGCGCTGGCCACCCCGGACGCCGAGGTGCCCTATCCGTTCACCACCGCCGCCGTGCTCATGGAGCACTGCGCCCGCTCCGGCCTGCCGGTCTCCCGGGTGATGCTGGCCAATGAGCGTGCGCTGCACCTCGCCCGGCACGGCGGCACCGAGGAGGAGGCCGACGCGGAGATCACCGCCAAGGTGCTGCACCTCTGGCAGGTCATGGAGGACTGCAAGAACTCAGCCCTGGAGCGCGAGGGGCACCTGCCCGGAGGGCTCAAGGTCCGGCGTCGTGCGCCCGACTGGCACGCCCGGATGTGGAAGGACGATCCGGGCCGCACCCACGCCTACTGGCAGGAGTGGGTGAACCTCGTGGCGCTGGCGGTCAATGAGGAGAACGCCTCCGGCGGACGGGTGGTCACCGCGCCGACCAACGGTGCCGCCGGGATCATTCCCGCCGTCGGGTTCTACGCCACCCACTACGGGCCCGGCGCGAGCTACTGCGGGGAGGAAGAGCGCGAGGACATCGCCGTGCGGTTCCTGCTCACCGCCGCCGCGGTCGGGGTGCTCTACAAGGAGCAGGCGTCGATCTCCGGCGCCGAGGTCGGCTGTCAGGGTGAGGTCGGCTCGGCCTCCTCGATGGCCGCCGCCGGGCTCTGCGAGGTCCTCGGCGGGACCGCCAAACAGGTGGAGAACGCCGCCGAGATCGCGATGGAGCACAACCTGGGACTCACCTGCGATCCGATCGCCGGACTCGTTCAGGTGCCCTGCATCGAGCGCAACGCCATGGCAGCAACTAAGGCGGTCAACGCCGCCCGGATGGCGCTGATGGGCGACGGCGATCACCGGGTCTCCCTGGACGAGGTCATCGTCACGATGCGCGAGACCGGCAAGGACATGTCCTCGAAGTACAAGGAGACCGCACTGGGCGGGCTGGCGGTCAACGTCGTCGAGTGCTGAGTGCTGAGTGCTGAGTGACGACGGTTCGCCCCGGCGCCCAGCGCTCCCGCTAGGCGAAGGCGGAGTACCCGGTCAGGTCGCGCCCGATGATCAGGCTCTGCACGGACTCGGTGCCCTCATAGGTGTGGATCGCCTCGATGTCGGCCATGTGGCGCGGGACCTTGTTCTTCAGGAGGATCCCGTTGCCGCCGAGCATGTCCCGGGCGACCTGGGCGATCGCCCGGGCCTTGCGGGTGTTGTGGTACTTCGCCAGCGAGGCCTGCGGGCCGGTGAGGGTGCCGGCAATATCCCGTTCGGTCACCTGGCGCACGTGCAGCTGCATCGAGGTCAGCTCCGAGACCATCCAAGTCAGGCGCTCCTGGACCAGCTGGAAGCTGGCCAGCGGGCGGCTGAACTGCTCGCGCTGCTTCGAATAGCTCAGGGCCGCCTCCACCAGCGCGGAGGCATGCCCGACGGCGGACCAGGCGACTCCCAGCCGGGTCGCGAAGAGCACCTTAGAGGCGTCCTTGAAGGTCCTAGATCCCGGCAGCACGGCGTGGGCGGGGACCTCGACGTCCTCGTACTGGATCAGCGCCTGGTGGATCGCGCGCAACGACGCTTTGCCCTGGATCACCTCGGCTCGATAGCCGCGAGTGTCCTGATCGACCAGGAAGCAGCGCACGTTGCCGTCGTGGACGCCGCCGACGACCCGGGCCCACGTGAAGGTCAGGCCGCCGGATGCACCGTTGCCGATCCACTTCTTGGCACCATTGATCACGTAGTAGCCGGAGTCCTCATCGCCGACCAGCCGGGCAGTGGTCTCCAGCGAGACCGAGTCCGAGCCATGCGTAGGCTCGGTGAGCGCGAAGGACCCCAGCGTCTCGGCGGTGGCCAGCTTGGTCAGATGCTCCGCCTTCTGGTCCGCGGAGCCGAAGTAGGCCAGGGTGCGCAGCGCGAGCCCGCCCTGGACGGCCAAGGCGGTGCCCAGAGAGCCGTCGGCTCGAGAGGTCTCCATGTTTACCAGTCCGGCTGCCATTGGGGAGAGGGTCTCCATGGAGGCCTCGGAGACGTCGACGCCGTCGGTCAGCAGTCCCAGCCCGCCAGCCTTCCGGACCAGGTCCACAGGGTACTCGGCGTGCTCCCAATGCTGGGCCATCCGGGTCTCGAGCCCGGCGGAGAACTCGCGGGCGCGAGCCCACCACTGCCGGTCTGCCTCGGGGAGGTCGTCGAAGACCCCGTAGTAGTCGAGGTCCTGCGCGGTGGAGACGTCATAGATCGGGTCAACCGAGGCATCGGGGGCATGATGTGTCATGGCACACATGTTACTCGATAGTCACTATGAAGTGGAGCACAGGTCTACCTTCAAGTTGGAGACGAAAGTCCACTAGTCAGAAGCTCGCGACTCCCGAATACTTACTAGTGGACGTGCATCAGCGATGCACGATTCAGGGAGAAGCATTGGCCTTGAGGCGTTCCGAGTTACGGTGCAAGGGTTCGGAGCAGGACCTCGGCTGGTGTTAGTGCTCGGGCGGTGGGAACGGCACCGTCCGAGCCTCTCTGTCTCAGGGCTGCTTTCAGCGCAGGCGGAGTTTGATGCCGGAGACCTGCACGCTCCATATGCCCTCAGCGGGTGAACCTGCCTCGATGGTGCCGCCATAGGTCGCGGCTCGGTCCTTCATGCTGATCAGCCCGGTTCCTGACGTTGCGTGCTTCGGGGCTGGGGCCTGGTGGGCATCGGTCCGGTTCGTCACGGCGAGGTCCACGGTGGCCTCCTTGACCTCGAGTTCGATGGCGCAGTCATTGATGCCTTGACCGCGTGCCCCGTGCTTGACCACGTTCGTGGTGCACTCCTGCAGAATCCGGTACAGACAGGCCTCTACGGATTGAGAGATCGAGCTGAGGTCCCCGTGCACCGAGGTCTCCACCGTGAATCCCAGGTCTTCGAGGCGCTCGGTGAAGCGCTGCAGGCCCGACTCCAGATCCAGCTCCGGGGCATCGCCGGGGGCTGCGCCGATGATGTTCTCACGCTGCAGCACTAGCAGCACGCGTCGGAGATCGTGAAGCGCGGCGCCGGCGGACTGGGAGATCTGCGACAGTGCCGCGGCTCGCGACTCCGGTGTCCCGGTGGCCGCAGCGACTTGGGTCTGCATTGAAATCACCGTGAGGTCATGGGCGAGGATGTCGTGGAGGTCCCGCGCGATCGAACGGCGCTCTCCGGCGAGCGCGTCTTGATGGACGGCTCGCAGATGCATGAGCTCACGATCGGCCGTCAGGCGAGAGACGAGATGTCTTCGAGTAGCTCGACCTGCGAAGTACGACAGGCACATGACTGCAGCTGTGGTCACGCCGAACCCCACGACGAGCAGAGGCACGGGCTGTGCCAGGCCCACGCTGATGGCGACGCCAATGGCGAGCATGAGGTACAGCCGCCGGAACCATTTCGAGCAGTACAGTGCGGACAGGCCGCTGAACAGGACGACCAGCAAGGCAGTCTCAAACTGGGAGTCCACTATCCCGCCGACGGCCGCGCCGAGCAGGGCGGCGGTAGCTCCCGCAGCTGGATGGAGCCACAGTAGGCATACCGCGAGGATCCAGATCAAGTACCCGTACTGGAACGTCCTGCTGGTGTACTCCGCTGCAATCGTCATGCCGAGAACGATGTCTGCAGATATTCCGGCGACGGTAATCAGAGTGAGGCTGCCAAGAACACGACGGCTTGGTGCTAGATCGTTCGAAAAGGTCACTCTCAAGGATACGCCTTACTGCCCAATACTAGCGAGGGGTCAGCAGGCTGAAGACCTTGGGAAGGCTGCACAGATGAATGAGCGGAAGAAACCCTCAACTTCGAATCCTGTAATATCGAAGAAACCAAGAACTAAAGTTGCAACAAAGGTGATAGCAACGGCGATTTGGTATGCAAACAAAGACAGGGACATTATTTTGTTCCTTTCGGGGGTATGCCTCAGAAGTTTTAGCGTGTAAACTTAGAATATGGTGTGCCTAGATTTAGGTATAGTGGACTTAAGTACCTAATTTAGACAGAACTCCCCGGTTTCGGTACCCGCCCGGGCTTCGAGGGGTCCGATCCTCGCGGGCCGATGATCGGGTCCGATACTGTAGGACACCGCGCCAGGTGTCACAGGCCGAGAAAGAACAGGTTCAGCCATGCTTCGTCTTGTCGTTGCAGACGACCACCCGATCATGCGTGCGGCTCTGCGCGCTTACGTGGACTCCGCCCCCGATATGGTCTGTGTAGGCGAAGCTCAGAACGGCGTCGAGGTCATCGAGCGGGTGCGTGAAGAGAAGCCCGACGTCGTGATCATGGATCTCAAGATGCCCGTCATGGGCGGGGTCGAGGCGACGGCCGCGGTCATGGCGATCGCCCCGGAGACCTCAGTCCTGGCCGTCACCACGTTCAGCTCGGAGGGGCACGCGCTGCAGGCGCTGAAAGCCGGGGCCAAGGGGTATATCGTCAAGGACGCCACAGCGGAGCAGGTGCTGGAGGCCATTCGCCAGGTCCACGGCAGCTCGGTGCCGATCTCGCCCGACGTGGCGCGCAGACTGGAATTCAACGCGGTCAACGAGGCCGAGGAGTTCTCCGTCGCGCTCGCGGGATCGGACTACCTCCCACGGATACCGCCCCGCGAGTCAGAGGTCTTGAACCTCCTCGCCAGGGGCTTCAGCAATCGCGAGATCGCCACGCGGATGGTCTTGACCGAAGGAGCTGTGAAGGCGCACCTCGGACGGCTCTGCGCTCGATTCGGCGTGCGGGACCGGGTCCAGCTGCTCATTCGTGCCACCCAGCTGGGCCTGATCGAACCGCAGCTCGAGGACATGGCCGCGGAGGCAGACGACACCTGATCAGTCGCGGGTCAGTCGCGGAGACCGCCCTGCCACAGCGCATCAAACGGGGTGTTGCCTGTGACGCGCTGACGGATGCCTGCGGTGACGAACTCCTTTGCCCGGCGAGCCGCCTCGCGGGGCGCGCGTCCCTTGGCCAGCTCCGCCGCGACCGCAGCGGCCAGTGAGCAGCCAGCCCCGGAGACCGCATGCTCGCCGATTTTCGGCGCGCTGAGCACCTCGATGCCCTCCGCGTCGACGAAGACGTCAACGGCCTCGCTGCCCGGGAGTCGTACTCCGCCCTTGGCGAGCACTGCAGCCCCGGAGAGCCGGTGGATCTCTGCGGCGGCGGCCTGCAGGTCCTGCAGGGTCTCGACCTTCATCCCGGAGAGCTGTTCGGTCTCAAAATGATTCGGCGTGACAAAGGTGGCCAGCGGGAGCAGCTCGGCCTTGAGTGCATTGTCGGTGTCCTGCGCGTGACCGGGCTCCTGGCCCTTGCAGATGAGCACCGGGTCCAGCACCAGGTTCTTGGGTTTCCGGGCGGCGATCGCGGCGGCCACTGTCGAGATCGTGGCGGGGGAGCCCATCATGCCCAGCTTCACGGTGTCCAGCACCTCTGGCCCGTAGTTGCCGAAGATCGCTTCGATCTGGTCCTCGATCACCTGAGTCTCCACCGGAACGAAGCGGTGGTTCCACTCATCCTTGGGGTTGAAGGACACGATGCAGGTCAAGGCGACCATGCCGAAGGTGCCGAGTTCCTGGAAGGTCTTCAGGTCTGCCTGCGCCCCGGCGCCCCCGGTGGCTTCGGATCCCGCGATGGTCAATGTCATGGCAGGAGTTGAAGTGGTCTCAGGCATTCTCAGGGTCCTTCTGGTCGGAGGTCGTCGCGGGGGAGGGGTTCCCGACCGGGTTCCGGGTCGGGCTTTTGTCCGGGCTCGATGTGAGGGCCTCGGCGTCGTCCTCTGTCGGGTCTGTGACACGCGCCAGCGGTTGCGCCATCCAGCGGCCGATCCCGAGCAGGATGCCGGCCGGGAAGCCGATCAGCGGGATGAGCATGGGAACCAGTCCACCGGCGCCGACCACGAGCACCACGGGGCCGTAGAGCAGGCCCACGAGCACGTAGCCGAGGATATGCACGGTGGGTCGCAGCTGGTGCCGGTAGAGCCAGTTGACCAGCAGGGTCCCGGGGATGCCGACGACGACGGCCGCCGCAGCGATCAGCGGGATCAGCGGCGCCAGGAATCCGTCCTCGTTCAGACCGGGGATGAAGCTCAGCGCGATCAGCAGACCGCCCATCACCGCCGTGGGGATGAGCCAGGAGACGATCCAGCCGGCCAGTCCGAGCCGGAGCACCGGACGGGGTCCGGCGTCCTGCTGCCGGGATGGTCTTCTGCGGCGGACGGACTTCTCGGGGGCGGGAGTGGTCATTGGCCTGATTCTACCGGCCGGAGCTGGTGACGCTCAGCCGGTGTGACCCAGGTGAGCCAGGGCCTGGCGGATCAGCTTCTCCCGGCCACCGAGGAACTCGGCCTGCACCTCGGGGCTGAGCACCTGGTCTGGCGTCATCCAGCTCAGCTCCAAGGCATCCTGGCGTGGAGAGCAGTCCCCGGAGACGGGCACGATGTAGGCCATCGAGACCGCGTGCTGCCGGTCGTCGACGAGTCCGGTCTCAGAGGGGTAGGGGAAGTACTCGGCCACCGCGAAGGGCACGGGGGAGGCGGGGATCTGGGGCATCACCATCGACCCGAGGTCCTTCTCGATGTTGCGCAGCAGCGCCGCCCGGATGGTCTCCCGGTAGATCACTCGGCCGGAGACGACGGTCCGGTAGAAGTGTCCTTCGGCGTCTGCGGTGTAGAGAAGTCCCAGCTCGGTGATGCAGCCGAGGGGATCGAGCCGCACCGGGATCGCTTCGACGTAGACCATCGGAAGTCGACGCCGAGCCTCATAGAGGTCATCCTCGTTCAACCATCCGGGGTTCGGATCTGGGGTTCGAATGCTCATAGTCCCATCATGCACCACAACCGAGCCCGTCGCCGGTCAGGGCGACGCTGCGGGTCACTCCTCGGTCGCGAAGTCCACCACGAGCCGGGTCGGCTCTTCGAGCAACTGCATCTGGAAGGGCAGCTCCTGGTCAAGCCCGATCAGGTACTGGGAATGCGCTTCGAAGGGGCCCTGGATGAAGATCTCCTCGAATACACCGCCGCGGTCGCGTTCGTAGTACTCCTGCGCGGGAAGGGCCTCAGAAGATTCCTCTCCCGGGGCCCAGGACGGCCCGTTCACGTTGATCTCAAGGATGTGATCCCCGGCGACCTCGATGGGTTCCCCGCGGCCAAGCTCAGCCGCCGAGTCGGTGTACTCTCCGCGCCAGCTAGGGACCCCGTCCCCGCTGAACTCGAAGACCACCCGTTCGAAGCCCTCATGGACGCCGGAGCGGATGTCGACCAGGTGGTAGGGCTCGTCACCGACGGTGAACTCACCGGGGAACCCGGCAGACTCCTGCACTTCGGTGCTGAAGTCTGATGAGGCGCCGGCGTCGTCCCGGTCTTCGGGCGCCGACGAGGTCTCAGGGTCCTCTGGCGGCTCGGTCTCGGTGGGCTCCGCAGAGCCTGCTGACTCCGCGGAATCCTCCGGCTCGGCAGACTCCGTTGGCTCCTCCGATTCCTGCGCGCCGTCGGCGGCCTCGGGGGTGTCCGTCACGGCGGAGTCCTCCGAGGCGGCGGCATCCTGGCCCTCCTCGGGGGACCCGCAGGAGGACATGAGCAGCAGCATGGCTGCTCCGAGTGCGGTGATTTGGCTCTTGCGCTGGTCCCTCATCGTGCCTCCTGTGCGGTGGTCCAGATGGTGCTGGGTCAGATGATGTCTTCGAGCGGGCGCCCCATAGCCGCGCGTCGCTCCGCGTGGTTGATCTTGTGTCGGCGAGATTCGGTCGCCAGGATGACCACGAAGGCTCCCATCGCGGCGCAGATGGCGACCCAGACCGAGGTCACGTCGGAGAGCAGCCGGGGGAAGATCAGCCAGAACATGCCCCAGCCCATACCCAGTGCCACGGCGATCCTGCCGCGTTCGGTCATCGCGTAGTAGGCGGCGGCCCAGATGCAGATCCCTAGGCCGATCAGTGCCCAAATCACCGCAGGGATGCCGGGGACGCGCCATCCCATGGCGGTCAGCCAGATCGAGAGCGAGGACATGGCCGCGACCATCGCCCAGCCGGTGAAGAGGCCGGTGGTGGTGTCGGCGAAGCGGCGCTCGGCGCCGGTGCGGGCGGTGCGGAAGGTGAACTGCCGGATCGCGTCGATCAGCGCCAGGGACGCGGCGAGAGAGGCGAGGACTGAGAGCGTGAGCATCCCCTGATGGACGCCGAAGGTCCAGATCAACATGAACAGCGACGCCGAGCCCACCTGCCAGCCCGAGCGGCGCTGCCGAGGAGTCGAGATCTGCGTGGTGGTCCACTGGTGGACAGCGTGCGCGAGGAGGCCCAGCACGATGATGGGCCAGAGCCAGTAGAAGTTCGCGAGCGGAGAGAGCAGGGCCTGTTCGCCGGAGTACCAGCCGCCCGCGAGTTCGTCGAGCCCGTTGCCGCCCAGAATCGCCGGTGAGGCGGGGAAGATGCCGAACATCCAGATCAGCGAGGCCAACGCCGCCAGGGCACCCACCGTCACGAAGATCTGCCGGTAGAGATCCGTGCGCACCGGTGCCGGGTCGGGATCCCGGG
Source organism: Nesterenkonia maliinae (assembly GCF_051262655.1). NCBI lineage: Bacteria > Bacillati > Actinomycetota > Actinomycetes > Micrococcales > Micrococcaceae > Nesterenkonia > Nesterenkonia maliinae. The sequence goes on along the minus strand of NZ_JBIMEY010000003.1, from coordinate 64,345 downwards.
AGGGCAGGTTGTAGGGCGGGATGTAGGTGAAGAGATCTTCCTCCTCGTCGGCGAACTCGACGACCTCCCGTCCTGTGGGCCGGTAGTTCGAGGCGGTGGCAGCCTCGATTGCCGCGGCCTTCTTCAGGATCACGTCGCGCTGGCGCTGTTGATCCAGCGAGCGGCGCGGACGGGGCAGACTCAGCGGAGCCGGCTCGGATGCAGCCTCTGGACCCTCCAGGTCGGGGGTGGAGCCGTTGCGGCTGCCCGCGCGTGCCGAGGCGGAGTGCCCCCAGGAGCTTGGACCCCGGGGAGCGGGGGCGGATGGGGTCGTGCCATTGGAACGCCCTGTTGCAGGTGACTCAGCTGCACCGGGGGACTCCTCAGAGGGCGTGCGGCGGAACGCGGCACCGAGGCGCTGGGCGGCGCGTAGGAACTTCTCGTCAAGGTTGTCGAAGAAGCTGCTGAGGTCGGCCTCTCCCGCCTTGGCCTCTCCCGAAGTCGGCCGCGCCGGAGTGGGTCGACTCCACCGCACAGTGGGCTCAGAGGTGCCCGGGGTGGGTGTGGGGGATCCGGGCGTGGATGACTTCGGTGCTGCTGAACCGGTTGGCGGGGTCTCGGGGGCGGAGGTCTCGGGCTTGGGTGACTCTGGTGCAGAGGTCTCGGGTTTGGTGGACTCAGCGGCGGATGACTTTTCCGGCTGAGATGGCTCACTGACCGGCGGCTCGGTCCTGGCCGGTGTGTCCGCAGCCGGTGTCCCCGCAGTCTCGGGGCCCTCTGCTGGCGCGTCGGCTGCTGGGGCGTCCGCCGGTGCCTTCTGCGGCTGGGCAGGAGAATCTGGCTCGGCCGCAGTGGTGACGGCCGAGCTGTCCTCGGTGGACGCAGGCGAGGTCTCGGTGCCCGCGCCGTATTTCTCGGCGGCGGAGAGCGTCTCGGCGGACTCGTCCTGGGACTTCTCGGTCAAGCCCGGGTTCCCCCTCTTGGTCATAGCTGGCATGTGTAGTAGCTGCCGGAACGTCGTGCCCGGACATCGTTGCTGGTCAGCCGGCTGCCGACTCTCGTTCGGATCCCCGACGCGAACGCTGCCGGGTCATCAGCACGGTGACTCCCAACCCCACCAGGGTACCCACAACGATGGCGGCCGCCGTGCTGGCCCAGGGTGGGAGCCCTGTAGTTGTTCCCGTAATGTAACCCAAACCGACCAGCCACAGGGTCCAGGTGAGTGCGCCCAGCAGGCACAGCCCCACGATCGAGCGCCCGCCCAGGCGCATGATCCCTGCGGTGGCCATCGAGGCGGAACGGCCGCCTGGAATTCCACGGATCAGAAGCAGCCCCGTCCAGGTGGAGGCGTCTCCGGCTCGCAGCGAGATCCGCAGCATCTTCCGGTGCAGCCGCCGTCCCCACCTCCAGCGATAGAGCAGCCGGATGAGTTTATAGCGGAACAAGAGGTAGACCCCGATGTCGCCGGCGAGACACCCGAGGAAAGTGACCGCGAGCACCAGCAGCAGCGGGAAGATGTCCTCAGCCGCCATCGTGCCGGAGGCGATCACCATGACTTCAGAGGGGAACGGCGGCACGAGTGCGGTGAACGCGACTGCTACGGCCAGGACCACGAAGTAGTAGAGCCCCCACTCCTGATACAGCGCCGGATCGCCGAGGTCGTTGAGGCCGATGGCGATCGCGGGGTTGATCACTGCGGAGACTCCTGAAGGGTTCGAGACGAGATGAAGCTGCGGCGCACCCCGGTCAGCGGATCGGTGAAAGCGAGCGTCTTGGCCAGCAGTTGGAGCGGCTTGTCGAATTCATCAGGCGCATCATCGAGAAGTTCCGGATAGAAACGATCATTCAGAATACCTAAACCGAGAAGCGCCATGTGAATGCGTAACTGATGAGTCTTTCCTGTGTGCGGATTGAGTCGGAAGTGGCCGACGTCGTGACCCGACGGGCTGCGGCCTGTGGACAGCAGCTCGATCTGGGAGGAGGAGTTCGCTCCGGGGATGGCCTCGGTCCGGCGCTTGCCCTGCCGAGCGGTGCGGTCATGGGGGCGCTTGCCCGAATGCTCCGGGTCGTAGGAGGCCAGCTGTGAGACCACTACGCCCTTGGTCTTCTCGATCTTGTTGCGCACGGTGAGCGGGAACCGCGCCGCCATCGTCTCGGGGCTCATTCCCGCCGGGGTGGCGCTGACGCATTCGTAGGACTTCTCCACCACACGGTTCTCGAAGAGCAGCTGATATGCCCCTCGGGTCTCCGGCTGTTTGGAGAACAGCACGACGCCGGCGGTGCCTCGATCCAGCCGATGGATCGGCACCAGGTCGGGAAGCTCCAGGGTGTTGCGCAGCCGGACGAGGAGGGACTCCTGGACATAGCGTCCGGCCGGGGTGGTGGGCAGGAAGTGCGGCTTGTCCACCACCACCAGGTGCTCATCCTCGTAGATGAGCTCCTCGGTCACCGGCAGCGGGACCTCCTGGCTGACTGAGCGGTAGTACCAGAGGAACTCGAGGTCCCCCAGCGGGGTGGAGGTGCTCAGCGGTGTGCCGTGGACATCGACGACGTCGCCATCGTCGAAGCGTCGGGTGATCCCGCCGTGGTCGATGTGTCCGAAGGTCTCCAGCACGTAGTCATGGACGGTGGGCCAGGGTCCGGTGAGCGGGACCCGTAGGCGCGTGGCATTGACGCCGTTGCGCACGGGGAGAGGAGACTTCTGTGTCACAGCGCGGTGTCTAGGGAGGTCAGCGGGGCGGGGCTCAGCCCCAGACCGGCGCCTCGGCGGTGGCGGTGGGCTCGGGGTGTCCCAGGGGCTGGTTGACCTGCCAGGACATGCCGAAACGGTCCTTGATCCAGGCGAAGTTGGTGGCGAAGTCGTAGTCGCCGGGCTCCATGAGGAACTCTCCTCCGGGGGCGAGGCTGTCCACGATCTGGTTGAACTCCGCGGTGGAGTCCACGACCACGGCCACCGAGATCGAGGGCGTGAAGCTGAACGGGTGCTTCATCAGGCTGTCCTGGATCATCAGGACCTGCCCGCCGATCTTCAGCTGGGCGGTGGCGACCAGCGGGACTGGGATGGTGATGACCTCTTCCTGATCATCGGCGTCTTCGCTGTGCTCGACTGTGATCAGGGTGGTGTCCGTGGACTCCGCGTCGGTGGGCTCAGGTGCGCTGGACTCCTGCGCGATCTGCGCGGCGCCTTCTGCACCGGCGAGGTCTTCCTGGCGCGCGGAATCCTCCGGGACCTCCGTGTCGGCGGCGTCCACGGACGAAGCCTCGACGGACTCCGCTTCGACGGAGGACGGCGGGGTGGGGTCGTAGATCTCAGTGCCCGCGGGGTGATGCACGATCTCCAGCAGTTCGGCGTCAGGGAAGACGTCGAGATAGTGGTCGATCGCTTCTTGGGCCTGACCCTGGAACATCAGAAACGGAATGCAAAGAGTCATGACCTCAGCCTAGCCGGAAACTCTGGGTGCGCCGTGACTGTGCGCGGCGCTGAGCTGGTGCGGTGATCAGGTGTGGCGATCACGGCGCGAACCTCAGCCCCGAGGGAGAGGAGTTGAATCCGGCGTCGCGCAGCAGCTGTCCCAGCGGGTGGGTGAGGATCCGGTCACCGTTGACCCGTTCCACCGCGATCCGTCCGGTCTTGGCCGCACGCAGGGCTGGCACCAGCGCGCGCGAGATCAGGTCCATGGTGGCCTCGTCCTCGGTGAAGAGCAGCAGGGTCCTGCCGCCACGTTCCATGTAGAGCACCAGCTTTCCGCGGTAGAGCACGACGACGGCGCCGGCTTTGCGTCCGGGGCGGTGCGTGGAGCTCTCCAGCTCGGGCCAGTCCAGGGCCGCGCCATAGGGATTGGCCGGGTCTGTGGCGGCGAGCACCACCGCGGCGTCCTGCTTCCTGCCTGCACCAGAAGGCCGCGCACCGGAGATCTCTGTTCCGGAGGTCGCCGCCCCCGAACCGGGCGCCCTGGAGGTTCCGGGACCTGATTCGGCGCTGTCCTGTTCGGCGGCGTCCTCGAGGCGTTCGGAGATCCAACGGAGCTGGTCGATGGTCGCCGAGGAGGTGAACTGGGCGGCGCCGAGCTGTTCAATGAAGTAGCCGCGCCGGATCTGCCCCGAGTCCTCCGCCGCGGAGAGTACCTTGTACACCGCTGCGAACCCACCCTTGGCGGAGGCCCCGAGTCCCGACTGCTGCTCGGACATCACCGAGCCGCGGGTGACCACCCCGTAGCGGTCCAGCAGGATCTCAGCGCGGGTGTGCGCGGCGACGGTGGCGTCCACGGAGCCGTGGGGGACCAGCTGCCAGCGCCCTCCGGCGCCGCCGCCCGTAGGTCCGGAGGCAGAGCTGGCGCCGGTCCGGGCGCGGTGTGATTCGGTGGCCCGGCGCAGCGCCATGCGGCGTGAGGTGTGCCGCGGCCGCGCTGGGGTGGGCTGCTTCTTGTGTGCGGTGGTCCCGGTGGACATGAACCGGCGCATCGCGGCAAAGCTGTCGGGGGCGACCCGTCCGGCCCAGAAAAGCTCCCAGAGTGCGTTCTTCGTGGTCTCTCGAGAGGTGGTGAGATCGGGGTCGAGCTGATCGTGCAGCGCCTCGATGAACCAGGCGCCGCCGCGGGCCAGGACCTCGAGGATGGCGTCCTGCAGCGCGGTCGGGGTGAAGTCTTCGCCGTTGCTGCTGAGTCCGGCAGTGCCGGGCTGGTTCAGCAGGGCTTCGGCGTCCTCGCGGGGGTAGAAGGCGAGCCAGCCGTCGTGGCCGCTGAGCGCGCCCTTCCCCACAGCGAGGAATTCCCCGGCGGAAAGCAGCTCATCGAGCATCCCGGGGCGGTAGTCGGGGATCCGGGCGGGAAGGATGTAGGACTCCCAGGCGCTGGCGGGTGCCGCCGCCCCGGAAAGCTGCGCCAAAGACTCCGCCACGGCGGAGACTCCCGAGGAGGAGGAGCCCTTGCCGCGGGCCGCGGTGATGCCCTGCCATTCCAGCAGGAACTGGGCGTAGGCGGGGGTGGGCACCGGTTCCACCTGGGCGCGCAGCGCGGCAAGGGACCGGCGGCGGATCCTGCGCAGCATCTCGGCGTCGCAGTACTCCACGGTGCCGGGGCGGGCATCGGAGGGGATCACCCGGTCGGGTCGGAACAGGCCCTCGACCACCCGGTGCTCGCGGACCAGCCTGGTGAGCGTGTCCACGACGACGGCGCGGCTGAGTCCCAGCTCGGCCGCCGCCTCGTCCACCAGGAAGGGGCCGTGGGTGCGGGCATAGCGTCCGACGAGGTCACCGAGCGGGTCGTCCACCGGGTCGAGGAACGCGTAAGGGATGCCGACCGGGATGGGGGTGCCCAGGCCGTCGCGCAGCCGGGAGGCGTCCTCGATCGCTGCGTAGCGCTCCTCGACCTGATCCTGCTCGCCGGGGGAGCCAGACGGGGAAGAGGTCGTGCCGGAGCGCCACATCACCCGGAAGGCGCGCTGATGCGAGACGAGGGCCTCGGCGTGGTCTTTGGCGGGTTCGCCCTCCTCGAGCCGGGCGGCGAGCTGCTCCGCGGTGAGCGGACCGAGCAGGCGCAGCAGGTCCGCGACGCCTTCTTGCCCGCGCAGGTGCCGGGAGGGAAGCAGCCGTTGGGCGTAGGCCTCGGAATCGGCGATGATCGCGGCGTCGAGGAACTCGCGCAGCTCCACCCGTCCCAGCAGCTCACCGAGCAGGGCCGGGTCCACCGAGAGTGCGGCGGCGCGCCGCTCCGCCAGCGGGGAGTCTCCTTCGTAGAGGAACTGAGCGATGTAGCCGAAGAGGATCGACTGGGCGAAGGGGGAGGGCTTCGGGGTGGTGGTCTCCACGATCTTGAGCTTGCGCTGGGTGATGCTGCGCAGCAGCTCCAGCAGCGCGGGCATGTCATAGACGTCCTGGAGGACCTCCCGCATCGCCTCCATGATGACCGGGAAGTCCGGGTAGCCGGAGGCGACCTCCAGCAGTTGGGAGGACCGCTGGCGCTGTTGCCACAGCGGGGTGCGCTGGCCTGGATTCTGCTTAGGCAGCAGCAGGGCCCGTGCCGCGGCCTCACGGAACCGACCCGCGAACAGCGCCGAGGAGCTCACCTGCCCGGTGACCAGGTCCTCGAGCTCGTCCGGGTCGAACGCGAAGAGCTCCGCGCCGGGCGGATCCTCATCCATCATCGGCACGCGCAGCACGATCCCGTCGTCGCTGGCCATTGCGGAGCCGTCGAGGCCGAAGCGGTCGTGCAGGCGCTCGCCGACCGCCAGCGCCCACGGGGCATGCACCTGCAGTCCGTAGGGGGAGAGCAGCACGATCCGCCAGTCCCCGAGCTCGTCCTTGGTCTGCTCCACCACCAGCGTGGTGTCGCTGGGAAGCACCCCGGCGGCCTCCTGCTGCTCGGTGAAGTAGCGCAGCAGATTCTCCTGGGCCCAGGTGTCCATGCCCAGCGCGGTGAGCCGCTCGGCGGTGGGCTCGGCGGCGCCGGCGTGGACCTCCCGGGTGAAGCGACCCAGCGCCCGGCCGAGCTCGGCGGGACGGCCGAAGCCGTCCCCACGCCAGAACGGCAGCGAGGCGGGCTGCCCGAAGGCCGGGACGACCAGCACCCGGTCGAACGTGATCTCCTGGATCCGCCAGCTGGTGGCGCCCAGCGCGAAGACGTCACCCACCCTGGACTCGTAGACCATCTCCTCATCGAGCTCACCGACCCGACGGCCCCCGGAGCGGGCAGAGCCTGAGTCTTCCCCACCGGCGAGGTAGACCCCGAAGAGTCCGCGGTCCGGGATGGTGCCGCCAGAGGTGACCGCGATTCGCTGGGCGCCGGGGCGTCCGGTGATGGTGCCGGCGTCGCGGTCCCAGATCACTCGGGGGCGCAGCTCGGCGAATCGGTCGGAGGGGTATTTGCCGGCCAACAGGTCCAGGGTGGCCTCGTAGGCAGAGCGCGGCAGGGTCGCGAAAGGGGCGCTGCGGCGCAGGGTCTCGAACCAGGACTCCACATCCAGCGGGTCCATCGCGGAGGCGGCCACGGTCTGCTGGGCGAGGATGTCCAGCGGGTTGCGCGGAATGTGCAGCGCTTCGATCTGCCCGGCGAGCATCCGTTCGACGATGACGGCGGTGCTCACCAGGTCCCCCCGGTGCTTCGGGAAGAACCAGCCCACCGAGACCTCACCGACCTGGTGCCCGGCGCGCCCGATCCGCTGCAGGCCGGCAGAGACCGCGAAGGGGGCCTCCACCTGGATGACGAGGTCCACGGCGCCCATATCGATGCCCAACTCCAGGGAGGAGGTGGCGACCACGCAGCGCAGCTGGCCCGATTTCAGTGCCTCCTCGGTGAGCTTGCGCTGTTCCTTCGAGACCGAACCGTGGTGGGATCGGGCCAGCGGGGCAGGCTCGCCGGTCTCAGGGTCAGCCCCGGCGGTCGTCGCGTCGTCGTCGTCGGAGGTGTTCTGAGGGGCGGGCGGCTGGCGCTCTGACCAGATCTCGTTGATCCGCCCGGTGAGCTTCTCCGCCAGTCGGCGCGAGTTCACGAACACGATGGTGGAGCGGTTCTCGGTGACCAGGTCCACGATCCGGTGCTCCACATGAGGCCAGATGCTGGGCTGCAGCGGCTGGTCGCTGAGCAGCGGATCGCCCAGCAGATGGTCATCCGCAGGGAACGCGTCGGGCGGTGAATCCAGGGCTGAGGTGTTCGCAGGGATGGACGGCGTGTCGGGTTCGGCCCTGCCGTTGGAGGCGGCGTGGATCGGGGTCGCGCTCGCGGGCGGGCTGGCGCTGACGGGCGGGGCGGTGGTGGGCGAGGCGAGGTCTTCGACCGGCACCGAGACGGTGATGTCCCACTTCTTCTCCGACTTCGGGGCGACGATCTCCACCGTCGCCGAGCCGCCCAGGAATCGGGCGACCTCCTCGCGGGGCTCTACGGTCGCGGAGAGCCCGATCCGCTGGGCCGGGGACTCCAGCAGGTTGTTCAGCCGCTCCAGCGAGACCGCCAGGTGGGCGCCGCGTTTGGTGCCGGCCAGGGCGTGGACCTCATCGATGATCACGGTCTTGATCCCGGCCAGGGTGCTGCGGGCTTGGGAGGTGAGCATCAGGTAGAGGGACTCGGGCGTGGTGATCAGGATCTGCGGGGGCTTCCGGACCAGGTCCCGACGCTCCTTGGGTGTGGAGTCGCCGGTGCGCACCCCCACGGTGATCTCTGCCGGCTCCGCGGCGGCGCCCTCGGCGGCGAGCCGGCGGGCGGTGTGCGCGATTCCGACCAGCGGGCTGCGCAGGTTGCGTTCGATGTCCACGCCGAGTGCCTTCAGCGGGGAGATGTAGAGCACCGAGGTGCCCGCGGTGGGCTCGGCGAAGAGCCGGTCGATGGACCAGAGGAAGGCCGAGAGCGTCTTGCCCGAACCGGTGGGCGCCACCACCAGCGCGTTCTTCCCGCGCGCGACGGCGTCCCAGGCGCCGGCCTGCGCGGCGGTGGGCTGCCCGAAGGATGCCTGGAACCAGCGCCGGGTCGGCTCGGTGAAAGGTTCCAAGGCGGTCATGGTCTTATTCTAGAGGCCGCTACGGACATGTCTTGACGCGTCTGGCACCAGATCGAGTGGGCAGCTTGCGGTGGAATACTCGCTCGTAGGAGCCTCCATTCCGCCGCGAACTGCCCACGAGGTGCCAGGCCTCGGAGCATGGCGGTCCACGCCGCGTCAGGAGTACCCTGAGCCTCGGTCAGCGGAGCATCGAGCACAGCCGGGTGAGCCTCCGCGACTGACACCTCGGGAGATGCGATGTCCCTGGTCCGCGTGCACAACTTCTCGATCTCCCTCGATGGCTTCGGCGCCGGCGAGGGCCAGACGCTCGAGGCGCCCTTCGGTCATGCCGGGATGCGCCTGATGGAGTGGGCCTTCGAGACCCGCACCTTCCGCGAGATGGGTCTGCCGGGGAAGACCCTGGGATCCCGCGGCGTCGACGAGGCGTTCGCCAGCCAGTGGGGGAGCGGGATCGGCGCGGAGATCATGGGACGGCACAAGTTCGGTCCGCAGCGCGGCCCCTGGGAGGACGAGGAATGGCGGGGCTGGTGGGGTGAGAACCCTGTCTTCCATACCCCGGTGGTAGTGCTGACCCACCACCGGCGGCCGCTGCTCGAGATGGACGGCGGCACGACCTTCCACTTCGTGGACGCCGACCCGGTCTCCGCGCTGGCCCACGCCCGCGACCTCGCCGGAGATCTGGATGTGCGGATCGGTGGCGGGGTCGCCACGCTGCGGCAGTTCCTCGAGGCGGACCTGGTCGACGTCATGCACCTGGTCCTGGTGCCGATCCTCCTGGGTCGGGGCGAACGCCTCTGGGACGGGCTCGAAGGCATCGAGGGTCGCTTCGACGTCGAGGCGACACCCTCGCCGAGCGGAGTCGTGCACCTGGTCTTCACCCGACGCGCGGGCTGAGGATCTGCTCCACGCTCAGCAGCCGGCAGCTCAGCGGGCGAAGCGCAGGACGTCCTCGCGGCGCAGCGGCCGGTTGAACAGCGGCCCATCGGGCTCCATGATCCGTCCTGCCGCAAGCGCGCCGAGGGAGACCGGGTCGAAGCCCATCCGGACCAGCAGCCCCATGACGAGTCCGCGGGCGGCGTCGTCGTCTCCGGCCACGGCCAGCGCTCGCCGCTGAGACAGGTCGGCGGCGGGCTGGGCGGCGTCGTCGATCTCGGAGTGGGCGATGTGGTTCAGCGCCTTGACCACCCGCGCGGAGCCGAACCGGCCGGCCAAGGCCATCGAGGTGGGCAGCTGTTCGTCCACCGCGGCCTGCAGCCAGCCCGGCAGCAGCTCATCCTGCCAGGTGTTGGTCGCGTCGATCAGCACGGTCCCAGCCACCCAGGCCGGGTCAACCTCGTCGAGCTCCTCCTGGGGCACGGCGAGGATCACCAGGCCACTGGAGTCCCGCGCACGCTCGGCGATGTCCGCACCCACCACCGGCACCGCACCCGGGGCGTAGATCTTCAGATGATGCTGCAGCGCGCGGGGCGGCCGGGTGGAGGCGATGTCCACGGAGATTCCGGCGCGCAGCAGAGCCCGCGCGAAGGCAGTGCCGGCGCGGCCGGCGCCGAGGATCCCCACCACGGGAGCCAAGGAGGCCACGGGAGCCGCGGGCGCGGTGCTGGTCTCAGACATGGTGATACGAGCGCCCGCCGGAGATCTCCTGAGCGCGGTAGACCTGTTCGGCCAGGAGCATGCGCACCAGCTGATGGGGGAACACGAGTTTGGACAGGGACCAGACGAAGTCGGCCCGGTGCTGCAGCTCATCGGTGACCCCATAGGCGCCGCCGATGATCACCACGATGTGTTCCCCCTTGTCGAAGCTGCTCTGGAGGTGCTCGGCCAAGCCGGTCGAGCTGATGTTCTTGCCGCGCTCATCGAGCAGGATGACGTGGTCCTTGGGCTTCAGGGAGGCGAGGATCCGCTCGGACTCCTCCTGCCGGGCCGCGTCGTGCTCGCGAGAGGAATGGGGGAGCAGCTTCCAGTCGAGGTCATAGGGTTTGCGCAGCCGCTTGGTATAGCGCTCGATCCCCTCCACGGCCCATTTCTCATGCTTCTTGCCGATGGCCAGGGCAGTGATGCTCATACGCTCGAGACTACCGGCAACCCTAGGATGGAGCCCATGCCTGCCCAGTTTCACGCCGCTCCGGTGGCCCAGATGGATCCCGTCATGCTCTACCGCATCCTGCAGCTGCGCATCGACGTCTTCGTGGTCGAGCAGCAGTGCCCGTATCCCGAGCTCGACGGCCGGGATCTGGAGCCCGGCGCGGTGATGCTCTGGGCCGTGGGCGGCGCAGGCGATCAGCGAGCCGACGACGACGGCGCGCCCACCGCCACGCTGCGGGTGCTCCGTGAGCCGGAGGGTTTTCGGATCGGACGCGTCGTGGCGAGCCCCGAGGTGCGCGGGACGAAGGTGGCTGGTGAGCTGATGCGCCGCGGAGTGGAGTTCTGCGCTGCACAGTCGGCCGAGTCTCCCGTGGTGCTTGACGCGCAGGCGCCGCTCCAGGGCTGGTATGAGTCCTTCGGGTTCGCCCGGTCGGGGGAGACGTTCATGGAAGACGGGATTCCCCACGTCCCGATGCGGCGGGGCTGACGCTCATAAGCGACGGTGCACCCGGCCGGCCACCGTGGCGATGACGAAGATCGCCACCCAGGAGACCAGGTACCAGATGGGCGTCAGCTGCAGTTCCGCCGGGGCGAGGTACATCCACGCGATGAGCGGGACGCCCATGACCGCGACCGCGCTCTGCCAGCCGGTCCAGAACTTCCAACCGGACGCCCACTACAGCACGGCCGGATCAGCGGTGAACTCCTCCACGGCCCCATCCTCGCCGGACCTGGACTGTTCACCCATGTCAGCACGGTAGCGCCTTAGCCATTCGCCTCGCATCCGAAACCGTCGCCATCGCCGTCCAGGCCATGGACATCGACACCGATGACCCGGACCGAGACGTCGAGATCGCCGCAGTTGATGTCCGGCGGGAACACCGGGATGCAGGGTGTGTAGTTAGGGTCGCAATTCGCTCCCTGTTGGCCGGGCGCGGGGGCCGGTGCCGGGGCTGGGGCAGGCTCGGGAGCTGGTGCCGGCTCCGGCGCGCAGGTCTGCAACGGGTTGCCGTCGTCGGCGGTGATGTAATCCGGTTCCCGGGTATGGAACCCGTAGCCGTCCCGGGAGTCGTAGCGGGCGGTTGCGAGACCCTCTTCGATCAGGGTGATGCCGGCGTCCCTGCCGCCCACATCGATGTAGCGCAGGATCCGGTCATAACGATCCGTGTCCTCGCCGTCGCGGGTCAGTGTCACGGTCTTGCCGAGCACCAGCTCGCTCATCCGGGTAGAGGCGGTGTCGAAGTGACATTCCCCACGTTCAGGTGTGTCGATTCCGCTGACCCGCACGGTGTCCCCGGAGTCCAGCTCCACGGTGTCCCCGTCGATGATGCGCACCACCACCGCGGAGTGCTCATTCGGATCCGTACTCGGGGTCGGCGTCGGCGTCGGCGTGGGTGAAGGAGACGGTGTCGGGGTGGGGGTGGGCGTAGGGGTCGGACTCGCAGACGGCGTCTCCGATTCCGTCGGTTCCTCTGAGGGCTCGTCGGATTCTTCCCGTTCCTCAGACGCCTCGGGTTCCGCCGGTTCCTCGACGACGAGCTCCTGCTCATTCGGCTTGGGGGCGCGCTCTTCAGCGGCCTCGGGGTTCACCATGACGGCGATGACGCCGACGATCATCAGCAGCACGAAAAGCGCGATCAGCCCGCCACAGCCGAGAGTCGCGACGCGCAGGACCACGGGCCAACGCTTGAACCTCTGCCAGGCGGAGAGCTTTTGTGCGCCCACGCCGGGAGAGCGAGCGGGCAGAGGGTATTGCCCCGGGGAGCGCTGTGACATCAAGGGAACCTCATCAAGTTCGAGTGACCGACTCGCGCGGGGAGCGCGAGTCTGTGCTCACAGTAGCCTGACCTGGGCTTCGAGCCTGGTCGCGACAGGGACCCGGAGCTAGTGTTCTGCCATGGAGTTCACCATCCCCGAGAACTGCGGCAACTCACCGCGGATGACGATCGTCGCCGAGCTGGCTCGCGCCTGGGGCGCGGACGATCAGCAGCACCTGGACGAATGGCTTGAGGCGGATGCCTCCTGGGACGTGCACCCGGGGAAGGAGACGCGGGGCTTCACGAGACTGTGGCTGGAGAACGTGGTGACCCACGGCCGCGTCGGCTCCTGCGACGGCGTCGCGGTGCGCCTCGACGGATCCCGGGTCCACTTCGCCCATTTCTTTACGTTCGCCTCGACCGTGAAGACCGCGAGGGTCCGCAGCGTCACCTCTTATGTGGTGCCTTCCGGGGCAGCTCTCTGATGGCCGCCCAGCCGAGCGGTGACTATCAGGGATTCATCGGATGGGTCCTCAGCCTCATGGATCGCTTCGGTGAGCCCGGAGTCGGTCTGGCGATCTTCCTGGAGAACTTCATCCCGCCGATCCCCTCCGAAGCGATTCTCCCCGGGGCAGGCTTCCTCGCCTATGCAGGCCTGATGAGCCCTTGGGGTGCCTGGATCTGGGCCAACCTGGGCTCGCTGGTCGGCGCCGTGCTCTGGTATGCGGTGGGCGCGGCCCTGGGTGCGGAGCGGACGAGGGGCATCATGGACCGGTTTCCGCTGCTGAAGGTGGAGGACTTCGACAAGGCTGAACGCTGGTTCCACCGCTGGGGACCCTGGGCGGTGCTCCTGGGGCGATGCGTGCCGATCGTCCGGTCCTTCATCTCGATCCCTGCGGGCATCACCCGGATGCGGGTGACCACTTTCCTGTTCTTCACCCTGATCGGTTCAGCGATCTGGAACGCCATCTGGATCGGCCTGGGATTCGGTTTTGGGCCCACCATCGAACCTGTCCTCGAGGAATGGAGCGGGGTGCTCTCGAACATCGTGGTCGCGCTCGCGGTCCTCGCGGTGCTGATCTTCGTGGTGCAGCGGCTGCTGAGGGTGCTGCGCCGAGGCGCGGTGTGACGGGTCCTGAGGTTGAGTCGACTTCAGAATCGGGGTCGTAGCGTTGGGAACGAGGAGAGCCTCCCGTGCTACCTCCCCTCACGTGGACTACCGGGCCGACGGCGACCTCGGTATCCCTCGTAAGGTCAGGTAAAACGCAGGGGGTGCAGAAAACCCCGCTGACTGCATGACTGCAGATCAACGGGGTTCTCATTCGGCGGTGACGGTGGGATTTGAACCCACGGTGCGGGGTAACCGCACACAGCATTTCGAGTGCTGCACCTTCGGCCGCTCGGACACGTCACCAGGCCCGTTGAGTATACGCAAACATCTCGCGCTGACCCAAAAACGGCCGAGATGTTCCTGGCCGAGCGGCGCCACGCAGGCCGGCTCAGCTCGTGAAGAGCGCGTGCACCTCGCCGCAGAGCTCGCGTCCGCCCAGCGCCTCGATCTCCAGGACGACGGCGGCGCCGGCCACCTGGCAGTCCAGCTGGCCGATCAGCTTCCGGGTGGCGGCGAGGGTGCCGCCGGTGGCCAGCACGTCATCGACGATCAGCACGCGATGTTCGGGCCTGAGCACGTCGGGGGCCTCGATCACCGCGGTGCCGTATTCCAAGGTGTACTCCACTCGACCGGCAGGGGCGGGCAGCTTCCCGGCCTTGCGAATGGGCATGAACCCGGTGCCGGTCAGTGCGGCGATCATCCCCGCCAGGGTGAAGCCGCGCGCCTCGATCCCGGCGACCATGTCGAAGGTTCCAGCAAAGGGGGCCAACAGGCCTTCCGCAACGGTGCGCAGCGCCGCGGGATCGGCCAGCACGGGGGAGATGTCCTGGAAGAGGATGCCGGGTTCAGGGAAGTCGGGGGTCACCGCGAAGAGCGACTGTGCATGTGCGAGCTGTGCGGCGGAGGGCGTGGACAGCTTCGGTGAAGTGGGTGTGGACACGACGGCAAGCCTATCCGCGGAACTGCCCGAAGAAGGAGCGCAGCTGTGCGGCGCACTCCTCAGCCCTCACGCCGGGATGGACCTCCACCCAGTGGTTGAGCCGGGGTTCTCGCAGGATGTCGAACACCGATCCGGCCGCCCCGGCCTTCTCGTCCCAGGCGCCGAAGATCACCTGACCGATTCGGGACTGGTAGATCGCCCCCGCACACATCGGACAGGGCTCCAGCGTCACCGCAAGGACACAGCCGTCCAGCCGCCAAGTCCCCAGTGTGCCTGCGGCGGCGCGCAGCGCGGTGATCTCCGCGTGCCCGGCAGGGTCGCCGTCGCGCTCCCGGGTGTTGAACCCTTCACCGAGGACCTTTCCCGCAGCGGAGAAGACGACGGCGCCCACGGGCACGTCTGCAGACGCACGGGCCTCGTCGGCCAGCTCGAGACAGCGTCCGACGGCGCTCTCCTGATCCTCGCGTGTCCGAGGGGACCACGCGGCAGGGGGCTTCAGGTTCTCGGTCACCACCCAAGACTATTAGGGATGGTCCTTGCGAGGTCTGAGCTGGAGGCGTGCTGGTAGTTTTGAGTCCATGCGCGTACAGGTTGTGGAACACCCACTGATCTCCCATAAGCTCACCCAGCTGCGACGGGTGGAGACCGCTTCGAACCAGTTCCGTGAACTGACTCGTGAGCTGGTCATGCTGCTCTCCTACGAGGCCAGTGGCTCCATCGCCACCGAACCGGTGGAGATCCAGACACCGGTGGCCACGATGACCGGCACCCAGCTGGCGGACCCCAAGCCGCTCGTCGTGCCGATCCTGCGCGCAGGGCTCGGCATGCTCGACGGGATGACTGCGATGGTTCCCACCGCAGAGGTCGGATTCCTCGGGATGGCCCGCAACGAAGAGACCCTCGACATCATCACCTACGCCGAGCGGCTCCCCGACGACCTCACCGGACGCCACGTCTTCGTGCTGGACCCGATGCTGGCCACCGGCGGCACCCTCGCCGAGGCCATCCGGTTCCTGAAGAAGGCCAATGCCGCGAAGATCACCTGCATCTGCCTCCTCGCCGCCCCTGAGGGCATCGAGCGGCTGCGCGAGAAGGTGGGCGACATCGAGGTGGAGCTCTACCTTGCGGCCATCGACGAGAAGCTCAACGAGAAGTCATACATCGTCCCGGGGCTCGGCGACGCCGGCGATCGCCTCTACGGCCTCGCCCAGTAGCTCCCGCAGCACGGCCTTCTGAGGCGTGCTAGCAGCCTCGACGCCGACGCCGAGGTCGACACTCCACTGCATCCTTCAAGGGGACGGTCAACCATCACACTTGGCTGATTTCTGTGATCCCGGTCACAAAATGATCTCTCCATCTCATTATGTGGAAGATCCCCCCTTTTATTACTTGCGGATTCAAATTGTGACGGACAGGCTGTACTGGATACCACCGTCCACCTGCAGCGGGGGAGTTGCCCACCATGTCCGCACATCTGAGTCAGCCACAGAATCCCGGCTACGTCCATGTCTCCGTGCGCAATGCAGCTCGCCGCGCCGAGATGGCCCGTCGGATCCGCGCTGCCAACGCCACCGATGAGTCTCGAGAGGGCCACCCGCGCACCGCACCGGTGCCGGTGGTCGCACAGAACGGCGGAGGGCCGCAGATGGTCCAGCCCGACATCGTGACCCGCGGCTTCGTCGTCTACGTAGGCCTCGATGAAGATGCCGCCAGTGCGGCGGGAACCTCGCTGCACAAGATCGCCACCGAGCTGCGCGACTACGTGGAGCACATCGCCTCCGACTCCCAGGTGCACATCGCCATGGCCTTGGCCTCCGCGGCCCATGAGGGCAGCGATCTCGAGGTCGTGCGGCAGGCGCTGGGCGATCCCACCGTCACCCACCGCGGTGTGGAGGTGCCCATCAACACCCCGCCGGCGCCCACCAGCTCCGGCGTGCTGATCGACCTCTCCCGCCGCGAGGTCCGGCTCGACGGCGAGGGCCTGAACCTGACCTTCAAGGAGTTCGAGCTGCTGAACTACCTGGTCGACAACGGGTCTCGCACCGTGGGACGCGAAGAGCTGCTCAATACCCTGTGGCGCAACGTGGACCCGGATCAGATGCCCAACGAGCGCACCATCGACGTGCACATCCGCCGACTGCGCTCCAAGCTGGGCCGCCTGGCCAACACGGTGCGCACCGTGCGCGGGCAGGGCTACCGCTTCTACGAGCACCCCGAGGTCACCGTCTGGGCGGCCCCGGAGTACTCGATCTGAGCCCGTCGTGCCTGAACTGCTGATCCTGCGTCACGGCCAAGCCGGACATTCCTTCTCCGGGGATGACCATGGCCGCACGCTCACCCGCCACGGTCAGGAGCAGGCGCGCGCCGTCGGACGCTGGCTCGTGAGTTCCGGGAATCTGCCGGACAACACGGTGTGCTCGGACGCGATGCGCACCCGGCAGACCTGCATCTGGGTCAACCACGAGCTGGGGGAGAAGGCGCCGACGCCGTACCTGGATTCGCGGCTCTATCTCGCCGCGCCTGGTTCGATGCTCTCAATCATCAATGAGGTCCCCGAGACGGTGCGCACGCTGCTGGTGGTCGCCCACATGCCCGGGGTCCAGGAGCTCAGCATGGATCTGGCCTCCGCGCACTCGCAGGAGGATCCGGTGATCCAGATGGCGGCCTCCTGGCCGCCGGCTGGTCTCGCCCGGTTCCAGGTGCACAAGCCCTGGGCCGAGCTCGATGGACGCGATGCGGAGCTCACGGACTTCTTCACCGCCGGCTGAGTCAGGCTGCCGTCTCCAGCAGCTGTACCAGGGTCTCCAGGGCCTGCTCAGCGCCTGCTCCGCGGGCCCGCAGGATCACCTGGTCTCCCTGTGCCACGTCCAGGCTCATCACGCCCAGCAGGCTGTCCGCCTGCACCGAGAGCTCCGGCGCTCCGGCCTTCGCGATCTCGATCGGGACCGGCTGTTCTGCGGCCGCATACGCGAACGCCGCGGCAGGCCGGGCGTGAAGCCCGGCCGCCGCGGCGATCACCGCAGTGCGTTCAATCATGCAGCAGAGGTTACACCCTTACGTGCCCAGCGCTTCAGCGCGATCACGGAGAACGCGGTGACGAGGGAGCCCACCAGCACCGAGACCAGGAAGAGCCAGAAGTTCTCGATGGCGAACGGCACGAAGATGCCGCCGTGGGGCGCGTAGGAGGTGATGCCGAAGGCCATGGTCATGGCGCCGGTCACGGCACCACCGATCATCGAGGCCGGGAGCACGCGCAGCGGGTCGGCTGCGGCGAACGGGATGGCGCCTTCGGAGATGAATGCCGCACCGAGGAGCACGGCGGTCTTGCCGTTCTCCCGCTCGGCGGGGCTGAACAGACGGGAATCGATGAAGGTCGCGAACGCCATGCCCAGCGGTGGCACCATGCCGGCGGCCATGACCGTGGCCATGATCATCAGCGGACCTGCGTTGCCATCGGCGACCGCCGCCGAGAGGCCGGCCACCGCGAAGGAGTAGGCCACCTTGTTGACCGGACCACCGAGGTCGAAGCACATCATGAGACCAAGGATGATGCCCAGCAGGATCGCGGCCGAGCCGGTCATCCCGTTGAGCCAGCCCTCGAGGGCCGCGGTCAGCGCGGCGATCGGTCCGCCGAGCACCAGCAGCATCAGACCACCGGCGACCAGCGTCGCCAGCAGCGGGATGATCACCACAGGCATCAGCCCGGAGAGCCAGCGGGGAACGTTGAGCTTGCGGAACCACAGGGCCACCGCACCGGCGAGGACACCGCCGACGATGCCGCCGATGAAGCCTGCATCCATGGTCAGCGCGATCGCACCGGCGGTGAAGCCGGGGGCGATTCCGGGACGGTCGGCCATGCCGAACGCGATGTAGCCTGCCAGCGCCGGGACCAGGAAGCCCATGGCTGCTCCACCGAGGGTGAAGAAGACCGCACCCAGGTAGCCACCCAGTGCCCCGAGGCCGAGGAACTCCTCGGGAAGCTGATCAGGGGTCGGCAGGTTCCACAGCGAGTTGCCCAGGGCCACGTCGTTGGCGACCTCGGTGATGTTGTACCCGCCGAGCAGGAAGCCCAGCGCGATCAGCAGGCCACCTGCGGCGACGAAGGGGATCATGTAGCTGACGCCGGTCATCAGGACCCGCTGGGTCGCGCGGCCGAAGCCTTCGCGCTCCCCGCTGGCACCGGTGCTGCCGTCGGAGTCCCCGGATCCGCCCGAGGCGACGACGGCGGCGTTGGGATCCTTCGCCGCGGCGAGTGCCTCGGCGATCATCTTGGCCGGCTCGTCGATGCCGCGCTTGACCCGCGAGGCGATGACGGGCTTGCCGGCGAAGCGGTGACGGTCCCGAACGTCGACGTCGGTGGCGAAGATGACGGCGTCGGCCGCGGCGATGGTGTCGGCACCCAGCGGCGTCGCACCCGAGGAGCCCTGGGTCTCCACGTGGAGCTCCACGCCGGCTTCCTTCGCGGCCTTCTTCAGCGAGTCGGCTGCCATATAGGTGTGCGCGATGCCGGTGGGGCAGGCGGTGACGGCGACGAGCCGACCGACCGTGGTCGTGGTCTGGCCGGTGGTGCCTCCGGTCCCGGCGGTGGACGCGGCGGTGCTCGACGAGGAGCTGCGGCCCCCGGCGTTGGCGGTCACCGGTGCCGGCTGGACGGCCTCGGCCACGAGGTCGACCACACGCTGCTCGGAGTCGGCGCTGCGCAGATCGGCGAGGAACTCGTCATTGATCAGCGAGGTCGCCAGGGCCGAGAGGATCTTCAGGTGAGCCTGGTCGGCGCCGTCGGGGGCGGCGATCATGAAGACCAGGTCAGCCGGACCGTCGGTGGACCCGAAGTCCACCGGCTGCGCCAGGCGGGCGAAGGCCAGCGTGGCCTCGGTGACCGCGCCGGTGCGGCAGTGCGGGATGGCGATGCCTCCGGGCATGCCGGTCTCGGAGGTCTCCTCCCGAGCCCACACGTCGGCGGCGAGCTCTGAGACGGCGGTGCTGCGTCCGGCAGAGCCGACGAGTGCGGCGAGGGCGTCGATGACCTCGCGCTTGCTGCCGGCGGTGAGCTTGTCGAGGCTCACCAGGTCCGGCGTGATGATGGTATTCATGATGTCTCCACATTCACGGTAGCGGTCGTTCTCGGGTTGAGGATGAGGTGTTCGGTGCTGAGTTCTGCGGTGCTGAGGTGTTCCGGTGTCGGCATGATGGAGCCGGGCAGACTTGCCGCGGCTCGTCCCATGGCCATGGCGTGCTTGAGTGAATCGGTCTCTGAGGCTCCGGTCTGGGCGGCGGCGATGAACCCCGCGAGCGAGGCATCACCGGCTCCCACGGTGGAGCGCGGCACGATCGGTGGCCCCCAGGCGCGCAGCGCGACGGGTGCACCGTCACGCGAGCTCGCCGTCAGCTGGGGGATGAGCACCGCGCCATGGGCACCGAGGGTGATCAGGGCGGCGCGTGCGCCGTGGTGCTGCAGCTCGGTGGCGAGCTGCACGGCGCGGGCTGGGTCGTTCTCAAGCTCATCGGCGAGACGCTGCGCGGCGGCCGGGTCGGCGGTCACGGAGCCTGTGAAGGCGGCGTGCAGCTCGAGGAGTTCTTCGGCATTGGGCTTGATCAGATCCGGCTGGGCCGGCAGTGCGGCCGCCATCGGTTCCCCGGAGGTGTCCAGGGCGATCTTCGGCGCCTGGTCCCCGAAGGTCTCGCGGAGCACCGTGATGGCCTGGGCGTAGAAGTCCACCGGGACTCCCGGGGGCAGCGATCCGGCCAGGGCGACCCATGACGCGCCCGCTGAGGCCTCCAGCAGGAGCTGAAGCAGAGCGCCGGTGAGTGCGGCGTCGAACGCCGGTCCGGGTTCGTTGATCTTGGTGGTGATCCCCTGCGGGTCGGTGATCGCGGTGTTGGTGCGCAGCGGGGCGCCCAGCGGCAGCGCCCGTGCTTGAACGCCGAGCTCCTGCAGGGCGAGCAGCACCGGATCTCCGGGGTCGCCGGGGAGCACCGCCACCGAGGGGGTGCCGGCCGCAGTGAGCGCCCGGGAGATGTTGACTCCCTTGCCGCCCGGTTCAGCGGTATGACCGATCGCGCGCTGGACGGCCCCGGTGCGCAGCGGAGCATCGAGCTCGAGCGTCTTGTCCAGGCTCGGGTTGGGTGTGAAGGTGACGATCATGGGGTGACCGCCACGATGACTCGGACGTCGGCCTCGTGAAGCGCGTGGGCGAGCTCAGGGTGCGGTGCGGCATCGGTGATCAGCACATCGATCTCCTCCAGGGTTGCGAACTGTACAAGGGTGCGTTGGCCGAGCTTGCTGGAATCTGCGAGCAGCACGACCTGGCGGGCGGCGTGGACCAGTCCGGACTTCACCGCGGCCTCGGCGGTGTCGGGGGTGGAGAGGCCGAAGCCGGCGTCCACCCCGTTGGTGCCGATGAACGCGACGTCGGCCTGGCGCCGGGACAGGGTGGCCACGGCCTGGGCGCCTACGACGGTGCCGGTGATGCCGCGGACCTTGCCGCCGAGCACCTCCACGTCCAGGGAGCTGACCTCGGCGAGCTTCTGCGCGATCGGGACCGAGCTGGTGGTCACGAACCGGGTGTGCCGCTGTGCCTCATCTGCGCCCAGCAGATCGGCGAGCGCCTCGGTCGTGGTGCCAGCGTCGAGCAGCAGGGAGGCGTCGGGGGAGGAGGGGACGAAGCTGAGCGCCTCCCGGGCGATCGCTCGCTTCTGCTGGGAATGTTCGCTCTGCCGCTGTCGAAGCGAAGTCTCTCGCCGCGACGGTGCGGAGCTGGCGACGGCGCCGCCGTGGACCCGCTGCAGCGAGCCTGCGATCTCGAGCTGGTCCAGGTCACGACGGACGGTCTCTTTGGTCACCTTCAGGTCGCGGGCGATCTCCTGGACCGTGATCGTGCCGGTGCGGCGCAGTCGGTCGAGGATCCGCTCGTGCCGCTCGGGGGCGAGCAACGTCATGCTGAGCTCCTTTTCAGTGACCCAGACCACTTTCGTGTGGGTTTAGACACACTTTATCTGTGTTTGCCTGTGTATGCAACAGGTTTCACCCGACTCACAGTCTGCCTGTCTGTGGCTCGTTGCGGCGCAGTCCACGCAGACTCGTGCGGTCTGTGATTCTGAGTGCGCCATGAAAGTGATCTGATCGTGAAAACAATCCTCACAAGAGAGTCGAAACAAGGCGTAAAATTGAGCTATGGCTCATGCACACGAAGCCACCAGCAGCGGCGTCCCAGGCGTGCTGGTGGGCTTAGACGGGTCGGCGGGCAGCGAGCGCGCCTTCAAAGTGGGACTGATGATCGCCAAGCAGCGGGAGTGGCCGTTGCGTCTTGTCGGAACATTCGTTCGACCAGTCGTGACCGACGACTATTACGTGAGACAGCTGGACCAGTACCGGACCGAGGCGGCCTACCCCGTGCAGGACCTCCTCGACGAATATTCCGGCCGTGCGGCCGAGGCGGGCGTCGTGGTCACCACTCGCACCGCCGAAGGCGACGCCGGAGCAACCCTGGTGGATGAGAGCAGTGAGGCGCGCATCGCCGTGGTCGGCAAGCGTGGCCGCAACCGCTTCGCCGGGCGTTTCCTGGGCAGCGTGTCCGGGAAGCTGGCCGCGCACGCACACTGCCCCACCCTGGTGGTCCCGGAGCGATGGGAGTCCGACTCCGAGTCCGAGCTGATGGCGCCCGAGCAGGACCGGCCGAACGCCGAGGCCGCCCATGACGAGCCGGTGAGCCTGATGGAGGAGTCCGCGGCCAGGGAACACGGACGCCGTTCCTTCGCGAACGTCACCGATGAGCTCAACTTCGACTCCGAGATCGTGGTCGGGGTCGACGTCGGTGACCGCGCCTCTGACGTCGTACACCTGGCCGCCGAGGCGGCGGACCTGGTCAAGGCTCCGCTGACGCTGGTCTCCGCGGCCCCGCTGAACGCGCAGGGTCACTGGTACCCCAACACCGTGGAGCACAACCTCGAGCTGCCTAATCTGCGCCGGCGCTACACCGACCACCTTGAAGCGATGACCCAGGAGGTCGCTGCGAAGTCCACCGGGGTTCCGGTGCGCTGGCAGTTCTTCGACGGCTCCCCGGCGGGGGTGCTCTCTGAGGCCTCGCGCACCGCGACGCTGCTGGTCATCGGTACCCGCGGGCATGGAGGATTCGCCGGGCTGCTGCTGGGCTCGGTGAGTCAGGCGGTGCTCAACCGGGCTGTCTGCCCGGTGCTGGTGATCCCGACGCATAAGCCACGGAAGTCGCACAGGCGCTGATCTGGCACAGGCGCTGACGTCGCGCACCGAGCCGGTCCCTGGTCAGGGGGGTGTCACCTGTTCCGGCTCGGGTATGGCAAGGGGGAGCCCTGTCCGTTCGCAGGTGCAGCTGCTCGAGCTGGTAGACCAGGCTTTCGCGGCACTCCTATGCCCAGTCGGTCCAGGTGGCGGGGTCGGTGCGGGTGCGTTCCGGGGTGCGCCCGGTTCCGCTGTCGGCGTTCCACTCCGGTTCGACCGGCCCCTGGTCGAGCCGGAAGGGCGGGTACTCGTCGCGCATCAGCAAGACGTAGGCGGCGACCCGGTGCCCCCATCGGTTCAGGCCCATCACGAAGTCGAAGATGCCGGGCCGGTAGCGCCCGGTGAAGAGCAGGATGATGCCCGTGATCAGCAGCAACAGGCCCAGCAGCGAGAAGCCGCCGCCAGAACCGGTGGCGTGGCCGGATTCCTCCCAGGTGCTCTGCCAGCGGGTGCCAGACGGGCTGGTGAAGATCCCGATCAGCAGCAGGTGGGGGATCGCCAGCAGCCAGGACTTCACCAGCACCAGTCCGTGGGAGAGCCGCTCCGGGTAGGCGATGCTCAGGTCCGCCGGATAGCCCGCGGGGGCCAGCGTGAACGGAGGATAGCGATCTGTCGCCAACGCGGAGTAGCCGTAGAACGCCACCCGCCAGGACCAGCGCAGCACGCCCACGTTGAAGCAGAACCACGCGCGGGGGTATTTCCCGGTGAAGAGGATGACCAGTCCCGCGGCGATGGTCGTGACGAACGTGGCGAGCCAGAGCAGCGCCAGCACGATGTAGTGCGGGATCGCCAGCAGCCACTTCACCAGCCATAGGCCGCGGGAGGGTGGGGCGTCGAGAAACCCGGTGAGTCGGACCGGATAGATCGGCGTCATCTGCGCTGGCCGGGACGAGGCCTGGCCGGACGCGCCTGGGTGAGCCGGTCCTCGGTCGACGTCGGTCGTTCCGGAGCCGGGGCGGGTGTTGATCATGCGCTGCGGATCGATGTCGCGACCGAGCCCGGCCGCACCGAAGAGCAGGGCGACGACGCCGACCGCGAATGCCGCCGCGCCGATGATCAGCAGTGTGGGGATGGTGTCCTGCAGCTGCTCCCACCACTGCGTGGCCTGCTGGGTGTCCCATTCGGTCATGGACTCGACCCGGTAGTAGGGCCTGAATCTCCATTCGCCCGGTTCGGGGATCAGCGTCGCCACGGCCGCGGTGAGCAGCAGGGCGGACCCGGCGCCGTGCAGGAGTGCGCCGACGATGAGCAGACTCCATTGGCCCGGTCTCATCTTCGGGGACGTGGGTGAGTCCTGGTGCGGCCTGGGTGAAGGTGTCTCTGCCATCACGAGCCCTCTCGGCTGGATCTCCCGCTGGATCTGATCCAAGGATAGGACTGGGAAAAGTCCGGGGGAACCTTTGGGATCAGGCCGATGTCTGCTGGACCAGACGCCTCGTTGTGGACCCGGCGTGGACGCGGTGAGTTCTTATTCGCACCGGCGTCACGGGTTGCCGGATGCACCGGCGCGGAGAGCAGTCTGGGAGCGGAGATCTGTCGGCACAGACAGAAGCACCCCTGCGAATCATCAGATTCTCAGGGGTGCTTCTAGTCGATCGTCGGTGCGCCCAAAGGGATTCGAACCCCTGACCTTCGGTTCCGTAGACCGACGCTCTATCCAGCTGAGCTATAGGCGCATCTTTAATTTTCACTGCCTGACCGCTGGGCGATCGCGACCTAGAAGACTATACACGGACCCATCTGGGCCGACAAATCAGCCCCGGATCTCCTTCGGCTCGGGACGACGCGACTATGCCGGGCCCAGCTCAGCCCAGAGTCTCGACCGCGACGGCTGTCAGAGGGGAGCCGCGCCGTCGTCGTCGTTTACAGTCCCGTCATCTGGGGACGCTACAGTGGTGTACAGCTGGTCCCCATCGGTGTTGACGGGGATGCAGGGAGGAGTGCGCACAGTGCTGTGGGCACCTGAGGGCATCGATGATGTCCCACTTCCTTGGGTCCTGGTCTCACCAACCAGGAGGGGGTCAGAACGAACCTGTACCCAATGGAGGGAAACAATGGTCAACACCGTTGCAACGGCGCCCGGTGCGAATGGATCGACCGGATCGAGGACCACAGATCCTGAGATCACGGCTGATGCTCCCACAACATATGCCCCGCTGCTGAGCTTCGTCCAGGAGATCGCAGCCCTCACCACTCCCGACCGGATCCACTGGGTGGACGGATCCGAGACCGAGCACCGGAGACTGACCGACGAACTGGTCGAGTCCGGAACCTTCACGCGGCTCACCAGCCCAGATTTTCCCAACTCCTTCGCCGCGTTCTCCGATCCGGCCGATGTGGCCCGCGTGGAGTCGCGCACCTTCATCTGCTCCGAGAACGAGCGCGACGCCGGCTTCACCAACAACTGGGTAGACCCTGCCGAGATGCGCGAGAAGCTGCGCGGCGTCTTCGACGGCGCGATGCGCGGCCGCACCATGTACGTGATCCCCTTCGTGATGGGCCACCTCGACGCCGAGGATCCGAAGTTCGGCGTCGAGATCACCGATTCGGCCTACGTGGTCACCAGCATGCGCATCATGGCCCGGATCGGCACCGATGTGCTGCACAAGATCGAGGAGCTCGACGCGTTCTTCGTCCCCGCGGTCCACTCCGTGGGCGCACCCCTGGAGCCCGGTCAGCAGGACGTCGCCTGGCCGTGCAACGAGGAGAAGTACATCGTGCACTACCCGGAGACCCGGGAGATCTGGTCCTACGGCTCCGGATACGGCGGCAACGCCCTGCTGGGGAAGAAGTGCTACGCGCTGCGCATCGCCTCGGTGATGGCCCGCGACGAGGGCTGGCTCGCCGAGCACATGCTCATCCTGAAGCTCACCAGCCCCGCGAACCGCAGCTACTTCATCGCAGGAGCCTTCCCCTCGGCCTGCGGCAAGACCAACCTCGCGCTGATCGACCCGACCCTCGACGGGTGGAAGGCCGAGACCCTCGGTGATGACATCACCTGGATCCGCCCGGGTCACGACGGCGAGTTCCGCGTTGTCAATCCGGAGTCCGGCTACTTCGGGGTCGCCCCGGGCACCGGCTGGCACACCAACGCCAACGCGATGCGCGCCATCGCGAAGGGCAACTCGGTGTTCACCAACTGCGCGCTCACCGACGACGGCGGTGTGTGGTGGGAGGGCATGACCCCGGAGGCCCCGGCGCACCTGACCGACTGGCGCGGCGAGGAGTGGACACCGGACTCCGATGAACCGGCGGCGCACCCCAATGCCCGGTTCTGCACCCCGATCGACCAGACCGACATGCTGGCCCCGGAGTACTTCGAGCCCAACGGGGTGAAGCTGGACGCGATCCTCTTCGGCGGACGGCGCAAGACCACCGTCCCGCTGGTCACCCAGGCCCGCGACTGGGAACACGGCATCTTCTTCGGCGCCACGCTCTCCTCAGAGACCACCGCCGCAGCCGAGGGCGCGGTGGGCAATGTGCGCCGCGATCCGATGGCCATGCTTCCCTTCATCGGCTACGACGCCGGGGACTACCTCAGGCACTGGGTGGAGGTCTCCGGTCAGGCCGATCAGTCCAAGCTGCCCGAGATCTTCCTGGTGAACTGGTTCCGCAAGGGGCGCGACGGGAAGATCTCCTGGCCCGGGTTCTCCGAGAACTCGCGGGTGCTCAAGTGGGTCACCGAACGCCTCGAGGGCGGGGGCAAAGCCGTGGAGACCCCGATCGGCTTCACGCCCACGATGGATGGACTGGACCTCACCGGGCTCGACATCACTCCCGAGGCGCTCGAGGACTCCATCACCGTCCGCCGTGACGAGTGGGTCACCGAGCTCGAAGGCATCGACGAGTGGTTCGCCCAGTTCGGCGATTCCCTGCCGGAGTCCATCGCGGCCGAGAGCGAGGAGCTGCGTCGTCGTCTGACCCCCTGAGCTGCACCGGGGTCCCGAGCTGCCGGGACGGCCTGACCTGAGCAGAAGGCTCGGCCCGCGCGTTCAGCGCGCTGGCCGGGCCTTCTCCGCGCTGCCTTCCGCGCCCATCGCAGAGATCAGCTCGTAGAGCACGTGCGCGGCCGCGATCCCGGTCAGCTGCGCATGATCATAGGCGGGGGCGACCTCCACCACGTCCACGCCGACGATCTGCTGATCACTCAGCGCTCGGATGATCCGCAGCAGCTCCCGGCTGGTCAGCCCTCCGGCTTCGGGGGTGCCGGTGCCCGGGGCGTGGGCCGGATCCAGCACGTCGATGTCGATCGAGATGTAGACCGGCTTCCCCGCCAGGCGCTGCTTGAGCCGGTCGATCGCCGCTGCGACTCCGTGCTCCTCGATGAACTCGCTGGTGGTGATCTGGAATCCCAGCCGCGCGTCGTCGGCCAGATCTGCCTTGCCGTAGAGCGGTCCGCGGATGCCCAGGTGGGCGCTGGCGCTGAGATCGATGAACCCGTCCTCGGAGGCGCGGCGGAACGGCGTGCCGTGGGTCAGCGGCGCCCCGAAGTAGGTGTCCCACGTGTCGAGATGCGCATCGGCATGCAGCACCGCCACGGGGCCGTGCTCCTCGGCGGCCGCGCGCAGCAGCGGATACGCGATCGTATGGTCCCCGCCGATCACCGCGAGCCGGCCCGCGCGGGTCAGCAGGTCCTTCGCGCCCTGGTACACCTGCTCCATCGCCTCATCCAGATCGAACGGGTTCGCGACGATGTCTCCAGCGTCGGCCACCTGCTGCACCGCGAAGGGAGCGATGTCCTGGGCAGGGTTGTACGGGCGCAGCAGCCGCGAGGATTCCCGCACGTGCGCGGGGCCGAACCGGGCCCCCGGCCGGTAGCTGACGCCGGAGTCGAAGGGCACCCCGGCCACCGCAATGTCGGCGGTGCCCACTGCGTCCAGCAGCGGCAGCAGCGCGAAGCTCGCCGCCCCGGCAAAGCGCGGGGTCCGCGAACTGTCGCGGGGCCCCACCGGAGCCGCTGGCCGGGCAGGGGTCTGTGGGGGCGGTGTCGAGGCGTCGTGGGTGTCCATACGCCTCATTGTTGCGCAGAAGGCGCCCCGAGCGGGGGAGCGGGAGCTAGGTGCGCGGCTCCGCCTCGACCGGGGGGCGCGGTGCGTCCTGGCCGGCTGCGGTGTCAGTGAAGCGGGCGTCGCCGCGCAGCTGTTTGATCAGCGAGATGCCCAGCAGGGTCACGATGATCGTGAACGGCACCGCCGAGAGCAGCGCGGTCTGCTGCAGGGCCTGCAGCCCGCCGGCGATCAGCAGGACGACGGCGCACAGCCCGGTGAGCAGCCCCCAGGTGCCGAGCATCGGTCGGCTGGGGTGCATCGACCCCCGGGAGGAGAGCACGCTGAGCACGAAGGTGTTCGAGTCGGCGCTGGAGACGAAGAACAGGACCACCATCAGCACCGTGAGCACCGAGGTGATGGCCGTGAGCGGCAGCTCGCCGAGCAGCGCGAAGAAGGTCACGTTGGTGTCCTCCAGGGTGGCCTCGCCGATGCTGGTCCCGGAGAACATGTCGAGGTGGATCGCCGTTCCGCCGAAGATCGTGAACCATAGGCTGAAGACCAAGGTCGGCACGCCCAGCACCGCGACCACGAAACCGCGGATGGTGCGTCCCTTAGAGATCTTCGCCAGGAAGATCCCGACGAAGGCTCCCCAGCTGAGCCACCAGGCCATCATGAAGTACGTCCACCACTGCATCCACTGCAGGTCCTCGGGCGTGCTCGGGGTGAGCAGCGCGACCATCGGGAACTCCGCGATGAACTGTCCCATGGAGCGGAAGTAAAGGTTGCTGATGAAGCCCGTCGGGCCCACGATCAGCACGAAGAGGCCCAGAGCGGCGGCCGCGAGCATGGTGGCCTTGCTGATCCACTTGATGCCCCGGGTCACCCCGGACATCGCGGAGAGGGTGAAGACCACCGTGATCCCCGCGATGATGACGACCTGCACGAACAGGTCCGAAGGGATGCCGGTGAGGCTGTTGACCCCTTCGGCGATCTGCGCCGCGCCGAGTCCCAGCGAGGTGGTGGTGCCGAAGAGCGTCGCGATGATGGTGAAGATGTCGATGAGCTGACCGGCCCAGCCGTCCATGCTCTTGCCGAGCACCGGACGCAGCATCGGGGAGATCAGTCCCGTGTTGTGCAGGCGATGGGTGGAGTAGGCGATGGCGAGGCCGAACACGCCGAACAGCGCCCAGGCGTTGGGGCCCCAGTTGAAGTAGGAGAACTGCATCGCCCGGACGGCGGCGTCCATGGTCTCGGGTTCGGCGAGCCCGTGCGGAGGCACCATGAAGTGACTCATCGGCTCGGCCGCGCCGTAGCTGATCAGACCGATGCCCATCACGGTGCCGCAGATCATCGCGATCCAGGACCAGTTGCTGAACTCCGGACGATCAGTGTCCTCGCCGAGCCGGATCTTCCCGAACCGGCTCAGTCCGAGGTAGACCATCAGCACGATGCAGCCCGCGGTGACGACCAGATAGGCCCACCCGATGTTCTGCGAGGACCAGTTCGAGGCTGCCGTCATCACCAGATTCAGGTGTTCCGGGGCGAATGCCGCCCAGAGCACGAAGCTCAGCAGCGCGGCCACCGAGATGAGGAAGACTCCGTTGGGGCGGGCGCGTCGTGCGGGCGTGCTGACACCGTTCTGCTCGGCATCTGGCACGGTTCGGGGTGCCTTGTCCTGGCTCGTCATCTGTGTCACGCGTCCTTGGCTCAGCGATCAGAGCCAACAGCCCGCCGCGACGAATGCACAGGCGGCTGCCAGAACATCGGGGACAAGCATACGCAACCACGTCCGACCGGTTGGACCGTGGCGAGGCTGACCTGGCTGAGGCCGGGGTGCTCCGGGCCCGTGGCCCTAGTCAGCTCACCGGGGGTGCTCTACATTGTGAGCCACACGTGAGACGTGTCACATGATGCGCCAGAGGGGCCAGCAGAAGGCGGGGACAATGCGATGAGCGAGCAGTCCGGGGGCGCAAGGCCTGAGCAGGCCCGGCGCGAGGACGACATCGATACCGCCGGTCCTGCGCGTTCGCCCGGGAAGACCTGGGCCTTCCGCGGCCTGGGCATCGTCCTCGCGATCCTGGTCTGGGCACTGCTGGGCGCCGCTGACATGTCCGCCGACGCCCGACTCGTCGCCGGGGTCGCGATCCTCATGGCCGTGTGGTGGATGACCGAATCCATGCCCCTCTCGGTCACCTCCTTGCTGCCCATCGTGCTCTTCCCCGTCCTGACCGCCCTCGAGATCGCAGAGGTCACCGCACCGTATGCGAACCCGATCGTGTTCCTCTTCCTGGGCGGGTTCCTCATCGCGATCGCGATGCAGAAATGGAACCTCCACCGCCGCATCGCGTTGCTGACCCTGCAACGAGTCGGCACCCACCCCCGCCAGATCATCCTGGGCATGATGATCGCCACCGCGTTTCTCTCCATGTGGGTCTCCAACACCGCCACCACCCTGATGATGCTGCCCATCGGACTCAGCGTGCTCACCCTGGTCATCGAAAACAGCCGCAACACCGGCACTCAGGCCGAGACCGCATCGATGAGTGAAGAGATCCGTGCCGGCAGAGCCATCAGCGACGTCATCGAGAACCGCGAAGTCCGGATCTTCGGGGTCGCCCTGGTGCTCTCCATCGCCTGGGCCGCGACCATCGGAGGACTCGGCACCCTGCTGGGCTCCCCACCCAACGCGATCGTGGCCGGCTACATCAGCGATGAACTCGGCCAGACCGTCGGCTTCGCTCAATGGATGATGCTCGGCGTCCCGATCGTGATCGTGTTCATCGGGCTGTCCTGGCTGTTGATCACCCGGGTGATGTTCCGGTTCCAGCTCGAGGAGATCCCCGGCGGCAAGAAGCTCATCGACCAGGAGATCGCCGGTCTGGGCCGGATGAGCCAGGGCGAGAAGGTCGTGCTCGGGGTCTTCATCCTGGCCGCGTTCTGCTGGATCGTGCCCGGAGTGCTCTCCGGGATCGGCGACATCGGCGAACAGCTGCCCTGGCTGGAACTCTTCGATGACACCGTGATCGCCATCGGCGCCGGAGTCCTGCTGTTCCTGATCCCTGGAGACAAGCACGGGAACATGACCCTGCAGTGGAAAGACGCCGAAGAAGGCCTGCCCTGGGGCGTGCTGCTGCTCTTCGGCGGTGGCCTCTCCCTGGCCGCGGCCGTGGCGTCCACCGGGCTCGATGCCTGGTTCGGTGAACAGGTCAGCGGCCTGGGTGCGCTGCCGATCGTGTTGCTGCTCGCGGTGGTGGTGACCATCGTGTTGCTGCTGACTGAGATCACCAGCAACACCGCGACCGCGGCGACGTTCATCCCGATCCTCGGTGGTGTCGCGGTCGGGATCGGGGTGGACCCGATCACGCTGCTGATCCCGGCCGCGCTGGCCGCGACGTGCGCGTTCATGCTGCCGGTGGGGACCCCGCCGAACGCGATCGTCTACGCGACCGGGTATGTGAAGATCACCGAGATGGTCCGTGGTGGGCTGGTCCTCAACGTGGTCGGGGTCATCTTGATCACGATCTTCACCGTGCTCATCGGACCGTTCGCCTTCGACATGGTCTTCTGATCCGGTCCACGCGTCTTCGGCAGAGATCTGGCGAGACTCGCCAGGAGGGAGAAGTCGTGGCGAATGTCCTGGTGACCGGTGGCTCACGGGGCATCGGCGGTGCGATCAGCAGGGTGCTGGCCGCACGCGGCGATGCTGTCGCGGTCCATTTCGGCTCCGACAGATCGGCCGCTGAGCAGGTCATCGGAGAGCTCGACGGCGACGGGCACATGGCGGTTCGCGGCGATCTCCGCGACCCCCAGGCGGCCGCCGACATCGTCGACGCAGCCGTGACCGGTCTCGGCAGCATTGACATTCTGGTCAACAACGCGGCGATCGCCCCGAGCGACGCGACCGCTCATCGGGTCGACGCCGTCGACTATGAGTCCTGGCAGCGAGTCTGGAACGAGATGCTCGCGGTGAACCTTCTGGGGGCGGCGAACCTGAGCTATCTGGTGGCCCGGCACCTGATCGATCGGGGCGCACCGGGTTCGATCGTGAACATCGGATCCAGGGGCGCCTTCCGAGGCGAGCCGGACTTCCCGGCATATGGCGCAGGCAAGGCCGGTCTCCACGCACTTGGGCAGTCTCTGGCTCTCGCGCTGGCACCGCACGGCATCTCTGTGACCTCGATCGCCCCCGGGTTCATCAGCTCCGAGCGTCAGTCGTCGAAGCTCTCCGGAGAAGCCGGCGACGCCCTGCGGTCCCAAAGCCCCTTCGGGCGGGTCGGAACTCCCGAAGAGGTGGCCCACGCCGTGGCATACCTGACCTCTCCCGAAGCGGTCTGGGCGTCCGGCACCATTCTTGATTTCAACGGCGCGTCACACCTGCGCACCTGAGGCGTCTCCGACGCCGGCCCCATAGGCTCGGGCAGCCGCCGCGTAGATTGCTGGAACATCCGTCCCGGCCGGGAATCGCCCGGCCAGCTCCAGATCGACCAGCCCCTTGATCGTGGCCCACGCCGCAAGCGCCAAAGGCACATCGCCTCCGCAGGCGGCGACCAGCGGAGCCCCCGCGCGCCGCTCCAGTCCGTCGGGAAGTCGGGCACGGTCGATGGGGCGGTCATGGAGGAGACGGTGCGCATGCGGATGGCGCAAAGCCCAGCGGCGGTAGGCGGCGGCTATCGCATCGAAGGTGGCGGCGGGGACATCGAGCGCGTCCACCTGTTCTGTGAAGCACAGCAGGACCAGTTCAGCCTCAACCGCCGCCTTGTCCGGGAAATGCTTGTAGACCGAAGGGCCCTTGATGCCGACGGCGGCGCCCAGTCGCCTGATGGTGATCGCCTCCAGACCCTCGGTCTCCAGAAGGTCTCGCGCCGCCCGAGCCAGCTCGGTGCGGCGGTCCCTTCTGGGCTCTGCCGGATCGCCGTTCATCGTCATCGGGCAGACCCTGTCTCGACTCGGTGCTTGAGTGACTCGTTGAAGGCTGCGAACCCGGCTTCGCCGCGGTCGGTGGTGCCCTTCATCAAGGAGGCGAGGATCCCCGTGAAGCGCTCACTGTGCACCAGGTGCGTCGTGCCGTCGTCGTTCGAGGTGAGGAAGAACGAGTGCTCACCGTCGAGGATCCCGCCGAGACCCAGCTTGCCGATCCAGCGCAGCTCCCGGCCAGGCTCCGCAGCCAGAAGAGTGGGTGTGAATCTCATTCCCCGTCCTCCGTTGCCTCTCAGGTGCACCACGAGTCTGTTGCCGACCTCAGGGGTCCCCTCGATGGACCTGATGAAGGGGTTCCAGCCATCCTTCTGGTAGGAGCGGAAGTCTGTCAGGGTCTCCCAGACGGCCATAGGTGGCGCATCGATGGTGATCGACGTTGAGACGGTGGTGCTCATGATGCTCCTGTCTTCCGATAATGTGGCTATCAACGTTAGCCTCTGCTGGAGTCAACGACGATGAGCAGAGATCTATGCCCGGTGGCCGGGGCGCTCAGGGGGGTTTTCTCAGCTGTTCCCCGCATGGCAGAATCGCAGGACAGATCAGGGTTCTTCCCAGATGCTCCACGTCGCGGAGGCCCCATGCAGCCCCATGATTCAACGCAGTCGCACACCGGGTTCGTGCCGGTAGCCCCTGACGCTGTCCGAGGTTCCGAGCGGGACTCGGCAGAGACGGATGCGGCCACCGTCGGGCAGGAGGCTGTTCCCGCCGCCGTCCCGGAGACCGTGGGCGCTTCTGTCCATACGGGCGTTCACACGGCCATCGATCCGCGCATCGACCGTGATGAGCACGAAGCCCTGCTGCGGCCGATCGTTCGTCCCGCCGAGGAGCCTGAGGACGACGTCGGCTTCGCGCGCAGCCTGACCCTGCACGTCCTGGACTCCTGGCACCACTCGGCAGCGGAGGAGACGCTGCATGACTGGCCCGAGGCGGTCCATGATCCGGAGGTCCAGGGCAGCCCGGAGTCTTATCGGTTCGAGGACCTGACGTCCGCGCCGCAGTTTCCGACCACGACGTATTTTCCTCCCGATGCGGGAGGCGGAGCGAGGCCGTGGTCTGAGTCCCCGTCCGATCCCCCGTCCGATCCCCTGTCTGATCATTCGCTGTCTGCGGACCGTCGTGCCTCCCGATGGCCCGTGCAGTCCGGTGTGGACACCCCGGTGGAACCGGGCTTGGGGGAGCAGGACTCGGCAGGCGTAGGGACGGCGCCGCGGCAGTCCGGGCGCAGGAGCATCTTCCCCGGACGGCTCCTGGCGCAGAAGCTGATCCGTCCCGTCTCGCAGGCCACGGGTCAGATGTCGACGCTGGACTGGCTCTCCGGGACTCCCTTCGAGAACCCGCATCAGGCCCAGGAGCCGGGGGAGGCCGATGAGCTGGTCACGATCAACCTGGTCCTCGACCTCGGGGAGGCACTCTTCCGGTATGGCGCAGGCGCGCTGGAGGTGGAGACCTCGATCCTTGCGGTCACCTCGGCCTTCGGGATGAAGAACACCGATGTGGACATCACCAATCAGTCGATCATCCTGAACTGGTCACCGCCGGGGAAGATCCCCTACTCGCGGGTGCGGGTGGTGCGTTCCTGGTCGGCGAATTTCCGGGCGCTCTCCGAGGTGCACACCCTGGTGACCGATATCGCGTTCGGCCGGATCACCCGCGCGGAGGCGGAAGAGACTCTGCAGGACATCATCGGCGACCCCAAGCCGTACCCGCGCTGGGTCGTCGCGACGGCGGGGGCGCTCTTCGCGGGGCTGTTCGCCAGCTATACGGGGGCACCGCTGCTGGATGCATCCCTGGGGTTCCTGGCCACGCTTCTGGTCCTCGCGGTCACCCGCCAGCTCACGATCTGGCGGGTGCCGGAGATCTTCACGCTGGCGGTGGGCGGCTTCCTGGCCACCGCCGTGGCGCTCTGCGCGCTCACCCTTGGCGCACCGATCACCACCTCGATGGTGGTGGCCGGGGGACTGATGATCCTGCTGCCCAGCGTGCGGATCGTCTCGGCCATCCAAGATGCGATCAACGCGTTCCCCATCACTGCGGCAGGCAGGCTGGTCTCCTCGCTGGTCGCGTTCTCCGGACTGACTGCGGGGATCATGGTCGGCGTCGTGCTCACCGGACGGGCCGGTGCCCCGGAGCTGGACGTCACCCAGGAGATCATGCGGATCTACCATCCTGGGGTCCTTGCCGCCCTGGTGTTCCTGACCGCGATCACGGCCTCGGTGGTGCAGCAGGCTCCCTACCGTCTGCTGCTGCCCACCGGAGCCGTCGCGGCGCTCGGGTTCGCCGGTGTCTCGGCGGGCGAGATCATGGGCTTCGGGGGGTGGTTCACCCCGATCCTGGGCGCCACCGTGGTCGGTGCGCTGGCCAGGGTCGTGGCACTGCGACTGCGTGCCCCGCAGCTGGTCGTGGCGGTTCCCGCGATGATGTTCATGCTCCCGGGCCTCATCGTCTTCCGCGGGATGTATCAGATCGCGATCAGTGAGTCTTCGGTCAGCCGGACCGCAGGTCTCTATGAGATCTTCGATGCGCTGATCATCATCATGGCCATCGCCGCCGGGATCGTGCTCGGAGACGTCTTGATGCGGCCGCTGACGAAACGCCTGCAGTCCAACGAGCGCACCAAGGGACGACGACGCTGACGCCCGCCAGGCCGCAGCGCGGGGGATACTGGGTCCATGCGAATCGCGCTGATGCAGCACACCGCCCGCCCGCTGGAGTCCGAGCACAATCTTGAGCTGATCGACGACGCCGCAGCCCGGGCCCGCGCTCAGGGAGCGAAGCTGCTGCTCACGCCTGAGCTGTTCGGCTTCGGCTATGTCCCGGAGCAGATCCGGACCCAGGTCAGCGCGGAGCAGGTCCAGGCGGCCCGGACCAGGCTGCGGGGCATCGCCCGGGACCGGGGGATCGCGATGGTGTGGTCCCTGCCGGGTGTGCAGGCTCCAGATCGTCGCGGCATCACCGCCGAGCTCGCCGACGAACACGGAGAGGTGCTCGCCAGCTACCAGAAGGTCCAGCTCTACGGGCCCGAGGAGAAGGCGGCCTTCGCCCCGGGGGACCAGCCCCCGCCCGTGGTCGGCTGGGGCGGAGCGCAGGTGGGACTGCTGGTCTGTTACGACGTGGAGTTCCCTGAGATGGTCCGCGCCGCCGCGGTGCGTGGAGCTCAGCTGGTGCTCGTGCCCACGGCTCTGGCCGGGGACGAGACCTCGGTGCCGGGGATCCTGCTGCCCGCGCGCGCGGTGGAGAATCGGATCACCCTGGCCTATGCCAATCACTGCGGCGCCGAGGGCGGGCTGGTGTTCGATGGGCGCAGCGTCGTCGTCGGACCTGCCGGGAGGATCCTGGGGGAGCTGGGTGCGGAACCGGGTCTGCTGGTCGTGGATCTGCCCGAGCCGACCGAGGGATCGGGTGCTGGCGGCGCAGACTACCTGCAGGACCGGCGCGCAGAGCTCCACCGGAGCTGGCTCTAGAGCACCGCTCAGTCCAGCCGCACCGGGGCGAGGTCCTCCCAGAGGTCGCCCGGGCCCGGGTTCTCACGCGCCGCCGCACCGCCGAGGTGGTGGAGCACGCCCCAGACTGCGTTCAGCGCCGTGGTCACCGCGCCGTCGGCCCAGCCGG
The DNA here is from genome assembly GCF_051262655.1 of Nesterenkonia maliinae. Classification (NCBI taxonomy): domain Bacteria; kingdom Bacillati; phylum Actinomycetota; class Actinomycetes; order Micrococcales; family Micrococcaceae; genus Nesterenkonia; species Nesterenkonia maliinae. The sequence goes on along the minus strand of NZ_JBIMEY010000003.1, from coordinate 28,155 downwards.
CGGTGAAGGAGATGTCGTCTCCGGCGAGGAAGACCCCGCGCTGATGCTCCGGCAGTCGGTCCTGGACGAAGTGCCCGAACAGCCGCTCCTGATAGCGGTAGTGCCCCGGCAGATTGTTCTTGAAGGCGCCCATGAAGTTCGGGTCCGCCTCCCAGGAGACGGTGATCGGCTCGCCGATCATGTGCGCGCCGATGTCCACCCCGGGGTAGATCTTCGCCAGCGAGTGCAGCATCAGCCGGGTCCGCTCGGCGGCGTCCAGCGGCAGCCACTTCAGTGCGTCGTCGTTCCAGGTGTAGCTGAGCAGGATCGCGGCGGGTCGGTCCGGGCCCTCGTCCAGCAGGTAGGTGGCGCGGGGGAGTCGGTCGGTCAGGGTCATGGACATCACCGGGCGCCCCGTCTCCGGGTCGATGTCCCGCCAGAACGGTCGGTCCACCATCACGAAGGTCTTTGAGGAGAGCATGTAGTGGCTCTTCTCGATCGCGGTCCACATCGAGGGGGCGAAGAGGTTCTCGTCGGTGTCGATGCGCGCCGAGAGCAGCCAGGACTGGCAGGTCACCACGGCGGCCGCGAACTCCTGGGTGCGGCCCCATTTCTCGGTGACCCGCACCCCGCCTCCGGGCAGCGCCGGATTGGTGCCGCGGTGGATCCCGGAGACCGCTCCGCGCGGCGCCCCGCCATGCAGCGATTCCAACGAGGTGCCGGCCGCCCAGTACTCCAGCTGCTCCGGGCGGTGCTTCCAGAGCTGGACCGGCAGCCGCTGGGCACCGCCGACGATGCTGCGGTGGTGATCGTCGGCGCCGGTGAACACCACGCGCAGCACCTCGAGGATCGAGTTGGTGAAGTCGGTGTCCCAGCCGCCGCTGCCGAAGCCGACCTGCCCGAAGGCCTCCAGGTGTTCGAAGCTCAGCTCCTTGAACGCCTGCGTGGAGGAGAGGAATCCGTAGAAGGACTCGTCGTCGAAGCGCTCCACCAGCTGGTTCCAGAGCCGCTTCAGCGTAGACACGTCGCGGTCACAGATGGCCTGCTGCACCGCCTCGAGGTCCGCGTCCTCGGTGAGGGCGCGCTGCCAGGCGCGGGCCACCTCCGCGAAGAACGGCGGCAGATGGGTCGCGTCCTCGGCGTAGTGAGACTGGCCCTTCAGCTCGATCACCGTGGAAGGTGCCGCCGCGGTGAGCGGGTTCGGGAACTCGCGGGTGGGCAGCTCGAGCAGATCCACATAGTGGTAGAACGCCTTGCCCGAGGTGGGGAAGCGCATCCCACCCAGATCGGCGACCACCTCCGGGGCCGCGGCGAAGGACTGGGTCTTCAGCCGACCACCGATCTCCCCGGCCTCGAAGATCACCGGTTTCAGTCCCAGCTTCATCAGCTCATAGGCGGCGACGACGCCGGCCAGCCCGGCTCCGATCACCGCGACTTCGGTGCCCTGCGCCTGCTCCGGAATGCTGCCGAGCCCCGCCGGGTGCTGCAGGTAGTGGTCATAGCTGAAGGGGAAGTCCGGATTCAGCATGGTGAGCGTGTCCTCTCCGGGTGCGGCGTCCGCCGGATCCGGAGTCTCGGGCAGCGGGCTGGAGAGCGTCATGAAGACCAGCTTATGGGGCCGAGGAGGGAGTTCGTGTGACCTTCGGCGGGAGACCCCTCCTCCCGGCGAGCGTCCAGACTGCCGGTGGAAGGTGGGAGCTCACGCGACCCAAGACCAAAGGACCATCGCCATGGCGCGCTTCACCTCTGGCTTCACCGCGACCAGCACCGCCTCCGAGGTTCTCGAAGGGATTGATCTGCGCGGGAAGTCCGCGGTCGTGACCGGAGCCTCCTCGGGGGTCGGGGTGGAGACCGCCCGAGCTCTGGCCGGGGCAGGAGCCCACGTGGTGCTGGCGGTGCGCGACGTGCCCGCGGGCCGCCGAGTCGCCGATGACATCGCCCGCACCCATCCAGAGGCCTCCACTCAGGTCAGACCGCTCGACCTGGCCGACCTCCCCTCGGTGCAGCGGTTCACGGACAGCTGGTCAGGTCCACTGCACCTGTTGATCAACAATGCAGGCATCATGATGACCCCCGAGCTGCGGACCCCGCAGGGGTGGGAGCTGCAGTTCGCCACCAATCACCTGGGACACTTCGCTCTGGCGCTGGGACTCCAGGCAGGGCTTCTCGAGGCCGGCGGCGCCCGGATCGTCTCGGTCAGCTCCAGCGGACACGGAATGTCAGACATCGTCTACGAGGACCTGTTCTTCGAACGCAGGCCCTATGACCCGGGTCAGGCCTACGGCCAGTCCAAGACCGCGAACGTGCTCTTCGCCGTGGAGGCCTCCCGGCGGTGGGCCGCGGAGGGCATCGCCGCCAACGCGGTCATGCCGGGAGGCATCTGGACCAACCTGCAGCGCCACTGGGACCCGCAGGCACTCGCCGACACCAAGGCCTATGTGGCCGACGCCGGCATCGCCATGAAGACCCCTGCCCAGGGCGCCGCGACATCGGTCCTCGCCGCCGCCTCCCCGCTGCTCGAGGGTGTCGGCGGGCTCTATCTCGAAGATTGCCAGGAGGCCGAGACGGTCCCGGAGATCATCAACGGCACTCACGGGGTGAGGGGATATGCGTTGGATCCCGAGAACGCCGCACGGCTCTGGGCTGCGTCTACGGAACTTCTGCACTCGAGTTAGGCTCACCTTCCCAATAATTTGCTAACATGCAGATGTGCCAATCAAACGAACCCCCGCCACGCTGCGAACAGAGTCAGTCTCGGTCTCCTACGGAGCCTCCCCGGTGGTTCTCGACGCGGACGTCGAGCTGCTCCCCGGCGGGGTCACAGCCCTGATCGGTCCCAATGGCAGCGGCAAGTCCACTCTGCTGCGGGGCATCTGCCGACTCGCCCACACCACGGGACGCGTCACCCTGGACGGGTCGGACAGTGCGGCGCTCTCTCCGCGGGCCTTCGCCAAACGACTGACCATTCTGGCGCAGCAGCGCCCCACCCCCGGCGGGCTGACCGTGACCGAAGTGGTCGAGCTCGGCCGGCATCCGCACCGGAAGCGCTTCAGCCGCACCGATGAGGCATGCGCGAAAGCGGTCGAGCGCGCCATCGTGCTGACCGGACTCGAGGAATTGCGTCATCGTCCCGTCGCGGAACTTTCCGGCGGACAGCTCCAGCGGGTCTGGCTCGCCACCTGCCTGGCCCAGGAGACCGATGTCCTCCTGCTCGATGAACCCACCACGTTCCTGGATCTCAAGCACCAGATGAGCCTGCTGGACCTGATCCGGGACCTCGCCGACACCCACGGGCTGACCATCGGGGTCGTGCTCCATGACCTGGAGCAGGCCGCCGATATCGCCGACCGGGTCATCCTGGTCTCCGAGGGCAGGATCACCGCCGCCGGGACCCCGGCCGAGGTGATGACCGCTGAGCGGCTCAGCGCCACCTTCGGCGTGAACATCCACGTGGCCACGCTGCCCTTCGGCGGACTCGCCGTGCGCGCCCAGCGGTCCGGGCGACGCTCCGCCGCCCGCGTCGAAGAGCTGGCCGAACCGGTGCTGCTCTCCGCCTAGCTGCTGAGTCCACCTCGTTTGGTCGCGCCGCATCCACGCTGAACGCGTCCCAGCGGTCGCCTGCCCTCTTCACCCCTGCCCGACCCACAGTTTTCACTCCGTGTTCGACCTGTTAGACCCCTACCGAAAGGAACTCCTCTCACCATGAACTTCTCTCCCCGCCTCGGCAGGACGTCAGCGGCCGCCGCCGTCGTCCTGATGGCGCTGACCGCCTGTGGCACCACCGATGTCGAAGACACCGAGGAGGACGCGGCCGCCGCCGAGTCCGGGCCGATCACCGTGACCGACTACCGCGGGGAAGAGATCACCCTGGAGGCACCGGCAGAACGCGTGGTGACCCTGGAGTGGGCGCAGACAGAGAATGTCGAGGTCCTCGGCGGGAACCAGGTCGGCGTCGCAGACCTGGAGGGTTACGGAATGTGGAACTCTGCAGCTCCGTTGGATGAGGACACCACCCACGTCGGGCTGCGCACTGAGCCGAGCCTGGAGGCCATCGGCCAGGCCGATCCGGACCTGATCCTCGGCGTGGACGTCTCGGTCCCGGAGGGTCTGCTGGAGGATCTCGAAGAGATCGCTCCCGTGGTGCTGCAGCCCGGAGCTGACGCCTCGGATCCACTGGGCAACATGGAGGACAACTTCCGGATGACCGCGGAGCTGCTCGGCGCCGAGGACCGCGCCGACGAGGTCTGGGCCGAGTTCGAAGAGACCCGCGACGCCGGGGCCGAGACCATCGAGGCGGCCGGCGCCGCCGGCACCCCCTTCGTGCTGGTCTACCCGACCGTCGAGGGCAACACCGCCACCTTCCGGATGCACGGCCCCGGCGCCCTCGCGCAGACCCTGGGCGAGGAGATCGGACTGGAATCGGCATGGGAGGACGAGGGCGATGAGGCCTTTGCGATCAGCCAGTCCGACATCGAGGGCCTGACCGCGCTCGAGGACGACACGATCCTGTACTGGTGGACCGCCGAGACCGAGCCCGAGGATCCCTTCTCCGCGCTCGAGGAAAACTCCGTCTGGAACTCGCTGGGCTTCGTCGAGAATGAGGCCACCCACCCGGTGGAAGAGATCTGGATCTATGGCGGCCCCGCCTCGGCCGGTCAGTGGATCGACTACCTCGCCGAGACCGCAGCCGAGACTGCCGGCCAGTAGTGACTGAACTGAAGAGTGTCGCCGAGGCGCCGACGCCGCTCCCCGGTGACCACAAGAGGTCCCCGGCGAAGGCGCGGGCCACTGCATTGGGCGCCCTGGTCATCGCCGGTGTGCTGCTGGGGCTGCTCTCGGTGGTCCATCTGACCCAGGGCACCTCCGCCACCTCGCCGGGGGACCTCCTGGCGGCACTCTTTAGCTCCGACGACGGCGAGTCCGCCTCCCAGCTGCGGGCCCTCGCGCTCGATTCGCGGCTTCCGCGACTGGTGGGCGGGCTCGTGGTCGGGGCGGCGCTGGGCATCGCCGGGTGCGCGCTGCAGGCGATGACGCGCAACCCGCTGGCCTCCCCGGACACCCTGGCGGTCAACGCGGGGGCGCACCTGGCACTGACCGCGGCGGCGGCCTTCGGGATCTCGCTGCCGCTGCTGAGCTCCGCGGCGCTGGCCTTCCTCGGCGGCGGCGTGGCGGCCGGCGTCGTGCTGCTGCTCGCCGGGTTCTCCGAACATGCTCCGATCCGACTGGTGCTCGCCGGCACCGTGGTGGCCATGGGCCTGGCCTCGGTGACCGCCGCGCTGCTGATGCTCTACGCCCAGTCCACCCAGGGGCTCTTCCTCTGGGGCGCCGGCACGTTGAACCTCGCCGGACTCTCCGGGCTGCTGCCCCTGCTGCCGGTGGTCATCGCCGCGACCATCGGCCTGGTGCTGCTCGCGCGCAGCACCGATGTGCTGTCCCTGGGCGCGGACACCGCCCAGTCCATGGGCGTCAACGTGGCCTTCCTGCGCGCAGGCCTGCTGATCTGCGCCGTCGCGCTCTCGGCGGCCGCGGTGACCATGGTGGGTCCGCTGGGCTTCGTGGGCCTGTGCGCACCGGCGATCGTGCGCCTGCTCAGCTCCCGGATCACCCGGCTGGGCCGCTTCACCTGGGCGCTGAGCGCCTCCGCGCTGCTCGGTGCGCTGATCGTCATCGGCGCCGACGTCGCGGTCCGCGCCCTGGTCTTCGCGGTGGCCGGCCCCAATCTGGCCGTGGCCATCCCGACCGGAGTGGTCACCTCCCTGGTCGGCGCGGTGTTCCTCGTGGTCCTGGCGCTGCGGATGCGCAGCGCCGGAGGAAACCAGGAGATCTCCGCGATGCCGCTGCCGCACGGGATCACGCTGAGCCGCAGGGTCACGCTCACCATCGCCGCCGCTGTGCTGCTGATGCTGCTCGCCGGGATCGGCATGCTGTTGGGGGACTGGTGGCTGCGCCTGGGCGACCTCCAGCTCTGGCTCTCCGGAGAAGCAGCACGCGCCATTGAGATCACTCTGGACTTCCGCGGCCCCCGCGTCGCCGCGGCGGTGCTGGCCGGAGCCGTGCTGGCGATCGCCGGCGCGCTGGTGCAGACCGTGACCCGCAACCCGCTCGCGGACCCCGGCATCCTCGGGGTGGCCGCCTCCGGCGGCGCGGGTGCGGTGATCGCGCTGATCCTGTTCAACACCTCGGCCTGGACCATGTCCGCCGGGGCCGCCGTGGGCGCGGTGCTCGCCGGACTGGTGGTGTTCCTGCTCGCCGGTTCGCGCGGAAGCTCCCCCGAGAAGGTGGTGCTGGTCGGGATCGGCGTGATGACCGCCGCGCAGGCGATCACCCAGCTGCTGATCTCCTCCACGAACCCCTATAACCAGGCGATGGCGATCTCGTTCCTGGGCGGCTCGACCTTCGGCACCACCTGGAGCGACCTCACCCCGATCCTGCTGATGCTGCTGCTCTCCATCCCGGTGCTGATCTTCCTGCGCCGGGAACTGGACCTGATCAGCATCGATGACCTGACGCCGCGGATCCTCGGGGTGCGGCTGTCGGGGGTGCGCGCCACCGCGCTGATCATCGGGGTGCTGCTCTCCGCAGTGGCCGTGGTCGGCGTCGGGGTGATCAGCTTCGTCGGCCTGGCCGCCCCCCATATGGCGCGGATGCTGGTCGGCCGGGAGCACCGCTGGTTCCTGCCCGTCGCCGCGCTGCTGGGCGCCGTGCTGGTCTCGGTCTCCGACACCTTCGGGCGCACCGTGATCGCGCCGGATCAGCTGCCTGCCGGGCTGGTCGTGGCGGTGCTCGGTCCGCCGTACCTGCTGTGGCTGCTCAAGCGCTCCACCCGCAGCTGAGCGGGATCAGACGACGCGGGGCCCGGCACCAGGTGCCGGGCCCCGCTGTCGAGCAGGTGATCAGAGCTGTGTGAACGGCCCTGGGTGATCAGCCCTGGGTGACCAGGCCGAGGACCTCGTCGCGCACGGATTCCATCTGCTCCTGGCTGTGCGCCTCACCGTTGAACCGAAGGAACGGCTCGGTGTTGGACGGACGCAGGTTGAACCACCAGGTGCCGTCCGTGGCGCGCACGGTGAGCCCGTCCATGTGGGAGATCTCGGTGTCACGGTCGGTGAACGCGGCTTCGACGCGCTCCGCGGCGCCGGCCTTGTCCTCGACCTCTGAGTTGATCTCCCCGGAGGCCGCGTAGGGGTTGAACTCGGCGGCCAGTTCGCTCAGCGGCAGCTCCTGGTGGCCCAGTGAGGCGAGCACGTGCATCGCGGCGAGCATGCCGGTGTCGGCGTTGAAGAACTCGCGAAAGTAGTAGTGCGCGGAGTGCTCTCCGCCGAAGATCGCCTGTTCCTCGGCCATGACGGCCTTGATGTAGGAGTGGCCCACTCGGGTCTCCACGGCCCGGCCGCCGGCCTGCTCCACGACCTCGGGGACCGCGCGGGAGGTGATCAGGTTGTGGATGACCACGGGGGTCTCTTCACCCTCGGCCTGGGCGCGGGTGATCTCGCGGCGGGCCACCAGGGCGGTCACCGCGGAGGGAGAGACGGGTTCGCCGAGTTCGTCGATCACGAAGCAGCGGTCCGCGTCGCCGTCGAACGCCAGACCGATGTCTGCGCCGGTCTCGCGCACCTTGGCCTGCAGATCGCGAAGGTTCTCCGACTCCAGCGGGTTCGCCGGGTGGTTGGGGAAGGTGCCGTCGAGCTCGAAGAACAACGGGGTGATCTCCAGCGCCAGGGCGGCCAGCAGGTCATCGCCGAGCACCGCGCCGGTGGTCAGCCCGGACATGCCGTTGGCGGCGTCGACCACGACCTTCAGCGGCTTGATCCCGGAGAGGTCCACCAGGGAGCGCAGGTATTCGGAGTACTGGGCGAGGATGTTGATCAGCTCCACCGAGCCGGGCTCCTCAACTGCGGGGATCTCTTCGGCGTCGAGGTAGGCCTGGGCGGCGTCGCGGATGTCTTCCAGTCCGGTCTCCGCCGAGAGCGGCACAGCGCCGGCCTTGGACATCTTCATCCCGTTGTACTGCGCGGGGTTGTGGCTGGCGGTGAAGACCACGCCCGGGGCTTCCATGGTGCCGGATGCGAAGTAGAGCATGTCGGTGGAGATCAGGCCCAGCTGGGTGACGTTCGCCCCGCGGGAGGTGGCCCCCTGGGTGAAGGCTGCAGTGAAGTCCGCGGAGGATGCGCGCATGTCACCGCCCACCAGCACGGTCTGCCCGGCGAGACCGAGGACGTCGACGAATGCGGCGCCCACGGCGCGCACCGACTCTTCGGTGATGGTCTCGTCCACGAGTCCGCGGACGTCGTATGCCTTAAAGGAGGCTGAAAGATCAATAGTCACGGGATGATCCTACGTGAGCGGGGGTCATCTAGCTCATGCCCAGGAGAACCGACGTAGACTGGCAGTGTGGAAATTCTGGTAGTACTCGCAGTCGGTGTCCTCTTGTTCCTGGGTATTCGCATGCTCATGCAGCGGCAGGCCCAGAAGCTCAACGACGGCATCAAGGTGGCGGTGACGCCGGAGAACGCGCGCAAGGCCGCGCTGGCCCTCTCCGACGAGCAACACCGCGAGCTCTACCGCGCCATCGGCGCCGAGGACGGCCGGCGCGCGCTGGCCATATTCAAGCAGTCCACCGGCGCACCGATCAAGGACTGCATCATCGCGGTCCAGGCCCTCCACGTCTACCCCCAGCAGGCTCCCTCCGAGCTGCGTGTCGAGGATGAACTGGGCGGCTCCGACGACGACGGGGCGGTCTCGAGCCCGGTCGATGCCCGCGACCGCCCTGCGCCCGAGGACGAGGTCCTCGACGGCGAGCTGGTCGAAGACGTCATCGACGGAGTCCGCGACGACGCCGGCACCTCGGACCGCGGCCCCTCGGATCGCGGCACCTCGGACCGGGACCCCTCCAAGCCCCTCGGCGAGGCCGACCCGCAGACCGGCGAGATCATCGGGGAGAACTCCCAGCAGCTCCCCAACGTCCCCGGCGGCGACAAGCCCAGCAACGACGCCGAGACTCCCCACGATGTGGACGCCCGGGCCAAGCGCCTGATGGCAGAGTCAGGGTTCAACCCCGAGGACGAGCTCACCATCCCCGAGGACTGGGACACCGAAGAGGAAGAGATGGCGGGCTTCCACCTCGAGGTCCAGCGCGGCGAGGAGAAGATCACCCTCTCCCACGATGACCTGGAGCCCTGGGTCCACGACCAGCTCTACGCGCTGCTGCGCGACGACCGGGTGGACCAGGCGGCCGAGCTGCTCTCCGCGCACTCGCCGCTGACCAAAGAGGAAGCCCGCAAGTTTCTCGTGGTCTTCAAGAACCAGACCTGACCCGGATCTCGCCCGAGTCGCTGACGGAGACCTGACGTGCCCGAGGGAGATACCGTGTTCCGGCAGGCGGCCGTGCTGCACGCCGCTCTCGGCGGGAAGATGCTGGCCTCCAGCGACTTCCGGGTGCCCAGCTACGCGACGGTGGATCTCTCCGGCCGGACCGTTCAGCGGGTGATCGCCCGCGGCAAACACCTGCTGATGCAGTTCGGTGACCTCACGGTGCAGTCGCATCTGAAGATGGAGGGCACCTGGCACGTCTACCCCTGCGACCCCCAGGGTGGACGCCCGCAGTGGCGACGCCCGGCCCACACCGCGCGCTGCGTGCTGCGCACCCAGGACCAGGAAGCCGTGGGCTTCTCGCTGGGGGAGCTGAGCATCCTCTCCCCGGCGGAGGAGGGTGAGAAGCTCGCACACCTAGGACCCGACCTGCTCGGCCCAGACTGGGATCCCGCAGAGGCGACGCGGCGGCTGCTCTCTGCGCCGCAGCGCAGCATCGGCGTGGCGCTGCTGGACCAGCGCAACCTCGCCGGCATCGGCAACGTCTTCCGCAGCGAGATCTGCTTCCTCGCGGGCATCCTGCCCACCAGACCCGTGGCCGAGGTGGACAATCTGGCTCGGGTGATCGAACTCAGCGAGAAGCTGCTGACGGTGAACCGGCTGCGCATCCGCCGGTGCACCACCGCCAACCCCACGGCCGGACCGCCGTACTGGGTCTACGGGCGCGGTGGCAAGCCCTGCATGCGCTGCGGGACCCGGCTGCGCAAGAGCGAACTCGGCGAGGCGGAGCTGCGCAAGGCCGCTGTTGCCGACCGGGTGATCTACTTCTGCCCGTCCTGCCAGAGCTGAGCTCGACCCAGATGCCCGGATCCCTCCCGTCCTGATCGCCCGGAGCTCGGGAGTGCCGGGATACGGGACTGCCCGACACTCAGGACTTGACTGAGTCCACGGTGGAGAACGTCGTGAACGCGATGTCCAGGGCCTCGAGCATCTCGATGTCTCCGTCGCGCTCGGCCCAGTGCGAGAACGCAGTGTCGAAGCAGGTCAGCGCCGCGTGGACCAGCACGCGGGCGCGCAGGTCGCTCCAGCCCGCGGGTCCCTCCACCGCGGGGATCAGCGTGGGGATCAGGGACTGCGCCAGGTTCATCTGCTGTTCGAGATGTCCGGCGCGCAGGGTGTCACTGGTGTTGACCACTCGCAGCAGCCGCGACCAGCGCACGCGCTCGGTGCCGATGTTCTCGGCGACGTGGCGCATCGTCTGATGCAGCGCCTCCCAGGGGTCCACCTGAGTGAGGTGGTCGCTGAGCAGTGCGGGCAGATCCACGCTGGTCGTCGGCAGGTCACCGAAGAGGACCTCCTCTTTGGTGCCGAAGTAACGGTAGAACGTGCGCGGCGAGATGCCGGCCGCGGAGGCGATGTCATCCACGGGTGTCTGGTCGTAGCCGCGCTCTTCGAAGAGCCCAAGCGCGACATCCGCGAGCTCTCCGCGCAGTGCGCCGCGCGCTCGTTCACGTATGCCGATCGCCGGTGATTCGTCCATGTGTTCAGTCTAACTGTCGGTTTTGGCAGACTCTGCCACGATAGTCATATAGTGTCTCTCCGGTGAGGTTACGCATGCCCGCGTCCGTCCCTCGCGTGATTTTTCTTTCAAGGAGTTCAACAGTGTCCGTGAGCACAGAGGCCGAGACCCGGCCAGAAGCGATCGATCCTCGGGGAATGCGCGTCATCTGGCTGCTGCTGATCTCGGCCTTCGTCGCGATCCTCAATGAGACGACGATGGGCATCGCGATCCCGCAGCTCAACGTGGAACTGGGCATCGCACCCTCGCTCGGACAGTGGCTGACCAGCGCGTTCATGCTCACCATGGCAGTGGTCATTCCGATCACCGGCCTTGTCCTGCAGCGCTTCAGCACCCGGGGCGTCTACCTGACCGCGATGACGCTCTTCACCCTCGGCACGCTCATCTGTCTCGTGGCCCCCGGGTTCACGGTGCTGCTGCTGGGGCGCATCGTGCAGGCCTCGGGCACCGCGATCATGATGCCGCTGCTGATGACCACCGTGATGAACGTGGTGCCGGAGCACTCCCGCGGTCGGATCATGGGTCGCGCCGGCATCGTGATGGCGCTTGCCCCCGCCATCGGCCCCACCCTCTCCGGTCTGATCCTGGACTCGCTGAGCTGGCGCTGGATCTTCGGACTGATCCTGCCCATCGCGGTGGTCGCTCTGCTGATCGGCGCGAAATGGATGCTGAACCTGGGGGAGTCCCAGTACCGGCGCATCGACGTCGCCTCGGTCATCCTCTCGGCCCTCGGCTTCGGCGGTGCGGTCTTCGCGCTGAGCCAGCTCGGCAGCGCCCACGGCACGGAATCCGCAGACACCCCGACCAGCGTGATCGCCCTGATGCTCGGCGCCGCAGTGTTGTCCCTCGCGCTGTTCGTGTGGCGCCAGCTGCGGCTGCAGCGTCGCGAGCAGGCCCTGCTCGACCTGCGGGTCTTCCGCTCGGTGAACTTCACGATGGCCGTCGTGGTCATGACCATCCTGGCGCTGTCGATGTTCGGCAGCCTGACGCTGCTGCCGCTCTACCTGCAGAACGTCGTCGGTCTCTCAGCCACCCAGGCCGGACTCATCGTCCTGCCCGGCTCCGTGGTGATGGGCATCCTCGGCCCCATCGTCGGTCGCATCTACGACGCCCGTGGCCCCCGTCCGCTGCTCATCCCAGGCACCATCCTGGTCTCCGGCGGCCTCTGGTCCTACAGCCTGGTCGGTGAGAACACCTCGGCCGCCCTGCTCGCGAGCATCCAGATCGCGATGTCCATCGGCCTGGCGATGTCCTTCACCCCGCTGTTCTCAGCCTCGCTGAGCTCACTGCGGCCCAGTCTCTACTCCCACGGCTCCGCGGTGCTGAACACGCTGCAGCAGGTGGGCGGGGCTGTCGGCGTGGCAGTGCTGATCACCACGATGTCCCGGGTCGCGGCCCAGGAGTCGGGCTCGCTCGGGGAGATCGCGGCACAGGCCTCCGGGGCGCAGTCGGCGTTCATGGTCGCCGGAATCATGTCTCTCGCCGCCGTGGCCGGAGCGTTCTTCGTGCGGTCACCGTCGCGGATCGCGGCACAGCAGCCCTGATCAGCTAGCGCTTGTCGAGCGCCTTCTCGTGGTGCGCGGCCTCGGCACCGGTCTTCTCGGACTCCACGACATAGACCGGGTCCTCCGAGGAGGCGCGGAACGTCTGGCCCTGGTGCTCGAGGTCCTTGGTGTGCTTGCTCTTGATGGTGCCATGGGTCTTGCCCTGCGGGGTGTTCCAGGAGACCTTGTCGCCCTTGGTGAATGCCATGATCGGTGCCTGCTCTCTGCTGCGGTGGATGCTCAGTCGGCGTCGTCGAACTTCTCCCGGTTCGCCCAGGTCTCACCGGGGTCTCCGCCCCAGGCGTCCCAGGCGACCCGGCCCGGGCTGGGATAGCCATGCTGCCCGTGGTGGAAGCCCTCGGCGTCGCGGTCCACGGTGTGCCGGGCGAAGTACTGGCGCATCTTGTGGATGTGCTCCAGCGGGACCTCGGCGCCCTCGGCCAGCTCTTGTGCCCGGTGGCGCCCGGTGTCGGTGAAGCCCTTCCCGGCCTTGCCCTCATCGATCCAGGTCAAGGCGCGCTGGGCGGCGTGCTGGACGTCCTGCGGGGGAGTGTGGCCGGTCATGGGTGACCTCCTGGGTAGGGTCTGTTCACGCTTTACTGTACTGGGCGTGTGAACCCTGCCACCGGCATGTTGCGGCGGTGTCGGCACAGGGCCGCACGGTGTTGCGACTCAGTGGTTCCGAGGCCGACGACGGCGGCTGACCAGGAGCACGGCCAGCAGCGTGGAGAGCAGATAGATCCCTGCCACGGCCATCCAGCCCAGCGTGAAGCCCCCGCCGGAGCCGATCAGGAGGCCCATGCCCAGCGGGCCGATCGCGAAGCCGGTGAACATCCCGGCGGTGACGACTCCGGAGGCAGACGCCATCTTGGCCGAGGGGATGCTGCGCAGCAGCACGCTCATCAGCACCACCGAGACGCCCAGGGCCGAGGCGCCGTGGAGCACCACCGCGGTCCACAGCAGCGCGGGCCAGCCGGTCGCGTCGGCGCCGAGGAAAGCCCCGACGCCGGTCAGTGCGGTCAGCGCGAGGATCAGCAGCAGCAGCGGCCCCGAGGTGCCTCTCGCCATCACCCGGGCCCACCCGATCCGGGCGGTCACCCCGACCACACCGGCGACGGCGGCCGTCGCGCCGCCGAGGACCAGAGAGAAGTCCAGCTCCCGGACGGCGAAGAGCGGGAGGTAGACATTCGTCGCCTGCACGCCGATCCCGTTGAGGCAGCCGAACGCCGCCAGCGCCCAGACCGCACCCGAGCGACTGCCGGAGCGAGCGGGTGTCGGGTCCGGTGACCGGTCCTGCGACGAATCTGGCGACGGGGCGGCGTCGCGCCGCGGGTGCAGCAGCGGGACCCTGCGCAGGATGCGCCAGGTGAAGGCCAGCAGCACCAGTGGGACCAGGGCGGCGAGCAGCGCGGTGCCGCGCCAGCCGATCAGGACCGCCAACAGTGGAAAGCTCAGGCTCGCGATCAGCTGGCTGACCTGGACCCCGGACTGCTTGACTCCGACCCAGCCGATGCGTTTGTTCGCCGGGACCCGTTCCAGCAGAATCCGGTTCGTGACCCCGTTGGGGAAGGACTGGGCGACGCCGGAGAGTCCCGCGGCGATCACCAGCACCAGATACCCGCCGGGAACTCCGGCGAGTCCCAGCGCCAGGGAGGCGATCAGGAAGATCACGGTCATCAGGGTGAGATCGGAGTGGCGGTCCGCCAGTCGTCCCAGGGTGGCGTTGCCCACGGCGGCGCAGGCGAAGCAGATGGTGGCGAGCAGGCCGAACTGGGCCTCGTTGATCTCGAGGTCGGTGATGATCGCTTCGCTGGTGGCGCTGAGCCCGTAGAGCAGCAGCGGGCCCACTGCCACGGCGCCGAGCAGGATGCTCAGCAGACCTGGTCCAGCCATGTCCTTGCGCATCCGCACCTCCGCTTCACCACCGGTGTCCGCGTGGTCGGTGCGGGACATTCTCTCGAGACCTGGTTCGCAGAGCTATGTGGGGTCCCGGCCGCGGGACCCCACACCTCAGTGAGCGGAGCGCGTGGGATTCGAACCCACGGTGCGGGGTTGCCGCACACTGGTTTTCAAGACCAGCTCCTTCGGCCGCTCGGACAGCGCTCCTCGACTTCTCAGCCGGCGTGGAGCTCTCCGGTGTTTCGTGGAAAACTCCAGACACAGACTATACGTGAGTCGCAGGTGCGGATCGAGTTGAGGAGCGCGAGCATGCGAGCAGTGCAGTACAGCGACGCCGGTGGGCCAGAGGTCATCACCGTTGCCGAGCAGGCCGACCCCACTCCCGCCACCGGGCAGGTGCTGATCCAGGTCGCGGCCGCAGGACTGAACCGGGCCGACGTGATGCAGCGTCTCGGGGTGTACCCGCCGCCGAAGGGCGCCTCCGAGATCCCCGGGCTGGAGGTCTCCGGCCGGGTCATCGCCGCAGGCCAGGGCAGTGGCGTCGCCGTGGAGGAGCTGATCGGCAAGGAGGTCGTGGCGCTGCTGGCCGGGGGCGGCTACGCCGAGCAGGTCCTCGTCGATGCGCGCCACGTGCTGCCGGTCCCGGCAGGGGTCAGCCTCACCGATGCCGCCGGGCTGATCGAAGTGGCCGCCACCGTGCATTCGAACCTGCGCGGTGAGGCGCACGTGCAGCCCGGGGACACGGTGCTGGTCCACGGCGGGACCGGCGGGATCGGGTCCTTCGCGCTGCAGTACCTGCACGAACTCGGCGCCGAGGTGCTGACCACTGTCGGCTCCGCGGAGAAGGCGAGCCTCGCCGTCGAACTGGGGGCCGACCACGTGATCAACTACCGCGAGGAGGACCTTGGGTCACGGGTCCAGGAGCTCACCGAGGGCCGCGGGGTGGACGTGATCTTCGACGTCGTCGGCGCGAAGTACCTGGACGCCAATCTGCGCTCGCTGGCGACCGCCGGGCGCCTGGTGATCATCGGACTGCAGGGTGGACGCACCGCTGAGCTGGACCTCGGCCTGATGCTGGCCAAGCGGCTGCGCATCATCGCGACCACCCTGCGGGCCCGCGACGCCGAGGCCAAGGCCGAGATCGTGCAGGCCGTGGGGGAGGAGATCTGGCCGCTGATCGAATCCGGGCAGATCAAGGTCCAGACCGACAAGACCTTCCCGCTGGAGGAGGCCGCCGAGGCGCATCGGTATTTCGACTCCGGGAACCACACCGGCAAGATTCTGCTCACCATGGTGTGACCCCTGGCGTTGAGGGGCAGAACCTGCGAGCAGTGGACGCGGTCTTCGGGCGCAACAAGTCGTGGAATGCGCCCTCCAGCAGATCGGGAGGGCGCGATTCGATAGACTTTTGCGCATCATGATGAAGCTCTTTCCCCGCCGCCGCCGCGCCCGTCGCCTCGACAAAGAGCTGGGCAAGGGACTGTGGCGCCAGGCCCACGACCGTTACGTGCGCGGGCTGGACCGGTATCACCAGGTGATCGACGGGGTGAAGGATGACGCGACCTACAGCCAGCTGGTGCTGATCGGCGACGAGCTGGCCGAGCAGCTGGACACCGTCTACGAGCTCTGCCGCAGGGCGCAGATCAGCCACTTCAGCGACGGCCTGCAGGTGCCCGGGGGAGTCACCAAGCTGCATTCCTCACTCTCCCGAGCGGCCAATCACCTGGCCACCACCGCCGAGGCGGCTGCCATGGTGCGGCTGGGACACGGTGAGCTGCTGGCGGTGCGACGCCGCGCCGACCAGGTCAAGCAAGCGCTGCAAGACGCCTCCGAAGCCGCGGTCTGAGCGGAGCGCCGACCGGCCGTCGGTGTTGAACCAGTGCGGCTGGGTCAGTGCCCGTGAATCAGTGCTGGAAGGTCAGCGCGCGGCGTCGGTCAGCAGACCGGCGAACCGTCGGCCGACGTCGACCAGCGAGACCCGGTGCAGTCCGTCGATCTCCGCATGGGTGAACCAGCGCACAGCGTCGGTGGACCCATCCGGCTCCACGGTCAGGGAGCCTCTGGTGACCCGGGCGCGGTAGATGATGCGCAGGTTCTGCAAGGCCGTTCCGCGCTCGCTCTCATGGATCCGACGGTCCCCGGGGATGATGAAGTTATCAATGCCCAGCAGCTGCTCGACCTCCGCCTCATAACCGGATTCCTCGAAGACCTCCCGGACGACGCCGTCCGCCGGGTCCTCACCCGGGTTCAGCCCGCCGCCGGGAAGAGTCCATCCCTTGGCGGTGCCGCTGACATGCCAGTGCGGCAGCAGCATCCGCCCGTCGTGGTCCGTGATGACGGCATAGGCAGCTACTCGGAGATCCATCTTTGCACTGTAACACCGGGCCATGTCCGCCCGCGGGGCTAGGCTGGGCCCGACTGAGAGGCAGACGATGCGACCGATTCAAGGACCCAAGCTCCGCACGTCCCGGAGGGGTGAACTGGAGCTCGGCAGCGTGGAGGCGCTCGAGCGCACCGGACAGGCTGACCGCATCCGCTTGGAGGATGCCGACCTGACCGGCATGGATCTCTCCGGCGGAAGACTCACCGAATGCCTGCTGCGCTCCGTGACGCTCATGGACGCAGACTTCTCTGCGGCCTCGGTGGTGGAATCCACCTGGGAACGAGTCAGTTCGCCACATCTGAAGGCTCCACGGTCCACCTGGCGAGATGTCTCGATCGAGGGCAGTCGCTTCGGCGTCGCGGAGCTCTACGACGCTGGGATCAGCGGGCTGGTGCTGCGCGGATGCAAGCTGGACCTGGTGAATCTGCGCAATGCCGTGCTTGCGGACGTGTCGTTCGAACACTGCACCATCGCGGAGCTGGACATCTCCGGCGCGCGTGCCACCCGGGTGAGGTTCTCTGACTGCACCGTCGGCTCGCTGGAGTCCAGCGGAGCCCGGCTCAAGGATGTCGACCTGCGCGGCGCCCAGCTGAGCCGGATCGTCGGGCTCGCCGGACTGAAGGGCGCGGTGATCAGCGAGGAGCAGCTGGTGGAGCTGGCCCCATCCTTGGCGCAGCACCTTGGCCTGGTCGTGACGGGATGAGTGCCATCCACACTGCGGCCGGCCAAGACGCTCTCCAACAGAAACTGCGGACCCATTATTCGCGCCGCCCCGCGTTTGGGGTCACACTGGGATGGACGCCGAGTGTGGAGATCCTTCGAGATCGAGAGACGAGAACCCGATGTGCAGCTTCCGTAGTTGTTCTGGAACGTGCGACATGTGGATGCCCTCATGTTGAGTCCGGAAAGTCGCGGCTCGCTGAGCCATGCTGTGTTGGGTGCGATGCGCGCCGGGCAGACCGCAGACCTGGCGAGGGCACCTGCTCCAGATGGTCCTGAAGATGCGCAGCTCGCGCTCTGGGTGCTCTACGAGCAGCACTACCGGGGATTCGAGGACGTCAGCGGAGACCTGGAGTGGGACCCGCAGCTGATCGGCGTCCGGCGCAGCCTGGAGGATGAGTTTGAACAAACCCTGCGGGCACGCGTCCCTGAACTGCCTACGTCGGACGGGTTCGCGGAGAAGTTCTTCGACTTCGTCGAGGCGCACGACGGCGCCTCCCTGGCTCAGCACGTGCAGCGCAACGCCACCGAGGACGAGGTGACAGAGCTGCTCCGGCACCGCTCCATCTATCACCTGAAAGAGTCAGACCACACGACCTGGGTGATCCCCCGCCTGTCTGACCGGGTCAAGGCAGCGGTCATGGAGGTGCAGTTCGACGAATATGGCAGCGGCGATCCCAGCCGTCTCCACGCGCACCTGTTCAGCCGCGGCCTGGCGGAGAGCGGCTTGGACTCCAGGTATGGCGCCTACATCGACGAAGTGCCGCTGGAGGTCCTCGAGGAGAACAACGCCATGTCCCTCTTCGGACTCAACCGCCGGCTGCGCGGCGCCTCCCTGGGTTTTCTGGCCGCCTTCGAGGCGACCAGCTCCCTGCCCTCGCGCCAGATGGCCCAGGGACTGGACCGGCTCGGGTTCCCCGCGTCCATGAGCGGCTACTACACCGAACACATCGAGGCGGATGCGGTGCACGAGCAGCTAGCAGTGCGCACCATCTGTGGCACCCTCCTCGAGGAGGAGCCCGACCTGCACGACGACGTCTACTTCGGCGCCTGGACCTCTTTGGACCTCGAGGATCGCTACGCGACCCGGATGCTCAAGCAGTGGGCGGCATGAGCGGGGCCCAGGAGTCGTCCCCTCCCGACGTGGTGCTCTGCCCCGGAGGACCGATGCTGCTCCGAGGAGATCACCTGGTCCAGGACGAAGAGGGCAACGAACACCCCACGACGCGCCCGGTGAGCGCCGTGTGCCGGTGTGGCGGATCTAAGATCAAGCCCTGGTGCGACGGCACGCACAAACTGCTGCGCAAGCGGTCTCGCGACTGAGCGGGCGGTGGATCAGCGGTGGACCTGGTCAGTGGACAAACAGGATCAGCACGCCGCGCTCATAGGCCCGGGAGTCGACGACGCTGAGCGAGCCTGAGCGGCGATCCGCGGCGTAGGCGGTGATCGCCTCAGCCTGCGCCAGGGTCCCGATCTGGAGCAGCCCGGACCCGCCGGGACTGAGGTGCAGATCGAAGAGATCCACGCACGTGCGTGCGAGGTCGAGTCCGTCGTCGCCGCCGTCGATGGCGCGCACCGGATCCTCGGGGAACAGCGAGGTGTCAGCCGACCGCACCCATGGTGGGTCCGCCACGATCAGGCTGAAGCGCTCATCGGCGTCCAGCGCAGTCTCCATCTGGTTCAGCCGGAACTCGACCTGGGAGTCCAGACCATTGAGCGCCGCATTCTCCAGCGCCAGCACCCGCGCTGCGGGGTTGATGTCCACCATGATGAGGTTGCGGTCTGACTCGCACACGGCGCCCAGCCCGATATGCCCGACGCCGGCGCAGAGCTCCAGCACCGGTCCGGGTGGTGCATCCACGAGAAGCTCGGCCGCCCACTCCGACTGCGCCTCCGTCCAGGGACGGGGCTCCAGCACTCGGTGATCGAAGGAGATCTCCAGTCCGCAAAAGGTCAGTTGCTGCATGGACACCATTCTGCCTCTCAGGACCCGGCCAACAGGTCGCCTAGGCGATGGATCCCGGCGACCATCTCCTCCTGCGGGACGCCTGCGTAACTGAATCGCGCGTAGTGCGAGGCCTGCGTGGCAGGGGACGTGGTCGGGAAGAACGTCTCACCAGGGACGTAGGCCACCCGGGCCTCGGGCAACGCCTGTTCGACCATAAATCCGGCGGCGTCGAAGCCTGGCGAGAAGGTCACCCAGGTGAACAGCCCACCCTCGGGTCGGGTGTACTGCACATCGGCGGGGAAGCTCTCCTCCATGGCGCCCAGCATCGCGTCGCGCTTGGCCCGGTAGACCGGGCGGACGGACTCGAGGTGTGCGTCGAGGTCGAACTCGGTCAGGAACCGGGCTACAGCCGTCATGTTCAGCGTGGACGACTGGGTGTCGGCCGCCAGTTTGAGCAGCTCGAGCTTCGCCAGAATCCCCCGATTCGCCACCGCGTAGCCCATCCTCAGCCCGGGCGCGAGCGTTTTGGAGAAGCTACCAAGATGGATGACGCGGCCCTCGGTGTCCAGCGAATGCAACGTCGGGAGCTGCTCGCCTTCGAACCGCAGTTCCCGATAGGGGGTGTCTTCCAGGACGATGAGGTCGTGCTGGTTGGCCAGCTCGAGCAGGCGGTGGCGGCGCGCAGCGCTCAGCGTGACGCCGGTGGGGTTTTGGAAATCGGGGATGACGTAGATGAACTTCGCCCGCGGCGTGCCTGCCAGCACCTGCTCCAGCGCGTCCATGTCCATGCCGCCCTCGTCGAGGGCCACAGGGGCATAGTCCGGTTCGTAGGGATTGAAGGCCACAAGCGCCCCCAGAAAGGTGGGGTTCTCCGTGACGATCACGTCGCCGGGGTTGATCAATAGTTTCGCGACCAGGTCGAGGCCCTGCTGGGCGCCCTGGAGCACCAGAACGTCGTCGGCGGCGCAGGTCGAGCCGTCGCGGAGCATCCGCTCGGCGATCTGTGCACGCAGGGCGGGGATGCCCGCGGTGCCCGTGTACTGCAGAGCAGTGCGGCCCTGTTGACTCAGGACGTGGTCGTAGACCTCACGAAGCTGCTCGACGGGGAACAGGCTGGGGTCTGGGTAGCCGCCCCCGAACGACGTGATCGAGGGGTCATCACCGAGCTGCAGCAGCTGGCGGATGGCCGAGGGTCGGACCCGTTGGATCCGTTGCGCGAAGTGGTGTTCCATGACGTCCTCTCAAGGGCGGAGCCCGAGAGTCGAGACTAACGGAAGACGCGCGTCATCTCATCGATGCGCTCTGTTCGGTGATCGACTCAGTCTTGTTGCGGCGCGGCGGTGCTGTAAGGGTCAGCTTCAACGGACGCGGACTGGGGAACTCCGGGACCTGCCCGCCAGAGATCACTGCTGGCATGGTCGAATAGGCATGTCGGCGATTCAACGATCCAGGGAGAGCAGATGACCACCGTCGCAGAGCAGATCGGCGCCTATCTGGCCCGTCTCGGTGTCGGGCACGCCTTCGGCGTCGTCGGCAGCGGCAATTTCGTCGTAACCAACGCCTTGCGTCACGCTGGCGTCCCATTCACGGCGTCCCGGCATGAGGGCGGTGCTGCGACGATGGCGGACGCGTACTCCCGGATGAGCGGGGAGGTCAGTGTCCTGAGCCTCCACCAGGGATGCGGCCTGACCAATGCCGGCACCGGCATCACCGAAGCCGCAAAGTCCCGCACTCCCATGATCGTGCTGGCCGCGGAATCTGCCGCCCACCAGGTCCATTCGAACTTCGCCATGGACCAGGGCGGCTTCGCCCGCGCTCTGGGCGCCGATGCCGACCGCGTCCACTCCGCGGAGTCGGCGCTCGCAGACACCCTCAGGGCATACCGAAAAGCCCTCCGAGATCGGCGCACCGTGGTGTTGAACCTGCCCCTGGATGTGCAGGCCGCAGAGGCGGTCGGAGAGATCCCACAGCTCGGAGTGGAACCCCGACCCGAGAGCACGCCGTCCCAGGATGAGCTCGTCCCGCTCATCGAGGCGCTGTCGCGCAGCCAACGGCCGGTCTTCGTGGCCGGGCGCGGCGGACGCGGCGCCAAAGCGGAGATCGTGGCGCTGGCCCAGGCGACCGGCGCTCTGCTGGCCACCAGCGCTGTGGCGAAGGGGCTGTTCAATGACGAGGACTTTAACCTCGGCATCTCAGGCGGCTTCGCCTCGCCGCTGAGCGCAGAACTGATCCGTGATGCCGACCTGATCGTCGCGTTCGGCTGCGCCCTGAACATGTGGACCACGCGGCATGGGAAGCTCATCGGCCCCAATGCCGTGGTTGCCCAGATCGACGTGGCGGACTCGGCACTGGGGGCGCATCGGCCGGTGGATATCTCGGTCCTGGGCAGTGCGGCCAGCGTGGCCGGGGCTCTGCTGGAGTCGTTTGAGGGTCGGGAGCGGACCGGGTACCGCACCGCTGAGGTGCGCGAGCGCATCGCCACCGGCTCCCGCTGGGACCAGACGCCGACCGAGGTCTTAGGCGCTCCGGGGCAGAGCGTGGATCCGCGGGAGCTCTCCAAGGCGATCAACCGCATTCTCCCAGCCGAGCGCATCGTCAGCATCGACTCCGGAAACTTCATGGGATACCCCAGTCAGTACTTCGACGTCCCGGACGAGTTCGGCTTCTGCTTCACCCAGGCGTTCCAATCGATAGGGCTCGGCCTCTACACCGCCATCGGTTCGGCGCTGGCGCAGCCTGGGCGGATGCCCGTGTTGGGAACGGGCGACGGCGGCTTCCTAATGTCCGTCCAGGAGTTGGAGACAGCGGTGCGGCTGAAGCTGCCGTTGGTCGTGGTGGTCTACAACGACGCCGCCTACTCCGCTGAGGTGCACCACTTCGGTGAGGATCAGGATCTGGCGACGGTGACGTTCCCCGATACGGACATCGCTGCGGTTGCCCGAGGATTCGGTGCCGAAGGATTCACCGTCCGCTCCACCGAGGACCTTGAACAATTGCGGGCATGGGTGGCGTCTGAGCCCACCGGCCCGGTGGTGATCGATGCGAAGATCGCAGACGATGGAGGTTCCTGGTGGCTGGCGGAGGCTTTCAAGGGGCACTGACGCTCCGATATCCTCACCAGAAATCTCCTGACCAGAAAAGGGTGGAATCACATGACCGCAGTGAATGCGCTGATCGCTGGCCTGTCTGACAACTCCGTGCGCATCGTCGACCTGACCAATCCGCTCTCGGCCTCGACGCCGACGCTGAAGCTGCCGGAGCCCTTCGTCAACCTGATCGATTTCAGCTTGGACAAGGTCGCCGAATACGACGCCCCGGGTCCTTTCTGGAAGCACCACAACATCCACACCGGTGAACACGTGGGCACCCACATCGATGCCCCGGTCCACTGGGTCTCAGGACGCGAGGGCCACGACGTGTCCTCCATCCCGCCTGAACGGTTGATCGGACCTGCCGCGGTACTGGATGTCCGGGCGCAGGTCGAGAAGGATCCGGACTTCCTGCTTCAGATCGAGGACATCCGTGCCTGGGAGTCCGAGCATGGTCCACTGCCGGAGAATGGCTGGCTGCTCCTGCGCACCGGTTGGGATCGTTTCGCCCAGGATCAGGAGGCATTCCTCAACGTCGACGAGACCGGCTCGCACACGCCTGGCATTTCGGCAGAGGCGGCCCTGTGGATCGCGGAGGAGACCGCGCTCTCCGGCATCGGGGTGGAGACCGTCGGGATCGACGCCGGCCGCGGCGCCGAGCTGGACCCTCCCTTCCCGGTCCACTATCACCTGCTGGGCAACGACAAGTACGGGATCACCTCGCTGCAGAACTTGGACAAGCTTCCCGCCGTCGGAGCGATGCTGGTGGTGGCGCCGCTGCCGATCGTGGACGGGACAGCGAGCCCATCCCGGGTGTATGCGCTGGTCCAGGCGCAGGAGCTCTAGCGAGGTCGCGGCTCACACGTCAAACCTATGCCTGCGAGCCAGTTGTGGGGATGCTCTCCGGGTTGAAGGATGAGATGGTGTCGTCTCTGGACGTGCCCCTCGCCCCTTAGATCAAGGAGATCCCCATGAGTGCTCCCCGTCGCGCCCTGGTCGTCATCGATGTTCAGCAGCAGTACTTCTCCGGCCCGCTGGAGATCCAGTACCCGCCCCACGCTGAATCGCTGCCCCGAATCACCCAGGCCATCGATGCTGCACAGACAGCGGATATTCCGGTCCTTGCCATTCAGCACACGGCTGGGGAGGGGGCGCCGGTCTTCGACCCGACTCAGCCAGGTTTCCAGCTGCACCCCGATGTTGCTCAGCGTGAGACCCAGGACTGGAAGTCCGTCGTCAAGGAGTATGGCTCGATCTACGCCGACACGGATGTTGCGTCATGGCTTCGGGAGCACGACATCGACACCGTCACCCTGGTCGGTTACATGACCAACAACTGCGTCCTTGCCTCCGCCGTGGAAGGTGAAGGTCTGGGCTTCAGCACCGAGGTCCTCTCGGACGCGACAGGAGCGGTGAACCTCGCGAACGAGGCAGGTGCTGCCGATGCCAAGACCATTCACACCACGCTGATGACGCTGTTGAATTCGAACTGGGCGTCGGTGGCCACCACGCAGGAGTGGAGCGTCGCACTGTCCGGGCTAGAGCGCCTGACCGGAAGCGACCTGGGCAGCTCCGCCGTCGCGGGAGCGGAGAGCTTCCGGAGGAAGCCCCGACGCTGACGAATCCACCCTCGAGCAGGACTCCACGCTCACGTGTGAAGAGCCGCGTTACCTGCTTCACGGTTTCCTCTGTGTGTCTGAAACTTGGAGCGTATAGTGTGATACGGTTCACAGCCCGTCGCACGTACATCACGTCCAAGCGCCTGACGCAGGACCAATGACACTAATGGGGGAGCGCGATGCCGTTCTATAACTCTCGTGAGACTTTGGTGCCCGAGATGCTTTCGGCCATGACGCAGACTCTTGCGTTGGAAGAACTTGAGACCTCTGAAGGAACAACAGTTGTCGTAGGAGCCGCGTCAGAGCGCGACCCATCTCGAGTCGCCATCATCTCGGGTGGTGGGTCAGGTCACGAGCCTGCGCATGCCGGGTTTATCGGTGAGGGAATGTTGGAGGCGGCCATACCTGGCGAGATCTTCTCCTCTCCGTCGGTCACCGCTGTGCTTGAGGGCATTCGACATGTTTCCGGTCCGGCTGGGTGCCTGCTGGTGATCAAGAACTACACCGGTGATCGACTGAACTTCGGGCTTGCTGCCGAGCGGGCGCGTCACGAGGGCTACAAGGTCGAAACCGTCCTCGTTGCAGACGATGTAGCACTCCCTGGCTTCGAGCAGCCGCGCGGGATAGCCGGCACGATATTGGTGCACAAGGTGGCGGGAGCCGCTGCGTCGTCGGGCAAGAGTCTCAGTGAAGTAGCAGAAGCTGCGCGCCACGCGGCCGGGTCGATTCGCACCATCGGGCTGGCGCTTGGCCCGGTTCAGCTGCCAGGTGATGCACCTGATCTCGAGCGTGGAACCGAACTGGGAATGGGGATCCACAACGAACCTGGCGCAAAGACCATCTCTATCGAAAGTGCTGCCGACGCGGTCGCACAGGTCGTCGAGTCTCTGGAGATCGACGCTGAGCACCAGAAGATGGTGATCATGCTCAACGACCTAGGAGGATGTTCCGTCCAGGAGGGCCTTGTTCTTACTCACGAGCTGATTCGCCAGATCGGTCCGTCCCGAATCGCACGCTTCATCGGCCCGGTGAGGGCCATGACATCTCTTGGAATGCAAGGCTTCTCCGTCACAGTCATGCCTGCAGAGGATGCCCTGGTAGCTGCACTGGATACACCGACCGCTGCCCCTGCCTGGATAGCGCCGAGGAAAGTCAAGGAATCGCCTCCGCGGACCAAAAGCAGGCAAACGGATCAACGAGATACAGCTATGGATGTTTCCTCAGGAAACCACATCGAAGAGAGGGTCAGACAGGGGTGCTTGACGCTTATCGACCTGAAGGCTGATCTCGACGATCTTGACAGGTCCACCGGAGACGGCGATGCAGGAACGACGTTCCGCGCCGGGGCCGAAGCGGTACTCGCGGACCTCGACGCGGGCACTCTGGGATTCGCCGACCCTGCCGCAGGCATGAACCGCGTAGCAAGAATCCTTGAAACACGAATGGGCGGCTCATCGGGAGTTCTTCTTGCGATACTCACGACTGCCATGTCAGAGGTACTGGCTCGAGACTCCAACTGGGCAGACGCCTTGGGTGCTGGGCTCAACGCGATGATGCACCATGGCGGTGCTGAGGAAGGCCACTCAACGATGGTCGACGCTCTTGCCCCAGCGTTCAGGACCCTGGACGCGGGCGGAAGCCTGGGAGAAGCTGCCCGAGACGCAGAAACGGGTGCACGCGAAACGGCCAAAGTCGCAGCCCGGGCCGGTCGAGCCGCCTATGTTCCTGACGCTGCCTCTATTGGCGCTGAAGACCCTGGAGCCAAAGCGGTTGCCGCACTTCTCACAGCTATCAGCAGAGACTAAACCGGCTCTTCACACTTGAGCGCGAAGTCCTGCTCGAGGGCGGATTCGTCGGCGTCGAGGTGTCCTCCGAAAGCTCCTGAGCAAGATGCCTGATGGGTCGCTGGCGTGGTTGCCGCAGCCACGCCCGGTCCGCTTGATGGCCGTAGTTGAAGCGCCCCCGTGAAGTTTCCCCGTGGAGAGCATGCTTTAGGTGGGAGTAAAGTCCAGTTCAGAGGAATTCGTGGAGCCGCCTGCCGGAATCGAACCGGCGACCTATTCATTACAGGTGTTATATTCTTTTCCTGCTGGTCAGGCCCTCCTAAAGCCCCTGATCAAGCGGACTCTTGAGGAATCCGTATGCCCAGAGATATCCGTCCATGCCTCAGGATTCCCGATCTAGACCGTAGTCTTGCGCGTAGTTAGACCGTCCGGAGTTCTTGAGCGGCGGCACGCATTCCGGACGTGTCAGAAAGGTCGGTGTAGTGCGCGCGGGACGTCGCGGCGTTGTGGCCGAAGAAGGCCGTCCGGACAACCTCGGGGACGGAGTCCAGTAGAAGGCTGTTCAACGTCGCCCGCCACACATGTGATCGTGCGGTCTTCAGGAGTGGGATATCGAGTTGTTCCGCGAGTGAGAGGTAGAGATCGGCGACAGAGGCAGTGCAATTGCGTCCGTCCCATGCAGCTGCCGGATGTGCTGGGGAGCCTATGACCCGCTCGCCCTGGTGCTGGGATGAATTTCGGCGTTCGAGGATCCTTGCCGCCACCCTGCCGTCCAAGACTGGGACATGGCGGCCCCGGTGAGTTTTCGAGATCGCTGCAGTGACCTCCACATGCATCGCCCCGTCATCCGAAATCCCAACTTCGCGCCACGTGATGCTAGTAGCTTCGCCGATGCGGAGACCGGTGGCAGCCTGTAGCAGTGTTAGATCGATGGCGTTCCGCCGCTTGGCGACTCGGTCTTCAAGTTTCCAGCGACCGCGTTTCGGGCTCTCGACCCCCTCCGACGGGTCAAGGCTCAGTAGATGATCCACGACGCGGTTGTACTCCTCGCGGCTAAGTGACTTCCCTCCCCGCTGCGGGAGCTGCTTGGGCCCAAGGTCTAGGGACTCACCCTTGATGGGGTCTGCACTGACGAGATTGTCGCGCTTGAGCTGCGCCAGGACGTATTTCGATAGCACGCTTCGTGCTTGGTGTGCGGTCTCCGGTCCGTGGAGTTCTGCGATCTCGCGCAGGGCGTTCTCCATCGCTCGGAAGGTGGTCCCAGACGCGATGCTGTGGCCTCGAAGGCTGTCACGGTGGCGGTGAGTTTTGCAGTCGCCGACGAGTTGCTTGAGGACGAGGGAGTATCGCTTTTGGCTGCTTTCTCGCAGACGGGCGTTATCGATAGCCGGTTTCGAAACTGCGGCAATGTAATCGACCAGAGAGTCTGTGGTCTTCCAGGTGCTGTCCGCGCTGCTGAGGAGTTCGCTCGAAGTCTGACGCGCGCGCCGTCGGACCTCACCCTTGCTGGATCCCTGTGTGCGCTTAGTGACCAGCCTTCCGTCCGGGAGGCGAAGACTCCAGTCAAGCAGCCACACGCCATCCTTCATCCTGGGCTGGACACGATCGATCGAATGCTGTCCCGGGTCCAGTCTCGTCGTGGCTGCGCGCACTCTACTCACGCTTAGAACGTATTTCTTACTTGTGGTGCAAGTCAAGCAGACATCTAGATCTGCCGCACGCATAGGTGGCGGCTATCTGGTCCCAGCCCATCTCCGACGCGGTCGTCAACGTATGGTTTCCCGCGAGAACCTCATTGGTTCCGGCGCGGACCATGATCGGCTTATATTGCCCGTTGTGCTTGAGTCTCGCGATGATCGCTGGCACGTTACCTCGGCGCGGGTTCCGGCCGGAGTGGACCAGCCCGTCGGTCGGGACCCGCGAGCTTCTCGATCGGGCTGTGAATGTTTGGGGCCGTCATGTCGTGTCTGGCTCTCCTGGGGCGGGGACGATGCTGCGTGCGGTGGGCACAAAAAAGGGCCCGCCGGACGAATCCGAGGGGCCCGTGTCACGGGGATATCCACGTTTTGAGATATCGCACGGAAAACTACCGCAGCGCGGCTCCGGCCTTCGAACCCACAAATCCGAACTCCCCTCCCGGGGGGTGCTCATTGAGGGCCCCGGGTGTGGCGCCCGGTGGCCCAAGCCTGCCTGGTTTTCGTGGATCTGTTGGCGTTGGTGTCGGGCGAGTGTGTTGGTGTTGCTGCTGGGGTTGGCGCAGGGTTTCCGCTTGTGGGTATCGCATCTGCCTTGGTGGGTGGCG